>NZ_JBYIQX010000020.1:0-134886 GCF_057707805.1 Streptomyces sp. bgisy159 | reverse complement strand
GACGAACGTGGTCTTGCCCACGCCGAAGCCGCCCGCCACCACGATCTTCGCGGAGGTGGTGGAGCGACTCTGAGAAACCGGCCCTCCGCTAGAGCTTGCGAAGTCCACTGAGCACCCTTTCGAGCAGTGTCACGTCTGGCTGGCCACCGGCGTTCTCGTCGCCGCCGGGCTGATGGATGGCGACCAGTCCCGCCTCCGCCAAGTCGGCGACGAGGATCCTGGCCACGCCGAGGGGGATCGTCAGCAGGGCCGAGATCTCGGCCACCGACTTGATCTCCCGGCACAGGTTGCAGATCCGCTGATGCTCGGGCAGTTGGCCCTGCATCTGGTGCGGAGCCGCGGTGGTGTGCACCAGCGCCTCGATGGCGAGCTGGTACCGCGGGCGGGTCCGGCCGCCGGTCATGGCGTACGGACGCACCAGGGGGTTGTTCGACGCCCCGGCGGGCGCCGGCTCGGGGGTGCGACGCTGCGGCTGCACGGGCTGGATGCGCGGCGAGTGCGGCTGGTCGTACGGAGACTGCCCGGGGCCCTGCGGACCCTGGGGCGCGTACGGCTGCCGCTGGTTCGGCGTGGAGGGGAAGTCGTACGGGTTCGCGGAGCCGTCGCCCCGGCCCTGGCCAGGACCGTACGACCAGTTACCCGACGAACCGCCTGGGGGTGTTGCCACGTTCTCTCCTCCTCCGACTGTGCCTGGCACCCATCCCGGTGGGAGCCGCGTCCCGAAACACTACGGCCTCGGGACGCGTGTACGCACCGTCCGACTGTCAGTTGAGAAGGCTCCCTTGGAGCTCCGCGCGAAGGTCGGGCGTCAGGACCGTGCCGGCGCGGTCCACCAGAAGAGCCATCTCGTACCCGATGAGGCCGATGTCCGCCTCGGGGTGGGCGAGGACGGCGAGCGACGAACCGTCGGAGATGGACATGATGAAGAGGAATCCCCGCTCCATCTCCACAACCGTCTGGTTCACGCTGCCCCCCTCGAAGATCCGGGAGGCGCCTGCCGTCAGCGACGTCAGACCGGAGGCGACGGCCGCGAGCTGGTCGGCGCGGTCGCGGGGAAAGCCTTCGGACATCGCCAGAAGGAGTCCGTCGGCGGAGACCACCACCGTGTGGGACACCCCCGGGGTGTTGTCCACGAAGTTGGTGATCAACCAGTTCAGGTTCTGTGCCGCCTGGCTCATCGGGCTCACACTAACGCTCCTGGTTGTAGGTGCTGTCAGGACCGAAGCCCTGGCCGTTCGTTTCACTGCCTGCGTTGCGGCCTCGTTGGACGCCGCGCCGCAGGTTGCTCAGCCTGCCCCGGACGTCCTCCGGGGCGCGGGAGACCTGTGGGCCTCCCTGGGGGGTGGTTTCGGCGGAACCCTCGACCAGGTTGGCCTTGGGCACCCGCCGCGGCAGACCGGAGGAGGTGACCCCGCCCGCCTTCGGCTTCCGCAGCTGCGAGGCCTGCTGCCAGCGCTCGTCGTTCGCCGAACGCCAGCTGTCGCCGTGGCCGTCGGAAGCGGGGGCCGACTCCTCCTGGTGCACGGGCCCCGGGGCGCCGTGCGAACCGTCCGCCGCGAAGGAACCGCGGCGGGGGAGCCCGGCGTCGGTCAGCTCGTGGCCGGCGGAGGGGGCCGGTCCCGGACGGTCGAAGCCTACGCTGTCCCGCTCACCTGCGTCAGCGGCCTGCGAGGATTCCGCTTCCGAGCCGCCTGGAGCGTAGCCGCCCGCATAGCCACCCGGGTAGTCGTTCTGCTGCGGCCAGTCGTCCTGGTAGGACTGCTCCTCGTACGAGGGGAAGCCGTCCGCCTGGTTCGCACCGGCCGTCGCCCGCTCCTCGTGCGTGGGCTCCGCATACCCGGACTCCGGGTAGCCGCCACCGGACGTGAAGGTGTCGTCGCCGCCCTGCGCGTAGTACTGCTGCTCGTCGTACGACGCCTGCTGAGGCTCCTCGTACGTCTGCGGGCCCGGGTAGCCCGCGGCCTGCTCGCCATAGCCGCTGCCGCCATCGTCGTAGCCGGTGTGCGCGCCCTCGTAGTCGGGCTGCTGCGCCTCGTACCCCTCGGGGTACGCCGCCGGGGCGGCCGGCGCCTGCTGGTCGTCCGGGTGACCGTGCGGCTGGGTCTCCAGGGCCGCCTTGCGCTCCTCGCGCATCAGGGAGCGGCCCACCGGGTCCAGGTCCCTGATGTCGTCGGGGACGTCGCCGTAGCGGCTGTCGTCGAAGCCGAGTTCGGCGGCCGTGCGCATCGGGGGACCGAAGTCCTCGCCGACGCCGGGGTACTGCTGCTGCTCCGGGATGATCTGCGAGACGGTGAACTCGTCGCGGTCCGTGTGCGGCTCGCCGCCACCGCCGTGGGTGATCGCGTCCGGCAGCATGACCAGCGAGGTGGTGCCGGCCTGCTCACCGGAGGGACGCAGCTGGACGCGGATGCCGTGCCGGTCGGAGAGCCGGCCCACCACGAACAGGCCCATGCGCTGGGAGATCGCGGCGTCCACGGTCGGCGGGTTGGCCAGCTTGTGGTTGATCTCCGCGAAGTCCTCGGCGGTCAGGCCGATGCCCTTGTCGTGGATCTCGATCATCACGCGGCCGTCGGGCAGCCGGGTCGCGGTGACGCGGACCTTGGTCTGGGGCGAGGAGAACGTCGTCGCGTTCTCCAGCAGCTCGGCGAGCAGGTGCACCAGGTCGGTGACCGCGCGGCCGTGGATCTCGGCCTCGGGGACGCCCTGCAGCTCGATGCGCTCGTACTGCTCCACCTCGGAGGAGGCGGCCCGCAACACGTCGACCAGCGGGACCGGCTGGTCCCAGCGGCGGCCGGGCTCCTCGCCGGCGAGGACCAGGAGGTTCTCGCCGTTGCGTCGCATACGGGTGGCGAGGTGGTCCAGCCTGAAGAGGTTCTCCAGCTGGTCCGGGTCCGCCTCGTTGTTCTCCAGATCGGTGATCAGGGTCAGCTGGCCCTCGATCAGCGACTGGTTGCGGCGCGAGAGGTTGGTGAAGATCGCGTTGATGTTGCCCCGCAGCAGGGCCTGCTCGGAGGCGAGCCGGACGGCCTCGCGGTGCACCTGGTCGAAGGCGCGCGCGACCTCGCCGATCTCGTCCCGGGTGGTGATCGGGATCGGGGCGACCCGGGTGTCCACCCGGCCGGGGTCGGTGCGCGAGAGCTGGTCGACCAGCATCGGCAGGCGCTGCTCGGCGATGCCGAAGGCCGCGTTGCGCAGCTGGCGCATCGAGCGGCTCATCTGCCGCGCGACGGCGCCGGCCAGGATGAACGCGACGAGCAGGGCCACCACGACGGCGGCACCGGTGATGATGGCGTCGGTCTTGGCCTCGGAGGCGATGTCGGAGGCCTCGCTCACCGCCCGGTCGGCCATGTCCGACTCGATCTGGCGGTAGGCGTCGTACTTCAGGGTGGTGACCGCCCACCAGTTCTCGGGCGTGATGCCCCGTTCGGCGAGCGCGGCCCGCTCCGAGGAGTCGGTGCTGGTCAGGCCGGAGATGCCGGCGACCATGACGGTGGGGTCGGACGGCGGGGCGACGTAGTCCGGGTTCTTGGCCGCGGCCTCCTTGGCCAGGGCGTCCGCCTTGGACTTGATGTCCGCCTGGGCGTTCTGCAGCCGCTGTGCGTCGGCCTCGGTGCCACCGCCGATGTACTCCTCGACGGCGATCCGCTCCAGGTAGGCGTACGAGCTCAGCGCGACCCGCTGCTTGGCCAGGTCGGTCGCACTCGGACCCGGGTTGACCAGCAGGTGGGTGCCGATGGAGCGCTCCAGTGAAAGCGCGCTCTTGGTCAGCGTGATCGCGTAGACGGTACGGCCGTAGGAGGTGATGTTGCCGGTGCCGAGGCCGAGTTCGTTGGCGAACTCGGTCAGCGGGTGGGAGATCTGGACGTAGCCTTCCTCGGTCTGCACGCCCTTGAGGTTGGTGGTGTAGGCGGCGCTGCGCAGCGTCTGCAGCTTCGGCTCCGCCTCGCGGAACAGCTTCAGCCGGCGTTCCAGGCCCGGCTTGTCCGGCATGTCCTGGGCGGCCGCGTCGAAGGCGTCGGCGGCCTTGTCGGTGGCGGCCCGGGCCGTCTTGACGGTCTCGTCCTCCGTGCCGTTGCCCTTCAGCAGCGGCGCGGCCGTGGAGTCCCGCTCGTTGTAGAGGGCGTCGGCGTAGGTGAGGGCGGCGCGGACCAGGCGCGCGGTCTTCTCCGCGTCCTCGGCCTCCTGCCAGGTGTCGATCGAGTTCTTGACCTGGAAGCCGCCCATGACGAGGCCGACCAGCACGGGTATGAGCAGGATCGCGTTCAGCCGGGTGGGCACCCGCCAGTTGCGCGGGGCGAATCTGCCGCCGCTCTTCTCGGGTGCGGCCGCGGGCTCCGAGCCGGACCCAGGGGCGGGCGCCGCTCCGCGCGGCGGCGGGGTGAAGTTGCCCCGGGCCGTCGGCTCGGGACTGTTCTTGCTTCGCCTCACTCGACCAACAACCTCTCGGCGGTCGGCACCTACGTCGTGCCGCGGTTTCTCAGAGCCCGATCAGCCATCGACCATGTGTACGTCATTGACTATTGGGCAGTTCAGGCATTCCAGCACGTCAACCAGGTCTCTTCCAAACAGTGGGATGAGCTGGTTCCATGTGATGTAAGCCCCAGATAAAACGGTCATAAAGAGCGAGCCCCGCCAAAAGACGGGGCCTTCGTACGCACAGCGAGACCGACCGACCGCGCGGTGTGGCGGCATCGGCCGATTCCTCTGCCGAAACGTTATGAACACCGGAGCCGGCCGTGTCAAAGGCCACAGCCGGCTCCTGGAGGTCTACGGCAACTGCCGTACACGAGGGACCACTTGATCCCTACCGCAGGCGGGCCATCAGGGCGTGCTCCACCAGCGTGATCAGCGCACTCTTGGCGTCCGCGCGGTGGCGGGCGTCGGTCGTGATGATCGGGGTGTCCGGCCCGATCTGCAGGGCCTCGCGGACCTCGTCGGGCGAGTACGGCTGCTGTCCGTCGAAGCCGTTGAGGGCGATGACGAACGGCAGGCCGCTGTTCTCGAAGTAGTCGACCGCGGGGAAGCAGTCGGCCAGGCGCCGGGTGTCCACGAGCACCACCGCGCCGATCGCGCCGCGCACCAGGTCGTCCCACATGAACCAGAAGCGGTCCTGGCCGGGGGTGCCGAACAGGTAAAGGATCAGGTCCTGGTCCAGGGTGATGCGGCCGAAGTCCATGGCCACCGTGGTGGTGGTCTTGTCCCCGGTGTGGGTGAGGTCGTCGATACCCGCCGACGCGGATGTCATCACGGCCTCTGTGCGCAGCGGGTTGATCTCCGAGACGGCGCCCACGAACGTGGTCTTGCCGACACCGAAGCCACCCGCCACCACGATCTTGGCGGAGGTGGTGGCCCGGCCCCCGTCAGAGCTTGCGAAGTCCACTGAGCACCCTTTCGAGCAGCGTCACGTCCGGTGCGCCGCCGTTGTTCTCGTCGCCACCCGGCTGGTGGATGGCGACCAGGCCGGCCTCGGCGAGGTCCGCGACCAGGATCCGGGCCACACCGAGCGGCATGGCAAGCAGCGCCGACACCTCGGCCACCGACTTCACCTCACGGCACAGGTGGCAGATGCGCTGGTGCTCGGGGAGCAGCCCCATGAGCGCTGCCGGGTCGGCCGTCGTGCTGATCAGCGCCTCGATCGCGAGCTGGTAGCGCGGCCGGGTCCGGCCACCGGTCATCGCGTACGGACGCACCAGCGGCTGGTCGCCCTCGTCCCCGTACGACTCGGCGTACGGATCATGATGGGCGGTGGGCGGGGTCATGAATCCTCCGGGCGGGACAGCAAGTCGGTCAGTCGTGCCGTCTGACGGGGCCGGTGGGGGGACTGTGGCGGCCGGACGGTGATTGTGTGACGTGGGTTGGATCCGGGCGGTCAGTGAAGCAGACTGCCTTGCAGTTCGGCGCGCAGGTCCGGCGTGAGCACGGCGCCCGCGCGGTCGACCAGCAGTGCCATCTCGTAGCCGACGAGGCCGATGTCGCATTCGGGGTGGGCGAGGACGGCGAGCGAGGAGCCGTCGGAGACGGACATGAGGAAGAGGAATCCCCGCTCCATCTCGACGACCGTCTGCGCCACGGTGCCGCCCTCGAAGATCCGGGAGGCGCCCGCCGTCAGCGAGGTCAGCCCGGACGCGACCGCCGCGAGCTGGTCCGCGCGGTCGCGCGGGAAGCCCTCGGACATCGCAAGCAGGAGACCGTCGGCGGACACCACGACGGTGTGGGACACCCCCGGGGTGTTGTCCACGAAGTTCGTGATCAACCAGTTCAGGTTCTGTGCCGCCTGGCTCATCTGGCTCAACTAACGCTCCTGCTGGTGAGTGGGGCTCTGGTGGCTGCCCGTCTGGCCGTTGCCGGCCTGACGACCCTGGGCGATGCCCCGACGGAGATTGGTCAGCCGTCCGCGCACGTCGTCAGGCGCGCGCGAGACCTGCGGACCGGCTTGGTGCTGTTGCTGCTGAGCCGTGCCCGGGACGAGGTTGGCCCGGGGTACCCGGCGCGGCAGGCCGGAGGTGGTGACCCCGCCCGCGGCCGGCTGGCGGACCCGCTCGGCCTGCCGTACCAGCTCGTCGTTGGGCGAGGTCCGCCAGGCCGCGGAACCCGGCCGCTGGGGCCCGGAGGACTGCGGCCCGGAGGACTGCGGAGCGGGAGACTGCGGAGCCTGCGGCTGCTGCTCGGCCGGGGTCTGGCCGCCCTGCGCGCCGCCGTGGAACCAGTTGGTCTCCAGCGTGTCGTACAGGGGCGTACGGCCGTCGCCCGCGCTCGTGGCCGGCGGCAGCGCCTCCGGCTCCTGTCGGCCGCCGTAACCGCCGCCCTGGGGCCGCTCGAACTGGCCCGTGGCGGACGCGTCCTGGCGGCCGGGCAGCGCGTACTGGCCGGTACCCGAGCCGTCCTGGCCCGCGGCCGGGAACTGACCGGTGGAGCCGTTGTCGTACGGCTGCGCGGCGAACCGGTCCGGGCTCGCCGGCGCGTTCTGGCCGCCGGGTGCGCCGAAGACGTCGGGCCTCAGGAAGTCGTCCTGCTGCCGCGCGGGTGCCGGGAACTGGCCGGTGTCCTGGGGGCCGCCGGCACCCGGCCGCTGGTACTGGCCGGTGTCCTGGGGACCGTCGGCACCCGGCCGCTGGTACTGGCCGGTGTCCTGCCGTTCCGGCGTACCGGGAAGCGCGTACTGGCCGGTGTCCTGACGGTCCGCGGGCCGCTCGTACCGGCCGGTGTCCTGTCGGCCGTTCGTCGCGGGGCCGGCGAACTGACCGGTGTGCTGCGAGCCGTCCGCGCCGGAGCGCGCGAAGTCGGCCGAGGACGCCTGGCGTTCGTCCATCCGCGGGACCGCCGGTATCTCCGCCGTGGAGCCGGGGCCCTGCCGGTCGTCCGGACGCGGCAGCTGCGAGGTGGCGGCGGCGTCCGGCTCGTCGTGGCCGCGCGGCCCGTCCAGCGGGGAGCGCGGAACCTGCGGCTGGGCGTTCTCGTCGCCCCAGCCGGTCACCCGAGGCTGCGGGTTGCCGCCCGGCAGCTCGGCGCGCGGACCGCCGCGCGGGGCACTGCCGGGCAGCTGCGGCCGACGCGCACGGCGCCCGCCGCCCTGCTCGGCGTCCTCACCGGTGCGCTGCGGCGGCACCGGGCCGCGGGAAGCGCCACCGAAGGCGTCCCGGCCCTGGCCGTCGAAGCCGCCCGTGCCCGCCGACTGAAGTCCCTGCGGGGCGCCCGGCCCCTGGCCGAACGCACCGGCGCCGGCGCCGGCCGGAGGCCGGCCCTGCTGGCCCTGCTGAGGTCCGCGCGCACCGCCCGGCGCACCCGGGCGGCCGTCCTGGCCCACACCGGGCAGCGCGGCCCGCGGGCCCTGCCCGGCACCGAGGCGGCCACCGGCGCCGGCCGGCGCACCGCCCAGCGCACCGCCGGGCGCGCCCTGGCCGCCACCGAGGGCACCGCTCTGGCGGCGGGCGGCCGCCGCGCCCGCGGCGGCCTGCGCGGCGGCCGGACCGCCCGAGCCACCCATGCCCTGGCCGGGCTTGGGCTGCGGCTTCTTGCCGCCCTGGGCGACATCGACGGGCAGCATGACCAGCGCGGTCGTGCCGCCGGAGTCGGACGGGCGCAGCTGGATGCGGATGCCGTGCCGCTGGGACAGACGACCGACCACGAAGAGGCCCATGCGGCGGGAGACGGAGACGTCCACGGTGGGCGGCGAGGCGAGCCGCTCGTTGATCGCCGCGAGGTCCTCGGGGGAGAGGCCGATACCGGTGTCGTGGATCTCGATCAGCACCCGGCCGTCGGGCAGTGCGTGACCGGTGACCTTGACCTTGGTCTGCGGCGAGGAGAACGAGGTGGCGTTCTCCAGCAGCTCGGCGAGCAGGTGCACGAGGTCGTTGACGACCCGGCCGGCCACCTCGGTGGTCGGCACGGACGCCAGCTCGATGCGCTCGTACTGCTCCACCTCGGAGGCGGCGGCACGGAGCACGTCGACCAGCGGGACCGGGCGGGTCCACCGGCGGCCCGGCTCCTCACCGGCGAGGACGAGGAGGTTCTCACCGTTACGGCGCATGCGGGTCGCGAGGTGGTCGAGCTTGAACAGCGAGGACAGCTGGTCCGGGTCGGCCTCGCGGGACTCCAGTTCGGAGATCAGCGACAGCTGGCGCTGGATCAGACCCTGGGAGCGGCGCGAGAGGTTGGTGAACATCGCGTTGACGTTGCCCCGCAGCAGGGCCTGCTCGGCGGCGAGGCGGACCGCCTCGCGGTGCACGTCGTCGAAGGCCGCGGCCACCTGGCCGATCTCGTCCCGGGAGTGCACACCGACCGACTCCACGGAGGTGTCCACGTCCTGCGGGTCGGCCTCGGACAGCTGCTTGACCAGCTCGGGCAGGCGGTCCGAGGCGACCTTGGTCGCGGTCTCCTGCAGCCGGCGCAGCGAGCGGATCATGGACCGGGCCACGATGAAAGCGCCGACCAGCGAGATACCGAGGACGAGCAGGATCAGCGCACCGGAGATGATCGCGTCGCGCTCGGACTCGGCGCGCAGCTCGCGCGCCTTCTGCTCCATGTCCTCCAGCAGCGTGCGCTCGATGTTCGCCATCTGCCGGATCTTGGTGGTGCTGGCGTCCAGCCAGTCCCGGTAGGAGCGCTTCTCCAGCGACTGCAGACCGGTCTTGGAGGCGAAGGCGCGGGTCGCGTAGGTGTCGGCCTGCTCGATCGTGGTGTTGCCCTGCTCGATCGTGCGCAGCAGTTCCTCGGCGCCCTCGTCGCCGTAGATGCTCCGGAAGATGGCGATCTGCGAGTCCTGGCTCTCCAGGGCCATCTCGCCGTAGGTCCGGTCGTTGTCGGAGAGGTTGCCGTAGGAGGTGTTGCTGGTGGGCAGGGCCGCCGCGAGGACCGCGCGCTGCATCGACGCGTACTCCTTGGCGGACGAGAAGGCCGCCAGGGCGCGGGTGCGCTGGATCATCTCGGGGTTGGAGGTGGCCTCGGCCATGTCCTGCGAGAGGTCGAGGAGCCGGCTGATCAGACGGTGGTACCCCTCCACCGTCTGCATGGAGTTGCCCTCGGCGGTGTAGGCCGACTTGCGGATCTTGGCGAGGGAGCCGAGGTCGCTGACCAGGCCGACCAGGTTGTCGCGGACACCCTGGAGGTTGCCGTTCTTGCTGGAGGCGTCGATCTTCTCCGAGGCGTCGACGAAGGTCGTCAGGGCTCGGTCGGTGGCGTCCCGCTGGCCCTTGATGTCCGCCACGCGCGAGCCGTGCGCCAGCACACCGGCGGACTCGTCGCGCTCCTCCTGGAGCTTGGCGGCCAGCTCGGTGGCCTGCTTGGTCATGGCCGTCAGCAGCTTCATGTTGTCGAGCTGCTCGATGTCGTCCATGGACTGGTTGATACGGACCGCGCCCAGCGTGGTGGCCGCGACCACGGGCAGCGTCAGCAGCGCCACCAGTCGTGTGGAGATGCGCCAGTTGCGCAGGGCCACACGGGGGCCGGGGTCGCCCGCGCCCTGGGGGGCCTTGCCCGGCCCGGTCGCGGGCGGGGGACCCGCGGGTGCCGAGGAGGCGTTCGGGCCGGGGCGCCCGGAACGCTCCGCACCGTCACCGGACGGGCCCTGGTTCTGGGCGTGCTGGGGCGAGGAGCTGCCGGCCATCGGGCCAGTCCCGCCGTGCGGCTCCGGCTCCGCCGAAGCGCTGCCATCCCTCTTGAAACGTCCCTGCACTAGCGTCGCAACCTCTGGACCAGGCGCCTTCCCGGGTGAACGGAAAGACGGTGTCGGCGTCGTGAGGGGCGCCCTGAATACGCCCCCCGGGTGGTCGTGAGTGACCGGCGCTGGCTCCCCCTTCCCGCCGCCGCTCGGCGCTGCTGTGCGCCCCATGCGCGCCGGTTCGATCCCGCGGCGGTCCGTGAGATTCCAGCACAGTGCAGGATCTCCAACAAGGCTGGTTGGTCAGGTTGTGACATCCGTGACAGCACGTGAGGGCCGGGTCACCGGACGTAGAAAAGGATCATCGCTATATCGGACAGAGTGGGACGTACCGGTGAGGGGTGCCGAGTGTCCCAGTCGCCATGATCAGGAGCGGAATGGCAGCTTCAGGGGGAGAATGTCCGTTTCGCGGCACTCGGGAGCGAGTCTGAATTGACCGGTTTGAGTCTGGATCCGTGAGCAAACTCACACGCCGTCCCTGGCACCCCGTGCCGTTCGCGGGGAATGCGCTGTCTAGCCTGTCGCTTTACAGGTACGGCAAATCCGACAAGCCGTGCCCGCGTGAGGGCGATTCCGTACCCGCGCGGGCGCCCCGACACGAACAGGGCCACTACAACAGTGAAGACGACGCCGATGTTCCACAAGATCGCCAACCCGCGACGCACCACGCTGGCGCACCTGAAGGACGCCGACGAGCTGCAGACCCCGCAGCTGCCGGAGCACTCCGTCGAACTGCCCAATCAGACCGCCAACCCCCGTCGCACCGTGCTGATGGAGGTTCCGGTCGGCGCCTCCGCGCAGTAGTACGGGCGAGAGCCGCCGTATGTTCAGGGCGGCCCGCCATGGATGTCAAGGGCGTCCCCGGCCGGGGACGCCCTTCCGCGTTAGCCTGGAGCGTCAGACTCCAGCCGCTTCAGTCAAGGGGCCAACCAACCCGTGCGCATCGCCAGGTTCTCCATCGACGGGAACGTCGCCTTCGGCGCGGTCGAGGGCGACAAGCCGGACGAGCTCGTCCTCGACATCATCAAGGGCATCCCGTTCGCGGACCACGAGCTCTCCGGCACCAAGGTGCCGCTGAGCAAGGTCCGGCTCCTCCCGCCCGTGCTGCCCAACAAGGTCGTGGCCTTCGGCCGCAACTACGCCGAGCACGCGCGCGAGCTGGGCAACGAGGTGCCGGACGCCCCGTTCGCCTTCTTCAAGCCGTCCACGTCGGTGATCGGCCCCGGCGACGACATCCAGTACCCGGCGTTCTCCTCCGAGCTCCACCACGAGGCGGAACTCGCCGTCGTCATCGGCCGCATGTGCCGGGAGGTCCCGCGCGAGCGCGTCAAGGACGTGATCTTCGGCTACACCTGCGCCAACGACGTCACCGCCCGCGACGTGCAGCGGCGCGAGAAGCAGTGGGCGCGGGCCAAGGGCTTCGACACCTCCTGCCCGCTCGGCCCCTGGGTCGAGACCGGCCTGGACGTCACGGCCGCCGCCGACCTGACCGTCCAGCTCACGGTCAACGGCGAACAGCGTCAGCTCGGCCGTACCAGCGAGATGATCCACTCCATCGAGGACCTGGTCGTCAACATCACCGAGGCCATGACGCTGCTCCCCGGCGACGTGATCCTCACGGGCACCCCGGCTGGGGTCGGCCCCCTGACTGTCGGCGACGAGGTCGCCGTCACCATCGAAGGCATCGGCACTCTCACCAACAAGGTTGTCAAGCGTGGCTAGCGCACCCGGCTCCCCCGTACGCGTCCGTTTCTGTCCCTCGCCCACCGGTAACCCCCATGTGGGCCTGGTCCGCACCGCCCTGTTCAACTGGGCGTTCGCCCGGCACCACGGCGGCACCCTGGTCTTCCGCATCGAGGACACCGACGCCGCCCGCGACTCGGAGGAGTCCTACGGCCAGCTGCTCGACTCGATGCGCTGGCTCGGCTTCGACTGGGACGAGGGCCCCGAGGTCGGCGGCCCGCACGCGCCCTACCGCCAGTCGCAGCGCATGGACCTCTACAAGGACGTCGCGACCAGGCTCCTGGACGCCGGCCACGCCTATCACTGCTACTGCTCCCAGGAGGAGCTGGACACCCGCCGCGAGGCCGCCCGCGCCGCCGGCAGGCCGTCCGGCTACGACGGCCACTGCCGTGACCTGAGCGCCGAGCAGGTCGAGGCCTACCGGGCGCAGGGCCGTGCGCCCATCGTCCGCTTCCGGATGCCCGACGAGGCGATCACCTTCACCGACCTGGTCCGCGGCGAGCTGACCTTCACCCCGGAGAACGTGCCGGACTACGGCATCGTGCGCGCCAACGGCGCCCCGCTCTACACCCTGGTCAACCCGGTCGACGACGCCCTGATGGAGATCACCCACGTCCTGCGCGGCGAGGACCTGCTCTCCTCCACCCCCCGCCAGATCGCCCTGTACAAGGCGCTGATCGAGCTGGGCGTGGCCCGGGAGATCCCCCGCTTCGGCCACCTGCCCTACGTCATGGGCGAGGGCAACAAGAAGCTCTCCAAGCGCGACCCCCAGTCGTCGCTGAACCTCTACCGCGAGCAGGGCTTCCTGCCCGAGGGCCTGCTCAACTACCTCTCCCTCCTCGGCTGGTCGCTCTCGGCCGACCAGGACATCTTCACGATGGACGAGATGGTCGCGGCCTTCGACGTCGCGGACGTCAACCCCAACCCGGCCCGCTTCGACCTCAAGAAGTGCGAGGCGATCAACGGCGACCACATCCGGCTGCTCGACGCGAAGGACTTCGCGGAGCGCTGCCGGCCCTGGCTCAAGCCGCCGTTCGCCCCCTGGGCGCCGGAGGACTTCGACGAGGCCAGGTGGCAGGCCGTCGCGCCGCACGCGCAGACCCGGCTCAAGGTCCTGTCGGAGATCACCGACAACGTGGACTTCCTGTTCCTGCCGGAGCCCGTCTTCGACGAGGCGAGCTGGAACAAGGCGATGAAGGAGGGCTCGGACGCCCTGCTGCGCACCGCCCGGGAAAAGCTGGACGCGGCCGACTGGACGTCCCCGGAGTCCCTGAAGGAAGCCGTCCTGGCCGCCGGCGAGGCCCACGGCCTCAAGCTCGGCAAGGCCCAGGCCCCGGTCCGGGTGGCCGTCACCGGCCGCACCGTCGGGCTGCCCCTCTTCGAGTCCCTGGAGGTCCTGGGCAAGGAGAAGGCGCTGGTCCGCGTCGACGCGGCCCTGGCGAAGCTGACCGCGTAGGCACGCGCGCGTGAGGGGCGGCGCCCGGACCTCGGACCGGGTGCCGCCCCTTCGCCGTTCCCCGGACACGCTCCGCCACCAGGGGATACCGTCGGGTCATGAGCATCCGAGCCGTGGTCTGGGACGTGGACGACACCCTCTTCGACTACTCGACCGCGGACCGGGAGGGCATGCGCGCGCAGCTCGTCGCCGAGGGCCTGCTCGACCGGTACGGCACCGCCGAGCAGGCGCTCGCGCGGTGGCGCGAGGTCACCGACCGGCAGTGGGCCCGGTTCGCGGCCGGCGAGACCAGCTTCGAGGGACAGCGCCGGGACCGGGTCCGCGTCTTCCTGGACGCCGCTCTGACCGACGACGAGGCCGACGCGTGGTTCCGGCGCTACGTCGCGCACTACGAGTCCGCCTGGAGCCTCTTCCCGGACGTGCTGCCCGTCCTCGACGCCCTCGCCGGCAGCCACCGGCACGCGGTGCTGTCCAACTCCAGCCTCACCGTGCAGGACCGCAAGCTGCGCGTCCTGGCCGTCCACGACCGCTTCGAGACGATCCTGTGCGCCGCCGAACTGGGGGTCTCCAAGCCCGAGGCCGGCGCATTCCTCGCGGCCTGCGAGGCCATGGACCTGCCTCCGCACCAGGTGGCGTACGTCGGCGACCACCCGGAGATCGACGGGCGCGGTGCCGCGGAGGCCGGTCTGCTCTCGGTGTGGATCGACCGCCGCGGCGGCCCCGCGAGCGCCGCCGTGGTGCCCGGCGGGCACCGGATCGAGTCCCTGTCCGAACTGCCCGCGCTGCTCGGCGCGGATACCCGTTTTGGAGCCCCGTCCACCTTCGGGTAATGTTCTTCCTGCGCCGCCGGGGAGCGGGCCGAGAGGCCGGAAACCCGGGGGAGCGAACTAGAACGAGATCCCCTTCGGGGCTTGCGTTCCAGTGGCCTATGGTGTAATTGGCAGCACGACTGATTCTGGTTCAGTTAGTCTTGGTTCGAGTCCAGGTAGGCCAGCTCGCAGAGCTCATCTGCAAAGCCCCCGTTGTGTAGCGGCCTAGCACGCTGCCCTCTCAAGGCAGTAGCGCCGGTTCGAATCCGGTCGGGGGTACTGGTTCCGGTCCGTCCGGAATCGCTAGGGCCCCCGTTGTGTAGCGGCCTAGCACGCCGCCCTCTCAAGGCGGTAGCGCCGGTTCGAATCCGGTCGGGGGTACTGACTGGTCTAAACCACATTGGTCTATGGTGTAATTGGCAGCACGACTGATTCTGGTTCAGTTAGTCTTGGTTCGAGTCCAGGTAGACCAGCTCGGACCTGCGGAAACGCAGTGTCCATGCCCCCGTTGTGTAGCGGCCTAGCACGCCGCCCTCTCAAGGCGGTAGCGCCGGTTCGAATCCGGTCGGGGGTACCCGATGGCAAGGCCCTCCGCTTCGGCGGAGGGCCTTCGTCGCGTCCGGCGCCCGTCAGTCGAGGCCGTACCGCCGCGTCGACTCCTCCTCCTGGGCCAGCCGGTGCAGCGCCCGCAGCGCCGGCTCGTTGAGGATCGCTCCCAGGACCGCGAACTCGACCTGCTCGGCCTCGGCGGGGTGCGTCTCCATGTTGTCCAGGTCCAGGACAGCCGTGCGGTGCATCAACTCGGCGTACGGCGCGAGCTGTTCGGCCCCCCAGTCGTAGCCGAGCCGCCGGAACGCGGCCACCGCCGTGACCAGTGAGCGGTACGCGGGTGACAGGGCCGACAGCGACTTGGCGTGGTGCCAGCCGAGCCGGTCGAGGAGGGCCGTGACCTCCCGGTGTGCCGCACGGACGTACTCGTCCTCCTCGTCCGGCTCGGGCGCCTGGGGCAGCGCCCACACGGCCGCGCCGAGGCGGACCGTGCGGCCCAGGGACTCGTCGTCCACGTGCCGGAGCACCTCGCGCACCGTCGCCACCGGGACCCGGCCGACCTGGGTCATGGCCCGGACCAGCCGCAGCCGTCGCAGGTGTTCCTCGTCGTACTCCGCGGTCGTCGCGTTCACCTGGCGGCCGGCCGGCAGCAGCCCCTCGCGCAGGTAGTACTTGATCGTCGCGGTCGAGACGCCGCTCCGCTCGCTCAGTTCGGACAACCGCATGCCTTGCGCCCTTCATCGGATAACGTCACTATCCAAGCATGGCCGAGAAACGTGTCAGTCCACGTCGTACCACCGCCGACGCCCGCGGAGACGTCGTCGTCCTGCTGATCGGCATGCGGATCAACCGCTTCCGGGCGGTGCACCAGTGGCTGCCGGTGATGCTCGCGATGTTCCGGATGCTCGCCGACCTGAAGAAGGAACCGGAGCGGGGGCTGCTGTCCCGGGTGCTGCTCACGGCCTCGCCGAGGACGTACTACGTCGTCCAGTACTGGGAGTCCAAGGAGAAGCTCTACGCCTACGCGAGCGCGCCCGACGCCTTCCACCACCGGGCCTGGGCGAGGATCAACCGCCTCGAACGGGCCGGGAAGGTGCGCGGTCACGTGGGGATCTGGCACGAGACGTACGTCGTGCCGGAGGGAGGGTACGAGGCTGTCTACGGGGACATGCCGGCGTTCGGGCTGGCGGCCGCGCACGGTGAGGTGCCGCTGGAGCGGCGCGGGCGCTATGCCAAGGAGCGCTTCGCCTGGCGTTCTTGAGGGCCTGGGCGGCTGAACGGGGGCCGGGTCCCGGAAGGCGTGGGCGCGGGAAGTGGGGGGATGCTCGCGCAGTCCCCGCGCCCTCGGGAAGGGGGCGGTGGTCCGTCAGGGGAGGCCTGCCGCGGCGTTGAGGCCGGTCTCTCCCGGTGGACGCTGCCGGACGGGCGGGGTCAGCCCGAGCGGCGCAGGGCCTCGGAGAGGCGGGACGCCGCGTCGATGACGGCCTGGGCGTGCATCCGCCCGGGGTGGCGGGTCAGGCGCTCGATGGGGCCGGAGACGGAGACGGCCGCGACCACGCGGTTGGAGGGGCCGCGCACCGGGGCGGAGACCGAGGCCACGCCCGGCTCGCGCTCGCCGATCGACTGGGCCCAGCCGCGGCGGCGCACGCCCGACAGGGCCGTCGCCGTGAAGCGGGCGCCCTGCAGGCCGCGGTGGAGGCGCTCGGGCTCCTCCCACGCCATCAGGATCTGCGCCGAGGAGCCGGCCTTCATCGTGAGCGTCGAGCCGACCGGGACGGTGTCCCGCAGGCCGGACAGGCGTTCCGCCGCGGCGACGCAGATGCGCATGTCGCCCTGGCGGCGGTAGAGCTGGGCGCTCTCGCCGGTGACGTCACGGAGGTGGGTGAGCACCGGGCCGGCCGTCGCGAGGAGACGGTCCTCACCGGCCGCCGCCGCCAGTTCCGCGAGCCGGGGACCGAGAATGAAACGTCCCTGCATGTCGCGCGCCACCATCCGGTGGTGTTCCAATGCCACGGCCAGCCGGTGGGCCGTGGGTCGTGCCAGTCCGGTCGCGGTGACCAGCCCCGCGAGGGTGGCCGGACCGGACTCCAGGGCGCTCAGGACAAGGGCTGCCTTGTCCAGAACGCCGACGCCGCTACTGTTGTCCATGAAACGATACTCCCGTCTCACTCTGTGAAACGCAAGTTCATTTTTCCGTGAGACGCGCAACCCTTGGACACACAACGGCCCGCGGACCACACCGGGCCTGGCGGCGGGTGCCCGGAAAGCCGGAGCGCGGGCGGCCGCTTCCTCAAGATCTCTAGTTGGGTCGGCGCACCTCTGCCGGCCGGAGGGAAAGCGATGGGTAGGACACTCGCGGAGAAGGTCTGGGACGACCACGTCGTCCGGCGCGCCGAGGGCGAGCCCGACCTCCTCTTCATCGATCTTCACCTGCTGCACGAGGTGACCAGCCCGCAGGCCTTCGACGGCCTCCGCAAGAGCGGTCGCCAGGTGCGGCGCCTGGACCTGACCATCGCCACCGAGGACCACAACACCCCCACCCTCGACATCGACAAGCCCATCGCGGACCCGGTCTCCCGCGCTCAGCTGGAGACCCTGCGCAAGAACTGCGCCGAGTTCGGTGTGCGGCTGCACCCGCTCGGCGACGTCGAACAGGGCGTGGTGCACGTCGTCGGCCCGCAGCTCGGCCTGACCCAGCCGGGCATGACCGTGGTCTGCGGCGACTCCCACACCTCCACGCACGGCGCCTTCGGCGGTCTGGCGTTCGGTATCGGCACCTCGCAGGTCGAGCACGTGCTGGCCACCCAGACGCTGCCCATGGCCCGTCCGAAGACCATGGCGATCACGGTCAACGGCGAACTGCCCGAGGGCGTCACCGCCAAGGACCTGATCCTGGCGATCATCGCCAGGATCGGCACCGGCGGCGGCCAGGGCTACGTCCTGGAGTACCGCGGCGAGGCCATCGAGAAGCTCTCGATGGAGGCCCGGATGACCATCTGCAACATGTCGATCGAGGCCGGCGCCCGCGCGGGCATGATCGCCCCCGACGAGACCACGTTCGCGTATCTCCAGGGCCGCCCGCACGCCCCGCAGGGCGAGGACTGGGACGCGGCCGTCGCGTACTGGAGGACGCTGCGGACGGACGACGACGCCGAGTTCGACGCCGAGGTCGTGATCGAGGCCGCCGAACTGTCGCCGTTCGTCACCTGGGGCACCAACCCGGGCCAGGGCGCCCCGCTTTCGGCCTCCGTCCCCGACCCGGCTTCGTACGAAGACGCTTCGGAGCGCCTCGCCGCCGAAAAGGCCCTGGAGTACATGGGGTTGGAGGCCGGCCAGCCGCTGCGCTCGATCCACGTGGACACCGTCTTCGTAGGCTCCTGCACCAACGGCCGCATCGAGGACCTGCGGGCCGCCGCCGAGCTGCTCAAGGGCCGCAAAGTCGCCGACGGCGTACGGATGCTGGTCGTCCCGGGCTCCGCGCGGGTCGGTCTGCAGGCCGTCTCCGAGGGCCTGGACGTGGTCTTCAAGGAGGCCGGCGCCGAATGGCGGCACGCGGGCTGCTCGATGTGCCTGGGCATGAACCCCGACCAGCTGGCCCCCGGTGAGCGCTCCGCGTCCACCTCCAACCGCAACTTCGAGGGGCGGCAGGGCAAGGGCGGCCGCACCCACCTGGTGTCGCCGCAGGTCGCGGCCGCCACGGCCGTGCTGGGGCACCTGGCCTCGCCGGCCGACCTGTCCGACGCCGAGACCCGTACGCCCGCTGGAGTCTGATCAGCCATGGAAGCATTCACCACGCACACCGGACGGGCCGTCCCGCTGCGCCGCTCGAACGTCGACACCGACCAGATCATCCCTGCTCACTGGCTCAAGAAGGTCACGCGCGACGGGTTCGAGGACGGGCTGTTCGAGGCCTGGCGCAAGGACCCCGAGTTCGTCCTCAACCGGCCCGAGCGGCAGGGGGCCACCGTGCTGGTCGCCGGCCCCGACTTCGGCACCGGCTCCTCCCGTGAGCACGCCGTGTGGGCGCTGCAGAACTACGGCTTCAAGGCCGTGATCTCCTCCCGCTTCGCCGACATCTTCCGCGGCAACTCGTTGAAGAACGGCCTGCTCACGGTGGTCCTGGACCAGAAGATCGTGGACGCGCTCTGGGAGCTCACGGAACAGGACCCCACGCTTGAGGTCACTGTGGACCTTGAGGCGCGTGAGGTGCGCGCCGCGGACATCACCGCCTCCTTCGAGCTGGACGAGAACTCCCGCTGGCGGCTGCTGAACGGCCTCGACGACATCTCCATCACCCTCCGGAACGAGGCCGACATCGCCGCGTACGAGGCGAAGCGCCCGTCGTTCAAGCCGCGGACGCTGCAGGTCTGAGCCACCGCTGAACAAGGTCGAATTCCGGCCACCGCGAACCGCCCGCCGTACCCCCGATCGGCCCGATCGGGGGTACGGCGTTTTCGCTGCCCCAACGTCCCCGTGATCACCCCCGAACCTTCCCAACTTCCCACGTTAGAGGGATGTTTGCCGGGGTACGCGGCTGCTGTGGACGCACTGTCCAACGGGGCCGACAGGGCCGTCCGGCGCGGCAGTTGCCCCCTGCGCGGGCGACAACTCGCCCCAGATGGCACAATCTGTGCATGGAACACGACGGCCAACTCACGCTCTATACGGCGGTCGCGAACCAGCTCAAGGAAGCGCACGCGAAAGTGCGCGCACTGCAAGTCCCGGAGGGCGTACGGATGGCGCTGACCCGGAAGCTGCTGGTCATTACGGCCGCGGCCAAACACGATCTCGCCGACGCGGCAAGGCGGCTGGAGCGGTTCATGGCGGACCTGGACGAGGGGCGCGTGCCCCGCGACGAACGCTGAACGCGCCACGGCGGCCGAGTCCGTTGCGGCACAAGGGTGATAAGCCCGTTTCGTGTTTGATTTGCGGTATATATCTGCCTAACGTGCGAAAAAGCTTGAACACTTTCGTTCGGGCAATGTCTCCGAAGGGGAAGACGTGAACAAGGCGCAGCTCGTAGAAGCGATTGCCGACAAGATGGGCGGCCGCCAGCAGGCCGCCGATGCTGTCGACGCGGTCCTGGACGCCATCGTCCGCGCTGTCGTCGCCGGCGACCGGGTGTCGGTCACCGGCTTCGGTTCGTTCGAGAAGGTGGACCGCCCCGCCCGCTACGCCCGCAACCCCCAGACGGGCGAGCGGGTTCGGGTCAAGAAGACCTCGGTGCCGCGCTTCCGGGCGGGCCAGGGCTTCAAGGACCTGGTCAGCGGCTCGAAGAAGCTTCCGAAGGGAGACATCGCGGTCAAGAAGGCGCCCAAGGGCAGCCTGACCGGTGGCGCCGCCGCGACGGTCAAGAAGGCCGCGGCGAAGAAGACCACCAAGGCGGCCGCGGCCAAGAAGGCGGCCCCCGCGAAGAAGGCCACCACCGCCGCGAAGAAGGCCACGGCCAAGAAGACGACGGCGAAGAAGACGACCGCCAAGAAGACCACGGCGGCCGCGAAGAAGGCCACGCCCGCGAAGAAGACCGCCACCACCGCCGCCGCGAAGAAGACCACGGCGAAGAAGGCGCCGGCGAAGAAGGCGACCGCCAAGAAGGCCCCCGCCAAGAAGTCGCCCGCCCGCAAGACCACCGCGAAGAAGGCCACCGCCCGCTAGCCGCAGGCAGCACCGAAGGGCATTCACGCGCCGGGCCGGACTCCCTCACGGAGCCCGGCCCGCGGCGTGTCCGGGTGTCGGACGAAACCCGCGGGACTCAGAACGTCTGGAGTGTCACCAGGGTGACGCGCCGGGCCGCGCCCTCGCCCGTCGTCTCGACGCGCACCCGCTGCCCCGGCCGCAGCAACCGCAGCCCGCCCGCGTCGAACGCCGGGGCGTCGAAGGGCACCGGCGTGCCGTCGTCGAGCAGCACCTGCCCGCTGCGGGTCTCGGGGTCGTACGTGTACGCGGTGGCCTGCATGTGCAGCAGCCTACTGCCCCGATATCAGCAACCGCGCGGCCGCCGCGGCCGTTCGGGGACCCACCCCCAGCGCCAGCGCCGCCCGCAGGTCGTCACCGGTGTCCACGTCCTGGCGCACCGAGTCCACCCCCGTGAGGCCGATTTCCCGGGCCCCGGAATCCCGGTGCCGGACACGGGAATCCCCGCCGAATGCGGGAAGTAATTCCCGTCCCGGAGACACCGCCAGAAATGTCGTTCCCACGCCGGCAGCATCGGCGAGAAAAGCGCGCGGGAATTCAGCGGCCGCACCGAGGACACGGGTCAATTCCGCGGACCGCAGCGCCGGAAGATCGGCGTTCAGGGCCGCGACCGGGCACCCGGGCCGCAGTGACCGCACCGCGGCGGCCCCGTGCGCCAGAGCGGCGTTCAGGCCGGCGCCCGGGGCGTCCGGCACGATCCGCGCGCCGAGCGCCGCGAGCTCCCGTCCGGCCAGCGGATCGTCCGTGACGACCGCCACATCCCGCACCGCCGGCGAGGCCAGCGCCGCGGCCACCGTGTCCAGGGCGAACGCCAGCGCCAGCCCCGGGCGCACCTGCTCGTCGGCCGTGTCCGCCAGCCTGCTCTTGGCCTGCGCCAAGGGCTTCAAAGGGATGACCAACGTCCAGTCCACCGGCGTACCGCCCCTCTCTCGTGGCGGCCATTGTCACTCGGCGCGGTCGTCCTCCCGGCGTCGGCGCGGGCGGTGAAGGGGCGCGCGAGGGCGGTACGGCGAGACCCGCGGGCGTACCGTGTTCTCGACAGACCGGCGGCCCGGGGCGACACTTGTGCGGCCCCCGGGCCGCGAGAAGTACCGGGTGGTCCTGGCAAGTCCTAGAGGAAGGTGTCCGCGTGCCCCGCCGAAAAATCGGCTTCTGGTACCGCTTCGCCGCGGTGATCTGCAAACCGCCGCTGGTGGTTCTGATCAAGCGGGACTGGCGTGGAATGGAGCACATTCCGGCCGAGGGCGGCTTCATCACCGCGGTGAACCACAATTCCCACGTCGACCCCTTCGCCTACGCGCACTACCAGTACAACACCGGTCGGGTGCCGCGCTTCCTGGCGAAGAGCGGGCTCTTCAAGAAGGGGTTCGTGGGCGCCGCCATGCGCGGCACCGGGCAGATCCCCGTCTACCGGGAGTCCACCGACGCGCTCAGCGCCTTCCGCGCCGCGATCGACGCCGTGGAACGCGGCGAGTGCGTCGCCTTCTACCCCGAGGGCACCCTCACCCGCGACCCGGACGGCTGGCCGATGACCGCCAAGACCGGCGCCGCACGCGTGGCGCTGCAGACCAAGTGCCCGGTCGTCCCGGTCGCCCAGTGGGGCTGCAACGAACTGCTGCCGCCCTACGCCAAGAAGCCCAGGCTGCTGCCGCGCAAGACCCACCGCGTCCTCGCCGGGCCGCCCGTGGACCTCTCGCGCTTCTACGACAAGGAGATGACCGCGGAACTCCTCAAGGAGGCCACCGAGGTCATCATGGCCGCCATCACCCGCCAGCTGGAGGAGATCCGCGGCGAGAAGGCGCCCGACACGCCCTACGACCCGCGCCGCGAGCGGATCGAGCAGCGTCGCCGGACCGCGGCGCAGACCGGACGCGAGGGGGAGAGCGGCACGTGAGCAAGACCGTCAGGGCGGCCGTCTTCGGCACCGGATCCTGGGGCACCGCCTTCGGCATGGTGCTCGCCGACGCGGGCTGCGAGGTCACGCTCTGGGCACGCCGCCCCGAGCTCGCCGACGCGGTCAACTCCACCCGGACCAACCCGGACTACCTGCCCGGTGTCGAACTCCCGGAGAACCTGCGGGCCACCGCCGACCCCGCCGAGGCCGCCCGCGACGCGGACTTCACCGTCCTCGCGATCCCCTCGCAGACCCTGCGCGCCAACCTCGCCGAGTGGACCCCGCTGCTCGCCCCGCACACCGTGCTGGTCTCCCTCATGAAGGGGGTCGAACTCGGCACCACCATGCGGATGAGCGAGGTCGTCGAGGACGTCGCCAAGGTCGGCCGGGACCGCGTCGCCGTGGTCACCGGGCCCAACCTCGCCCGCGAGATCGCCTCCCGGATGCCCGCGGCGTCGGTCGTCGCCTGCACCGACGAGGGCGTCGCCCAGCGCCTCCAGGCCGCCTGCCACACCCCGTACTTCCGCCCGTACACCAACACCGACGTGGTCGGCTGCGAACTGGGCGGAGCGGTCAAGAACGTCATCGGCCTGGCCGTGGGCATCGCCGACGGCATGGGGCTCGGCGACAACGCCAAGGGCTCGCTCATCACCCGCGGTCTCGCAGAGACCACCCGGCTCGGCCTCGCCATGGGCGCCGACCCGCTGACCTTCTCCGGCCTCGCGGGCCTGGGCGACCTGGTGGCCACCTGCTCCTCGCCGCTCTCGCGCAACCACACCTTCGGCACCAACCTCGGCAAGGGCATGACCCTGCAGGAGACCATCGCCGTCACCAAGCAGACCGCCGAGGGCGTCAAGTCCTGCGAGTCCGTGCTCGATCTGGCGCGCCGGCACGGCGTCGACATGCCCATCGCCGAGACGGTCGTCGGCATCGTCCACGAGGGCAAGCCGCCGGTGGTCGCGCTCAAGGAGCTGATGTCGCGCAGCGCCAAACCGGAACGACGCTGAGCGACGCCGTGGCGCGCCGGGCGACGCACCCCCCGGGGGCGCTGTATCGGCGCTCTACCACCGGGTACTCTCATCGCGATATGAGCACCGAGAACCTCCCCCAGAGCCCCGAGCAGCCGCCACGCAAGCCGCGCGTGGCCGTCGTGTCCGGCGGGCGCAGCTCCGAACACGGGATCTCCGTGGTCACCGCCGGCGCCGTCCTCAAGGCCATCGACCGGACCAAGTACGACGTCCTGCCGATCGGCATCACCCGGGACGGGCGCTGGGCCCTCATCGCCGACGAACCGGAGCGCATGGCGATCACCGACCGCCGTACGCCCGACATCGACCAGCTCGCCGACTCCCAGGAGGGCGGCGTGGTGCTCCCCGTCGACCCCGCCAACCGTGAAGTCGTCTACAGCGAGCCCGGATCGGTGCCCAAGGCGCTCGGTGAGGTCGACGTCGTCTTCCCGGTGCTGCACGGCCCCTACGGGGAGGACGGCACCCTGCAGGGCCTGCTGGAGCTCTCCGGCGTGCCGTACGTGGGCTCGGGCGTGCTCGCCTCGGCCGTCGGCCAGGACAAGGAGTACATGAAGCGGGTGTTCACCTCGTTCGGGCTCAAGGTCGGCCCGTACGTGGTGGTCCGTCCCCGCGAGTGGCGGCAGGACGAGTCCGCCGCCCGCAAGAAGATCGTCGACTTCGCCGGTGAGCACGGCTGGCCGCTGTTCGTGAAGCCCGCGCGCGCGGGCTCGTCGATCGGCATCACCAAGGTCGACGACCTGTCCGGCCTGGACGAGGCCATCGCCGAGGCCCAGCGCCACGACCCCAAGATCCTGGTCGAGGCGGCGCTGCGCGGCCGGGAGATCGAGTGCGGCGTCCTGGAGTTCGAGGACGGGCCGCGCGCCTCCCTGCCCGCGGAGATCCCGCCGCCGGACGCGCACGCGTACTACGACTTCGAGGCCAAGTACATCGACTCCACCCCCGGCATCGTCCCCGCCCCGCTCACCCCGGAGGAGACCGCCGAGGTCCAGCGGCTCGCCGTGGACGCCTTCGAGGCCGCCTCCTGCGAGGGCCTGGTCCGCGCGGACTTCTTCCTCACCGAGGACGGCGAGTTCGTGATCAACGAGATCAACACGATGCCCGGCTTCACGCCGATCTCCATGTACCCGCAGATGTGGCAGGCCAGCGGGATCTCCTACCCGGAACTGGTCGACCGGCTGATCGAGGCGGCGCTGCGCCGCTCCACGGGCCTGCGCTGACCCGGCCCGGGGGCGCGGGAGACCGCGCCCCCGCGGCGGTCAGTCGGCAACACCCTCCGGCACCGCCTTCCTGACGGCCGGTGCCAGATCCACCAGCGGCGCCATCCCCTGCGCCGTGCGCCCGGCAGGGATCGTCACCTCGACGTACGCCTTGCGCAACGCCGTCGTGAACCGGAACGACCCGTCGTCCCGCTCCTCCATGAGCCACCCCACCCCGTCCACCTCGACGGAGTCGGCCTCCGGGTCCGACATCTTCTCGGGTCGTTCGACACCGCAGCGCAGTATGATCGCCGGGTCCCCCCACCCCGCGGTCAGCGCGGAGGCGGGCTCGGGATCCCGGCGATCCTGGCCGTCCACCTTCGACGGCAGTTCCCCGTCCAGGTTCCGGCACAGCGCCGCGGCCCGGGCTCCCGGCGAGGGAACCGCCGGGGACGCGGTGCCGTCTGCTGAGGAGCAACCGGTCGCCGCGATCGACAGCGCGAGCACGAGCGGTCCGAGACGGAGGGCGTGCCGGTGACGGAAGGAGTTCACCGGCCAAGGGTAGACGGGGGCTACAGATGGACGACCGGGCAGGTCAGGGTTCGGGTGATCCCGTCCACCTGCTGGACCTTGGCGACCACCATCCGGCCGAGGTCGTCGACCGTGTCGGCCTGGGCCCGCACGATCACGTCGTAGGGCCCGGTCACGTCCTCGGCCTGGACGACACCGGGAATCTTGCTGATGGTCTCGGCGACGGTCGACGCCTTGCCGACCTCCGTCTGAATCAGGATGTACGCCTGTACCACGGAACCTCCAGGGCGGCCACGAGGATCATGTGGGGGAAAGGAACGCCACGGTATCGCGTCGCCGCTCGTCGCGGGGAGACCCGCGGGAGCCACGGCTCGCGCGCCGGGGTGCGGGCACGGCTGACGGTCACCTCGACCGTATCGAGGACACTGGTCCTGCGCGACCGGGCACGGACAGGGACAGAAGGGGCGTAAGGGCAATGAAGGGCACTGTTGGTGAGCTCGGGGAGTTCGGGCTCATCAGGGAGCTCACCTCCCGGCTCACCACCACCCCGGCGGTGCGGGTGGGCCCCGGCGACGACGCCGCCGTGGTGGCCGCGCCCGACCGCCGGGTCGTGGCCAGCACCGACATCCTCCTGGAGGGCCGGCACTTCCGGCGCGACTGGTCCACCGCCTACGACGTCGGCCGTAAGGCGGCCGCGCAGAACCTGGCCGACATCGCCGCCATGGGGGCCGTGCCGACCGCCCTGCTGCTCGGGCTGGTGGTCCCCGCCGAACTGCCGGTGACCTGGCCCAGCGAACTCATGGACGGACTGCGCGACGAGTGCCAGGTGGCCGGTGCCGCCGTGGTCGGCGGCGACGTCGTACGCGGGGACTCCATCATGGTGTCGATCACCGCGCTCGGTGATCTGCGCAACCAGGAGCCGGTCACCCGCGGCGGAGCCCAGCCCGGCGACCTGGTCGCCGTCACCGGCTGGCTGGGCTGGTCGGCGGCCGGGTACGCGGTGCTCTCCCGCGGCTTCCGCTCGCCGCGCGCCTTCGTCGAGGCCCACCGGCGCCCCGAACCGCCGTACCACGCGGGTCCGGCCGCCGCCGCGCTCGGCGCCACCGCCATGTGCGACGTCAGCGACGGGCTGATCGCCGACCTCGGGCACATCGCCGAGGCCAGCAAGGTGCGCATCGACATCCGGTCCGCCGCCGTCGACATCCCGACCCAGATGAACGACATCGGGCAGGCCGTCGGCGTCGACCCGATGCAGTGGGTGCTCAGCGGGGGAGAGGACCACGCCATCGTGGCGACCTTCCCGCCGGACGTGAAACTGCCCGCCCGGTGGAAGGTCATCGGCGAGGTCCTCAACCCGTCGGCGCTGCCCCAGGTGACCGTCGACGGCGCGCCCTGGACCAGCAAGGGCGGCTGGGACCACTTCGGGGACATCGAGTCGTGAACGCGCCGAGCGGGCCGACCGGTTCCGGCGCGCCGCCGAGGGCGCTGACGGTCGCGGGCTCCGACTCCGGCGGCGGGGCCGGGGTGCAGGCCGACCTGAAGACGATGCTGGCGCTCGGCGTGCACGGTATGAGTGTGATCACGGCGGTCACGGCGCAGAACTCGCTGGGAGTCCAGGGGGCTTGGGAACTGCCGGTGGCGGCCGTGCGGGCGCAGTACCGCAGCGTGGTGGACGACATCGGCGTCCAGGCGGTGAAGACCGGCATGCTGGCCTCCGCGGAACTCGTCGAAGCCGTGGCCGAGTTGCTGGTCGGCACCGACGCGCCCGCGGTGGTCGACCCGGTCGGCGTCTCCAAGCACGGCGATCCGCTGCTGGCCGCCTCCGCCCTGGACTCGGTCCGCACGAGGCTTCTGCCGGCCGCGACCGTGGCCACCCCCAACCTCGACGAGGTGGCCCAACTCACCGGGGTGCGGGTGGAGTCGGAAGGTGATCTGCGGCGGGCCGCCGCCGCCGTGCTGGCGTACGGACCCCGCTGGGTGGTGATCAAGGGCGGTCATCTTGCCGGAGAGGCCGTCGACCTGCTCACCGACGGCGACGAGGAGCACTGGCTGCGGGCGCCCCGGCACGACAACCGGCACACCCACGGCACGGGCTGCACCCTCGCCTCCGCCATCGCGTGCGGCCTTGCGCGGGGGTGGCCGGTGCCCGAGGCGGTGCGGACGGCCAAGGAGTACGTCACCGGAGCCATCGCCGCCGGGTTCGCGCTCGGCGGGGGCATCGGGCCGGTGGACCACGGGTGGCGGCTCGGGCGAGACGTGCGCCCGGTTCGCTGACCGCGCCGGGCTCCCGCTCCCGGACGAGGGCATGCGAAAAGCCGGTCCACACGAGGTGGACCGGCTCCGCGCAGCGAACCGGCTGTGGTTGCGCGCTTAGCTGAGCGTCAGCGCGAGACCTTGCCGGCCTTGATGCACGAGGTGCAGGCGTTCACGCGCTTCGGCGTCCCGCCGACCACGGTACGCACACGCTGGATGTTCGGGTTCCAGCGGCGGGACGTACGGCGGTGCGAGTGCGAGATGTTGTTGCCGAAGCCCGGCCCCTTGCCGCAGACGTCGCAGTTGGCAGCCACGGGTCACTCCAAAGACTTCAGATGCACTTACGGTTGATCCCGGCATGCCGGGATCGAGATCCTAGGATCCGAGATCTTGATTGGCGGTGCCAGGGGGAAAGCCCGATTTTGATCGGGCAACCGGAGCAGCATACAACGGCTGCTCCCGTAGAACGAAACTACCATGGCCGCCGCCGGGACCGCTCCCGGCCCCGGCCGCCCTCGCACGGCCCTCTTACCGGCGCACACCCGTTCACGGTCTACGCTGCGTCCCACGTCCAGCAGCTCAAGGAGGCGCAGGTGGCGCAGGTGCCGCAGACATTCTTCGATGCTCTCGCGGTACGCACCTGGTGCGGTCTCGCGCTCCGGGCGCTGGGACGCGCGCGTGAGGAGATCGACGCGATCAACGTGTACCCGGTGGCCGACGGGGACACCGGCACCAACCTCTACCTGACGGTCGAATCGGCGGCGGCCGCCGTCGAGGCGGTGTTCGCGGGGTACGCGGCCCGGGGCGTCCAGGCGGGCGGAGGGGCCGATGGGACTGACGGGGCCGATGAGGGTGACGGGGGCGACGGCGGCGGCGTTGCCGGGGCGACCGGTGGGCCCTCGCTCGCCGACGCCACGCACGCGATGGCGCACGGCGCGCTGATCGGGGCACGCGGGAACTCCGGCACGATCCTCGCCCAGCTGCTGAGGGGCATGGCCCAGGTGCTCGCCGGCGACGCCGACAGTCCGCACACGGACGGCCCGGGCCTGAGTCTCGCTCTGCGCCGCGCCGCCGACTCGGCCCGTCAGGCCGTGGCCCACCCCGTCGCCGGCACCGTCCTGTCGGTCGCCTCGGCGGCGGCCGAAGCCGCGGCCGAGGCAGTGGCCGAGGCAGTGGGCGGTTCGGGATCCGGAACGGTGTCGGGAGCGGAGCGCGACGCCGGCCGTGAGACGGCGGGCGAAGTGGCCGGGAAGTCGACGGGCCGCTCCGGGACGGCGGGGAGCGACTGCGGGGCCGTGGCCCGGGCCGCCTACCGGGGGGCGTGCCGGGCGCTCGCCGAGACGCCGTCCCAGCTGCCGGTCCTCGAACGGGCCGGCGTGGTCGACGCCGGCGGGCGGGGGCTGGTGGCGGTCCTCGGGGCCCTCGTGGAGACGTTCACGGGGGAGACACCCGGCCCGGTGGACACGGACGGCTCGGCCGGCTTCCGGCATCACCGCGACGGCGCACCCGGCGGCCACGCGCGCGTGGAGCCCACGGAACCGCCCGGCGACGCGCACGTGTGCGTGCCGCCGGGCGAGGAGCGGAACGTCGCGCCCGCGGACCACGCGGAGGACGACGGTCCCGCGTTCGAGGTGATCTACCTGCTGGAGGCCGACGACGCCGCCGTGGCACGCCTGCGGCAGAGGCTGGACACCCTCGGCGACTCCCTGGTCGTGGTCGGCGGCGACGGCCTGTGGAACGTTCACGTGCACGTCGACGACGCCGGTGCCGCCGTGGAGGCCGGTATCGAGGCCGGGCGGCCGTACCGGATCAGGATCACCCACTTCGGCGCGGGCGACGTGCACACCGCGCGAGGCGAGCGCCCGCCCCGTGAACGCGTCCAGCGCGCCGTCGTCGCCGTGGTGCCCGGCGAGGGCCTGGCCGGGCTGTGCGCCGAGGCCGGCGCGACCACCGTGCTGGCGCGCCCCGGGGAGCCGCCCGCCAGCGGCGAGCTCGTCGAGGCGGTACGGCGTGCCCACGCGCGCGAGGTCGTGCTGCTGCCCAACGACGCCGACCTGCGCCACACCGCCGCCGCGGCCGCCGAGCAGAGCCGCGCCGAGGGCATCCGTGTCGCCCTGATCCCCACCCGCTCCGCGGTCCAGGGCATCGCAGCGCTCGCCGTCCACGAACCCGGCCGGCGCTTCGACGAGGACGTCGTGGCGATGACCTCGGCGGCCGGCGCCACCCGCTACGCCGAGGTCACCGTCGCCGAGCGCCAGTCGTGGACCATGGCCGGCATCTGCCAGGCCGGCGACGTCCTCGGCCTCATCGACGGCGACGTCGCGGTGATCGGCGCGGACGTCACCGAGACCGCCCGCACCGTCCTCGACCGGATGCTCGCGGCGGGCGGCGAACTCGTCACCCTGGTGCTCGGCGACGAGGCCCCCGACGGCATCGCGGAGCACTTGCAGGCCCGGGTGCGCGAGGCCTACCTCGCCGTCGACACCGTGGTGTACCGGGGAGGCCGACAGGGCTCGCTGCTCCTCATCGGCGTGGAGTAGCGTCCCGACGCCCCCGTGCAGGAGAGGGCCCCGTCAGCCGGCCTCCGGTTCCTCCGCCGTGGCCAGCAGCTGCTCCGCCTCGGCCCGGCGGGCCCGCGCCGGCTCGTCGTCGCCGGCCGGGTCGCCGTACGCCGCCAGCACCGCACGCGCGCGTGCCGCCGCCCGGGCGGGCCGCCCGAGGTCGGTCTCCAGCCAGCCGGCGGCCAGGTCCGCGCCGGTACGGGCGTGCACGGCGGCGCCGGCGAGCGGGGCGAAGACGGCCACCGCCTGCGCCATCTGCGACAGCGCCGCCTCCAGCGTCGCCCGGATGGACTCGTCGTCGGCGTCCTCGGCGGCGGAGCGGGCCAGCAGATCGCCGAACTGGCGGTGCGTGTGGCCGAGCTCCACCACCAGTGCCGGCCGCGCCTCCTCGTCGTCCCCCACCGCCCCCAGCGCGTCGGCGCACTCGCTCACGGCGCTCTCCATCAGCTCGCGCGCGTCCCGAGCGCCGTCCACGCCGGTGCCCAGTGCCAGCCACGCGCGGGCGCGCAGGGCGCGCACCACGCCGTGCGTGTGGCCCAGGGAGCGCCACAGGTCGCCCGCGCGCCGGTAGGCCTGCTCCGCCTCGGCGGGCATCCCCGCCTGGCCGAGGGAGTCGGCGGCGAGATGCGCCAGGGTGGCGTGGTCGTGCTGCTCGGGCCAGCGCCGGGCGATGTCCGCGGCCCGCAGCCGGTGCTCGGCGGCGGCCCGGTGCTCACCGAGCTCGCTCAGACAGTCCCCGAGCCACCACCGGGTCTGCACGACCGCACCGTCGCCGTGGCCGGCCGGGTCCAGGTCCGCCAGCGCGGACTCCAGCACCTCCGCGGCCTCGGCCCACCGGCCCTGCCGGAGCAGGAACCCGCCGAGCTGGTGCCGCGCCCACGCGCCGAGCGTCGGGCCCTCGCCCGCCTCGTCGGCCCAGTGCGCCGCCTCCAGGGCGTGCTCGGCGGCCTCCGCCCACTCACCCCGGCCGCCGACCACCTCGGCGAGCTGCAGATGCAGCTGAGCCCGTCCGACCGGCTCCAGATGGGCTCCGCCGTGCGTCAGGGCCGACCGCAGCGCCCGCTCCGCCTCCGCCGGGTCGCCGAGCTGATGGGCGAGACCGGCCAGCCGGGCCTCGTACTCCACGGCGAACCAGGCCACCCCGGCCTCGGTGAACTCCCGCGCGGACCGCCGGAACAGCTCCGCCCCGGACTCCGGGTCGCCCGACCGCACGGCCAGCTCGGCGAGCATGGCATGCCCCTCCGCGACCCGGGTCGCCAGCAGGACATCGCCGTCGACGCGCCCCTCGACCAGTGCCAGCAGCTCCCGCACGGCGGCCTCGGCCGGCGCGCCGGTCCGGGCCCCGCCGACCGTCCCGGCCCCGTCGGCCTGCGCCTCGTGGACCCGGCGCATCAGGATCCGGGCCCGGCCGATCAGCACCCCCGCCGCCTGCCGTACCCCCGTCCCGCCCTCGGCGTACAGCGCGAGGACCGCGTCGTACGGTTCGGCGACCGCCCGCAGCGCGCCGGGCACGTCCCCGCCGAGAGCGCGGACGTACGCCGCACGCGTGCGTGCGGCCAGCGCCTCGCCGGGGTCGCCGGCCTCCGCGTACAGGGCGGCGGCACGCTCGAAGGCCTCGGCGCCCTGTGTGCCCAGCCCCATCGCCTCGTGGTCGGCGATCTCCGCGCGGTCCCGCGCGTCCAGCACCACCCCGGCGGCCCCTTCGGCCGCCCGGGCCACCGCCGCCCAGGCCTCCACGGCGTTCGGCCGCAACCCGTCGGACAGCGCACGCGCCCGGGCCAGCAGCTCGCCGAGTTCACCTCCCGGGTCGGGCGCCACCGCCACCACCGGCGCCGTCGGCGCGGCCACCGGCGGCCGCGCCGCGCGCACGCCCAGCGGCAGCCGCTCCACCAGGGGCCGGCGCGCCATGCGCGCGCGTGCCCGCTCCCCGACGTGCGGTGTGGCGTTGCGCGCGTCGAAGCTGGCGGCCAGCGCGGACGCCTCCACGCGCGCGTGCGCGGCGAGTTCCCCCGCCGTCCAGGCCCGCCCCGCCGGCCCCGGCACGCGCTGTCCGGCCAGACCCAGCGCGCACAGCCGGTCCATCAGCAGCACGACCACGCTCAGGAACTCCAGCTTGCTGCGCGGATGCCCGTCGTCCGTGAAGTACGCCGGCCGCTGGGCCAGCAGCTCCAGGGCCCGCGCCTCGTTGCCGGTCAGCGCGCAGAACTCGACGTGGTCCGCGTACGCGGCGCGCATGCTCTCCATGGGCCGCACCAGCCGGAAGCCGCGCAGATGGTGCGCGCGGGCCTCCTCCGTACGGCCCAGGCGCAACAGGGGCACCAGCGACGACGCGAGCGCCGTGTGCGGCTCGTGCGCGCACGTGTAGGTTCCGTCCAGCACCGGCCCCCACAGCTCCAGGGCCTCCTCGTCACGGCCCTGCTCCGCCCGCCACCAGCCCTGCCCGTGCAGCTCGCACGCCAGGCAGTCGGCCATCTCGTCCCGGTCCGCCGCCAGCCAGGCGGCGAACGCCCGTTCGGCCCGCACTGCGTCCCCGACGTGCGCGGCCACACCGAACTCGGCACCGCGCACCGCCCGTTCGGAGTGCCCGGCGAGCCGGTAGCGGTGCTCCATCTCGCCGAGCCACTTCTCCACCGACGCCAGCGGGACGTGCGGCTGGTCGAGCATGCCGGCCGTCATCCACTTGAACACCCAGTGCAGCGAGTGCGCCTCGTATGCGTCGAAGTCCTCCGGCCGTTCGTCCCACATGCGCAGCAGCCGCGCGAAGGGGACGAACATCTTGTCCTTCTCGGAGCTGTAGTTGTACACCTTCAGCTGGTGCCCGAGCGCCTCGATCACCGCCAGCGGGACGTCCAGCCGCTCGGCCGCCGCCAGCAACTCCTCCGCGCGCGCGTTGCGCGCGGGGCCCTCCGGCTGCTCGGAGTTCTCCGCCATCGCCCGGCGCAGCGAGTCGAAGTCGGTGATCTCGCTCATCCCGGTCCCTCCTCGCCATGGGTGGCCCACTCCAGCAGACCGATGAACGCCCGGTTGAGCAGCGCCGAGTCCGCCGGCCGCAGGGGCCGCTGGGCCATCAGCAGCGCCTGCCCGTACAGCGCCTCCGTGGCCGTTCCGGCCAGCTCCGGGTCCGCCACCGAACTGATCCGCCGCACCAGCGGGTTGAGGTGGTTGAGCACCAGACGGGCGCGTGGTGCCTCGCCCCGCAGTGAGCCGAGGATGCCCGCCCACAGGTCGTCCGCCCGCGCCTCGGCCTCGGCCCGGGCCTGCTCATGGCGGGCCGCCCGGTCGTCCAGGTGCAGCGCCGGCACCGACAGGGGATGGAAGGAACGCAGCACCACGTCGCAGCCCAGCGGATCCAGCCGGGCCCGCGCGGCCGCCAGGAACCCCGACAGCGCCAGCTCCCGCGAGGGCTCGACGGGGTCCAGGTGCGCCGTCACGGTCTCCGCGTCCAGCTCCGCGACCACCGTGCCCGGCCGCGCGTCCGGCAGCGCCTCGACCAGCTCGCCGTCGTACGTGTAGCCGCCGTTGACCACGCCGATGCCCTGCGCCGAGGCGATCGGCGCGACCTGCCGGTACTCCTCCACGGTGCGCGTGAAGTGCACCACCGGGTGGCGGCGCGCGAACTCCTCCAGGGACAGCCGGCCGTCCGTCGTCTCGAACGGCAGCCACGGGAGCATCGTGCGCAGCATCTCCGCGTCATGCCGCGCCAGCGACTTCACGCCCAGGTGGTGCACCGCCAGGAACGCCGCCAGCCGCTCCGGATCGCCCGCCGCCAGCCCGGTCAGCCAGCCCCGGATCCGCTCGCCCAGAGCCTCCCGCACGGCGGCCAGCGTCTCGTCCTCGTACAGCGCCTCCCGGGACGCCGTCGGCCGCAGGCTGTCGGTGTCCAGCACGCAGCGCACGAAGAACGCCCAGTCGGGCAGCAGCTGTTCGGCACGCTCGGTCAGCAGCATGCCCTTCAGGTGCACCCGGTGCCCGGCCCGCTGAGCCGGGCTGACCGCCGACGGCAGCACGTACGCCACCCCGCTGATCCCCGCCACCGGTACCGACAGGTCGATCGAGTCCAAGGGGGTGAAGCCGAACAACTCGTGGCAGTGCCGGGCCAGCGCCACCCGACGGCCCGCCGGCGACGGGTACGCCCGGTCCCAGGGGGCCGGCAGCTCGGTCACCGCCTCCCCGTCCACCCGCACGTCGTACGGCAGCAGCGACCCGAAGTCCCGTGCCAGCGCCCGTACCCGGTCGGGCGCCAGCCACTCCCCGGCGCCCGCCCGCGCCACCAGGTGCACGGTGGTGCCGGGTTCGGTCCGCGCCTCCTCCGGCAGCGTCCGCACGGTGTACGAACCGTCGTCGCGTGCCGTCCACTCCACGGGAGGCGCCCCCGGGGTGCGCGCGCTGCGGCTGACCACCCGGATCCGCTCGGCGACCACGAAACAGGCCAGCAGCCCGATCCCGAACTGCCCGAGGAAGTCCGAGCGCGCCTCCCGCAGTCCGTCGGCCCGCTTGGAACTGCGGCCGATCGTCGCCAGCAGGTCGTGCACATCGGCCTCGGTCAGCCCGACGCCGGAGTCCTCCACCCGCAGCGCACCGCCCTCGGCGGCCAGCCGGACCCTGGCCGGAGCGTCGGGTTCCGCCGCCCGCCGGGCGGTGATGGCGTCCACGGCGTTCTGCAGCAGTTCGCGCAGGTAGACCTTGGGGCTGGAGTAGAGGTGATGGGAGAGCAGGTCCACCAGACCGCGCAGGTCGACCTGGAACGTATGGGGTGAAGGAGCTGACTGGGATGACTGTGAGGTCTGGGAGTCCATCGTCGCTGCGCCGGTGGGGGGCTCGGGACGGCGCGGGGTCGGGCGGTCCCGTGTGGGGCGGTGGCCGCGGGATGGCTGGAGCGGGCCATCCTAAGTCCGGAGCGACGCGCCTGACCAGGTCCTTCGACGGGCGTCTACGGGAATGTCAGTGCCGTGGTGTGCAATGGATCTCGTGCCCGCACTGGAACAACCACTGAAGAACGTGCTCGGCGCCGCCACCGCGAAGGTGATGGCCGAGCACCTCGGCCTGCACACCGTCGGCGACCTCCTCCACCACTACCCGCGCAGGTACGAGGAGCGCGGCCAGCTCACCCACCTCGCCGACCTCCCCATGAACGAGCACGTCACCGTGGTCGCCCAGGTCGCCGACGCCCGCCTGCACACCTTCGCCTCGGCCAAGGCGCCCCGGGGCAAGGGGCAGCGGCTGGAAGTCACCATCACCGACGGCAGCGGCCGCCTCCAGCTGGTCTTCTTCGGCCACGGCGTGCACAAACCCCACAAGGAGCTCCTGCCGGGCACCCGCGCGATGTTCGCGGGCAAGGTCTCCGTCTTCAACCGCCGCCTCCAACTCGCCCACCCCGCCTACGAACTGCTGCGCTCGGACACCGAGGAGACCGTCGAGAGCTGGGCCGGAGCCCTCATCCCCCTCTACCCGGCCACCGCCAAACTGGAGTCCTGGAAGATCGCCAAGGCCGTGCAGACGGTCCTGCCCAGCGCTCAGGAGGCCCTCGACCCGCTGCCCGGCACCCTGCGCCAGGGCCGCGCTCTGCTCCCCCTGCCCGAGGCCCTGCTCAAGATCCACCGCCCGCACACCAAGGCCGACATCGCCGCCGCCCGGGACCGCCTCAAGTGGGACGAGGCCTTCGTCCTCCAGGTCGCCCTCGCCCGCCGCCGTCACACCGACGCCCAACTTCCGGCGCTGCCGCGGACTCCCCGGCACGACGGCCTCCTGGCCGCCTTCGACGACCGCCTCCCCTTCACCCTCACGGACGGCCAGCGCAAGGTCTCGAAGGAGATCTTCGACGACCTGGCGACGGAGCACCCGATGCACCGCCTGCTGCAGGGCGAGGTCGGATCGGGAAAGACGATGGTCGCCCTTCGCGCCATGCTCGCCGTCGTCGACGCGGGCGGGCAGGCCGCCATGCTGGCGCCCACCGAGGTGCTCGCCCAGCAGCACCACCGGTCGATCGTGGAGATGATGGGTGAGCTGGCCGAGGGCGGCATGCTCGGTGGCTCCGAGCACGCCACCAAGGTGGTCCTGCTCACCGGGTCCATGGGGGCCGCCGCCCGTCGGCAGGCCCTGCTCGACCTGGTGACCGGCGAGGCCGGCATCGTGATCGGCACCCACGCGCTGATCGAGGACAAGGTGCGCTTCCACGACCTGGGCCTGGTCGTCGTCGACGAACAGCACCGCTTCGGTGTGGAACAGCGCGACGCACTGCGCGGCAAGGCACACTCCCCCGACGGGGAGAAGCGTTCCCCACACCTGCTGGTCATGACCGCCACGCCCATCCCGCGCACCGTAGCCATGACCGTCTTCGGCGACCTGGAGACCTCGGTCCTCGACCAGCTCCCGGCCGGCCGCTCACCCATCGCCAGCCATGTCGTCCCGGCCGCCGACAAACCGCACTTCCTGACCCGCGCCTGGGAGCGGGTGCGCGAGGAGGTGTCGAAGGGACATCAGGCGTACGTGGTCTGCCCGCGCATCGGCGACGAGGAGGACGCCGCCGGGAAGGGCCGCAAGTCCGCCGAGGACGAGGCCGAGAAGCGTCCCCCGCTCGCCGTGCTGGACGTCGCCGCCCAGCTGGCCGCCGGCCCGCTGCGGGGGCTTCGCGTCGAGGTGCTGCACGGCCGTATGGCCCCCGACGACAAGGACGCCGTCATGCGCCGCTTCGCCGCCGGCGACACCGACGTCCTGGTCGCCACCACCGTCATCGAGGTCGGCGTCAACGTGCCCAACGCCACCGTCATGGTGATCATGGACGGCGATCGCTTCGGCGTCTCCCAGCTGCACCAGCTGCGCGGCCGCGTGGGCCGCGGCTCCGCTCCCGGCCTCTGCCTCCTGGTCACCGAGATGCCCGAGGCCAGTGCCGCCCGCCGGCGCCTGGACGCCGTGGCCGCCACCCTCGACGGCTTCGAACTCTCCCGCATCGACCTGGAACAGCGCCGTGAGGGGGACGTCCTCGGCCAGGCCCAGTCCGGCGCCCGTTCCTCCCTGCGGGTCCTCACCGTGATCGACGACGAGGAGATCATCGCGCAGGCGCGGGAGGAGGCGACGGCGGTGGTGGCCTCGGATCCGGAGCTGACCTCCCTCCCCGGACTGAGGACGGCCCTGGACGCCCTCCTGGACGAGGAGAGGGAGCAGTACCTGGAGAAGGGGTGAGGGGCGAAGAGCCGAAGGGCTGAAGGGAACGAAGCACTGAAGGCAACGAAGGGCTGAAAGGGAACCAAGGGCTGAAGGGACGAAGCGGGCTGCGCTGGGAGAAGAGGTGAAGGAGAAGGCGTGACGGGGGCTGCCACACTTAGTCCGTAACCACCCACGACCAAGGACCGCAGATGACCCGCGTGATCGCCGGAGCAGCCGGTGGACGTCGCCTGGCCGTCCCGCCCGGGACCGGAACCCGCCCCACCTCCGACCGGGCCCGCGAAGGTCTCTTCTCCACGTGGCAGTCGCTCCTGGGCGGCCCGCTGGACGGCGACCGCGTCCTGGACCTCTACGCCGGCTCGGGTGCCGTAGGCCTGGAAGCCCTCTCCCGGGGCGCGGGCCACACCCTCCTGGTCGAGGCCGACGCCAGAGCGGCCCGCGTCATCCGGGACAACGTGCGCGGCCTCGGCCTGCCCGGCGCCGAGGTGCGCCACGGCAAGGCGGAACAGATCATCAGGACGCCGCCCCCGCACCCCTACGACCTCGTCTTCCTGGACCCCCCATATGCGGTCACAGACGACGATCTTCGGGAGATCCTGCTCACACTCCGCTCGGAGGGCTGGCTCGATAAGCAAGCGCTCGTCACCGTGGAGCGCAGCACCAGAGGCGGCGAATTCGCCTGGCCGGACGGTTTCGAACCGCTTCGCTCCCGTCGCTACGGCGAGGGAACGTTTTGGTACGGTCGCGCCGCCTCTACGTGCGAAGACGCACGATGACCGGACCGGAGAGCGAGGGATCACAAGTGCGCCGCGCCGTCTGCCCCGGGTCGTTCGACCCGATCACCAACGGACACCTCGACATCATCTCCCGCGCCTCCCGCCTCTACGACGAGGTGTACGTCGCGGTGATGATCAACAAGTCCAAGAAGGGCCTGTTCGAGATCGACGAGCGGATCGACCTGATCCGCCGGGTCACCGCCGACTACGGCAATGTGCGGGTGGAGGCCTTCCACGGCCTCCTCGTCGACTTCTGCAAGGAGCGCGACATCCCGGCCATCGTCAAGGGCCTGCGCGCCGTCAGCGACTTCGACTACGAGCTGCAGATGGCCCAGATGAACAACGGCCTGTCCGGTGTGGAGACCCTGTTCGTCCCCACCAACCCCACCTACAGCTTCCTGTCCTCCTCCCTCGTCAAGGAGGTGGCGACCTGGGGCGGCGACGTCTCCCACCTCGTCCCGCCGGCCGTGCTGGAGGCCCTGAACGCTCGCCTGAACGCGGACTGATGGGGCTACAGTCGTCCCGACCGTCTCCAACACAGCTGTAGAGAGTGGCGACACACGGTGGACGTGCAGAACAAGCTCGACGAGATCGTCTCCGCGATCTCCAGTGCCCGGTCGATGCCGATGTCGGCCTCGTGCGTGGTCAACCGCGCCGAACTGCTCTCGAAGCTGGAGGAGGTGCGGGCGGCCCTCCCCGACTCCCTCGCCCAGGCCCGGGAGCTGATCGGCGACCGCGAGCAGATGGTCCAGCAGGCCCGCCACGAGGCCGAGCAGATCATCGCCGGCGCGCACGCCGAGCGCGGCTCCCTGATCTCCGACACCGAGATCGCCCGCCGCTCCCAGGCGGAGGCGGACCGCATCCTCGCCGAGGCCCGCAAGGAGGCCGAGGACATCCGCGCGGAGGCCGACGAGTACGTCGACTCCAAGCTGGCCAACTTCGAGGTGGTCCTCACCAAGACCCTCGGCTCGGTCGGCCGCGGCCGCGAGAAACTGCTGGGCACCGGCCCGGCCCCGGACGAGCAGGGGTACGTGGACCCCGCGGAGGACGACGCCCCCGAGCGCAGCCACGACCCGGAGACCCTGCGCCGCGACGCCGACAGCTACGTCGACGCCAAGCTGGGCGCCTTCGAGGCGGTGCTGGCCAAGACCCTGGAGGCGGTCGGCCGCGGCCGGCAGAAGCTGCACGGCCGGATCGCCACCGACGACCTCGGTGCCCTCGCCGACGACACCACGACCTTCCAGCACTCCTCCGACGCCGACTACCTCGCAGACCTGGCCGCCCTCGCCGAGCAGGACGCCCCGGCCGAGCAGCCTCATCAACAGCCCCAGCAGCCCGGCTACGAGCCGCAGCCCGCGTACTCTCCCGCCCCCGGCTACGCCCCGGCGGGCGGCGACCCCGTCCCGCAGCAGCCCGACCCCTACGGCGCGGGCCAGGACGCGTACGCCTACCAGCAGGACGCCTACGGGTACCAGCAGGCCGACCCGTACGCCGCCACCGGCTACTCCCGGACGGGGGGCGCCTACCAGGGCTACGACACCCAGCAGGGCGGCTACGACACCCAGCAGGGCGGCTACGACCCCGGCCAGGCGCAGCAGGGCTACCCGCAGCAGCCCCACGTCCCGGCCCAGTCCAACGCGCTCGACGAGACCAGCCTCTTCGACACCAGCATGATCAGCGCCGAGCAGCTGCGCGCGTACGAGCAGGAACGCGGGCTCTGACCACGGCTTCGGGGCCCAGGGGCCGGATTGGGCTGTGAGCGAAAGCTCCAGTATCCTGGCTCTTCGGTCGCGTGTATGACCGCGATCAGCGCTGCCCCAGGACACCGGGCAGCGCGTCCCCGAGCTCGGAAACCGAAAGCAGGAATGGCTCTGAACGCCCACCTCGACCACCGCAACCCCCTCGTGTTCGACACACACGAGCTGGGGCGGCGTCCTGGTGCGCTGCAGCGCCTGACCCGCACGGTCGACGCCCCCAAGGATCTCGGGATCCAGGACGTCGTCGGGGTGCCGGAAGGCGCCCCGGTGGAGCTCGAACTCCGCCTGGAGTCGGTCATGGAAGGGGTGCTCGTCACAGGCACCGCCCGTGCACGCGCCGAGGGGGAGTGCGTAAGGTGTCTGGAGCCGCTTCAGCTCGACGTGGAAGCGGACTTCCAGGAGATGTTCTCGTACCCTGACGCCGACGACCGGGGCCGCGTCCACCACGCGGAACCGGGCGACGACGCCGAGGACGACGAGGACAGGCTCTTCCTTGAGGACGGACTTTTCGACCTCGAACCTCTGCTGCGCGATGCGGTGGTGCTCGCACTGCCGATGCAGCCGGTGTGCCAGGAAGACTGCCCGGGACTGTGCTCCGAGTGCGGAGAGCGGCTCGCGGACGACCCGGACCACCACCATGACGCCGCCGACATCCGTTGGGCGGCATTGCAGGGACTCGCCGGTTCACTCAAGGACGGCGAGAAGGACGAGTTGAGCGACGCCGAAGCCGGTGTCGACGAGAAGCAGGAGAAGTAGCCGTGGCTGTTCCGAAGCGGAAGATGTCGCGCAGCAACACGCGCCACCGCCGGTCGCAGTGGAAGGCTGCGGTCCCCACCCTGGTTGCGTGCGAGCGCTGCCACGAGCCCAAGCAGCAGCACATCGCGTGCCCGTCTTGCGGCACCTACAACAAGCGCCAGGTCCTCGAGGTCTGAGCGGCTGGTGAGAGGCACTGTGTCTGACGCGAAGGGTAGTCCCCGCCAACGCGGGGGTGGTCCGCAGGCCTCGTCCCACACAGTTCTGGAAGGGCGGCTCGGCTACCAGGTCGAGTCCGCCCTTCTGGTGCGAGCCCTGACCCACCGTTCCTACGCGTACGAGAACGGCGGTCTGCCGACGAACGAGCGGCTGGAGTTCCTCGGTGACTCCGTCCTCGGCCTCGTCGTCACCGACACGCTGTACCGAACCCACCCCGACCTGCCCGAGGGCCAGCTGGCCAAGCTGCGGGCCGCGGTGGTCAACTCACGTGCGCTCGCGGAGGTCGGTCGTGGTCTCGACCTGGGTTCCTTCATCCGGCTCGGCCGCGGTGAAGAGGGCACGGGCGGCCGGGACAAGGCATCCATCCTCGCCGACACCCTGGAAGCGGTGATCGGCGCGGTCTATCTCGACCGGGGTCTCGACGCGGCCTCCGAACTGGTGCACCGCCTGTTCGACCCGTTGATCGAGAAGTCCTCGAACCTCGGTGCCGGCCTGGACTGGAAGACCAGCCTCCAGGAACTCACCGCGACCGAAGGGCTCGGCGTCCCCGAGTACCTGGTCACGGAGACCGGCCCGGACCACGAGAAGACCTTCACTGCTGCCGCCCGCGTCGGAGGCGTCTCGTACGGCACCGGCACCGGCCGCAGCAAGAAGGAGGCGGAGCAGCAGGCCGCCGAGTCGGCCTGGCGGTCCATCCGCGCGGCCGCGGACGAACGCGCCAAGCAGGCGGCCGAGGCGGTCGCCGAGGCGGTCCCGTCTCCCGAGGGCGCCGACGAGGCCCCCGCCTCCGCCTGACACCCACAGCAGCATCCCGAGCGCCCGCCCCCTGCCCGGGGCGGGCGCTCGGCTCGTACACCGGTCGTCCCGGGGGAGCCATGCCCGAATTGCCTGAGGTCGAGGTCGTGCGGCGCGGTCTGGAGCGGTGGGTCGCCCACCGGACCGTCGCCGACGCCGAGGTGCTGCACCCGCGCGCCGTACGCCGTCACCTGGCCGGCGCCGACGACTTCGCCCACCGACTCCGGGGACACCGCATCGGCACGCCCGGCCGGCGCGGCAAGTACCTGTGGCTGCCGCTGGAGGACACCGACCAGGCGGTCCTGGCCCACCTCGGGATGAGCGGACAACTGCTGGTGCAACCGCGGGAGGCGCCCGCCGAGAAGCACCTGCGGATCCGGGTGCGGTTCGCGGACCTGCAGGGCACCGAGCTGCGCTTCGTCGACCAGCGCACCTTCGGCGGACTGTCCCTGCACGACACCACGCCCGACGGGCTGCCCGACGTCATCGCGCACATCGCGCGCGACCCCCTCGACCCGCTCTTCGACGACGAGGCGTTCCACCGGGCGCTGCGCCGCAGGCGTACGACGATCAAGCGGGCCCTGCTGGACCAGTCACTCATCAGCGGCGTCGGCAACATCTACGCGGACGAGGCGCTGTGGCGCTCCCGCCTGCACTACGAGCGCCCCACCGCGACCCTCACCCGCGCGCGCACCGCGGAACTGCTCGGCCACGTCAGGGACGTGATGAACGACGCCCTGTCCGTCGGCGGCACCAGCTTCGACAGCCTGTACGTCAACGTCAACGGCGAGTCCGGCTACTTCGACCGGTCACTGGACGCCTACGGACGCGAGGGTCTGCCGTGCCGGCGCTGCGGTACGCCGATGCGCCGCCGGGCCTGGATGAACCGGTCGAGCCACTTCTGCCCGAAGTGTCAGCGGGCGCCGCGCGTGGCGTCGTAGCGCTCCCGGGCGGCGAGGACGTCGTCCATGCGGCCCTCCACCAGGTGGATCAGACCCAGCAGCCGCTCGGTGACCTCCCGGCCCAGCGGCGTCAGTTCGTAGTCGACGCGCGGCGGGTTGGTCGGCTGGGCCTCGCGGTGCACCAGGCCGTCGCGCTCCAGGGCCTGCAGCGTCTGGGAGAGCATCTTCTCGCTCACGCCGTCGACGCGGCGCCGCAGCTCGTTGAAGCGCAGCGCCCCCTCATGCAGCGCGCCGAGCGTCAGCCCGCCCCAGCGGCCGGTGACGTGCTCCAGCGTGCCGCGCGACGGGCAGGCCTTGGCGAACACGTTGTACGGCAGTTCCTGCTCCGGCGTGCGCTCCTGCTCGGGCGAGCCTTCCCGCTCCGGTGTGCGTTCCCGCGAGGTGGTCATGACGTCAGCGTACTCGACGGCAGCGCTAACTTTCGGGTTGCACTAACCAAAAGTTAGTGCTTTCCTTTTGCTCGTGCCGATGAGTCGCGGCCCCGCCGCGCCCCGCTCGTTCCGGCTGCCGTTTCCCCGTTCACTTCGCTGCCGCCCGAGGAGTACCCACCGTGAACACCCCTGTCGTCGCCATCGCCCACCACTCCGGCTTCGGCCACACCGCCGTCCTCGCCGAGGCCGTCCTCGCCGGAGCCCGGGACGCCGGTGCCGAGGTGCACATGATCAAGGTCGACGAGATCACCGAGGAGCAGTGGGAGCTGCTGGACCGCGCCGACGCGATCGTCTTCGGCTCGCCCACCTACATGGGCACCGCGTCCGGCGCCTTCCACGTCTTCGCCGAGGCCACCTCCAAGCGCTGGGCCACCCAGGCGTGGAAGGACAAGCTCGCCGCCGGCTTCACCAACTCCGCCTCCAAGAGCGGCGACAAGCTGCACACCCTGCAGTTCTTCCAGACGCTCGCCGCGCAGCTCGGCATGCACTGGGTCAACCTGGGGCTGCTGCCCGGCTGGAACAGCAGCACGGCCTCCGAGAACGACCTCAACCGCCTCGGCTTCTTCTCCGGCGCCGCGGCTCAGACCAACGCCGACGAGGGCCCGGAGGCCGTCCACAAGGCCGACGCCGCCACTGCCGAACACCTGGGCCGCCGGGTCACCGAGACGGCGAAGGTCCTCATCCTCGGCCGGGCGGCGACGGCGGCCTGACCACCCGGCGGGCCGCCGGACGGCGGTCCCGGTGACCTCGGCGATCGAGGACTTCGGAGCTCGAAGTCCTCAGTAGCCGAAGTCCTGGGTCCACCACGGCCCGCCCGAGCCGAAGTGGACGCCGACGCCGAGGGTCTTGAAGTCGCAGTTCAGGATGTTGGCGCGGTGGCCGGGGCTGTTCATCCAGGCCTCCATGACCGCGGCGGCGTCCGCCTGGCCGCGGGCGATGTTCTCGCCGCCCATGCCCGAGACGCCGGCCTTCTCGGCGCGGTCCCAGGGCGTGTTGCCGTCGGGGTCGGTGTGGTCGAAGAAGCCGCGCGCGGCCATGTCCTCGCTGAAGGCCTGGGCCAGCTGGGCGAGGGCGCTGTTCGCGGAGACCGCGCTGCAGCCGACCTTGGCCCGCTCCTCGTTCACGAGCCGCAGCACTTCGGCCGCCGCCTGGTCCTCCGCCGAGACGGCGAAAGCCGTGCCGGGCTGCGTCTGCGGAGCCTTGGTGGCCGTCCGGGAAGGCGTCGGCGTCGGGGTCGGCTTCGGTGCCGGGGGCTTCGTCGGGGTCAGCGACGGCTTCACCGAGACGGTCCCGCTCGGGGTCGCCGAGGCCGACGCCGACGCCGACGGTGAGGGCGAGGCCGACGGAGAGGCCGAACGGCCGGTGCCCGGGCCGGCGGTCCGCGTCGTCGTGGGGCGTTCGACGGAGCCGGAGGTGCCGCCCTGTTCCGAGGCCGAGTTCGACGGCGCGTCCCCGGCCCTGACCTCCTCGCCGGTGCTGGTACTGCCGCCGAGCCGGTAGTTGTCCAGGCCGGGCACCACACCGGTGGCGACGGCCACCGTACCCAGGGCGACCGCGGCGGAGACGCCGAGCAGGCCCGTCCTGACGGGGGTCGCCGTCTTCCTGCGGCGCCGGTGCCCGCCCGCCGGGCGGCCGTCGCCGTCGACGACGGGGAGCACGGCCGTCCGTGCGGTGTCCCGGCCGTCGTCCGGGAAGAAGGCGTTCCCGGCGGGGGCGGCGGGGGAGTCCTCGGTCGAGCCCTCGGTCGAGAAGAGGTACTGCTCGCTCCGGGCGTTGGCGTCGGCGTACGCCTGCTGGTGCGGATACGGTGCGACGCCCCTCGCGGTGTGCTCGCCTCCGTACGGCTCGCCGGCCGCGGGGGTCGGTATGAACGGGCCGTCCGGCCGGCCGGCGCCCGTGGCACGGTCCGTGGCGGCGCGGCCGGCGTCGGAGCGTCGGTGGCGTCCCATGTCCTGGCCTTCCTCGTCCTCGTCCTGGTGGTCGACGCGTCCCCCACGGTCAACGCGACTCACTCGAAGGAGTGAGTTTCATATGAGATGCATTGGGTGGGGACGGTACCGCATGGCACGAGGGGAGGAAGTGTCCCGAGGGACATCGGCCGGTTAGGTTGCAGCCATGAGCGAGGATGCACGGCTGGTCGCCTGGGTGCGCGGACATGTCCAAGGTGTGGGTTTCCGCTGGTTCACGCGGGCGAAAGCGCTTGAGATCGGCGGCCTGAGTGGTTTTGCTCTCAATTTGGCCGACGGGCGCGTCCAAGTGGTCGCCGAGGGTCCGCGAACCGGCTGCGAGGGTCTCCTGGAGTGGCTTCAGAGTGACGACACGCCCGGCCGCGTGGAGGGTGTCACAGAGATCTGGGACACACCTCGCGGCGGCTACGAGGGTTTCGCGATCCGCTGAGCCCGCCGCCGTCCCGGTCGGCCCGGAAGGGTGCGGACTATGCCAAGGGCAACCAGGCCGGGAGAAAGGAGCAGGTGGTTGCCGAGAAGAGCTTGCGGTGGCGCGCTCCGCACGCAAGGATGATCGCCACGCCCCGGGGGTCCCGCAGGAGTCGCAGCGTGCCGTGTCAGGCCGCGCGCAGCAGGGTTGCCCGCCAATACGGGGCGTGATCGTGTTGACCGTCAAACTTTTTGGTGAGACGCTGAAAGTACCCCGCGCACCCAGCTGTTTGGCATGGATGAACGGCAGCACGAACAAGATCCTGCCAAGCACCGCGGGTGCGAATCCCTCACGACCCACACCGCATCGGTCGGTCACTCATTGTGGAGGACCATCCATCATGGCAAAGGCGCTTCTCGGTTACGTCGGCGGCTCCGACCCGCGACTCCTCGCCGAGATGCGACGGCTCCAGCAGCGCGTCCAGGACCTGGAATCCGAACTCGTAAGGATCCAGGCCGAGAAGGACGCCCTTCAGGCTGCCGCTTCTCACGACAGGATCATGGAGAGCATCGACGCACACCAGGCGGAGCCTGCGCTCACCTGATCGCTGCACCGCTCCCCACAGCGCTCGCAGCGGCTGTGTCTGTCCGTATCAACCGCGTCGAACCGCTTGGCCGTCAGAGTTGCAAGGGACGCTTCGGCGTCCCTTCTTTCTTGCCCGCCTCCCCCGGTGCCCTGACCGGCGACCCGCCTCGTTGCCCCGCGCACCTTTCAGTCTCTTTAACGAGTGGTGTGCCCTGGACGTTCAAGGGTGAAACTACCGGTTCACGCCGTGAGACGACCCCGGGAGGTAAAGTCCGACGGCGTGCACCTCAAGGCCCTGACCCTCCGCGGCTTCAAGTCGTTCGCCTCGGCCACCACCCTCCGGTTCGAGCCGGGTATCACCTGCGTCGTCGGCCCGAACGGTTCGGGCAAGTCCAACGTCGTGGACGCGCTCAGCTGGGTCATGGGCGAGCAGGGCGCCAAGTCGCTGCGCGGCGGGAAGATGGAGGACGTCATCTTCGCCGGCACCACCGGCCGCCCGCCGCTGGGCCGCGCCGAGGTGTCCCTGACCATCGACAACTCCGACGGCGCGCTGCCCATCGAGTACGCCGAGGTCACCATCACGCGGATCATGTTCCGCAACGGCGGCAGCGAGTACCAGATCAACGGTGAGACCTGCCGGCTGCTCGACATCCAGGAACTGCTCAGCGACTCCGGCATCGGCCGCGAGATGCACGTCATCGTCGGCCAGGGGCAGCTCGACTCCGTCCTGCACGCGGACCCGATGGGCCGCCGCGCCTTCATCGAGGAGGCCGCCGGTGTGCTCAAGCACCGCAAGCGCAAGGAGAAGGCACTCCGCAAGCTCGACGCGATGCAGGCCAACCTCGCGCGCGTGCAGGACCTGACCGACGAACTGCGCCGGCAGCTCAAGCCGCTCGGCCGCCAGGCCGCCGTGGCGCGCCGGGCCGCCGTGATCCAGGCCGACCTGCGCGACGCCCGGCTGCGCCTGCTCGCCGACGATCTCGTACGCCTGCGGGAGGCGCTGCGGGCCGAGATCGCCGACGAGGCCGCGCTCAAGGAGCGCAAGGAGGCCGCCGAGGAGGAGCTGCGCAAGGCCCTGCGTCGGGAGGCCCTGCTGGAGGACCAGGTCCGCCGGCTCACCCCGCGCCTCCAGCGCGCCCAGCAGACCTGGTACGAGCTCTCCCAGCTCGCCGAACGCGTCCGGGGCACCATCTCGCTCGCCGACGCGCGCGTGAAGAGTGCCACCTCCGCGCCGCCCGACGAGCGGCGCGGGCGCGACCCCGAGGACCTGGAACGCGAGGCCGCCCGCGTCCGCGAGCAGGAGGCAGAACTGGAGGCCGCCCTGGAGGCGGCCCGGCGCGCCCTCGACGACACCGTGGCCCACCGCGCCGAACTGGAGCGCGAACTCGCCGCGGAGGAAAGGCGGTTGAGGGATGTCGCGCGCGCCATCGCCGACCGGCGCGAGGGACTGGCCCGGCTCAGCGGGCAGGTGAACGCGGCCCGCTCGCGCGCGGCCTCCGCGCAGGCCGAGATCGACCGGCTCGCCGCGGCGCGCGACGAGGCGCAGGAACGTGCCGTCGCCGCGCAGGAGGAGTACGAGGCGCTCAAGGCCGAGGTCGACGGCCTCGACGCCGACGACGCGGACCTCGCCGAACGGCACGACGCGGCCAAGCGGCGGCTCAGCGAGGCCGAGGCCGCCCTCACCGCCGCCCGCGAGGCGGCCGGCGCGGCGGAGCGCCGGCGTGCCGCCACCCAGGCCCGCCACGACACCCTTGCGCTGGGGCTGCGCCGCAAGGACGGAACGGGCGCGCTGCTCGCGGCGCGGGACCGGCTGACCGGCCTGCTGGGTCCGGCGGCCGAACTGCTCACGGTGACCCCGGGATACGAGGTCCCCCTCGCCGCCGCCTTCGGCGCCGCCGCCGACGCCGTCGCAGTCGCCACACCCGCCGGTGCCGCCGAGGCCCTCCGCCTCCTGCGCAAACAGGACGCGGGCCGGGCGACCCTCCTCCTGGCGGGCGCGCCGGAGGAGCCGGGGCAGAGCCCGGCGACCGCGGAACGCGAGTCGGCGAGGGGCGCCGGCGAACGCGTTCCGGCCGAGCCACCGGAGCCGACCGCCGCCGCCCCGCATGACTCGGCCGTCGCCGCCCGGCACCACTCGGCCCTCGCCACCGGGTCGACGAACCTCTCGCGAGACGGATCGGCCCCCGACCGAGACGGATCGGCCCCCGCCACCGCCGGGCCGCCCGGTGCCCGACCACCGGGGCGGGCCGCCGCGTCCGCCGTCGGCTCGGCCGGCATCGAGTCGCCGGGGTCGTCGGGCACCGCCATCGCCGGCTCGACCGGCGCCGAGTCGCCGAGGGCGTCGGCCGCGTCCGCCGCCGGCTCGCGCGCCATCGAGCCGCCGGGGTCGCCGGCCGCCTCCACCACCGGTTCGGCCGCCGCCGAGTCGCCGGGGCCGGTAGCCACTCCCACTGTCGGCCCGGCCGACCGCCCGCCCACCGGGGCCTCCTCCGCGGGCCCCGCCTCAGGCAGTCCTCGTACGTTCGCCGCCGGCCTGGTCCGGGGCCCTGCAGAGCTCATGCCCGCCGTGCGGCGGCTGCTGCGGGATGTCGTCGTGGTCGGGACGCTGGAGGAGGCCGAGGAGGTGGTCTACGCGGAGCCGTCGCTGACGGCGGTCACCGCGGACGGCGATCTGCTGGGTGCGCATGTCGCCCACGGCGGGTCGGCCGGGGCGCCCAGCCTGCTGGAGGTGCAGGCGTCCGTCGACGAGGCCGCCGCCGAGCTGGCCGAGCTGGCCGTACGGTGCGAGGAGCTGAGCGAGGCGCAGCGCGCGGAGGGGGAGCGGCGCGCCGAGGCCGCCGCGCTCGTGGAGGAGTTGACGGAGCGGCGCCGGGCCGCCGACCGGGAGAAGTCGGCGGTCGCGCAGCGGCTCGGGCGGCTCGCCGGACAGGCGCGCGGTGCGGCCGGCGAGGCCGAGCGGTCCGTCGCGGCCGCCGCACGGGCACAGGAAGCGCTCGACCGGGCTCTCGAAGAGGTCGAGGAACTCGCCGAACGGCTGGCCGTCGCCGAGGAGAGCGCCCCGGCGGGCGAGGGCGCGGAAGAGCCCGACACCTCGGCGCGGGACCGGCTCGCCGCCGACGGCGCCAACGCCCGGCAGACCGAGATGGAGGCGCGCCTGCAGGTCCGTACCCACGAGGAACGGGTCAAGGGGCTCGCCGGCCGCGCCGACTCGCTCGACCGGGCCGCGCGCGCGGAACGCGAGGCACGCGCGCGTGCCGAGCAGCGGCGGGCCCGGCTGCGCCACGAGGCCTCGGTGGCCGAGGCCGTGGCCTCCGGCTCCCGGCAGCTGCTGGCACACGTCGAGGTGTCACTGGAGCGTGCCGACCGGGAGCGGGGCGCCGCCGAGGCGGCCAAGGCACGCCACGAGCGGGAACTGGCCGCCGCCCGCACCGCGGGGCGCGACCTGAAGGCGGAGCTCGACAAGCTCACCGACTCCGTGCACCGCGGTGAGGTGCTCGGCGCCGAGAAGCGGCTGCGGATCGAGCAGCTGGAGACGAAGGCGCTGGAGGAACTGGGCGTGGAGCCCGCCGGGCTCGTCTCCGAGTACGGCCCGCACCAGCTGGTGCCGCCCTCCCTGCCGGCCGAGGGGGAACAGCTCCCCGAGGATCCGGAGCACCCGCGCAACCGGCCGAGGCCGTTCGTCCGGACCGAGCAGGAGAAGCGGCTGCGGTCGGCCGAACGGGCGTACCAGCAGCTCGGAAAGGTGAATCCGCTCGCTCTTGAGGAGTTCGCGGCCTTGGAGGAGCGCCATCAGTTCCTCAGCGAGCAGCTGGAGGACCTGAAGAAGACCCGCGCCGACCTGCTGCAGGTGGTGAAGGAGGTCGACGAACGGGTCGAGCAGGTCTTCACCGAGGCCTACCGGGACACCGCCCGTGAGTTCGAGGGCGTGTTCAGTCGGCTCTTCCCCGGGGGCGAGGGGCGGCTGGTCCTGACCGACCCGGACCACATGCTCACCACCGGAGTGGACGTCGAGGCGCGGCCGCCGGGCAAGAAGGTCAAGCGGCTCAGCCTGCTCTCGGGCGGCGAGCGGTCGCTGACGGCCGTGGCCCTGCTGGTGTCGATCTTCAAGGCCCGCCCCAGCCCGTTCTACGTCATGGACGAGGTCGAGGCCGCCCTCGACGACACCAACCTGCAGCGGCTGATCCGCATCATGGAGGAGCTGCAGGAGTCCTCGCAGCTGATCGTCATCACCCACCAGAAGCGGACCATGGAGGTCGCCGACGCGCTGTACGGCGTGTCCATGCAGGGTGACGGCGTGTCGAAGGTGATCAGTCAGCGCCTGCGCTGATCCTCACGCCTTCCCCTTCCCCTTCCCTCGTTCGTTCAAGTTTTGAACTCAAACGCCAGCTGTGATGCCATTTACGTCACATCTCTGAGCACTTGATTTCGGAACTTGAAGACATAGGCTCGGCCGCGTTGTATTTACCTTCAGTTGGTGGTCGGCGGTATGCCGTGCCCCACTGGGGGGACTCACCCCCACGCGCCGGCGGCGTTGCCGGTGGCCCGAGGAGTTCACGTGACCAGCACAGCGCAGTCAGCCAGGACAGCAGCCAGGGTGGCTCCGCCCGATCACCTCGGGCACGTCATCTTCATCGCGGCGGCGGCCGCGATGGGCGGCTTCCTCTTCGGTTACGACAGCGCCGTGATCAACGGCGCCGTCGAGGCGATCCGGGGCCGCTACGACATCGGTTCCGCCGCGCTGGCCCAGGTCATCGCCATCGCCCTGATCGGCTGCGCCATCGGCGCCGCGACCGCCGGCCGGATCGCCGACCGTATCGGCCGGATCCGCGTGATGCAGATCGCCGCCGTGCTGTTCGCGGTCAGCGCCGTCGGCTCCGCGCTCCCGTTCGCCCTGTGGGATCTCGCCCTGTGGCGCGTCGTCGGCGGCTTCGCCATCGGTATGGCCTCCGTCATCGGCCCGGCCTACATCGCCGAGGTCGCCCCGCCCGCCTACCGGGGCCGCCTCGGCTCCTTCCAGCAGGCTGCCATCGTCGTGGGCATCGCCATCTCGCAGCTGGTCAACTGGGGCCTGCTCAACGCCGCCGGCGGCGACCAGCGCGGCACCCTGATGGGCCTGGAGGCCTGGCAGGTCATGCTCGGCGTCATGGTGATCCCGGCCGTCCTCTACGGCCTGCTCTCCTTCGCCATCCCCGAGTCCCCCCGCTTCCTTCTCTCCGTCGGCCGGCGCGAGCGCGCACGCGAGATCCTCGCCGAGGTCGAGGGCGAGGACATCGACCTCGACGCGCGCGTCGCCGAGATCGAGCACGCGATGAAGAGCGAGCACAGGTCCACCTTCAAGGACCTGCTCGGCGGCACCTTCTTCTTCAAGCCGGTCGTCTGGGTCGGTATCGGCCTGTCGGTCTTCCAGCAGTTCGTCGGCATCAACGTCGCGTTCTACTACTCCTCGACGCTGTGGCAGTCGGTCGGCGTCGACCCGACGGACTCGTTCTTCTACTCCTTCACCACGTCGATCATCAACATCGTCGGCACCGTCGTCGCGATGATCTTCGTGGACCGCGTCGGCCGCCGCCCGCTCGCCATCATCGGCTCGGTCGGCATGGTGGCCGGCCTCGCCCTGGAGGCATGGGCCTTCTCCTTCGACCTGGTCGACGGCAAGCTCCCGGCCGCCCAGGGGTGGACCGCCCTGATCGCGGCCCACGTCTTCGTCCTCTTCTTCGCCCTGTCCTGGGGCGTGGTCGTCTGGGTCATGCTCGGCGAGATGTTCCCGAACCGGATCCGCGCCGCCGCCCTGGGCGTGGCCGCCGCCGCGCAGTGGATCGCCAACTGGGCCATCACCGCGAGCTTCCCCTCACTGGCCGACTGGAACCTCTCCACGACCTACGTGATCTACACGGTCTGCGCGGCGCTCTCCGTGCCGTTCGTCCTGAAGTTCGTCAAGGAGACCAAGGGCAAGACGCTGGAGGAGATGGGCTGACCACCCCCGTGAACTCGAGGATCCGGGCCCAGTCCCCGCTGCCCGCTCCTCGACACCCGTGAGGCGTACTGCCCCGGCCCGTCAGACCGAGAGCCGGGGCAGTACGCCCTCGCACAGCAGTCGCAGCCCGCGCCACCCCTCCTCCGGTGGCATCCCGCCCGCCAGCGGATGCAGCACACAGGTCTCCAGCCCCTCGGCCACGCACTCGTCCGGCGTGACGATCCGGTACACGCCCTCCCGCCGCAGCTCCTCGACCGTCGTCGCGGCCGACGTCACCGCCGACCGGACCCCACCGGACTGCCAGGAGGCGTACGTCCGCGCCTCGTACAGGAAGTGCCGCCCGTACCGCGCCCACGCGCGCTCCGGGTCCTCCGACAGGTGCAGCAGCGGTGTCCTGGGCGCCGGCATCATCGACCAGCCCTTGGTGCCGTACTCCGCCAGCCGCTCCTCGTAGTACGCCGCCAGCTCCGGCAGATGCGCGCTCGGGAAGAACGGCAGCCCCAGCCGCGCCGCCCGCCGCGCCGCCGCCCGCGACGAGCCGCCGACCAGCAACAAGGGGTGCGGACGGGTGTACGGCCGCGGGGTGACCCGTACCGTACGGCCCCGGTGGGTGAACTCCTCGCCGGTCCACGCCGCCAGCAAGGTCTCCAGCAGCTCGTCCTGCAGTCGCCCGCGCCGCCGCCAGTCCACCCCGGCCCGCGCGTACTCCTGCGGCCGGTACCCGATCCCCGCCACCGTCACCAGCCGCCCGCCGCTCAGCAGGTCCAGCACGGCGATGTCCTCCGCCAGCCGCAGCGGATCGTGCAGCGGTCCGATCGCCGCCGACACCGTGACCGACAGCCGCCGTGTCGCCCCCAGCACCGCGCCCGCGAAGACGAACGGGGAGGGGAGCCAGCCGTCCGCCACCCCGTGGTGCTCCTCGGTCTGCACGGTGCCGACCCCGCGCTCGTCGGCGTAGGCGGCCATCTCCAGCGCGGCGCGGTACCTCTCCCGCAGCTCGGCGGGGCCGGCCCCGGGTGCGACCAGGTTGAAGCGGACGACGGTGACGGGCATGCGGGTCCCCTTCCGGTGCGGTCCGCCGGGGACACTAACTGACGGGGCATCAGATGGCCAGGGGGTGGCGTTGGGCCCGGGAGCCCGGGCCGGCCGTGCCGTGAACGGCTCGCCGGGCATCGCGCCCGCCCCGGCGACGTGGCCGGCGCGGCCGCCCTTCCCGGTGCGGGCCGCTCGCCCGGGCCCGGACTCGTCGGCTGGGCCCGCCGCTCCCCGCCCTCGCCGCCCGCCGCCCGGCCGTGGCGTCCGACGGGCCCCTCGGGGTGGGGGATGGATACTGGACCCGTTATGGAAACCGTCATCCTTGCTGTCATCATCGCCGTGGTCGTGCTCGGCGTGATCGGCGGGCTCATCGTCGGCACACGGCGCCGGAAGCCGCTGCCGCCGCCGCCCCCGGCCGCCCCCGACATCACCGCGCCCCCGGCCGAGCCGCACGTCGGCGAAGAGGCCGAGACACCGCGCGACGAACCGCGCCGCACGATCGAGGAGGTGGACCTCCCGGGCGGCACCGCGCCGACCGAGGTCGAGGAACCACCCGCCGACCTCGTCGAGGCGCCCGCGATCGAGATCCCGGAGCCCACCGCCGGCCGACTGGTCCGCCTGCGCGCCCGGCTGTCCCGCTCCCAGAACGCCCTGGGCAAGGGCCTGCTCACCCTCCTGTCGCGCGAGCACCTCGACGACGACACCTGGGAGGAGATCGAGGACACGCTGCTCACCGCCGACGTCGGCGTCCAGCCCACCCAGGAGCTGGTCGAGGGCCTGCGCGAGCGCGTCAAGGTGCTCGGCACCCGCACGCCCCAGGAACTGCGCGGACTGCTGCGCGACGAACTGCTCAAGCTGGTCGGCACCGACGTCGACCGCACCGTGAAGACCGAGCCCGCCGACCGCAAGCCCGGCATCGTGATGGTCGTCGGCGTCAACGGCACCGGCAAGACCACCACCACCGGCAAGCTCGCCCGGGTCCTCGTCGCCGACGGCCGCACCGTCGTCCTCGGCGCCGCCGACACCTTCCGCGCCGCCGCCGCCGACCAGCTGCAGACCTGGGGCGAGCGGGTGGGCGCCTACACCGTGCGCGGTCCGGAGGCCGGTGACCCCGCCTCCGTCGCCTTCGACGCGGTGAAGGAGGGCAAGGAGATGGGGGTCGACGTGGTCCTCATCGACACCGCCGGCCGTCTGCACACCAAGACCGGCCTCATGGACGAACTCGGCAAGGTCAAGCGCGTCGTCGAGAAGCACGCCCCGCTCGACGAGGTGCTCCTCGTCCTCGACGCCACCACCGGCCAGAACGGCCTCGTCCAGGCCCGGGTCTTCGCCGAGGTCGTGGACATCACCGGCATCGTGCTGACCAAGCTGGACGGTACCGCCAAGGGCGGCATCGTCGTCGCGGTCCAGCGTGAGCTGGGCGTCCCGGTCAAGTTGATCGGGCTCGGCGAGGGCGCGGACGACCTCGCGCCGTTCGAGCCGGAGGCGTTCGTTGACGCCCTTATCGGGGAGTGACGCCGACCAGCCGCGAGAAGCCGTGCAGGGTCGCGTCGGCGACGGTCCCGCCGGCCGGGGACCGCGAGAAGCGCCCGCCCTCCGAGGTGCAGTCGGGGAGCGGGCGCTTCGCTTCGGGGCTTCGGAAGGGCCGACCGCCCGTCAGGCCCGCGACCGGTGCGCCACGTACGCCAGCGTGCCCAGCAGCAGCCGGGCCGCCGGTGGCCGGGCCGCGGTGTCCAGCTCCGGCTCCCGCAGCCAGCGCACCGGGCCGAGGCCGGCCCGGTCGGAGGGCGGCGCGGTGACGAACGTACCCGGCCCGAGACCGCGCAGGTCGAGTGCGGCCGGATCGTCCCAGCCCATGCGGTAGAGCAGCGCGGGCAGCTCGGCCGCGGCACCCGGTGCGACGAAGAACTGGGCCCGCCCCTCGGGCGTCACCGCGACCGGACCCGTCGGCAGCCCCATCCGCTCCAGCCGGGCCAGCGCCCGCCGGCCGGCCGGCTCGGCGACCTCGATCACGTCGAAGGCGCGCCCCACGGGCAGCATCGCCGACGCCCCCGGAAACCCACCCCAGACCTTGGTCACCTCGTCCAGCGTGGCGCCGGCCGGCAACTGCGGCGCGAAGTCCAGCGGGTGCGCGCCCGGCGCACGGCAGTCGCGGCGACCGCAGGAACACGCGCCGCCCGAGGCACGGGCGCCGGGCACCACCTCCCAGCCCCACAGCGCGGTGCACTCCGCGACGGCCGTGCACTCGGACGGACGGCCGCGCCTGCGCGCGCCGGAGCGGATCTCGCGAATGCCGCCGATCGTGAAGCCCATGCCCCCTCCAACGGGTCCGACGCACCGGTGGTTACGTAGCGGACGCGGAACGTGACGCTCTGTACTTATGCCTGTACTCATGCCTCCCGAGGCACCCCCGTATGACCAGCGCCTTGGAGCGTGCAGGGTGGTGTGCCGGGCGATGTGCGCCCCTGGGTGCTTCGCTCCGCTCACTCCCGGCCGGTCTGTGTCAAGTGAATCGCGTATCGGCCATCGTCAGTTCATTCGAAGGGGTGGCGAATGGTGGCGTTTCCGGGATCCACATGGCTGAGCCCGTGATCGTAGGACTACTTTGGGTGCACGAAGCCGCAAGGCACATGCACGTGTGGGTATGCCGGAGGCAAGTCGACACCCCGTTCGAAGGGTGAGAACCGGCGGACGAACGGCAGCGCCCACCGGCATTCTGATAAGGGTTGGCCCACTCAAAGGCCCGGCACGGCGCCGGGCGGTCTCAGGGATGGGGGCGTTCCAGTGAGCGGCAACGACGGTGGCGGGACGAACGCTGCGAGCGCGGACAAGCGCCCCAACGAACTCCTCACGTCGTGGTTCGTACGCAGCGGCTGGTCCAAGGGCGAACTGGCCCGCCAGGTCAACCGCCGCGCCCGCCAGCTGGGCGCCAACCACATCTCCACCGACACCTCGCGAGTCCGCCGCTGGCTGGACGGCGAGAACCCCCGCGAACCCATTCCGCGGATCCTGTCCGAACTGTTCTCCGAGCGGTTCGGCTGTGTGGTCTCCGTCGAGGACCTCGGTCTGCGCACCGCGCGGCAGGCACCCTCCGCGACCGGCGTCGACCTGCCCTGGACGGGCCCGCAGACAGTGGCCCTGCTCAGCGAGTTCTCGCGCAGCGACCTGATGCTGGCGCGGCGCGGCTTCCTCGGGAGCTCGCTGGCGCTGTCCGCGGGCCCGACCCTCATCGAACCGATGCAGCGCTGGCTGGTCCCCAGCCCGCCCGCCCCCCGCCAGGACCCCGACCGGCCACTGCCGAACAGCCGGGCGCGCGGCCGCCTCTCCAAGCCCGAACTGGACCTGCTGGAATCCACCACCGTGATGTTCCGGCAGTGGGACGCCCAGTGCGGCGGCGGCCTGCGCCGCAAGGCGGTCGTCGGCCAGCTGCACGAGGTCACCGACCTCCTCCAGGAACCCCACCCCGAGGCCACCGCGAAGAAGCTCTTCAAGGTGGCCGCCGAACTGGCCGAACTGGCCGGCTGGATGTCGTACGACATCGGGCTGCAGCCCACCGCGCAGAAGTACTTCGTCCTCGCCCTGCACGCCGCCAAGGAGGCCGGCGACCGGCCGCTCGGCTCGTACGTCCTGTCCAACATGAGCCGTCAGATGATCCACCTCGGCCGGCCCGAGGACGCCCTGGAACTCATCCACCTCGCCCAGTACGGCAGCCGCGACTGCGCCAGCCCCCGCACCCAGTCCATGCTGTATGCGATGGAGGCCCGCGCCTACGCCAACATGGGTCAGCCCGGACGCTGCAAGCGGGCCGTGCGGATGGCCGAGGACACCTTCGCCGACGCCGACGACTGGGACGAGCCCGAGCCCGACTGGATCCGCTTCTTCAACGAGGCCGAGCTGTACGGCGAGAACTCCCACTCCTACCGCGACCTCGCCTACGTGGCGGGCCGCAGCCCCACCTACGCCTCCCTCGCCGAACCCCTCATGCAGAAGGCCGTGCAGCTCTTCGCCGCGGAAGGCGGCGACTACCAGCGCTCCTACGCCCTCAACCTCATCGGCATGGCCACCGTCCACCTGCTGCGCCGCGACCCCGAACAGGGCGCCCAGTACGCCACCCAGGCCATGCATGCCGCCAAGAAGGTCCGCTCCGAGCGGGTGAACACCCGTATCCGCAAGACCGTCGACACCGCGGTCCGCGACTTCGGCGCCCTCGCCGAGATCGTCGACCTCACCGACACCCTCGCCGTCGAGCTGCCCGAGACCGCCGAAGCGGTCTGAGCCGCGGCGCCCCCCCATACACCGGCCGCGGCCGGCCCTCCCGAACTGCCCGACTCGGCTCCCCCCATGCCAGGTCATCGGAAGGCCGCCGCGGCCGGTTTTCCCTGCCCGCGACCGGGCCACTTCCCGAATGCGCGGGAAGGTTGCGCCACGATAACGATCCCGCGGCCCGGCATCTCCCACTTCACCGACGCGTAACACACCGGGCGCCTTCGTCACCCGTGCGAAACAACCAGGGGCTTCCACCGAAACCGCGCTGCGTCAATCTCTTGGCGCATAACCGGCCCACCCCCTCACTCCGCTCAGGCTTCGCCCGCACGGGGCCGTACTCACGACGAGGAGATACCGGCATTGAACGGCACAGATACCGGATTCGTATTGATCAGTGCAGCGCTCGTCATGGTGATGACGCCTGGGCTGGCCCTTTTCTACGGCGGCATGGTGCGCTCCAAGAGCGTCCTCAACATGCTGATGATGTCCTTCATCTCCCTCGGCATCGTCAGCGTGCTGTGGGTGCTGTACGGGCACTCGCTCGCCTTCAGCGGTGACACCGGCGGCTTCATCGGCAACCTGGACATGATCGGGCTGAAGGGCGTCAACGCCGACAGCGTGGTGGACAGCTTCGTCACCGACGCGAACGGCAAGGCGCACCAGATCTCCACCTTCGCCTTCTCGCTCTTCCAGATGCTCTTCGCCGTCATCACGGCGGCCCTGATCAGCGGCGCCCTCGCCGACCGCATCAAGTTCGGCGCCTGGATGGTCTTCATCGGCGTCTGGGTCACCGTGGTCTACTTCCCCGTCGCGCACTGGGTCTGGGGCGGCGGCTGGCTCGCCCAGCTCGACCCCGCCGTGATCGACTTCGCGGGTGGTACCGCCGTCCACATCAACGCCGGCATCGCCGGACTCGCCGCCGTCCTCGTCGTCGGCAAGCGCATCGGCTTCAAGAAGGACCCGATGCGACCGCACAGCCTCCCGCTGGTCCTGCTCGGCACCGCCCTGCTGTGGTTCGGCTGGTTCGGCTTCAACGCCGGCTCGGAACTCGGCGTCGACGGCATCACCGCCACCATGGCCATCAACACCCAGGTCGCCACGGGCGCCGCCATGCTCGGCTGGCTCGCCTACGAGCGCATCCGCCACGGCGCGTTCACCACCCTGGGCGCCTGCTCCGGTGCCGTCGCCGGCCTGGTCGCGATCACCCCCTCCGGCGGCAGCGTCAACGTCTTCGGCGCCCTGCTCATCGGTGTCGTCGCCGGCGTCCTGTGCTCCTGGGCCGTCAGCCTCAAGTACAAGCTCGGCTACGACGACTCCCTCGACGTCGTCGGCGTCCACCTGGTCGGCGGTGTCATCGGCACCCTGATGGTCGGCTTCCTCGCCATCGGCGGTGTCGGCGGCGGCAAGCAGTTCGTCTCCCAGGCCATCGGCGCCTTCTCCGTCATGGGCTACACCTTCGTCGTCACCTACGTCCTCGCCCTCGTCATCCAGAAGACGATCGGCTTCCGGGCCTCCGAGGACGACGAGGTCACCGGCCTCGACCAGACGGCCCACGCCGAGACCGCATACGACTTCAGCGGCGCCGCCGGCTCCCACATCGCCTCCGCCGCCCCCGCCCCCGCCGGCACCGCCGCCGCGAGCAAGAAGGTGGACGCATGAAGCTCATCACCGCCGTCGTCAAGCCCCACCGCCTGGACGAGATCAAGGAGGCCCTGCAGGCCTTCGGCGTCCACGGCCTGACGGTCACCGAGGCCAGCGGTTACGGTCGTCAGAGGGGACACACCGAGGTCTACCGCGGTGCCGAGTACACCGTCGACCTCGTCCCCAAGATCCGCATCGAGGTGCTGGCCGAGGACGACGACGCCGAGCAGCTGATCGACGTCATCGTCAAGGCCGCCCGCACCGGCAAGATCGGTGACGGCAAGGTCTGGTCCCTCCCGGTCGAGACGGCCGTACGGGTCCGCACCGGCGAGCGCGGCCCGGACGCGCTCTGACCGCAGAAACGAACAGGAGTCGCTGGGTGACGAGTACGGACGTGCGAAACGAAGCAGATGACTCGGGACCCAGCGGCTACGCGGCGGCCCGGCTGCGCCTCCTCACCGAGGGGGCGCGGTCCGGGCCGCCGCGCCGTTCGGCCCTGTCCGCACTGACCGACGACTGGCTCGGCGGCCTGTTCGCCGCGGCCGCGACGGACCAGCGCGGCGTCTCCCTGGTCGCCGTCGGCGGCTACGGCCGCGGCGAACTGTCCCCCCGCAGCGATCTCGACCTCCTCCTGCTGCACGACGGCGGCGACCCCAAGGCCGTCGCCGCCCTCGCCGACCGCCTCTGGTACCCGGTCTGGGACCTCGGCCTCGCCCTCGACCACTCCGTGCGCACCCCCGCCGAGGCCCGCAGGACCGCCGGGGAGGACCTCAAGGTCCAGCTCGGCCTGCTCGACGCCCGCCACCTCGCCGGCGATCTGGGCCTGACCGCCGGACTGCGCACCGCCGTCCTCGCCGACTGGCGCAACCAGGCCCCCAGGCGCCTGCCCGAGCTCCAGGAGCTCTGCGCCGAACGCGCCGAACGCCAGGGTGAGCTGCAGTACCTGCTGGAACCGGACCTGAAGGAGGCCCGGGGCGGACTGCGCGACGCCACCGCCCTGCGCGCCGTCGCCGCCTCCTGGCTCGCCGACGCCCCCCGCGAAGGCCTCGACGACGCCCGGCGCCGGCTGCTCGACGTCCGCGACGCCCTGCACCTCGCGACCGGGCGCGCCACCGACCGGCTCGCCCTGCAGGAACAGGACCAGGTCGCCGCCGAGCTGGGCCTGCTCGACGCCGACACCCTGCTCCGGCAGGTCTACGAGGCCGCGCGGGTCATCTCGTACGCCAGTGACGTCACCTGGCGCGAGGTGGGGCGCGTGCTGAGATCGCGCGCCGTGCGGCCCCGGCTGCGCGCCATGCTGGGCGGCGGGAAACCGACCGCCGAGCGCTCTCCACTGGCCGAGGGCGTCGTGGAGCAGGACGGCGAGGTTGTGCTCGCCCGTGCCGCGCGCCCCGAACGCGACCCCGTGCTCCCCCTGCGCGCCGCGGCCGCCGCCGCGCAGGCCGGCCTCCCGCTCTCCCTGCACGCCGTACGGCGCATGGCGGCCACCGTGCGCCCCCTGCCCGCCCCCTGGCCCGCCGAGGCCCGCGAACAACTCGTCACCCTGCTGGGCTCCGGCCGCCCCACGGTCGAGGTCTGGGAGGCGCTGGAGGCGGAGGGCCTGGTCACCCGCCTCCTGCCCGACTGGGAGCGGGTCCGCTGCCGCCCGCAGCGCAACGCCGTCCACGTCTGGACCGTCGACCGCCACCTCATCGAGACCGCCGTGCGCGCCTCCGAGTTCACCCGCCGGGTCAGCCGGCCCGACCTGCTCCTGGTCGCCGCCCTCCTGCACGACATCGGCAAAGGCTGGCCGGGCGACCACTCCGTCGCCGGCGAGATCATCGTCAAGGACGTCGCCGCGCGCATCGGCTTCGACCGCGCCGACGTCGCCGTCCTGTCGACGCTCGTACGCCACCACCTCCTGCTGATCGAGACGGCGACCCGGCGGGACCTGGAGGACCCGGCGACCGTGCGGCTGGTCGCCGATGCGGTCGGCACGCAGAGCACCCTGGAACTGCTGCACGCCCTCACCGAGGCCGACGCGCTGGCCACCGGCCCCGCGGCCTGGTCCTCCTGGCGCGGCTCCCTGGTGACCGACCTCGTCAAGCGGGTCGCCGCCGTCCTCGCCGGGGACGCGCCGCAGGAGCCGGAGGCCGCGGCGCCCACCGCCGAACAGGAACGGCTCGCCCTGGAGGCGGTCGCCACCGGCGGGCCGGTACTCGCGCTGCGGGCCCAGACCGAGCCGCCGGGGGAGGAGGCGACCGGGGAACCGGAGCCGCTCGGCGTCGAGCTGCTGATCGCTGTACCCGACCAGCCCGGGGTGCTGCCGGCGGTGGCGGGAGTCCTGGCCATGCACCGCCTGACGGTCCGCACGGCCGAGCTGCGCGCCCTGGCGCTGCCCGACGGCGTCGAGGGCTCGGTGCTGCTGCTGGACTGGCGGGTGGCGGCGGAGTACGGCTCCCTGCCCCAGGCCGCGCGCCTGCGCGCGGATCTCGTGCGCGCGCTGGACGGCTCCCTGGACATCGCCGGCCGGCTCGCCGAACGCGACGCCGCCTACCCCCGGCGCCGCGGCTGGACCGCGCCCCCGGCCCGTGTGACCGTCGCCCCGGCTGCCTCGCGCCACGCCACGGTCATCGAGGTCCGTGCCCAGGACGCGCCCGGGCTGCTGTTCCGCATCGGACGGGCGCTGGAGGACGCGGGGGTGCGGATGCGGAGTGCGCACGTGAGCACGCTGGGCGCGAACGCCGTCGACGCCTTCTACGTCACGGGAGCCGGCGGTGCCCCCCTGCCGAGCGAGGAGGCGGCCGCGGTGGCGGGGAAGCTGGAGACGACGCTGCGCGGGTGAACCGGGGCGACGGGCCGGGTCGGCGAGGTGTTGGACACGACCGTGACCCGGTTCTGTCGCTCCGGGATACCCTGGAGGGCGATTCCCGAAGCCGACCCCGACCCCGAGGACCGCGAGCGCCGTGTTCGATACTCTTTCCGATCGCCTCTCAGCGACTTTCAAGAACCTGCGCGGCAAAGGACGGCTCTCCGAGGCGGACATCGACGCCACCGCGCGCGAGATCCGCATCGCGCTCCTCGAAGCGGACGTGGCCCTGCCCGTGGTCCGCACGTTCATCAAGAACGTCAAGGAGCGCGCGCTCGGGGCCGAGGTCTCCAAGGCCCTGAATCCGGCGCAGCAGGTACTGAAGATCGTGAACGACGAACTCGTCACGATCCTCGGCGGCGAGACCCGCCGCCTCCGCTTCGCCAAGCAGCCGCCGACCGTCATCATGCTGGCCGGTCTGCAGGGCGCCGGTAAGACCACCCTCGCGGGCAAGCTGGGCCGGTGGCTGAAGGAGCAGGGGCACTCACCGCTGCTGGTCGCCTGTGACCTGCAGCGCCCGAACGCCGTGAACCAGCTCAGCGTGGTCGCCGAGCGCGCCGGTGTCGCCGTGTACGCGCCGCAGCCGGGCAACGGCGTCGGTGACCCGGTCCAGGTCGCCAAGGACTCCATCGACCACGCGAAGGCCAAGGTCCACGACATCGTGATCGTGGACACCGCGGGCCGGCTCGGCATCGACGCCGAGATGATGCAGCAGGCCGCCGACATCCGCGACGCGGTCAGCCCCGACGAGATCCTCTTCGTCGTCGACGCCATGATCGGCCAGGACGCCGTGAACACCGCCGAGGCGTTCCGGGACGGCGTCGGCTTCGACGGTGTGGTGCTGTCCAAGCTCGACGGTGACGCCCGCGGTGGTGCGGCGCTGTCGATCCGGCAGATCACCGGCGAGCCGATCATGTTCGCGTCGAACGGCGAGCAGCTGGACGACTTCGACGCGTTCCACCCCGACCGGATGGCCTCGCGCATCCTCGACATGGGTGACCTGCTCACCCTGATCGAGCAGGCGGAGAAGACGTTCAGCCAGGAAGAGGCCGCCAAGATGGCCTCCAAGCTGGCGTCGAAGAAGGGCCAGGACTTCACCCTGGACGACTTCCTGGCCCAGATGGAGCAGGTCAGGAAGATGGGCTCCATCTCGAAGCTCCTCGGGATGCTGCCCGGCATGGGGCAGATCAAGGACCAGATCAACAACCTCGACGAGCGGGACGTGGACCGCACCGCCGCGATCATCAAGTCGATGACGCCGGGGGAGCGCCAGGACCCGACGATCATCAACGGCTCGCGGCGGGCGCGTATCGCACGCGGTTCCGGCGTCGAGGTCAGCGCGGTGAAGAACCTGGTCGAGCGGTTCTTCGAGGCCCGCAAGATGATGTCCCGCATGGCCCAGGGCGGCGGAATGCCCGGCATGCCGGGGATGCCGGGCATGGGCGGTGGCCCGGGCCGCAGCAAGAAGCAGCCGAAGAAGGCCAAGGGCAAGCAGCGTTCCGGCAACCCGATGAAGCGCAGGCAGCAGGAGCAGGAGGAGGCCGCCCGGCGCGCGGCCGCCGCTCAGGGCGGGGGCGCCTTCGGGGTGCCGCAGCAGGGCGGGCAGGAGTTCGAGCTGCCGGACGAGTTCAAGAAGTTCATGGGCTGACCGGGCCGAAGGCTCCCGTCCGGGGGAGCCGCGTACACACCGTCGAGGGCGCCCTTCTCCGAGGGGCGCCCTCGACGCGTGCCGGGCGCGTCGCCGGTCAGGGCACGCGTGCGATGAGGTAGCGGAAGACGTTCGGCATCCACACCGTGCCGTCGGGTCGGCGGTGGGGGTGGAGCGCCTCGGTGAGTTCCTTGTCGACCTGGGCCGGGTCGGTGGCGGCGACGGCCGCGTCGAAGAGGCCGGTGGAGAGCAGCCCGCGGACCGCGCTGTCCGTGTCGGCGTAGCCGAAGGGGCAGGCGACCCGGCCGGAGCCGTCGGGCCGCAGGCCGGCCCGACGGGCGATGTCCTCCAGGTCGTCGCGCCGGCTGGTGTGCCGGGAGCCGGTGCCGCCCGGCAGGGGATCGGCCAGCTCGACGGCCACCCGCAGCACGGCCGAAGTGGCGCACCGTTCGGGCGGCCCCCACCCGGTGAGGACGACGGCCGTGCCGTGCTCGGCGAGCGGGAGGGCGGCGCTCAGGAGGCCCGCGAGCCGCTCGGGGTCCCCGCCGGCGCAGCCGACGGGGTCGAAGGCGGTGACGAGGTCGTACGGGGGTGTGCGCGGGCCGACGGCGTCCTGGGGCGGACCGTCGAGGAGGCGCGCGTCCACGCGCGCGTGCGGGCCCGGCGGTTCGGCCTGCAGTCGCTGCCGGGCGAGGGCGAGCCGCTCCGGGTGGGTGGTTTCGACGCCGGTGAGGGTGGCGCCCCGGGCGGCCGCCATCAGCAGCGCGAGTCCGGAACCGCAGCCCAGGCCCAGCAGCCGGGTGCCGGGGCCCACTTCCAGCCGTTCGTAGACGGCCTCGTAGAGCGGGACGAGCATGCGCTCCTGGATCTCTGACCAGTCACGCGCGCGTGCATCGCGGTCCACGCGGGGATGCGCTCCCGTGTGGGTCCGGTGCTGCCGCACGAGCGTAGGTGTCATGGATAAGCGCCCCAATCCGCCGAGAGTTCGAGAGAGTTCTCCACCGTGCCCGTCTGTCCTGGCCCCCGTGCAGTGCGCTCGCACTCCCCCCGTATGTCAGGTAACTCCCCGCCCGCGACCGCGTCCAGAGGTTGTGGAGCCCGGTTTGCGGGCGGGGGGCGCGCGTGGCGGGAATTCACGTTCCGGCAATGCGGGCCCGTACCATCGCGCCATGGCGCGGACACCCGTCGTCCCGGGGCGGCCGGCCGGAGGACCAGGCATTGTTCCGGCCACGGAGGACGGGTCGGTGCCCGGGACGAGGACGCACCGGGTAACGTCGCGGGCGTGGCGCGCGCTGAACGAGGCGTGGGGTGGGGCGTGAGAGCGGCCGGAACTCCCCTTGCGCCCCACCCACGCCTTCGCACCCCGGCGCGAGGAGACTGCGTACGCGCCGGTACGTACGGGTGTCTACGCACCAGCTTGGGATGAGCTGCGTGGCTTCTCCGCAGATCAGCGCACCCGCCCTCGTCGGGGGGCATCAGTGGCAACTGACGGGTACGTGCAAATTATTTGGGATGCCCCGGAATAGGAACACAGCGGCACCCCCGCTCGTTGTCATTACGTGAGCACGACACAGACACCACCTGTTCTCGCCGCAGAGCTGGCACAGGCGTGGGCCGACATTCAGCGGCACCACCCCGAACTGCCGGACCTTGCCGCGCCCGAATCCCTGATCGGGGAGTCGTCGTCCGCGTGCGGTCACGAGCTCTCCTTCGAGCGACTGCTCCATGAGGCGGTCCATGGCATCGCCGCCGCGCGCGGCGTGCGTGACACCTCCCGTGCCGGCCGATACCACAACCGCAGATTTCTCGCCATCGCCGAGGAACTGGGCTTGGACCACCCCGAGGAGCCGCACCCCAGCAGCGGCTTCTCCCTGGTCACGCTCAGTCCCGAGGCCAAGCGGCGCTACCGGCCGACCATCGAGCGCCTCCAGCGGGCCCTGAAGGCCCACATGGCGGCCACCTCCGCCGACACCACGCGCTCCTTCCGGGGCCCGGCCGCCCGCCACGGCTCCTCCGGTGGCGGCGTACGGGTCAAGGCGGTCTGCGACTGCGGACGCAACGTACGGGTCGTCCCGTCGGTGCTCGCCCAGGCGCCGATCGTGTGCGGCGGGTGCGGCAAGCCGTTCCGCATCCCCGAGGTGGTCGGCGCGGCCTAGACGCGCGTCGGATGTACCGGCATCTCGTGGCTGCCGGTGCGGCCGGACGACCCGGGGTGCCGTCGCCTCCCCACGGCGCGGCACCCCCCTCAGTCGTGCCCGACGCGGCCTTCCGGCCCTCTCCCGTCCTTCGGTCCCTCACCGGCCGTCCGCGGCCCTTCCCCTGTCCTCGCAGGGCCGTTCCGCGGACCCTCGGCCGGAAGCGGTCCGCGGGGTATGGCACAATGGCTAGCTGTACTCGACAGCCGCACAGGACCCCTCTCTCCTCCGGCTGACGCGTCCGTCGGGCACTCGGGTACCGCAACCCCACGCGGCAATCTCGCCGTGCCCAACCACGTCAAATCCAGGAGAACCCACTCCCGTGGCAGTCAAGATCAAGCTGAAGCGTCTGGGCAAGATCCGTTCGCCTCACTACCGCATCGTCGTCGCCGACTCCCGCACCCGCCGTGACGGCCGTGCGATCGAGGAGATCGGCAAGTACCACCCGACGTACAACCCGTCCGTCATGGAGGTCGACGCCGACCGCGTGGCGTACTGGCTCTCCGTCGGCGCCCAGCCGACCGAGCCCGTGCTCGCCATCCTGAAGAAGACCGGCGACTGGCAGAAGTTCAAGGGCGAGCCCGCCCCGGCGCCGCTGCTGACCGCCGAGCCCAAGAAGGCGCGCCCGTCGTTCGAGGCCCTGGGCGGCGACGACGAGGGCAAGGGTGAGGCGATCACCCAGAAGAAGAAGGCTGAGAAGAAGGACGAGGCCGCGGCTGCGTCCGAGTCGACCGAGGCCTGAGCATGCTCGAAGAGGCGCTTGAGCACCTCGTGAAGGGCATCGTCGACAACCCTGACGATGTGCAGGTCGCCTCGCGCAACCTGCGTCGCGGGCGTGTGCTGGAGGTCCGGGTCCACCCCGACGACCTCGGCAAGGTGATCGGCCGTAACGGCCGCACCGCACGCGCTCTGCGCACCGTCGTGGGCGCCATCGGCGGACGCGGTGTCCGGGTCGACCTCGTCGACGTGGACCACGTTCGCTGACGCTTCAAACAGCAACAGCGCCGGCTCGGGCCGGGGAGGGCCGTTGGGCCTCCCCGGCCCGTAGTCGTATGACAGGAGATTGGGACTCGTGCAGCTCGTAGTCGCCCGGATCGGCCGTGCCCACGGCATCAAGGGCGAGGTCACCGTGGAGGTCCGCACCGACGAGCCGGAACTCCGGCTGGCGCCCGGCGCCGTCCTCGCCACCGACCCCGCCGCCGTGGGGCCGCTCACCATCGCCGCCGGGCGGGTCCACAGCGGCCGCCTCCTGCTGCGGTTCGAAGGCGTCGCCGGCCGCACCGCCGCCGAGGCGCTGCGCAACACTCTCCTGATCGCCGAGGTCGACCCGGACGAGCTGCCCGAGGAGGAGGACGAGTACTACGACCACCAGCTGATCGACCTGGACGTCGTCACCGAGGACGGCACCGAGATCGGCCGGATCACCGAGATCTCCCACCTGCCCTCCCAGGACCTGTTCATCGTCGAACGGCCCGACGGCAGCGAGGTCATGATCCCCTTCGTCGAGCAGATCGTCACAGAGATCGACCTGGCCGAGCAGAAGGCGGTCGTCTCGCCGCCGCCCGGGCTGATCGACGACCGCGCGGAGATCGCCTCCTCCCGGGACGAGGAGTCCTGATGCGGCTCGACGTCGTCACCATCTTCCCGGAGTACCTGGAGCCGCTGAACGTCTCCCTGGTCGGCAAGGCACGCGCGCGTGGACAGCTCGACGTCCACGTGCACGACCTGCGCTCCTGGACCCACGACCGGCACAACACCGTCGACGACACGCCGTACGGCGGCGGCCCCGGCATGGTGATGATGACCGGGCCCTGGGGCGACGCCCTCGACTCGGTTCTCGCCGACGGCTACGAGACCGGCTCCCACGGTCCGGCCCTGATCGTCCCCACGCCCAGCGGCCGCCCCTTCACCCAGGAACTCGCCGTCGAGCTGTCCGGGCGGGACTGGCTGGTCTTCACCCCCGCCCGCTACGAGGGCATCGACCGGCGCGTCATCGACGAGTACGCCACCCGCATGCCCGTCTACGAGGTGTCCATCGGGGACTACGTCCTGGCCGGCGGCGAGGCGGCCGTCCTGGTGATCACCGAGGCCGTGGCCCGGCTGCTGCCCGGCGTCCTCGGCAACGCCGAGTCCCACCGCGACGACTCCTTCGCGCCCGGCGCCATGGCCAACCTCCTGGAAGGCCCCGTCTACACCAAACCGCCCCAGTGGCGCGGCCGGGAGATCCCCGAGGTGCTGCTCAGCGGCCACCACGGCAGGATCGCCCGCTGGCGCCGCGACGAGGCGCTGCGACGCACCACCAGCCACCGTCCCGACCTCATCGAGCGCTGCGACCCCAAGGCCTTCGACAAGAAGGACCGCGAGATGCTCTCCATCCTCGGCTGGGCACCGGACCCCGCAGGCGAAGCCCAGGGCCGATTTTGGCGCAGGGTCGACGGCGTGGAAGAATAGGCCGCTGCTGTGCGCCGTCCGGCGTGCGCCCCTGCCACAGGGGGACACGACGCCCGCCCCGACCGCACACTGCTTCGTGCACACACCTAGCTACCGCTGATGACCTGTGGCATCGGCGAAGAAAGCAGACGAAATGTCTCACCTGCTCGACTCCGTCGACTCCGCGTCGCTGCGCAGCGACATCCCGGCCTTCCGCCCGGGTGACACCGTCAACGTCCACGTCCGCGTCATCGAGGGCAACCGCTCTCGTGTGCAGCAGTTCAAGGGCGTGGTGATCCGTCGCCAGGGCGCCGGTGTCCGCGAGACCTTCACGGTCCGCAAGGTCTCGTTCTCCGTCGGCGTCGAGCGCACCTTCCCGGTGCACACCCCGATCGTCGAGAAGATCGAGCTCGTCACCAAGGGTGACGTCCGTCGCGCCAAGCTGTACTACCTGCGCGAGCTGCGCGGCAAGGCCGCGAAGATCAAGGAGAAGCGCGAGAACTGAGCGCCTCCCCGGCGTCACAGGCGGGCCGGATAGCATCTGGCCTCGATGGACACCGAAGCACAGCCGAGCGAGCGCGACCGCTCCTCCCGCCCTGGTGAGGGTACGGAGGAGCGGTCGCGCTCGTCGTTGGCGGCGCGGATCGCGGATCTCATCCCCGGCGGCCGGATCAGCCTCACCCTGCTGAGCTGCCTGGTCTTCCTGCTGCTCCTGGCCACCTTCGTGGTGCAGCCCTTCCAGATCCCCAGCGGGTCCATGGAGAACGCATTGAGGATCGGCGACCGCGTTCTCGTAAACAAGTTGGCGTACCGTTTCGGTGCCGAGCCACGACGCGGCGATGTCGTCGTGTTCGACGGCACGGGGTATTTCGGTGACGGTGACTACGTCAAACGCGTCGTGGGGGTCGGGGGAGACCACGTGGTCTGCTGCGACCAGGAGGGGAGGATCCAGGTGAACGGCCGGTCGGTCGACGAGTCGACCTTCCTGTACCCGGGTGACAGCCCGTCCGGCGTGCCCTTCGACGTGGCCGTGCCCGAGGGCACCCTGTTCCTCCTCGGGGACCACCGCGGCGCGTCCAGGGACTCCCGCGACCACCTCGGCTCGCCCGGCGGCGGCATGGTCCCCGTGGACGACGTGATCGGGCGCGTCGACTGGATCGTCTGGCCGTTCGGCCACCTCACCCGACTCCACCGGCCGAGCGCCTACGCGCGCGTGCCCGTCGCCGGCGGTGCGCATGGGTAGCCGCGGCAAGCCCCGAGGAGGCGCCGGCAGCCCCGCGGACAACCTCCTGCCCACCGGCACGCGGCGCGCCGCCGCCCCGTCGAGCGGACGCACCCGCGCGGAGCGGCGCAAACTGCAGCGCAAGGTGAAGCGCAAGCGCAGGCGCTCCGCCATCAGGGAGATTCCGCTCCTGGTCGGCGTCGCGGTTCTCATAGCGCTGGTCCTGAAGACCTTCCTCGTCCAGGCCTTCGTGATCCCGTCGGGCTCCATGGAGCAGACCATCCAGATCGGCGACCGGGTCCTGGTCGACAAGTTCACCCCGTGGTTCGGCTCCGAGCCCGAGCGTGGGGACGTCGTCGTGTTCAAGGACCCCGGCGGCTGGCTCAAGGACGAGCAGACCACCGCGAAGAAGGACGACCCGGTCGTCATCAAGCAGGTCAAGCAGGCCCTGACCTTCATCGGCCTGCTGCCGTCCGACGACGAGAAGGATCTCATCAAGCGGGTCGTCGGCGTGGGGGGCGACCATGTCAAGTGCTGTGACACGCAAGGGCGAATCACCGTCAACGGCGTTCCCCTGAACGAGGGGGATTACCTCTACCCGGGCAGCGCTCCCTCCGAGACCCCCTTCGACATCACCGTCCCCGAGGGACGGCTGTGGGTCATGGGCGACCACCGGGACAACTCCGCGGACTCCCGCAGCCACCAGGACGAGGACGGCGGCACGGTCTCCCTCGACCAGGTGGTGGGCCGTGCCATGGTCATCGCGTGGCCCATGGGCCACTGGAACAGTCTCAAGGAACCGCAAACCTTTTCCGCCGTGGCCGACTCGGCCGCCGTCGCTGCCCCGACCACCCCCGGGCGGTCGCTTAGGGTTGACCACGACCCGAACGGAACGATCCACCTCCCGACCCCTGCGGAACTCCCGCTCGTTATGGGAGTGGTGGGCCTGCGTCGCATCCGGGGCAGGCAGCGGCACAGAGTTAGGAGTTGGCGTGGGGGATGTGGCGGTTGGCGCACGATCCGGACACGACGGCGAGGAGCACCGCGGACACCCCGTGGAAGCGGCCGATCCGGCCGCGGACGACACAGTGACCTCCGGGAGTGAGCCCGGGGCCCCCGAGGACGAGCCCACGGCGGGCGCCTCGGCCGGACCCGGCGGACAGGGCCCCGGGGACTCGGCGCCCCAGGCGAAGAAGCCGCGCTCCTTCTGGAAGGAGCTGCCGATCCTGATCGGCATCGCGCTGGTCCTGGCGCTCCTGATCAAGACATTCCTGGTGCAGGCGTTCTCGATCCCGTCGGCCTCGATGAACGACACGCTGCTGGAGGGCGACCGCGTCCTCGTCGACAAGCTGACCCCGTGGTTCGGCTCCGAGCCAGAGCGGGGCGAGGTCGTCGTCTTCCACGACCCGGACAACTGGCTTGCCGGTGAGGAACCGCCGACGCCGAACGCCTTCCAGACCGCCCTCAGCTGGATCGGCCTGATGCCGTCGGCGGAGGAGAAGGACCTGATCAAACGGGTCATCGGCGTCGGCGGCGACACCGTCGAGTGCAAGGGCACCGGCCCGGTGAAGGTCAACGGCAAGCCCCTCGACGAGGAGTCTTACGTCTACCCGGGCAACACCCCCTGCACGGTCGACGACACCGGCGGCCAGTTCAAGGTGACCATCCCCGAGGGCTACATCTGGGTCATGGGCGACCACCGCCAGAACTCCCGGGACTCCCGCTACAACCAGGCCGACCGGCACCACGGCATGGTCCCCGTCGACGAGGTCGTCGGGCGCGCCATCGTGAAGGCCTGGCCGATCAACCGCTGGGGCACGCTCCCGGTGCCGGACACCTTCGACCAGAACTTCGGTACCTCGGCCGCGCCGTCCGCCGCGCTGACCGTGGCGCCGCAGAGCCTGGCACTCCTCGGTGCGGTACCGCTGGTCCTGTGGCGGCGCAGGCGCCCGGCGCCGGCCGAGACACGCTGAGCCGACGGCCCCCCGGGTAAACCCTTCCCCAAGCTTGTGACCGAGGCGCCGGGACGGGGGCTGCCCCCGTTCGGTACTGCCGGGTAGGGTGCGGACCCATGGGTGGTCAGAGCGGGACACGGACGGCTCCGCGCGGCGGCGGCAACGACCTGGTGGGCAGCCGGACCGGACAACGGCTGTCCGGGCTGGCGGTGGCACTGGGCCTGGTGCTGTTCCTCGGCGGGTTCGCATGGGCGGCCCTGGTCTACCGGCCGTACACCGTGCCCACCAACTCCATGACCCCCACCATCAAGGCGGGGGAGCGGGTCCTCGCCGAGCGGGTGGACGGTGACGAGGTCCGCCGCGGCGACGTCGTCGTCTTCACCGACGAGAACTGGGTCTCCAACGCGCCGGTCGTCAAGCGGGTCGTCGCCGTCGGTGGGGACACGGTCGCCTGCTGCACCGACGGCAAGCTGACCGTCAACGGCAAGAAGATCGACGAACCTTATCTGACCCCGGGCAGCCGGGCCGAGCTCACCGGTTTTCCGACCGTCACCGTCCCCGAGGGCCGGCTCTTCCTCCTCGGCGACGAGCGTGCCGGCTCCCTGGACTCCACCGCGCACATCACCGACGCGGCCAGCGGCACGGTCGCGCGCGGCGCGGTCACCGCCCGGGTGGACGCCGTGGTCTGGCCCATGGACGGCATGCTCAAGCGGCCGACCGGGTTCGAGGCACTCGGCGCGCTGTCCTCGCCCGGCCCCCTGCGCACCATCGTCGCGCTGATCGTCGCCGGCGCCGTGCTGGTGCTGGGCGGCGGCGCGTACGGCCCGGTCGCCAAGCTGCTGTCCCGGCGCGGACGGACGGAGCCTGCCGGTGCGCGCTGAGCCGGCGGAGGGGCCCGGAGCGGCCGGTGCGACGCGGACGGACGAGCCGGCCTGGAACGGGGAGCGACGGGCGCCGCTGGACGGGGCGGCCGGCGAAAGAGGACGGCGGGTCCCGCCGGAAGGGGCAGTGACTGCCCCGGTGGAGCCCGTCGCGGCTGAGACCGTGTACGCGGAGCGCGGCGACGCTGAGACGGTGTCCGCGGAGCCCGGGGATGCTGAGACCGCACACGTGGAGCGCGGTGACGTAGGGCCTGACGGGCTCGGTGACGGGTTGCGCAAGGTGGCCCGGGTGGTGCTGCTGGACCCCGAGGACCGCATCCTGCTGCTGCACGGCCACGAACCGGACGATCCGACCGACGACTGGTGGTTCACCCCCGGCGGCGGCCTGGAGGGCACGGAGAGTCGTGAAGAGGCCGCACTGAGGGAACTCGCGGAGGAGACGGGTATCACCGAGGTCGAACTGGGCCCGGTGCTGTGGCGGCGCCGCTGCTCGTTCCCGTTCGCGGGCCGCCGCTGGGACCAGGACGAGTGGTACTACCTGGCCCGTACCACGACGACGGCGACCCGCGCCGCGGCGCTCACCGAACTGGAGCGGCGCAGCGTGGCGGGGGCGAGGTGGTGGACCTGTGCGGAACTGACCGGGTCGCATGAGACGGTGTATCCGACCAGACTCGCCGAGCTGTTGCGCGGCCTGCTCGACGACGGTCCCCCGGCCAGGCCCGTGACCCTGGACACGGAAATCGTCTAGGGGCGCCCAGGACTGGCGCACAATGGGGGGATCGCACGGCTGAAGGGGAACATGCCATGAGCGCCGAGGACCTCGAGAAGTACGAGACCGAGATGGAGCTGAAGCTCTATCGGGAGTACCGCGATGTCGTCGGTCTGTTCAAGTACGTGATCGAGACCGAGCGGCGCTTCTATCTCACCAATGACTACGAGATGCAGGTCCACTCGGTCCAGGGTGAGGTGTTCTTCGAGGTGTCCATGGCGGACGCGTGGGTCTGGGACATGTACCGACCGGCTCGGTTCGTGAAGCAGGTGCGGGTCCTCACGTTCAAGGACGTGAACATCGAAGAGCTGAACAAGAGCGACCTGGAGCTGCCGGGCGGGTGAGTGGCGGGCGGTAGACACTCGGACGGGTGACGGAGTTTTCCACACCCACCGACTTGTCCACCAAGATCCACTCCCGGGCCGGATCCGGGTGATCGTCGGTGCCGGAGGTGGTGCCGACATGCACACGGACCTGGCCCGCAGGGCACTCGGCAGGTATGGCGAGGAACTGGCCGCGCGGCGGCTGGCCGACGCCGGGATGAGCGTGCTGCAGCGCAACTGGCGCTGTGGCCGCGACGGGGAGATCGACATCGTCGCCCGGGACGGCGACGTGCTGGTCATCTGCGAGGTGAAGACCCGCCGGGGCGGCGGATACGAGCATCCGATGGCCGCGGTCACGCCCGAGAAGGCCCGGCGGTTGCGGAGCCTCGCCGAGAAATGGCTGCACACCCACGGAGGAGCGCCACCGGGCGGCGTCCGCATCGACCTCGTCGGCGTCGTCCTGCCCGAGCGGGGCGCCCCGCTCGTCGAACATGCGCGGGGGGTGGCCTGACATGGGCTTCGCGCGTACCTGCTCGGTCACGCTGGTCGGCGTCGAGGGCGTCGTCGTCGAGGTCCAGGCCGACCTCGAACCCGGCGTCGCCGCCTTCACCCTCGTCGGCCTCCCCGACAAGAGCCTGACGGAGAGCCGGGACCGGGTCCGGGCCGCCGTGGTCAACTCGGGCGGCGAGTGGCCGCAGAAGAAGCTCACCGTCGGACTCAGCCCCGCCTCCGTGCCCAAGGCCGGCTCGGGGTTCGACCTCGCCGTGGCCTGCGCCGTGCTGGGCGCCGCCGAGCGGATCGACCCGCGGGTGCTCGCCGACATCGTGATGATCGGTGAGCTGGGCCTCGACGGCCGGGTGCGCCCGGTGCGGGGCATCCTGCCCGCGGTGCTGGCCGCGGCCGACGCCGGGTACGAACAGGTCGTCGTCCCCGAGTGCGCCGCCGCCGAGGCCTCGCTCGTACCGGGGGTGTCCGTGCTCGGCGTGCGCAGTCTGCGCCAGCTGATCGCGGTGCTCGCCGACGAACCCGTACCCGAGGAGGAGCCCGACGACAACGGCCGCCCCGACCCGCTGCTGACCGGCCTGCGAGTCCCCGGCACCGGCGCGGCCACCGGGCTGCACAGCGCCCGCGCCGCCCACCAGGACCCGGGACACGACCTGGCGGACGTCGTGGGCCAGATCCCGGCGCGGACAGCGGTCGAGGTGTCCGCGGCGGGCGGCCACCACCTCTTCCTGGAAGGCCCGCCCGGCGCCGGCAAGACCATGCTCGCGGAACGCCTGCCGACCGTGCTGCCCCCACTGACCAGGGAGGACTCGCTGGAAGTCACGGCGGTGCACTCGGTGGCCGGCCTGCTGCCGCCGGGCAAACCGCTGATCGGCGCTGCGCCCTACTGCGCCCCGCACCACTCGGCCACCATGCAGGCGCTCGTCGGCGGCGGCCCGGGCGTCGCCCGGCCGGGGGCCGTGTCCCTGGCTCACCGCGGGGTGCTCTTCCTGGACGAGGCGCCCGAGTTCAGCGGACAGACCCTGGACGCGCTCCGGCAGCCGCTGGAGGCGGGCCACGTGGTGATCGCCCGCAGCGCCGGGGTGGTGCGCTTCCCCGCCCGCTTCCTGATGGCCCTGGCGGCCAATCCCTGCCCGTGCGGCCGCTTCTCGCAGCGCGACACCCTCTGCGAGTGCCCGCCCTCCGCGATCCGTCGCTATCAGGCGCGGCTGTCCGGGCCCCTGCTCGACCGGGTGGACCTGCGCGTGGAGGTGGAACCGGTCAGCCGGTCCGAACTCGCCCACCGGGGCGCCGGAGGGGAGTCCACGGCGACCGTGGCCGCCCGGGTGCTGGCCGCCCGCGAGCGGGCCGCGCGACGGCTGGCCGGCACCCCGTGGCGTACCAACAGCGAGGTCCCGGGACGGGAACTGCGCAGCCGGTGGCACGCGGCAGGCGGCGCCATGGACGAGGCCGAGCGGAGCCTGGAGCGGGGCGTGCTCACCGTCCGGGGGCTCGACCGGGTGCTGCGCGTCGCCTGGACCATCGCCGACCTGGTCGGACACGACCGGCCCGACGCCACGGACGTCGCCCTGGCGCTGCACCTGCGCACCGGAGTGCCCCGCGGGGTGCCCATGGCCATCGGAGCCCTGCTGTGAGCGGCGGCGGACCGGGCGGCGAGCGGTGGGCGCGGATCTTCCTCGGACGGGTGATCGAGCCGGGGGACGAGGTGGGAGGGCGGTGGGTGCGGGAGGCGGGGGCCACGGAGGTCGTGCGCAGACTGCGGGGCGGCGGGGCCGCGCCGCCCGGGTTGAGTGAGAACCGCTGGGCCGGGCTGCGTGCCCGGGCCGAGCGGGCCGAGCCGGAGCGGGATCTGGCGGTCGCCGCGGCGGCGGGGGTGCGGTTCGTCGTCCCGGGCGACGTGGAGTGGCCGGGAACATTGGACGACCTCGGCGACGCCCGGCCGCTCGGACTGTGGATCCGGGGCAGGCCCAGCCTGCGGATGTGGACACTGCGGTCGGTCGCCGTGGTGGGAGCACGGGCCTGCACCGAGTACGGCGCCCACATGGCCGCCACCCTGTCCGCCGGACTCGCCGAGCGCGGCTGGGTCGTCGTCTCCGGCGGAGCCTACGGCGTCGACGGCGCCGCCCACCGCGGAGCACTCGGCGCCGGAGGCGCCACCGTCGCCGTCCTCGCCTGCGGAGTCGACCGGCCCTACCCGCGCGGCCACACTCAACTGATCAACCGGATCGCGGACCAGGGCCTGGTCGTCGGCGAGTTGCCGCCGGGCGACCACCCGACGCCGAGCCGGTTCATCCTGCGCAACCGGGTCATCGCCGCTCTGACCAGGGGAACCGTCGTCGTGGAGGCGGCCCACCGCAGCGGCTCCCTCGTCACCGCGCGGGCGGCGCAGCGCCTCGGCCGGCACACGATGGGGGTGCCGGGCCCGGCCACCAGCGCCCTCTCCGCCGGCGTGCACGAGCTTCTGCGCGGCGAGGCGGTGCTCGTGAACGACGCCGCAGAAGTGGTCGAACTCGTCGGGGACATGGGCGAGCTGGCCCCCGAGCGGCGCGGGCCCGTCCTCCCGCGCGACCTGCTGGCCCCCGGCGCCCGCCGGGTCCTGGCCGCGCTGCCCGCCCGCCGGGCCGCCGCCGTCGACGAGATCGCGCGCGGCGCGCAGACCGTCGAGGACGAGGCCGTCGCGAGACTGTACGAGCTGCGCGCACTGGGCTACGTCGAACGTCACGGCGACGGCTGGAAGTTGACACGCCAGGCGGTGCTCTCCGTCAGGATGGACCGGCGTCAGTGCTGACCCGTCCGGTTCGGCCGTCCGGGGGAACGCGGACCCCCTTGGGAATTCCCCCAGTTGACGCCTCCGGACGGTCGCGCGGATTTCCCCGGACCCCCGTGAGGACGCCTGGCGGAACGTATCTGCGCATGGGCTCCGTCCATCTCTTCGCACACCGCGACAGTCCAGTCACGCTACGCTCACGAGGATTCCGGCACAGACCGACCCCAGGCACCCCTACCTCTCGTACTTCACGGCAGAACGGCACAAGGCGACGAATGCCCCAGCACACCTCCGGGTCCGACCGGGCGGCGATCCCCCCAGCCGCCCGCGACGGTGGCAGCGTGCGGCCGCCCGCTCCCTCCACGCTCGACGAGCTGTGGCGGTCGTACAAGGCGACAGGGGACGAGCGGCTGCGGGAACAACTGATCCTGCACTACTCGCCGCTCGTGAAGTACGTGGCGGGGCGGGTCAGTGTCGGGCTGCCGCCCAATGTGGAGCAGGCCGACTTCGTCTCCTCGGGCGTGTTCGGGCTGATCGACGCGATCGAGAAGTTCGACATCGACCGGGAGATCAAGTTCGAGACCTACGCGATCACCCGGATCCGGGGCGCGATGATCGACGAGCTGCGCGCCCTGGACTGGATCCCGCGGTCGGTCCGGCAGAAGGCGCGCAACGTGGAGCGGGCGTACGCCACGCTGGAGGCGCGGCTGCGGCGCACCCCGAGCGAGGTCGAGGTGGCGGGCGAACTGGGCATCGGGGTGGACGAGCTGCACGCGGTGTTCAGCCAGCTGTCCCTGGCGAACGTGGTGGCGCTGGAGGAGCTGTTGCACGTCGGGGGTGAGAGCGGGGACGGACTCAGCTTCATGGACACGCTGGAGGACCCCGCCGCCGACAACCCCGTCGAGGTGGCCGAGGACCGCGAGCTGCGACGTTTCCTGGCCAGGGCGATCAATACGCTCCCCGACCGGGAGAAGACCGTCGTCACGCTCTACTACTACGAGGGACTCACACTCGCGGAGATCGGCAACGTGCTCGGGGTGACCGAGAGCAGGGTCAGCCAGATCCACACCAAGTCCGTGCTGCAGCTGCGCGCGAAGCTGGCGAGTTTCGGCCGCTGACGCCCGGCCGACCGGGCGACTCCCGCAGCCGGGGACGGATCCGTAGAGTGGTCGACGTGCCAAGGATTCGAGCGGCCTCCGTGGCCGAGCACCGGTCGATGCAGCGAGCCGCCCTGCTGGACGCGGCTCGGTCCCTGTTGTCCGAGGGCGGTACGGAGGCGCTGACCTTCCCCGCCCTCGCCGAGCGGACGGGACTCGCGCGGTCTTCCGTCTACGAGTACTTCCGGTCACGGGCCGCCGTGGTGGAGGAGCTGTGCGCGGTCGACTTCCCCGTGTGGGCGGCGGACGTCGAGGCGGCGATGGCCGGAGCGGACGGCGCCGAGGCCAAGATCGAGGCCTATGTCCGCAAGCAGCTGGAGCTGGTGGGAGACCGGCGCCACCGTGCCGTGGTGGCCATCTCGGCCGGCGAGCTCGACGACGGGGCGCGGGAGAAGATCCGGGCCGCGCACGGCGGACTGGTGTCCATGGTCGTCGAGGCGCTCGCGGACTTGGGGCACCGGGAGCCCCGGCTGGCGGCGATGCTGGTACAGGGGGTTGTCGACGCGGCGGTGCGGCGGATCGAGCTGGGCGTCGCGGAACGCTCCGAGGTGGTCGCGGACGCGGCCGTCTCGATGGCGCTGCGAGGGGTCCGGGGCTGATCGTCCGGGGTGCGGTCGAGCCGACGTGAGCAGGGTGGCGCGCCCGAGCTGAACCGACCGACCCTGGCCCCGCCGGGCCGGGCCGGGCCGGTCGAGTCGAGCTGGACCGCACGAGCCGCCTGAGCCGGACCTGCCGGGCCGGACCTGCCGGGCCGGGCCGGGCGGGCCCCGCCGAGCGGGCGTGGCGGGGCCGCTCACCGCGCGTGCCGCCGCGCTTGCCCCTGCCGGTCCGGCCAGGTGCCGCTCCGGCCGGGCGCTCTCCCCTGCCGCCCCGGCCAGGCGCTCGCCCTGCCGTCCCGGTGACGCGCCCGCCCTCTCCGCCCCGGCGTCTACCGGACCCATCCGCTTCGGCGAGTGCTCCTGCCCCTCGCCGTCCCGGCGCCGCGCTCCCGCCCCCGCCGCCCCATCGACACCCGCCCCCACCTGCGCCGACCGACCGCAGCCGGGGACGCAGCCGACGACGCAGCCGTGTCCACGACCGGTAGGAGGACCGGCGGCCCCCTGCGCAACAGGTGCCGGGGAAGCAGCAGGAGGGGATCGAGGTAGGTGTCCGCTCTGCGGAGGCCCCAGTGGAGACAGGTCGGCGGGCAGTGCGAGCCCGTGGGCTGCACCGTGCCGAGTGGCTCGCCCGGGGCCACCTCGTCGCCCTCGCGCACCGTCGGGCGTACCGGCTCGTAGGTGGTTCGCAATGGTGGTGTGCCCGTGCCGGCCAGCTCCACGGAGATCACTCCTCGACCCGCGACCGGGCCCGCGTACGACACCCGGCCCGCCGCGACCGCCCGGACCGGAGCACCGGCCGGGGCGGTGAGATCCACGCCGCGGTGGCCCCGGCCGTACGGTGTCGGTGGTGGGGCCCAGGAGCGGATCACGGTGGGGCGCGGGCGCAGCGGCCAGGACCGGGCGACCTTCGGCACCGGTGACGGGGGTGGCGTTCCCGGCCGGGGCGGCGGATCCGCCCGCGCCGACACCGAGGCGGCCAGCAGGAACGCCAGGATCAGCAGGACCCCCACGTATCGCTTCTCTCGCATGACCACACCGTGCAGCAGTCTCCCGGAGCCGTACGGAACCTGTGGACAACCGGTCGGTTGTGGACAGCGGCGTCACCCGCTGCCCTGCCGGTCCCGTACACTTCTTCTGGCGATCCGGGTCACCGGGTCGACTTCGCACGCCCCGATACGGCACCCGGTCAAGGGTTCGTATCAGCGCCCCTCGGTCCTTCGTGGCAACGGCGCGCAGTGGGCGTCAGGCGCGGGAGCTGTCCGGCTCCCGCGGCACAACCGAGAAACTCAAGGAGAAACGGCCATGGCCGTCGTCACGATGCGGGAGCTGCTGGAGAGCGGCGTCCACTTCGGTCACCAGACCCGTCGCTGGAACCCGAAGATGAAGCGCTTCATCTTCACCGAGCGCAACGGCATCTACATCATCGACCTGCTCCAGTCGCTGTCGTACATCGACCGCGCCTACGAGTTCGTCAAGGAGACCGTCGCCCACGGCGGCACGGTCATGTTCGTCGGTACCAAGAAGCAGGCGCAGGAGGCCATCGCCGAGCAGGCCACCCGCGTCGGCATGCCCTACGTCAACCAGCGCTGGCTGGGCGGCATGCTCACCAACTTCTCGACCGTCTACAAGCGCCTGCAGCGCCTGAAGGAGCTCGAGCAGATCGACTTCGAGGACGTCGCGGCCTCCGGTCTGACCAAGAAGGAGCTTCTGGTCCTCTCCCGTGAGAAGGCCAAGCTGGAGAAGACCCTCGGCGGTATCCGCGAGATGCAGAAGGTGCCCAGCGCCGTCTGGATCGTGGACACCAAGAAGGAGCACATCGCGGTCGGTGAGGCCCGGAAGCTCAACATTCCGGTCGTCGCGATCCTCGACACCAACTGCGACCCCGACGAGGTCGACTACAAGATCCCGGGCAACGACGACGCGATCCGCTCCGTCACCCTGCTCACCCGCGTGATCGCCGACGCCGTCGCCGAGGGCCTCATCGCCCGCTCCGGCGTCGCCACCGGCGACAAGGGCGAGAAGGCGGCGGGCGAGCCGCTCGCCGAGTGGGAGCGCGACCTGCTCGAGGGCGAGAAGAAGGCTGAGGCCCCGGAGGCCGCTCCGGCCGCCGCCGAGGCTCCGGCCGCCGCGGAGGCTCCGGCTGCCGAGGCTCCGGCCGCCGCCGAGGCGCCCGCCGCCGAGGCCCCGGCCGCCGAGGGCGAGCAGGCCTGACACCGTCAGCGTCAGCGTTGACGGCGGGGGCGGTGACATGAAGTCCGCCCCCGCCGTTCACCCGTAGGTCGGCGGGACGACAGCGGCCTCCGTCCACATGGAGGCCGCACCCCCGCAGATCTCCGATCCTCCAGACTTCGAGAAAGACTCACAGACTCATGGCGAACTACACCGCCGCCGACGTCAAGAAGCTCCGCGAGCTCACCGGCGCCGGCATGATGGACTGCAAGAAGGCGCTGGACGAGGCCGAGGGCAACGTCGAGAAGGCCGTCGAGGCGCTCCGCATCAAGGGCCAGAAGGGCGTCGCCAAGCGCGAGGGCCGCTCCGCCGAGAACGGCGCCGTGGTCTCGATCCTCGCCGACGACAACTCCTCCGGTGTCCTCGTCGAGCTGAAGTGCGAGACGGACTTCGTCGCCAAGGGTGACAAGTTCCAGGCCGTCGCCACCGCGATCGCCGAGCACGTCGCCAAGACCGCGCCGGCCGACATCGAGGCGCTGCTCGCCTCCGAGATCGAGCCCGGCAAGACCGTCCAGGCGTTCGTGGACGAGGCCAACGCCAACCTCGGTGAGAAGATCGTCCTGGACCGCTTCGCGCAGTTCGCCGACGGCTTCGTGACCGCGTACATGCACCGCACGATGCCCGACCTGCCCCCGCAGATCGGTGTCCTGGTCGAGTTCGACAAGCCCAACGCCGAGGTCGCCAAGGGCATCGCCCAGCACATCGCCGCGTTCGCGCCGAAGTACCTCTCCAAGGACGAGATCCCGGCCGACGTCGTCGAGTCCGAGCGTCGCATCGCCGAGGAGACCACCCGCGCCGAGGGCAAGCCCGAGGCCGCGATCGCCAAGATCGTCGAGGGTCGCCTCAACGGCTTCTTCAAGGACGCCACGCTGCTCGGTCAGCCGTACGCCCTGGACAACAAGAAGTCGGTCCAGAAGGTCCTGGACGAGGCCGGCGTCACCCTGAAGCGCTTCGCGCGCATCAAGGTCGGCATCTGAGTCCGTACCGCGACTCACGCCCCGCCCCGATAGGGTCGGAGCAGTCGTCCGGACGCGTCGTCACCCCGGCGTGTGACGGACGACAGCAGATCTGACGAGGAGGCCATTGCCGAGCATGGGAGCGACCAGCGAACCCGGCGGCAGTGGCCTTCTTCGTATGTGCAACACGTGAAAGAGGCGGGATCTCCCATGACGACCAAGGCCCAGAAGAGCGACGACGGCAAAGTACGCGGCCGGTTCCTGCTGAAGCTGTCCGGAGAGGCCTTCTCCGGCGGCGGGGGCCTCGGCGTGGACCCCGACGTGGTGCACAAGATCGCCCGTGAGATCGCGGCCGTCGTACGGGACGGCGCGCAGATCGCGGTCGTCATCGGCGGCGGCAACTTCTTCCGCGGCGCCGAGCTCCAGGTGCGCGGCATGGACCGCGCCCGTTCGGACTACATGGGCATGCTCGGCACCGTCATGAACTGCCTCGCCCTCCAGGACTTCCTGGAGAAGGAGGGCATCGACAGCCGGGTGCAGACCGCCATCACCATGGGGCAGGTCGCCGAGCCGTACATCCCGCTGCGCGCCGTGCGCCACCTGGAGAAGGGCCGTGTGGTCATCTTCGGCGCCGGAATGGGCATGCCGTACTTCTCCACCGACACCACCGCCGCCCAGCGCGCCCTGGAGATCGACGCCGAGGCGCTGCTCATGGGGAAGAACGGCGTGGACGGGGTCTACGACTCCGACCCGAAGACCAACCCCGACGCCGTCAAGTTCGACGCCCTCGGCTACGGCGAGGTCATCACCCGCGACCTGAAGGTCGCCGACGCCACGGCCGTCACCCTGTGCCGCGACAACAAGCTCCCGATCCTCGTCTTCGAGCTTCTGGCCGAGGGCAATATCGCCCGCGCCGTCAAGGGTGAGAAGATCGGCACGCTGGTGGGCGAGCACGCCAGTCACGGCTGATGGCCCCCGTCGGGGGATGGACAATGTCCTGCCGGTCGGGAACCGTGCAGGAAGAAGACGCGACGCAGCCGGCCGCCGCCCCCCGCAAGGAACCGCAGCCGGGCCTACTCAAGACACGCAGGAGCAAGTGGTGATCGAAGAGACCCTCCTCGAAGCCGAGGAGAAGATGGAGAAGGCCGTCGTGGTCGCCAAGGAGGACTTCGCCGCGATCCGCACCGGTCGTGCGCACCCCGCGATGTTCAACAAGATCGTGGCCGACTACTACGGTGCGCCGACACCGATCAACCAGATGGCCTCGTTCTCCGTGCCGGAGCCGCGCATGGCGGTCGTGACGCCGTTCGACAAGACCGCGCTGCGCAACATCGAGCAGGCGATCCGCGACTCCGACCTGGGCGTCAACCCGAGCAACGACGGCAACATCATCCGGGTGGTGTTCCCCGAGCTCACCGAGGAGCGCCGCCGCGAGTACATCAAGGTCGCCAAGGGCAAGGGCGAGGACGCCAAGGTGTCCATCCGCTCCGTGCGCCGCAAGGCCAAGGACGCCATCGACAAGCTGATCAAGGACGGCGAGGTCGGCGAGGACGAGGGCCGCCGTGCGGAGAAGGAGCTCGACGACCTGACGGCGAAGTACGTCGCCCAGGTGGACGAGCTGCTCAAGCACAAGGAATCGGAGCTGCTCGAGGTCTGATGAACGACTCTTCCTGGGGGGCGCCGCCGCAGACCGGGCAGGCCGGGTACTGGGGGTCCACCGAGCGTGGGCCTGTCCAGGGGGCTGCCCCGGCGGGTCCCGCGTACGATGCGCCTGAGGCGCAGCAGACTCGCCCCATGCCCATCGTGCCCGACGGACCCGCCGCACCTCGGTACGGCGACGACCAGGACGACGACCGGGGGGCCGCTCGCCTGAGTGGCCCCTTGTTCCGCGACGAGACACCGCAGCAGCGGCCGTACGACAGCACGCACCACGCCCTGTACGACACACCGTCGGCACAGCCCCCTGCGGCGGTGCCTCAGAATCCGGAGCCCATGTCCGACGCCCCGCAGCCGGCGCCCCGGCCGCAGAAGAAGAGCGCGGGCCGCGACCTGAGCGCGGCCATAGGGGTCGGCGTCGGCCTCGGCGCGGTGATCGTCGCCTCGCTGTTCATCGTCAAGGCCGTGTTCGTCGGCGTCATCGCGGTCGCCGTGGTGGTCGGTCTGTGGGAGCTGACCAGCCGACTGCAGGAGCGCAAGGAGATCAAGGCCCCGCTCGTGCCGCTCGCGGTCGGTGGCGTGGCGATGGTCGTCGCGGGGTACGCCCGGGGCACCGAGGGTGCGTGGGTGGCGATGGCGCTGACCGCGCTGGCGGTGCTGGTGTGGCGGATGACGGAACCACCCGAGGGCTACCTCAAGGACGTCACGGCGGGTGTCTTCGCCGCGTTCTACGTACCGTTCCTCGCCACCTTCGTCGCACTGATGCTCGCCGCCGACGACGGATCCTGGCGGGTTCTGGTCTTCCTGCTGCTCACGGTGGTCAGTGACACCGGTGCCTACGCCGTCGGGTGGCGCTTCGGCAAGCACAAGCTCGCGCCGCGCATCAGCCCCGGCAAGACCCGGGAGGGACTGCTGGGCGCGGTGTCCTTCGCGATGGTCGTGGGTGCGCTGTGCATGCAGTTCCTGATCGACGACGGCACGTGGTGGCAGGGGTTGCTGCTGGGGCTCGCGGTCGCGTGCAGCGCCACGCTCGGCGACCTCGGCGAGTCCATGATCAAGCGGGACCTCGGCATCAAGGACATGGGCACCCTGCTGCCGGGTCACGGCGGGATCATGGACCGCCTGGACTCGCTCCTGCCGACGGCCCCGGTGGTCTGGCTGCTGCTGGTGCTGTTCGTGGGATCCGGCTGAGTCGCCGGTTCCGGTCTCCTGCGGGTGAGCCCCCGCTCCGTGCCGTCGGGCGCGGGGCGGGGGCTCGGCGTTTCGGGGTGGCTGACCGTCGTGAGTCAGGGGCCGGGCGCTCGGGCCGCGGGCGGGCACGAAATGGCCGCGGCGCCGTCCCGGTGGGACCATGTCCGGGTAAGCCCTCAGGGGTCGTCCCGAAAGGAGGGCCTCATGTACATGTCCCCCTTCCACGACGAGTTCGACGTCGACCGCCGTCCCGAGGACGTCTGGGCCTACGTCGCCGACCCGTCCCGCCTGCCGGAGTGGCAGCGCAGCGCGGTCTCGGCGGAGCGGCTCGACACCGAGCCGCTCGGGATCGGCTCACGGGTACGGGTGGTGCGGTACGTGGGCCGCCGCGAAGTCCCGATGACCATGGAGTTCACCCAGTACGACCCACCGCGGGCCTGGGCCATGCGTGGCATCGACGGGCCGGTCAGGGGCCGGTTCCACGGCGAGATCACCCCGATCGACGACGGCACCCGCTCCCACGTGACCCTGGACCTCGACTTCGAGCCCCACGGCATCGGCCGCGTCCTCGTCCCGCTCGTCGTCCGCGCCCAGGTCCGCAAGGAGATGCCCCAGAACGAACGGCTCCTCAAGGAGCGCCTGGAGCACAGCGCCGCGTAGTGCGCAGGACGGGCGCGCCGGGCCGCGGCCGGCGCGTCACCCGCCCGTTCACTTTCCCTGATCGCTCTCTCGGGGCCCCCGGGCCGCGCTAAAGTGACGACCGCTGTGACTCGGTTTGTCGGGCTGCGGTATTTCACCGGGGGCGGATACGTATGGGTGCGAGTACGGGTGAGCAGGACGGCCGGAAGCCGGACCGGAACTGCGACATGGAGATAGAAATTCAGTGCGTCGACCATGAGGCGCTGAATTTCCTGGAGGAAGAACTCGCGGATCAACCCGGCGTCAGCCTCCGCGAGGCGAACGTCTACGCCCCAGAACTCCGGTCCGACCTCGTCCACACGCTGATCGTCGGGGTGTCCTCCACCGGAATCACCTCGGCCGCCAGCGCCGTGCTCATCCAGTTCATGCGGACGCGGCGGGCGAAGATCACGATCCGGCGCACCAAGGCCGGGACCACGGTCACGTACGACGGACCCGTGAAGGACTCGCAGAAGGTGCTGGACATTGTCGGCGAAGTACCGGCTCAGAGCCTATCGGAGTGACGCGGCGTCCTTGGCGCTCCGGTCGAGCCACGGGAGCTTCAGCCCCACGGCCGCCTTCATCGACATGGGTGCCGTCCCCGCGGACCTGACCAGTACCTCGCTCGACGAACTGCTCCGCCTCAACTCGATGCTGCTCCACGAACGCCACCACTGGCTGCAGCACGTCGGAACCAGCGGCGGAATATACAATTCCCTGCTCCTCAATATCGAGGCCGGATACGTCGCAAGCATGTGCGACATGGAGCGCCTCACGGAGGACGACCTCCCGCTGATGCTGTCGCCGGCGAAGGCCCACGAGGATCTCCTTACCGTGTGGGAACACGTCGAGGCGGTGCGCAGGTCCTTCTTCGGCTGCCGGATCGGCACCTACCGCGAACTGGACCGGAGCGGATCCCTCAGCACCCGCTTCCTCACCGAGCAACTCGGCCACCACCTGGTGAAGAGCGTCCCCGGCCCGGACGGCGGCGAACTCCGGTTACCCCAGTGGCCCGACGAACTCTTCCGCGACAGGCCGCAGTACCTGGTCCTGCAGCACCGCGGCTGGGCGTTCGGCGCCCGGCACCTCATGGAGTTCTCGGCCCGGGTGTGCGAGATCCTCAAGCTGGGTGTCGACCGCGCGAGGGCGAACCTCGCACCGCTCGATCTGTCCCGCTACCTCGTCGGCGTCTACCGGGTCGCCTACGACGTCTTCCTCGACGGCTGCGGGACCGAGACCCGGGGCGTCACCACGCTGGTCGCCGCCGCCGTGGTCTGCGATCTCGCGCTGAACGTCATCCACCCGCCGGTCGCCCCGGCGTTCCTCGCCAGCCCCGGGCAGCGGCTGATCGAGTTCGCGATGGCGCTCAAGGGCTTCGACTTCACGCAGGCTGTCGTCATCGACCGGCCTGACGACGTCCGGTCCTTCGTGGAAGGGATCCACCGGCACATCGAGGAGGAGATCGGCTTCTCCGTCGACTCCGTCCCGAAGGTGGTGACCGGGATATTCGGCCATCTGGAACCCACCGCCATGGCCGCGTCCTTGTTCGGCCCCGGCGACGCCGCTGAACGGCCCCCACTGCCGGACAACGCCCCGCTGCGGTGGCTCGCCTCCCTCTGGGCGGAAGCCGCGCGGATCAGGATCGACAACCCGGAGTTCTTCGCCCTGCCGTCGGCCGCCTACATGCACGACCGCCCTTACTTCCACACCCTCTTCGACCGCGTCGCCCCGCCCGTCATCAAGCGGGACGGCCTGATGCACCCGTCCCGCCAGGAGACCGCCTCAGCGCAGTGGCTCGCCTTCTCCCTGGAACTGGCCGTCCACGCCGACCTGCTCCGCGGCATCATCTACTGCCGGCCCGAGGAACTGGCGACCCTCCTGGCCCGTCACGGCAAGGCCCTGTCGCCCGACACCGAGATGAGCGACTTCCACGCCCGCCTCCTCTTCGGTGCCATCCTCGCCGCCTGCCACCACGGTCCCCTGGGCACCGCCCTCACCCGCAGGGTCGCCGCCCTCCTCGACCGTGAGCCACCCGCATGACTCCGCGCACCCCGCCCACCGGCCGACTCGCCCGCGCACTCCCGGACCAGGACCGACCCCCACGGCGCCACGGCCGACGACGCCGCCCCCACCGGCGTCCCTTGCCGGTCCACCCCACCGGTCACCGCCGATCCGCGGTGCGAGAGACGCCGCATTCGATCTGCGACACTGGTACCACCATGCCCAAGCCCGGAGAACTCACTTTCGTAGCCCCCCGCGGAGCCAAGAAGCCGCCGCGGCATCTCGCTGATCTGTCGCCCGCCGAGCGGAAGGCGGTCGTCGCCGAGGTGGGGGAGAAGCCGTTTCGTGCCAAGCAGCTGTCGCAGCACTACTTCGCGCGGTACGCGCACGACCCGGGGGAGTGGACCGACATCCCCGCCGGGGCCCGGGAGAAGCTGCGGGAGGCGCTGTTCCCGGAGCTGATGAGCGTCGTGCGGCATCTGTCGACGGACCAGGGAGCCACCCGCAAGACGCTGTGGCGGCTGTTCGACGGGACGCTCGTGGAGTCGGTGCTGATGCGGTACCCGGACCGGGTGACCATGTGCATCAGCTCGCAGGCGGGGTGCGGGATGAACTGCCCGTTCTGCGCCACCGGGCAGGCCGGGCTCGACCGGAACCTGTCCACCGCCGAGATCGTCCATCAGATCGTGGACGGGATGCGCGCGCTGCGCGACGGTGAGGTGCCGGGCGGGCCGGCGCGGCTGTCGAACATCGTGTTCATGGGGATGGGCGAGCCGCTCGCCAACTACAACCGGGTCGTCGGGGCGATCCGCGCCCTGACCGACCCGGCGCCTGACGGGCTCGGGCTGTCGCAGCGCGGGATCACCGTGTCGACGGTCGGCCTGGTGCCCGCCATCCACCGGTTCGCCGACGAGGGCCTCAAGTGCCGGCTCGCGATCTCGCTGCACGCGCCCGACGACGAGCTGCGCGACACCCTCGTCCCCGTGAACACGCGGTGGAAGGTGCGCGAGGTGCTCGACGCCGGGTTCGAGTACGTCGAGAAGAGCGGCCGGCGGCTGAGCATCGAGTACGCGCTGATCCGCGACATCAACGACCAGGCGTGGCGTGGGGACCGGCTCGGGCGGCTGCTCAAGGGCAAGCCCGTGCACGTGAACCTCATTCCGCTCAACCCGACGCCCGGCTCGAAGTGGACCGCCTCCCGGCCCGAGGACGAGAAGGCGTTCGTCGAGGCCATCGCCGCGCACGGGGTGCCGGTGACCATCCGGGACACCCGCGGCCAGGAGATCGACGGAGCCTGTGGCCAGCTCGCGGCCACCGAGCGGTAGTGTGGGCGCCGTCAGTACATCTTCATATTCCGACAGGGGAGCGCCACAGCGCTGAGAGTGCGGCAACCGGGCCGCAGACCCTCTGAACCTCGCCCAGGTCATTCTGGGTAGGAAGTTCGGTCACCGCTCAAGCTGTTGCGCCCTGCCCGGGCACCCCGCACGGGGGCCCGGGCGGGGCCGCGTCTCTTCCTGGCCCACCCCAGGAGGAATCCAGTGCACAACAGGACTGTCGTCCAGACCGTCGTCGCCGCGGCCGTCGGCCTCGGCCTGATCACCTTGTCCGCGTGCGGTTCGTCGTCGTCCGACGACACCGGCGGCTCCGGCTCCGCGTCCGGCGGCGGCTCCAGGAACAAGACCGTCACGCTGGTCAGCCACGGCTCATGGGCCGTCTCCAAGAACGTGCTCGCCGACTTCGAGAAGCAGTCCGGCTACCGGGTCAAGGTCCTCGCCGACGGCGACGCCGGGCAGGCCGTCAACAAGGCGATCCTGACCAAGGACAACCCGCAGGGCGACGTGTTCTTCGGCGTCGACAACACCCTGCTGTCCCGCGCCCTCGACAACGGCCTGTTCCAGCCGTACGAGGCCAAGGGGCTCGACCGGGTCGGCGAGCAGTACCAGCTCGACGCCGGGAAGCACCGGGTCACGCCCGTCGACTTCGGCGACATCTGCGTCAACTACGACAAGAAGTACTTCGCGGACCACGACCTGGCCCCGCCGGCCGACTTCGGCGACCTGGTCAAGCCCGAGTACAAGAACCTCCTGGTCACCGAGAACGCCGCCACCTCCTCGCCCGGCCTCGGCTTCCTGCTCGGTACCGCCGCGAAGTACGGGGACGAGGGCTGGCAGGACTACTGGAAGAAGCTCAAGGACAACGGCGTGAAGGTCGTCGACGGCTGGGAGCAGGCCTACAACGACGAGTTCTCCGGCTCCGCCGGCGGAAAGAAGGCGGGCGCCGACCGGCCGCTGGTCGTGTCGTACGCGTCCTCCCCGCCCGCCGAGGTGATCTACGGCGACCCGAAGCCCGCCACCGCGCCGACCGGCGTCGCGACCGGCACCTGCTTCCGGCAGATCGAGTTCGCCGGGCTGCTGAGCAACGCCCGCAACAGCGAGGGCGGCAAGGCGCTGATCGACTTCCTGATCGGCAAGGAGTTCCAGGAGGACATGCCGCTCAACATGTTCGTCTACCCGGTGGTCGAGGGCGCGGCCGTGCCCGCCGAGTTCACCCGGTACGGGCCGGCCGCCGAGAAGCCGCTGACCATGGCCCCCGGGAAGATCGCCGCCGACCGTGACCAGTGGGTCAAGTCGTGGACCTCGCTCGTACTGAAGTAGCGGATCACGACGGCCGTACGGCGAAGTCGTGGCGGGGGAGCGCGGCGCGGCTCGGGCTGATGGCCGTGCCCGTCGCGTTCTTCGGCGTCTTCTTCGCCTACCCGGTCGCCGCGATCGTGGCCCGCGGTCTGCACACCGACGGCACCTGGCAGGCCGGGCGGATCACGGAGGTCCTCACGGATCCCGGCATCCGGCACGTCCTGTGGTTCACCACCTGGCAGGCGCTCGCCTCCACCGCGCTCACCCTGCTGGTCGCGCTGCCGGGGGCCTATGTCTTCGCCCGGCTGGACTTCCCGGGCAAGCAGGTGTTGCGGGCCGTGGTCACCGTGCCGTTCGTGCTGCCGACGGTCGTCGTCGGTACGGCGTTCCTGGCGCTGGTCGGACGCGGCGGCCCGCTCGACCAGCTCTGGGGCGTCCGGCTGGACTCCACGGTGTGGGCCATCCTGCTCGCGCACGTCTTCTTCAACTACGCGGTGGTCGTCCGGACCGTCGGCGGGCTGTGGGCGCAGCTCGACCCGCGGCAGACGGAGGCGGCGCGGATGCTCGGCGCGTCGCCCCTGCGGGCCTGGCGCACGGTCACCCTGCCGGCGCTCGGGCCGGCCGTGGCGGCGGCCGCGCTGATGGTGTTCCTGTTCACCTTCACCTCCTTCGGTGTGGTGAAGATCCTCGGCGGGCCCACCTTCGCCACCCTGGAAGTGGAGATCTACCGGCAGACCTCCGAGATCCTCGACCTGGCCACGGCGGCCGTCCTCACCCTGGTGCAGTTCGCCGCGGTCGGCGCGGTCCTGGCCGTGCACGCCTGGACCGTACGGCGGCGCGAGGCCGCCCTGCGGCTGGTGGACGTGACGCTCACGGCGCGTCGGCCGCGCGGCGCCGGGCAGTGGGCGCTGCTGGCCGGCGTGCTGGTCACCGCCGTGGTCCTGCTGGTGCTGCCGCTCGCGGTCCTGGTGCGACGGTCGCTGGACGGGGCCGGCTTCGCCTACTACCGGGCGCTGACCTCCGAGGAGAGCACGGTCTTCCTGGTGCCGCCGATCGACGCGATCGGCAACTCGCTGCGCTACGCACTCGCCGCGACCGCCATCGCCCTGGTGATCGGCGGCCTCGCCGCCGCCGCGCTCACCCGGCGGGACGCCGGACGGCTGGTCCGGGGCTTCGACGCGCTGCTGATGCTGCCCCTCGGGGTGTCCGCGGTCACCGTGGGCTTCGGCTTCCTGATCGCCCTCGACGAGCCGCCGCTGGATCTGCGGGCCAGCTGGATCCTGGTACCGCTGGCGCAGGCACTGGTCGGCGTGCCCTTCGTCGTGCGGACGATGCTGCCCGTGCTGCGAGCGGTGGACCAGCGGCTGCGGGAGGCGGCGGCCGTGCTCGGGGCGTCGCCCTGGCGGGTGTGGCGGGAGGTCGATCTGCCGATGGTGCGCCGGGCGCTGCTGGTCGCCGCCGGGTTCGCCTTCGCGGTGTCGCTGGGCGAGTTCGGGGCGACGGTGTTCCTCGCGCGGCCCGACAACCCGACGCTGCCGGTCGCGGTGGCGCGATTGCTCGGCCGGGCGGGGGAACTCAACTACGGGCAGGCGATGGCCCTGTCGACGATTCTGATGCTGGTGTGCGCCGCCGCGTTGCTGGCCCTGGAGGGGCTGCGGGGCACGGACCGGACGGGGGAGTTCTGATGCTGCTGGGGCTGGAGCGGGCGACCGTGCGGTTCGGCGGGCGGGCCGTGCTGGACGCCGTGGACCTGGGGGTCGACGAGCACGAGGTGGTGTGCGTGCTCGGGCCGAGCGGCAGCGGCAAGTCGACGCTGCTGCGGGCCGTCGCCGGGCTGCAGCCCCTGGACGCCGGGCGGGTGCTGCTCGACGGCCGGGACCAGAGCGGCGTGCCCGCGCACCGGCGCGGGGTGGGGCTGATGTTCCAGGACCACCAGCTCTTCCCGCAGCGCGACGTCGGCGGCAACGTGGCGTTCGGGCCGCGTATGCACGGCGTGTCCAGGCGTGAACAGGAGGAGCGGGTAAGGGAGTTGCTGGACCTGGTGGGACTGCCGGGCGCGGCCCGGCGGGCCGTGGCCGCGCTGTCCGGCGGTGAGCAGCAGCGGGTCGCGCTCGCCCGGGCGCTGGCGCCCCGCCCCCGGCTGCTGATGCTGGACGAGCCGCTGGGCCAGCTGGACCGCTCGCTGCGGGAGCGGCTCGTGGTCGAACTGCGTGAGCTGTTCGGCCGGTTGGGCACCACCGTGCTGGCGGTCACCCATGATCAGGGGGAGGCGTTCGCGCTGGCCGACCGGGTGGTGGTGATGCGGGACGGCCGGATCGCCCAGTCCGGTACGCCCCTTGAGGTGTGGCAGCGGCCGGCGGACGCGTTCGTGGCGCGGTTCCTCGGCTTCGACAACGTGGTCCCGGCCACCGTCGTCGGAGAGGCCGCCGACACTCCGTGGGGCAAGGTGCCGGTGCCGGCCGGGTCCGTGCGGGGTGAGCGTACGGTGCTGGTGCGCCCGGCCGGGGTGCGGCTCTCGGACGCCGACACCGGGCTGCGCTGCACGGTGACCGCCCGCACCTTCCGGGGCACGCATGTCGCCGTCCGTCTCCAGCCGGCCGACGCGCCCCGTCTGGAGGCGGCCTGCGCGCTGCGGGAGGCGCCGGAGGTGGGCGAGGTGCTCGGGGTGACGTTCGATTCGGCCGAGATCGTTGTGCTCGACTGATAGTTCGCTGCCTAGGCTGAGGTGCATGACCACACTCACACATGACCGTTACTGCTCGGAAATCGACCACCAGGTAACGCAGTTGAGAACGGTGGTGACCTCGGGGGCGGATCTGTCGGGAACCGTGCCGACCTGCCCGGACTGGACGCTGGAGAAACTGGTCCGGCACATGGGCGGGGCGCTGCGATGGGTGAACGCGCTGGTCCGGGAGCGGGCCGAGGAGAACATCCCGTTCGAACGGATCCCGCTGATCGGCGGGCCGGAGGCACGCGCAGACGCCGGCGCGCTGGACGCCTGGCTGGCGGAGACCGGACGGCTCGTCGTCGAGGCCCTGCGGGAGGCCGGGCCGGACACGAAGGTGTGGTCCTGGATGGAGATGGCGAACACCGGGTTCTGGGCCCGCAGGATGACCCACGAGATCACCGTCCACCGCGCCGACGCCACTCTGGCCGCCGGGCTGCCGTACGAGGTGGCGCCCGAGATCGCCGCCGACGCGCTCGACGAGTGGCTGGAGATCGGGCAGTGGATGCTGCGGCGCGGCGGCGAGTCGCCGCTCGCCCCGGGGCAGAGCATCCACCTGCACGCGACGGACACCCCGGCCGAGTGGCTCGTCGAGGGCACCGAGTCCGGCGTGGCCTGGCGCCACGGGCACGAGAAGGCGACCGTCGCGCTGCGCGGGCCGGTCGCGGACGTGCTGCTCGCCTTCTATCGCCGGCTGCCGCTGGACAGCGCCGGGCTGGCGGTGTCGGGGGACCGGCGGGTACTGGAGGGCTGGCTGGAGCGCTCGTCGTTCGGGTGACCGGCGAGGGCAGCGCCCGCCTTCCCGGGCGGGGTGGCGGCTGGTGAGGGCAGCGCCCGCTTTGCCGGTGGGGCGCGGGCGCTGCCCGGTGTCAGCGACCCGTGCCGCGGCGCCGCAGGCCGAAGAAGACGGCCGCGCCGCCGACGGCCACCAGGACCGCCGCCACGGCGGCGGTGGGGCGCGGGCGCTGCCCGGTGTCAGCGACCCGTGCCGCGGCGCCGCAGGCCGAAGAAGACGGCCGCGCCGCCGACGGCCACCAGGACCGCCGCCACGGCGACGATCAGACCGGTGCTGGATCCGGCCCCGGTCTCCGCGAGGTTGGACTCGCCGGCGGGGGACGGGGCGTTGCTCGCGGTGTCCGAGCGCGGAGGGGTGGCGGTGCTCGGCGCCGGCGCCGTGGGAGTCGACGCGGACTGGTTCCGCGACGGGGCCGAGGCCGACTTCGACGCGGACGCGGACGGTGACGGCGAACCGGTCGGGGTGGCCGGGGGCTTCGGCTCGTCCTTGGTCTTGCAGGCCTCGGCCGGGGCGGTCAGGTTCGGGGAGACGTCCTCGTCGACCTGGTTGCCGGCCGTGACGTGGATCCGGTAGACCGCGCCGGGTTCCCAGTCCTCCTCGAAGGTGACGGTGGCACCCTGCTTGGTGCCCTCTACCTCCAGCTCGCCGACCTTGCGCAGGTCGGCTCCGTTGTTCTCCAGGAACACGGTGACGACGGCCGGGGTGCCCGCGGGGTTCTTGTCCGTGACGGTGATGACACCCTTGTCGCCGACGCACGAGGCCGCGGCGGAGAAGTCCTTGATGTTGCCGGCGAACGCGCCGCCGGCGGTACCGAACACGAGCGCCGCCGAGGCGGCGGTCACACCGAGCATGCGGGCCGAGCGCGCGGCGATGCGGTGGGGAAGGGACACGTTTGTCCTTTACGGAGGTGCAACTGCGGGGGGTGAACGGGGACCTGACGCCCCGGACGCTGCCGGGCCGCGGCATCCCCTGGAGGCTCACAGGTCTATAAGCGCTTCATAAGAAATGTCAATGCACAGAGCTCCCAGGCCGCTTGGCTTTGCCCGATTGTTAACCGCCGAGATGTTTCAGCGCCTGCGCCGCGTCCTCGATCCGGTCGACCAGGGCGATACGGGACGCCATGGAACGTTCCCGGGCGAGTTCCCGCAGCAACGGCCAGGCCGGCAGCCGCTCCGTCCAGTGCGCCCGGTCCACCAGGACCATCGGCGTCGGTTCCCCGCGCGACTCGTAGTAGTTGGGCGTCGCGCTGTCGAAGATCTCCTGGACGGTGCCCGCCGCGCCCGGCAGGAATATCACCCCGGCGGTGGAGCGGGCCAGCAGGCCGTCCTCGCGCAGGGCGTTGGCGAAGTACTTGGCGATGTTCTCGGCGAACGGGTTCGGCGGCTCATGGCCGTAGAACCAGGTGGGGATGCCCACCGAGGGGCCGCCGTGCGGCCAGCGGGAACGCACCTCGAAGGCGGCGGTCGCCCAGTCGGTGACCGACGGGGTGAAGCGCGGCGCCTTGGCGAGGAGTTGCAGCGCCTCGGTGAGCATGCCGTCCTCGAACGGGGCCGCGTACGCGCCGAGGTTGGCGGCCTCCATCGCGCCTGGGCCGCCGCCGGTCGCCACGGTCAGTCCGGCGCGGGCGAGTTCGCGGCCGAGGCGGGCGGCGCCCGCGTACGCCTCCGTGCCGCGGGCCATCGCGTGGCCGCCCATGACGCCCACCACCGGTCGGCCGGCGAGGAGTTCGTCCAGCGCGTCCGAGACGGAGTCGTCGTGTACGGCGCGGAGCATGGACGCGAAGATGTCGCCGTCGGCCTTCGTCCGCTGGAACCAGCCGTACGTGACGGCGTCCGGCGTCTCCTCGTAGCCCTTGTCAACGCCGGTGAAGAGCTCGTCGGGGGAGTAGAGCAGGCCCCGGTAGGGGTCGAAGGGGAGGCCGGGGACCGGCGGGAAGACCAGGGCCCCGGCGGCGCGCGTGCGGGCCGCCGCTTCCGGGGCCATCGGGCAGCCGAGGAACACGGCACCCGTGGTGTCCACGGACAGCAGGACCTCGGTGCGGGCGGTCAGGTCGACCGCCTGCACGCGGTAGTGGTTCAGGGTGCCGTGGTGGGTGACGACCTCGTCGAACTCGGCGAGCGTCTCGATCTCGCGGTCGTGGGAGCCGTCGTACGGCTGGGACGGCGGGAACTGATCCCGCGGCGGCTGTGGCTGGGCGGGTGTCATGTGCACCCGCCCATGCTGGCACAGCGGCCGGCCGCGCCGGGGTCAGCCCTCGACCGCCGCCCGGTCCATCCAGATGACTTCCCAGGTGTGGCCGTCGAGGTCGTCGAAGGAACGGCCGTACATGAAGCCCATGTCCTGGGTCTCACCGGCCGGCGTCGCGCCCAGCTCCAGCGCGCGGTCGACGAGTTCGTCGACCTTCTCGCGGCTCTCGGCGCTCAGGGCGACCAGCACCTCGCTGGTCTTCGTGGCGTCGGCGATCTCCTTCTTGGTGAACGTGGCGTAGAACGGCTTGGTGAGCAGCATCGCGACGATGGTGTCGCTGATGACGACCGAGGCCGCCTTCTCGTCACTGAACTGCGGGTTGATCGTGTAGCCCAGCTCCGTGAAGAACTTCTTCGAGGCGTCGAGGTCGTTCACGGGCAGGTTGACGAAGATCATCTGCTGGTACATGCGGGGGTCTCTCCCATTCGGTGTCGTGCCGTTCGCAGGGGTAGACCGGGCACTCGATCGGAACTCATCGGTTCGGGCGGATCTTTTTTCGTACGAGTTCCGCGAGGGCCCCGGACGGCGCCGGCCGCGCCGGGGCGTCGACCGGTCGGCCGGGGGTCAGCCGGTCAGGGGGAGGGCCGCGAGTTCGGCGACGGTCAGGGTGAGCGGGGCGAACAGGACCAGCAGGGCGCCGGCCCGCAGGGCGGCGGCGCCGCGCAGCGCGGTGGCCGGAGCGCCGAGGCGCAGCAGGGCGGCCGTGGTGTCGGCACGGCACTGCCGGGCCTCCACGGCCGCGGTGAGGAGGGTGGCGAGGGCGCACCCGGTGACCACAAGCGCGCCGAGGGCGGTGAGCGGGCCGAAGGAGCGGTCGGGGGCGGCCGGGTCGTGCAGCGAGACCAGGGCGTACGCGCCGGACAGGGCGGCGCACAGGACGCCGAGAGGGCGGCCGATACGGGTGGACTCCGCCATCAGGCAGCGGCCGGCGAGGAGACGGAGGGCGCCGGGGCGGACGGCCTGCAGCAGGCGGCCGCACAGGTGGGTGAGGCCGGGACCGGCGAGGGCGAGCCCCAGCGCGGTGAGGGTCCAGCCGACGAGGACCGAGGCGGGGCCGGTCGGCAGGCCGTCGGGCAGGGTGAGGGTGGTGCGGCCGGAGCGGCTCGCGTACGCCTCCACGGCGAGGCCGGCGGCGAGAACGGCCGCTCCCCAGGGCAGCGCGGTGGGGTTGGGGCGGGGCGGGGCCGGCGGGAAGCCGTCCGGGGATGCAGGGTGGGAGCTGTTCTGCGGGTCCCGGTGGCCGCCGGGACCATCGGCCGGTGCCTGGCGGGACGCCTCGGCGGGCGCCGACATGACACCGCCCTCGGAGGAGGGGAGGGCCGCCGAGCGGAGACCCCCGGAGGGGGCCTCCGGGGAGGCACCGCCGGACGGGACACCCGCGAGAGGGACGTCCCTGGAAGCGGCACCGTGGGAGACGGCGCCCGCGGGGGAGTCACCCCCGGAGACGACACCCGCGGAGACGACACCTGCGGAGACGACACCTGCGGAGACGACACCTGCGGAGACGGCACCTGCGGTGGAGGCTCCCTCGGCATGAACACCTCCGGAGACGGCACCCGAGGCGAAGGCCCCCTCGGCGCGGGCACCCCCGGAGGCCACGTCTCCGGTGCGTGCCCGGGCCGTGTCGGTGGTCGGTGTCGGAGGGGAGGGCCGCGTCGGCTCCGTCGGCGCCTGTGACCCGCCGGAGCCGCCGCCCGTTTCGCAGCCCCCGCCCGTTCGAGAGCCTCCGCGCGTGCCGGAGCCTTCGCGCATGTCGGACCCCGAGCGCCTGCCGAAACGGCCGTACGCCCCGAAGGTCTCCCTGGGGCCGGTGCGGGGCCGGGCGCCGAAGCGGCCGAAGGAACGGGGGGCGGGGCGGGCGGCCGGGTGGACCTCGCGAGGTCGCAGCGTGAGCGCGACGGCGAGGCAGGCGGTCAGGGGCAGCAGGGACAGCAGGGTGAGGGCGGCGGGCAGCGGGAGGTCCTGGCCGGCGGCCAGGAAGTCGGCCGCCGCGCCGTCGAACGGCATGCCGGTGAGGTCGCCCCGCAGATGGAGGAAGACCAGCAGGGCCAGCATCGAGCCGAGCACCGTGGACAGGGCCGTCGTCGTGGCCGAGACCGCCATCAGCCGGGCCGGGCCGAGCCCGATCGCCGAGAGTCCCCGGCGCGGGCGGGTGCCGGGGTCCGCACGGGCCACGGCCGTCGCGAGATGGACGGTGGCCGCCAGCGGGACCATGCACCAGGCGAGGCGGAGCAGGGAGCCGGCCGGGTCACCGGGGTGGCCGAGCGCGTGGCCCAGCGTGCACAGGAGCAGGAAGCCGGTACCGGCCGAGGCGGCCGCCACCAGCAGGCGGCGCAGCTGGACGGCCGGGTGGGCGCCGCGGGTCAGACGGAGAGCGAGCACGCGGCCCGGCCTTCCGACTCGCCCGTCGTGCCGTTCGCACCCGTGCGGCCGTTCGGGGTGTGCGTGCCCCGCGCTCCGTCGCCGCCGGCGCCCGCGGCCGCCTCGCCGGTCCCGCTCACCGGCGGCAGGTGCACCGTGTGCACCCGGCGGCCGTCGAGGAGGGACACCTTGCGGTCGGCCAGCGCGGCTGTGTCGGGGTCGTGGGTCGCCAGGACCACGGTGATGCCGTGCGAGCGGGCCGCGGTCGTCAGGGTGCGCAGGACGTGCGCGCGGTCCGCGCGGTGCAGCGGGGCCGTCGGCTCGTCCGCGAAGAGGACGGACGGCGCCGGGGCCAGCGCGCGCGTGATGCACACCCGCTGCCGCTCGGCCTGGGTGAGGTCCTCGGGGCGCTTGCGCGCCTTGTCGCCGACGTCCAGGCGTTCCAGCCACTCCAGGGCCGCCGTCTTGGCGCGGCGCCGGGCGGTGCCGCGCAGCATCAGGGGGAGGGCCGCGTTCTCCCAGACGTTCAGCTCGGGAACGAGGACGGGTGCCGGGTCGATCCAGCCGAAGCGGTCACGGCGCAGGCGCTCGCGGGCCATCGGGCCCATCGTGTGCACGGGCACGCTGTTGAACCAGACCTCGCCCCGCTGGGCGGGCACCAGGCCGGACAGGCAGCGCAGCAGGGTCGTCTTGCCGCTGCCGCGCGGGCCGCTGACGGCGAGGATCTCGCCCTCGCGCACGCCGAGCGAGACCCCGCCGAGCGCGGGGGAACCGTCGCGGTGCGTGTAGTGCAGCGAGCGTGCCCAGAGCACGTCGTTGTCCGGCGGGGCCTCCATGGCGTACACCTCGGTTCAGATCCGTAGTTCCCGTGTCCTGTCCCCCGTCCGGGGGAACGAAGGCAGGGCCGATCGGTTACCAGGCACGCTAGGGAGCCGGGGCTACCGCTCCGGACAGCACACGGCCCGGGGTGCGCGCGTCTCACTCGTACGGGCGCACCCCGGGCGTATGAACGGCGGAACCGCCTCGGGTCAGAGCTTGGTCCACGCCTCCGTCAGCGTGGCGCGCAGGATCTGCTCGATCTCGTCGAAGGTGTCCTGGTTCGAGATCAGCGGCGGGGCGAGCTGGACGACCGGGTCGCCGCGGTCGTCGGCGCGGCAGTACAGGCCGTTGTCGTACAGGGCCTTGGAGAGGAAGCCGTACAGGACGCGCTCGGTCTCCTCGTCGTCGAAGGACTCCTTGGTGGCCTTGTCCTTGACCAGTTCGATGCCGTAGAAGAAGCCGTTGCCGCGGACGTCGCCGACGATCGGCAGGTCGTGCAGCTTCTCCAGGGTGGCGCGGAAGGCGCCCTCGTTGTCCAGGACGTGCTGGTTGAGGCCCTCGCGCTCGAAGAGGTCGAGGTTGGCCAGGCCCACCGCGGCCGACACCGGGTGGCCGCCGAAGGTGTAGCCGTGCAGGAAGGTGTTGTCGCCCTTGTAGAACGGCTCGGCGAGGCGGTCCGAGACGATGCACGCGCCGATCGGGGAGTAGCCCGAGGTCATGCCCTTGGCGCAGGTGATCATGTCCGGGACGTAGCCGAACTTGTCGCAGGCGAACATCGTGCCGAGGCGGCCGAAGGCGCAGATGACCTCGTCGGAGACGAGCAGCACGTCGTACTGGTCGCAGATCTCGCGCACGCGCTGGAAGTAGCCGGGCGGCGGCGGGAAGCAGCCGCCGGCGTTCTGCACCGGCTCCAGGAAGACGGCCGCGACGGTCTCGGGGCCCTCGAAGAGGATCTGCTGCTCGATCTGGTCGGCGGCCCAGCGGCCGAAGGCCTCCGGGTCGTCGCCGAAGATCGGCGCGCGGTAGATGTTGGTGTTCGGGACCTTGTGCGCGCCCGGGACCAGCGGTTCGAAGGGGGCCTTCAGGCCCGGCAGGCCGGTGATGGACAGGGCGCCCTGCGGGGTGCCGTGGTAGGCGACCGCCCGGGATATGACCTTGTACTTGGTGGGCTTGCCGGTCAACTTGAAGTACTGCTTGGCGAGCTTCCAGGCGGTCTCGACGGCCTCGCCGCCGCCGGTGGTGAAGAAGACCTTGTTCAGGTCGCCCGGGGCGTGGTGCGCGAGGCGCTCCGCCAGCTCGACGGCCTTGGGGTGGGCGTACGACCAGACCGGGAAGAAGGCCAGCTCCTGGGCCTGCTTGAAGGCGGTCTCCGCCAGCTCCGTGCGGCCGTGACCGGCCTGCACCACGAACAGACCCGCGAGACCGTCGAGGTAGCGCTTGCCCTGGTCGTCGTAGATGTAGGTGCCCTCGCCCCGGACGATGGTGGGGACCGGGGAGTTCTCGTACGACGACATGCGGGTGAAGTGCATCCACAAGTGGTCGTACGCGCTGCGGCTGAGGTCCTTGGTGCTCACGGTTATCGGGTCCTCACGGGTTATCGGGTTCCCCACATGTAGGTCTGCTTCTTGAGCTTCAGGTAGACGAAGCTCTCGGTGGAGCGCACGCCGGGCAGGGCCCGGATGCGCTTGTTGATGACGTCCAGCAGGTGGTCGTCGTCCTCGCAGACGATCTCGGCGAGGACGTCGAACGAGCCCGCGGTCATCACCACGTACTCGACCTCCGCCATGTCGGTCAGCGCGTCCGCCACGGCCTCGACGTCGCCCTCGACGTTGATGCCGACCATCGCCTGACGGCGGAAACCCACGGTGAGCGGGTCCGTCACGGCGACGATCTGCATGACGCCCTGGTCGAGCAGCTTCTGGACGCGCTGGCGCACGGCCGCCTCGGACAGGCCCACGGCCTTGCCGATGGCGGCGTACGGCCGGCGGCCGTCCTCCTGCAGCTGCTCGATGATGGCGAGGCTGACGGCATCCAGGTGAGGGGTGCCGCCGCTCCTGGACTCGCGGGGGTCCCGGGAGTCCCTGTGCTCTGCGCTTCGACTGGCCACGACGTCACTCTGCACGACGTATCGACAGTTCCGCAAGCCACGATCGATGAAATTCGTCGTTTACCTGACTGAGATCTGCGAAATTCGTAGCCGGGGTGGGAGCGGGGGTGTTGAAAACGTGGGGTCTCCGTTTAGGCTGGTGTCTCAGCTATTGGACACACCACTCTGGAGGGCCGGCAGTGAGCACCGAGCTGCGTCGTCTGCGCAATTACATCGACGGTGAGTTCCGGGACGCCGCCGACGGACGGACCACCGAGGTGGTCAACCCGGTGACGGGCGAGGCGTACGCGACCGCGCCGCTGTCCGGGCAGGCGGACGTCGACGCCGCGATGGCGGCCGCCGCCGCGGCCTTCCCCGGCTGGCGCGACACCACGCCCGCCGAGCGTCAGAAGGCCCTGCTGAAGATCGCGGACGCGTTCGAGGAGCGCGCCGAGGAGCTGATCGCGGCCGAGGTGGAGAACACCGGCAAGCCGGTCGGGCTCACGCGGTCCGAGGAGATCCCGCCGATGGTGGACCAGATCCGCTTCTTCGCCGGCGCCGCCCGGATGCTGGAGGGGCGCAGCGCCGGCGAGTACATGGAGGGGCTGACGTCCATCGTGCGCCGTGAGCCGGTCGGCGTCTGCGCGCAGGTCGCGCCGTGGAACTACCCGATGATGATGGCCGTGTGGAAGTTCGCCCCGGCCATCGCCGCGGGCAACACGGTCGTGCTGAAGCCGTCCGACACGACGCCCGCGTCCACCGTGCTGATCGCCGACATCATCGGGTCGATCCTGCCCAAGGGTGTCTTCAACGTCATCTGCGGTGACCGCGACACCGGCCGGCTGATGGTCGAGCACGAGACCCCGGCGATGGCCTCCATCACCGGCTCGGTGCGGGCCGGCATGTCGGTCGCCGAGTCGGCGTCCAAGGACCTCAAGCGGGTCCACCTGGAGCTCGGCGGCAAGGCGCCGGTCGTCGTGTTCGAGGACACCGACATCGCCAAGGCCGTCGAGGACATCTCGGTGGCCGGCTTCTTCAACGCCGGTCAGGACTGCACCGCGGCCACCAGGGTCCTGGTGCAGGAATCCATCCACGACGAGTTCGTGGCGGAGCTGGCCAAGGCGGCCGCCGACACCAAGACCGGGCAGCCGGACGACGAGGACGTCCTGTTCGGCCCGCTGAACAACCCCAACCAGCTCAAGCAGGTCGCCGGCTTCATCGAGCGGCTGCCCGCCCACGCCAAGGTCGAGGCGGGTGGTCACCAGGTCGGCGACAAGGGCTACTTCTACGCGCCGACCGTCGTCTCCGGCCTCAAGCAGGACGACGAGATCATCCAGAAGGAGGTCTTCGGCCCGGTCATCACCGTGCAGTCCTTCACGGACGAGGAGCAGGCCGTCGAGTGGGCCAACGGCGTCGAGTACGCCCTCGCCTCCTCCGTCTGGACCAAGGACCACTCCCGCGCCATGCGGATGTCCAAGAAGCTCGACTTCGGCTGCGTGTGGATCAACACGCACATCCCGCTGGTCGCCGAGATGCCCCACGGCGGCTTCAAGAAGTCCGGCTACGGCAAGGACCTGTCCGGGTACGGCTTCGAGGACTACACGCGCATCAAGCACGTGATGACGTCGCTGGACGGCTGACGGCTGACCATGACAGCGGGCCCGGAGCCGGAAGGCTCCGGGCCCGCTGTCATGCCCGGAGGTCGATCTCGTGGGGCCGGTTTTGAACGCGTTCAAATGACCGCGTACGCTCATGTCCATGAGCGACAGAGCCGCCCTGCTCCAGGGCATCCGCGCGTGGCTGGTGTTCTTCGTCGTCTGCCTGGTGCTCAGCGGCGCCACGGCCTTCCCCCTCGTGCACGAACTGCGCTGGACCGAGGAGCTGTTGCGGTCCCTGTCGGTACCGGAGCACCTGCCCGGCCTGATGGGCTGGATCGAGCGGGTGCGCGACGGTCTCGACGCCGTGGACGCCGATCACCCCTTCGTGCTCTACGGCACCGACTGGCTGGCCTTCGCCCACCTCGTCATCGCGGTCGCCTTCTACGGCCCGTACCGCGACCCCGTCCGCAACATCTGGGTCGTGGAGTTCGGCATGATCGCCTGCGCCGGGATCGTCCCGCTCGCGCTGATCTGCGGTCCGATCCGGGGCATCCCCTTCTGGTGGACCGTCATCGACATGTCGTTCGGGGTGTTCGGCGTGATCCCGCTCTTCGTCGTACGGCGGAAGATCAAGCGGCTGGAGGCGCTCGGCGCACCGCCCGGACGAACGACCGCCACGCAGAGCGGCTGACGGCGAGCACCGGTCCGTCGTCACCCTGCGGGGTCCGGCCGATCCGGCGACGCTGCCGCAGCGCTCGCGACGGTGCCCGTGCCCACGTTCATCCCGGCGTGCAGGACGGCGCCGGGGCGGCCGCCCGAGCGCTCGCGCAGCATGCCGTCGAGGATCTGCCGGACCTCGGCCGCCTGCCGGGCGGTCAGCCCGGTGATCCACCGGGCGCCCACCGGATTGCTGCTGCGGACCGTGTCCAGCAGCTCCCCGGCCGACGCGAACGCCGTGTCCAGCACCTCCGCGCGGACACGCACCCCGGTCAGCCCGGCCGCGCGCAGCAGAGCGGCGAACCGGTCCGGGTCGGCGAGCCGGAACGGCAGCGGGGGCGGGTCCGCGGGCAGGGGTGCGGCGCCGGGTACGGCCGCCCGGATGGCCTGCACCGTCCAGGCGATGAACTCGGCTCCCTGAGGCGGGCCGAAAGCGGCGACCAGCACCGTGCCGCCGGGCCGGGTGACGCGTACCAGCTCCGCCAGGCCGCGACGCAGGTCGGGGAAGAGCGACACGCCGTTCAGCGACGCCGAGACGTCGAAGGAGTCGTCGGCCAGGTCCAGGTGCTCGCCGTCCATGACCAGCGCCCGGACCCGCTCCGAGCCCCGGGCTCGGGCGGCGAGCCGTTCCACCATCGCGGGGGAGATGTCCACGGCGACCACGTCGGCCCCCCCGGCGGGCCGCCGGCAGGGCGAGGGCGCCACTGCCCGCGGCCACGTCGAGGAAGCGGGTGCCGACGCCGACGGCGGCCCGCTCCACCAGCCGCTCCCCGAACAGCATGGTGTGCGGCGTGGTGAACCGGTCGAACTCGGCCGCGAGGGCGTCCCACTCGGCCCGGACCGCTTCCGGCGAGGGGCGGTCCGCGGAGGAACGGTCCGGGACAGAAGGGTCGGGGGCGTGAGCGTGAGCGGGGGCGCCCGGGCGCCCGAGGGGGATGGTCATGGTCGTGCTCCGTCACGGGTGGGGGTGTGGTGTCACGGGTGGGGGCGCGGTCGGACGGCCGGGGCGGGGGTCACGGTCGGGCTTCCCTTCCGGCCGGCGATCCGGGCGGCCGGCGGTCCGGGCGGGTGGGAAGGGCCGTGCCCAGGGCGGCGACCAGCGCCTGAGGGTGCTCCAGATCCGGGTCGGCGCCGCAGTCGTCGATGACGTGCAGCGGCCAGCCGTGCCGGCCCGCCGCCCGCTCGGCGAACCTCAGCCGGGTCTCGGGGTCCTGGCGGCCCCACACCAGGGTCGTCGGCACGCCGATCCGGTCCAGTTCGGCGTCCGGGAGGACCGGCAGCGCGAACTCCTTCATCAGCGTCCGGCCCGCGGCCCTGACGCTCGGCGTGCGGGCCCGGTCCAGGGCGTAGTCGGCGATGTCGTCCCAGTGGCCGCCGAGGTCACGCCGGACCGCGTCCAGGTCCGCCACGCACCGGCCGAGCATCCGGTCCCGGGTGCGCTCGGTGGCGCGCAGCTGGAACGCGGCGACCGCCAGCGCGAACCTCGGCTCCGGACGGAACGGCCCCAGCCCGAAGGCGTCGGCCAGCACCAGCCCGGCGATCAGTTCGCCGCGGCCGGCCGCGAACCGGGCGGCCACCGCCCCGCCGAGGTTGTGCCCGACGAGGACCGGCGGAGCGGGGCAGGTGGCCTCGATCAGCGCCGCCAGCCACTCCAGCACCCGGTCGGCGGCGGGCGGCTCGCCGTCCTGGACCACGGAGGCGCCCTGTCCCGGCAGGTCGGGCACGATCAGCTGGTGGTCCGTCACCAGCTCCGGCACCACCCTGACCCACGCGGTGGCGGACTGGCCGATGCCGTGCAGGAGGACGACCGGCGGTCCGTCGCCGCCCTCCAGGACGGCGGTCGACACACCGGCCAGGTCCCGCCGGTGTTCGGTGAGGGGCATCGCCGCCAGCAGGCGTTCCCTGGCCGGCTGACCGGTCAGGTGCCCTGGTTCCGGCGCCCGCGTCGCGGTGCGAGTCCTGTTCACGGTGGCCTCCTCTCCGCACGGCCGCCATGACCGGTGGTGTCCGGTGGCCGCACGCCCGCGCGGTCCCGGGAGGCCCGGGGCTCCCGCTCCCGGCTCCCGGTGCTCCACGTCGGTCGGCATCCCGTGGCGTCCTGCTCTCCACGGCCTTCACGGACAGTCTCGGCGGCACCCCCGGCGCGGGGCATCGGGCGAATCGCGCATCTGGCGGTGGCATCCCGGCATGGGGTGAATCACCCATGCCGGGATGCCACCGCGAACGCCACGCACCTGCGGACATACACCTCCGCGGCCCTCAGACCAGGCCGTGCCGGTAGGCGTACGCCGTCGCCGCGCTCCGGGTGGAGACGCTCAGCTTGGTGAACATGTTGTCGAGATGACGGGCCACGGTCTTCTCGCTGATGACCAGCGTGGCGGCGATCTCCCGGTTGGTGGCGCCGCCCGCGACCAGCCGCAGCACCTCCACCTCGCGCGGCGTCAGCCCGCCCGGCGGACGCCCGGGCACCCGGCCGGCCAGCCGGTCCACCCGGGCCAGCTGCGGGGCCGCGCCCAGCCCGGCGAACACCGTGCGGGCCGCGGCGAGCTCCAGCTTGGCGGTGTCACGATCCCCGAGCAGCAGGCACACCTCGGCCGTCAGCACCCGCACCAGCGCCGCCTCGTACGGGGCGTCCAGTTCCTGCCAGGCCGCCCGGGCCACGCCCAACGCCTCCCACGCGCCCTGCGCGTCCCCCTCCGAGAGCAGCACCGCCCCGCGCGCGCCCGCCGCGACCGCCCGCAGATACGGCGACGCGAAGCCGTCCGCCGTCCGGCCCAGCTCCTCGGCCGCCTCCCGGGCGGCCCCCGGGTCACCGGCCGCGAGCGAGACGTCGACGCACGCGGCGAGCACCCGCGCCCGCCGCACCCGGTCGCCCCCCGCCTGCGCCACCACCCGGCGCACGGCCGCCACCGCGTCGTCGGTACGGCCCTGCGCGAGCCGCAGCAGGGCGAGGCCGGGCTGCGGCGAGTGGCCCCAATGGTCGGCCTCCCGGTACGCCCCCTCCGCCTCGGACAGCGCGCCGCGCAGCCGGAGCAGTTCTCCCCGCTGGTACTGGGCCATGCCCACGGCCGGGTCGACGGTCCGTCCGGCGAGCAGGGCGCACGCCTGCTGGGCCTGGGCCAGGGCGGCGGACCACTCGCCGCGCAGCTCCATGATCTCCGAGCGGTGGACCAGGCACTGCCCCCGGTACGGCTTCAGGTCCGGCTGCGCGGCACACCAGCGGCTGAGCGCCTCCGTCCACTCGGCGGCGCGCCCCACGTCGAAGATGTCCCGGCAGGCGATGAGCACCGCGCAGTAGACGATGCCCGCCGCGATGGGCGAGACCTCGTCGGCCGTGACGGCGACCATCGCCTCGTCCAGCAGGGAGGTCCCGGCGGCGACCTCACCGGCGGCGATCAGCGCCTGGCCCTGGCCGAGCCTGCTCAGGGCCACCAGATCGGGGTCCGCGAACCGGTCCGCGATCCCGGCCACCTCCGCGAACGCGGCACGCGCCCCCGCGAAGTCGCCGCCCTCCAGCGCCCCGAACGCGCTCGGCACCAGCAGGTACCCGCACTCCACGCAGTCCTCGCCGGAGTCGGCCAGCAGCCGTGCCCCGCGGGCGAACCAGCCGCCCGCGCGGGCGTGCTGCCCGTACCGGGCGAGGGTGAGGCCGAGCCAGAACGCGCAGCGCACCGCCCGGCCGACCGCCCCGGCCTCGTGGAGCGCGCGGTGCGCGCGCTCCCAGGTCTCCACGGCCCGCTCCTCCCGGCCGTACAGATAGGCGGCCATGGCCAGGCGCTCCAGGTCCGGCGCCGCGAGCGGGGCCCGACCGTCGGCGGCCGACAGCCGCTCGTACGCCTCGGCCCAGGCACGTCGCCGGAACGCGTCGCGGCCGTCCGCCAGGGGATCGGCCGCCGCCGTGGAAGGGGCCATCGCACGCTCCTCGGCCGGACACCACCCCCGCCCTCGTCCTCACCGTACGGGCGGCCGGCCGGAGGCGCAGTGCGGGCCGGTCACCGTGCGGCGTCGCCGCCGTGGGCCGCGCGCAGGGCGGTGAGGACGTCCACCCGGTTGGTGGTGATCGAGTCGACGCCCAGGTCGATCAGGCGGCGCATGGTGCGGCGGGTGTCGGGCGTCCACACCGACAGCAGCCGGCCGTCGCGGTGGACACGGGCCGCGAGGGCGCGGTCCACCAGCGACCAGCGGAAGTTGAGCCAGCGCGGCCGGACCGCGTCGAGCAGCACGGGGCGCGGCGGCGCCACGGTCGTGCGGGTCAGGGCGATCTCGGCCGACGGGTCGGCGCCGCGCACGGCGAGCATGGCCTCCGCGCCGGCGCAGTAGTAGACGCGGTCGGCCGCGCCCGCATCCCGGACGACGTCCACCACCCGGCGGGCCGCCCGCAACTCGCGGGTGCCCGGCAGGTCGATCATCATCCGGGTGCCGTCGGTGGCCGCCAGCGCCTCCGCCAGCGTGGGCACCGCGCCGCCGGTCAGCCCCCGCACCTCGGCCGCCGAGAGCGCGCTCAGCGGCCGGTCGTGCGCCCACAGCCGTTTCAGGCCGGCGTCGTGCAGCAGCACCGGGACACCGTCCCTGGTGAGCCGTACGTCGACCTCCACCGCGTCCGCGCCCAGGCGGAGCGCGGAACGCAGCGAGTCGAGGGTGTTCTCCCGGAAGCGGTAGGGGTCGCCGCGATGGGCCACGGCCGTCAGCGTCTGCATGCGCCCATTGTGCTGGGGCCGGCGCCGCGAGGCCGGATCAGGGAGCGAGCCACTCCGCGGTGTACGCGTCGATCTCCTCGCGGATCCGGGCCTTGCCCGCCTCGTCGAGGAAGGAGGCGTCCACCGCGTTCTTCGCGAGGTCGGCGAGACCGCGCTCGTCGAGGCCGAGGAGGCGGGCGGCGACCGCGTACTCGTTGTTGAGGTCGGTGCCGAACATGGGCGGGTCGTCGGAGTTCACGGTGACCAGCACCCCGGCGTCGACGAACGTCGTGAGGGGGTGCTCGTCCAGCGAGGGCACCGCCCGGGTGGCGATGTTCGACGTCGGGCACACCTCCAGCGCGATGCGCTGCTCGGCGAGGTGGGCGAGCAGCTTCTCGTCCCGGGCGGAACTGGTGCCGTGCCCGATGCGCTCGGCGCCCAGGTGGGTCAGTGCGTCCCACACCGTCTGCGGGCCGGTCGTCTCGCCGGCGTGCGGCACCGAGCGCAGCCCGGCGGCGATCGCGCGGTCGAAGTACGGCTTGAACTGCGGCCTCGGCACGCCTATCTCCGGTCCGCCGAGCCCGAAGGAGACAAGGCCCTCCGGGCGCAGCCGGTCGTCGGTGGCCAGCCGCGTCGTCTCCTGCGCCGCCTCCAGACCGGCCTCGCCGGGGATGTCGAAGCACCAGCGCAGCACCGTGCCGAGCTCCGCCTCCGCGTCCTTGCGGGCGTCCTCGATCGCGTCCATGAAGGCCCGCGCGTCGATGCCGCGCCTGGTGGAGGAGTACGGGGTGATGGTCAGCTCCGCGTAGCGCACCTGCTGCCGGGCCAGTTCCCGGGCCACCTCGAAGGTCAGCAGGCGGACGTCCTCGGGGGTGCGGATCAGGTCCACGACGGACAGGTACACCTCGATGAAGTGCGCGAAGTCCGTGAAGCTGAAGTAGTCGGCGAGGGCCTCGGGGTCGGTGGGCACCTTGGAGTCGGGGTGCCGGGCGGCCAGCTCGGCGACGATCCTGGGGGAGGCGGAGCCCACGTGGTGGACGTGCAGCTCGGCCTTGGGCAGCCCGGCGATGAAGGCGTGCGGGGCGCGTGCGGCGCCCTCGGCGATCTCGCTGGTGGGGCCGGTCGGCACGGCGGGCGCGGTGGGGCCGGTGAGTGCGTCGCTGCGGTCGGTCAAGGGGTCCTCCCCGGGACGGCGTCCGCGCGGGCCGGCGGGCGGCGGGCGGGACGCGGTGATCGGCTGATCGGTGTCTCGGGGATCATCGTAGGCCGGGCCCTGGGCGGACGGGACCTGGCCGTAGCATGACGGCACAGCTCGACGAAGGGGGAATCCGCGCATGGCCGACGACGCGCCCGCACCCGAGGCGCCGGAGACCGCGGCGACCTCCCGTCCGGACGGCCCCGCCGCGCCGTTCCCGGCCACCGCGACGAGCCTGGAGAAGGACAAGACTGCGCCGACGGGTCTGGATGATCCGGTGCCGACGCGTCTGGACAAGGCGGTGCCGACGCGTCTGGACCGTCCGGCGGCCACGAGACTGGACAAAGCGGCGCCCACGAGTCCGGACAGGCCGGCGGCCCCGGGTCTGGACGATCCGGAGGCCACGAGTGCGGACAGGGCCGCGCCGGCCGGCATGGAGAAGTCCGCGCCCACGCCTCGGCCCGAGCCGGGGAGCACGACTGCCGACGCCGGGCCGCGGGAGGTTCGGGAGTCGCTGGACTCGCGGGGCCCGCGCGACCAGCCGGGTCAGCATGAGCCACAGCAGCCACAGCAGCCGCAGCAGCCGCAGCAGGCGCATCAGCCACAGCAGGCACAGCGGCCGCAGGAGCCGACCGCGCCGGTCCACGACCAGCACACCGTCGTACCGGTCCCCGGAGCGGCCCCGGCACCGCCCCCGGCGGGCGACGCCTTCCCGGACGACCCCTTCGCTCCGCCGGAGGCCAAGGCGGCGACGGCAGGTTGGGGCCGCTTCGCGCCCCCGCAGCCCGGGGTGCCCGGTTACGCGACTGGTGGGTCCGAGTTCCCGCAGGGCGGGATACCTGGCTCCGCCCCCGGCGGCTTCGCGCCGTCGGCCGGGGCCGGGATGCCGGGTCCCGCTCCCGCCGGGTACGCGCCCCCGCAGCCCGGGGCGCCCGGTTCCGCCCCCGGCGGCTACGGACCACCGGGCGGCGCCGCCCCGGTCGGGTTCGCGCCGTCGCCGTTCGCGGCGCCCGGAACCTCCGCGGTGCCTGGAGTCCCCGGGCCCCCGTACGGCGCGGACGGTGCCGTGCCGCCTCCGCCGATCTCGCCGGACGGGCCGGGACAGGTGCCGTACGGCTGGCCGGGCCACCCCGCGTACCCGTCCGCGGGCTACCCCGGCTGGCCGGGGATGTCGGTCGAGAGCAACGGTAGGGGCGTCGCGGCGATGGTGTGCGGCATCATCGCGGCCGCCGGCTTCTGCCTGTGGCCCCTGGCGATCGTCCTCGGCGTCCTCGCCGTGATCTTCGGTGTGATCGGCAGGGCCAAGGCGAAGCGGGGCGAGGCGTCCAACCCCGGCCACGCCGTGGCCGGGATCATCTGCGGTGCCGCCGGCGTGGTCCTGGGCATCGGGATGGCGGTCCTCCTCTTCACGGTCTGAGCCGCAGCCGCTCCCGCGCCGCCATCAGGGCGAACCCCAGCAGGTTCGGCCCCCGCCACCGCTTCGGATCGGACGCCCCCTCGTCCTGCGCGGCGAGGCCGATGCCCCACACCCGGTCCACGGGACTGGCCTCCACCAGCACCCGGTCGCCGGTGCCGAGCAGGAAGGCGCGCAGCGCGGGGTCCGAGGAGAACTTGTGGACGCTGCCCTCCACGACGATGCCGAACCGCTCCCGCGTCCAGACCTGCTCGTCGAAGCCGCGGACCAGCCGCCCCGCCTTCTTGGCCTGCGCCGGATGCTCGGCGGCCAGCGCCCGCCGCTCCGCCTCCGGGTCCCCGAACAGCCGGGCCTTGCCGGCCATCATCCAGTGCTCGGCCGTGTCGTAGGTGACCCCGTCGACGGTGAACGGCGACGGCCACCACTGACTCAGACAGCTCGGGCCGAGGCTCCCGTCGGGCCTCGGCCGGTGACCCCAGAAGTGCAGATACCTGATCCTCTCGCCCGCGTCGACCGCCCTGACCAGATCCTCCCGCGACGCGATTCCCCCGGTGTGCCCCGTGTGCGTGCTCATACGGGCGAGTGTGGCACGCGCCACTGACATTCCGTCCTTCCTTTTCCCCGCCGACTCGACACCCTGGTCGACAGATTCCGTCGCGTAACCAAAAGGCAACAACGGAATCCCTTGTTGAGGTAGCACTCCTCTGTCAGGATCGGCACTCAAATCGAGCTGGAGCTACGCCACCCCCGCACACGACGGGTGACGGCGGAGGAGAGCTACATGCACAACCGGTTCCCCGCACAGGAACGCTTCGCGGCCGGCGCGCAGTTCATCGCCGGGCGGCTGAGGCAGGGCACGTCGGGACGCACCCACGCCGTGGTCGACCCGGCCACCGGCCAGGAGGTGTTCACCTACGAGCTGGCCGCCCCCGCCGACGTGGACGCGGCGGTCGCCGCCGCCCGCGCCGCCTTCCCGGCCTGGTCCGGCGCCACCCCGGCCGAGCGCTCCGAGGCCCTGCACCGCCTCGCGGCCCTGCTTGCCGAGCGCGCTGAGGACTTCGCCCGCGCCGAGTCCCTGCAATGCGGCAAGCCGCTCAAGCTCACCCGCGAGTTCGACGTCCCGGGCACCATCGACAACACGTCCTTCTTCGCGGGCGCCGCCCGGCATCTGCAGGGGCAGTCGGCGGGCGAGTACTCCGGCGACCACACCTCCTACGTACGCCGGGAACCCATCGGCGTCGTCGGCTCCATCGCCCCCTGGAACTACCCCCTCCAGATGGCCGCCTGGAAGATCCTCCCGGCGATCGCCGCCGGGAACACCATCGTCCTGAAGCCTGCCGAGCTGACTCCGCTGACCTCGCTGATGTTCGCGCAGGCCGCCACGGACGCCGGCCTCCCCGACGGTGTGATCAACGTCGTCACGGGCACCGGCAAGGAAGCCGGCGAGCACCTCGTGGGCCACCCCGACGTCGCGATGACCTCGTTCACCGGGTCCACCGCGGTCGGCAAGCGGGTCGCCGAGATCGCCACCGCCACCGTCAAGCGCCTCCATCTGGAGCTCGGCGGCAAGGCGCCCTTCGTGGTGTTCGACGACGCCGACCTGGACGCCGCCGCACACGGCGCCGTCGCGGGCGCCCTCATCAACAGCGGGCAGGACTGCACGGCCGCCACGCGCGCGTACGTGCAGCGCTCCCGCTACGACGAGTTCGTCGAGCGGACCGCCGCCCTGATGGCGACCGTCCGCGTCGGCGACCCGTTCGCCGCCGGCACCGACCTCGGCCCGCTGATCTCGCACGTCCAGCGGGACCGCGTCGCCGGTTTCGTCGACCGGGCGCGCGCCTACGCGCGCGTGGTGACCGGCGGCGAGGCTCCGCGGGGCACTCTGAAGGTGGGGGCGTACTATCTCCCCACCCTCATCGCCGACGCGGCCCAGGACAGCGAGATCGTCCAGTCCGAGATCTTCGGTCCGGTCCTCGTGGTCCTGCCCTTCGACGGCGACGACGAGGGGATCGCCCTCGCCAACGACACCCCCTACGGACTGGCCGCCTCCGCGTGGACCCGGGACGTCTTCCGGGCCAACCGCGCGACGCGGGAGATCCAGGCCGGGTGCGTGTGGGTCAACGACCACATCCCGATCATCAGCGAGATGCCGCACGGCGGCTACAAGCAGTCCGGCTTCGGCAAGGACATGTCGCCGTACTCGTTCGAGGAGTACACCCAGATCAAGCACGTCATGTTCGACAACACCGCGGTGGCCGAGAAGGACTGGCACCGCACCGTCTTCGGGGACCGATAGCAGCCAGGCCGCCCGACCCGCGGCCGCCCACCCTCCCGAAAGGGCACCACGCGCATGGAGCAGTACGAGCCCGACGACCGCCTGACACCGGCCCAAACGGCCGCCATGCGGCGCAGCCTCAGCAACGGCCGGGCGGCCCTCACCCGCCGGTCGCTGCTGCGCGCCTCCGCCGGCGGCGCGCTGACGCTGGGCGGCCTCGGGGCGCTGAGCGCCTGCGGGATCCCCGCGGCCGGCAAGACCGAGGGCGGCACGTCCGCCGAGGACCACTCGGCGAAGGAGAAGACCGTCAGCTTCTCCAACTGGACCGAGTACATGGACGTCGACGAGGCGGGCAAACACCACCCCACTCTCGACGCGTTCACGCAACGCACCGGCATCAAGGTCAAGTACACCGAGGACATCAACGACAACAACGAGTTCTTCGGCAAGATCAAGCCGCAGCTCGCCGCCGGTCAGGAGACCGGCCGCGACCTGATGGTCCTCACCGACTGGCTCGCCGCCCGCATGATCCGCCTCGGCTGGGTGCAGAAACTGGACCCGTCCAACCTGCCGCACGCCTTCGCCAACCTGTCCGGCCAGTTCCGCAGCCCCGACTGGGACCCGGGCCGCGCCTACTCGTACCCCTGGACCGGCATCTCCACGGTCATCGCCTACAACAAGAAGGCGCTGGACGGCGTCGAGGTGAAGTCGGTCTCCGACCTGCTCGACAACCCCAGGCTCAAGGGCCGGGTCGGGTTCCTCACCGAGATGCGCGACACCGTCGGCATGACCCTGCTCGACATGGGCAAGGACCCCGGGAAGTTCGCCGACGACGACTACGACGCCGCCATCGCCCGCCTGCAGAAGGGCGTCGACAAGGGCCAGATCCGCCGCTTCACCGGCAACGACTACACCGCCGACCTCACCAAGGGCGACATGGCCGCCTGCCTCGCCTGGGCCGGCGACGTCGTGCAGCTCCAGGCGGACAACCCCGACGTCGACTTCATCATCCCGGACAGCGGTTACCTGACGTCCAGCGACAACCTGCTGATCCCCAACAAGGCGCGCCACAAGAGCAACGCCGAACGCCTGATCGACTACTACTACGAGCCGCGGGCGGCCGCCGAACTCGCCGCGTACATCAACTACGTGTGTCCCGTCGACGGCGTGAAGGAAGAGCTCGCGAAGATCGACGAGGACGCGGCGAACAACCCGCTGATCCTCCCCGACAAGGCCATGCAGGCCAAGTCGCACGCCTTCCGGTCGCTGAGCGCGGCGGAAGAGACGAAGTACGAAGAGAAGTTCGCGAAGCTCACTGGGGCGTGACGATCATGACGACGACAGACAACAGCGGCGACGTCCGCCTCTCCGGCATCAGCAAGACCTACGGCGCCTTCACCGCCGTCCACCCGCTGGACCTGACCGTCCCGCAGGGCTCCTTCTTCGCCCTGCTCGGCGCCTCCGGCTGCGGCAAGACCACCACCCTGCGCATGATCGCCGGCCTGGAGGAACCCACCGCGGGGACCGTCCACCTCGGCGACCAGGACGTCACCCACCTGCCGCCCTACAAGCGCCCGGTGAACACCGTCTTCCAGTCCTATGCCCTCTTCCCGCACCTCGACATCTTCGAGAACGTCGCCTTCGGACTGCGCCGGCGGGGTGTCAAGGGCGTCAAGAAGCAGGTCGAGGAGATGCTCGACCTGGTCCAGCTCGGCGAACAGGCCCGCAAGAAGCCGCACCAGCTCTCCGGCGGCCAGCAGCAGCGCGTCGCCGTGGCCCGCGCGCTGATCAACCACCCCAAGGTGCTGCTGCTCGACGAGCCGCTCGGCGCCCTCGACCTCAAGCTGCGCCGCCAGATGCAGCTGGAGCTCAAGCGCATCCAGACCGAGGTCGGCATCACCTTCGTGCACGTCACGCACGACCAGGAGGAGGCCATGACCATGGCCGACACGGTCGCCGTGATGAACGCCGGCCGCGTCGAGCAGCTCGGCGCCCCCGCCGACCTCTACGAGAACCCGCGCACCACCTTCGTCGCCAACTTCCTGGGCACCTCCAACCTCATCGAGGCCGAGGTCGGCACCACGAGCGGCGACGACGTCGTCCTCAAGGCGGGCGGCGGCAAGCTGGTCCTGCCCGGGGCGCGCTGCGCCGCGCCCACGGCGGCCGGCGGCAAGGTGCTGCTCGGCGTGCGCCCCGAGAAGATCTCCCTCACCCACGCCGACGACGCCGGCGAGATCCCCGACGGCCGCAACCGCCTCACCGGCAGGATCGCCGACGCCAGCTTCATCGGCGTCTCCACGCAGTACGTCGTCGACACGCCCGCCTGCCCCGACGTGGCGGTGTACGTCCAGAACGTCGAACGCGACGGCCGTCTGGTGCCCGGCGCGGACGTGGTCCTGCACTGGAGCCCGGCGCACACCTTCTGCCTGGACGCCGCTCAGGACATCGCCGCGGGCACCGAGGAAGAGGCGGTCCTGTGATGTCGACGCTGACCGAGGCGCCACCGCCGCTCGCGCCCGCCGAACCCGCGAGGAAGCCGACGCGCCGGCGGGGCCGCTGGACCCCCTACTGGTTGTTGCTGCCCGGACTGCTCTGGCTGGTCGTCTTCTTCGCGCTGCCGATGATCTACCAGGCCTCCACGTCCGTGCAGACGGGCTCCCTGGAGGAGGGCTACCGGGTCACCTGGCACTTCGCGACCTACTGGGACGCGCTCACCGACTACTGGCCGCAGTTCATGCGCTCGGTGCTCTACGCGGGCACCGCGACCTTCCTGTGCCTGCTGCTCGGCTACCCGCTCGCCTACCTGATCGCCTTCCGGGCGGGCCGCTGGCGCAACCTGATCATGATCCTGGTGATCGCGCCGTTCTTCACCAGCTTCCTGATCCGCACCCTGGCCTGGAAGACGATCCTCGCCGACGGCGGCCCGGTCGTGGGGGCGCTCAACAGCCTGCACGTCCTGGACGTCACCAGCTGGCTCGGCATGACCTCCGGCGACCGGGTGCTCGCCACCCCGCTCGCGGTGGTCTGCGGCCTCACGTACAACTTCCTGCCGTTCATGATCCTGCCGCTGTACACCTCCCTGGAGCGCATCGACGGGCGGCTGCACGAGGCGGCCGGCGATCTGTACGCCAAGCCGGTCACCACGTTCCGGAAGATCACCTTCCCGCTGTCGATGCCCGGCGTGGTCTCCGGCACACTGCTGACCTTCATCCCCGCCTCCGGCGACTACGTCAACGCCGAACTCCTCGGCTCCGCCGACACCCGCATGGTCGGCAGCGTCATCCAGACGCAGTTCCTGCGCGTCCTGGACTACCCGACGGCCGCGGCCCTCTCGTTCATCCTGATGGCCGCGATCCTCCTCATGGTCACCTTCTACATCCGCAAGGCCGGGACGGAGGATCTGGTCTGATGCCCCTCGTCAACTGGCTCAGGCGCCACCTGGTGGTCATCGCCGGGCTGTGCACGCTCGCCTACCTGCTGCTGCCCAACGTCGTCGTCACGGTGTTCTCCTTCAACAAGCCGAAGGGGCGCTTCAACTACGAGTGGCAGCGGTTCTCCACCGACGCGTGGACCGACCCGTGCGGCGTCTCCGGCCTGTGCGGCTCGCTCTCGGTCAGTCTCCAGATCGCCTTCTGGGCGACGCTCGGCGCCACCGTCCTCGGCACGATGATCGCCTTCGCCCTGGTCCGCTACCGCTTCCGCGCGCGCGGCGCCGTGAACTCGCTGATCTTCCTGCCGATGGCGATGCCCGAGGTGGTCATGGCGGCCTCGCTGCTCACCCTGTTCCTCAACATGGGCGCGCCGCTGGGCTTCTGGACCATCCTGATCGCCCACATCATGTTCTGCCTCAGCTTCGTCGTCACCGCCGTCAAGGCGCGCGTGATGTCGATGGACCCGCGGCTGGAACAGGCCGCCCAGGACCTCTACGCCGGACCGGCGCAGACCTTCCTGCGCGTCACCCTGCCCATCGCGGCCCCCGGCATCGCCGCCGGCGCGCTGCTGGCCTTCGCGCTCTCCTTCGACGACTTCATCATCACCAACTTCAACGCGGGCTCGACCGTCACCTTCCCCATGTTCGTCTGGGGTTCGGCACAGCGCGGCACGCCCGTCCAGATCAACGTCATCGGCACGGCCATGTTCCTGATCGCCGTGCTGTTCGTCCTGACCTCGATGGTCATCGGCAACCGCAGAAACAAGCAGAAGGCGTAAGCCTCTGTAGGGAGTTGAAACCATGGCCCCGAGCGCCATGCCCCTTCCCGCCGGGGGAAGCACCCCCGGACCCCTCGAGTGGACGAGGTCCCTCTCCGAGGCCCGGCCGGTCCCGTACTGGCTGGAGGACCCCGGCCGGCCCCGTCCCGAACCCGCCCTCACCGCCGCCGAGAGCTGCGACCTGCTGGTCGTCGGCGGCGGGTACAGCGGACTGTGGACCGCGCTCGTCGCCAAGGAGCGCGATCCGCAGCGGGACGTGGTCCTGCTCGAAGGCCGTGAGGTGGGCTGGGCCGCCTCCGGTCGCAACGGCGGCTTCTGCGCCGCCTCCCTCACCCACGGCCTGACCAACGGGCTCACCCGCTGGCCGGACGAGATCCACAGGCTGGAGGAGCTGGGCGCCCGCAATCTCGACGAGATCGAGAAGGCGGTCGCCCGCCACTCCCTGGACTGCGACTTCGAACGCACCGGCGAGATCGACGTCGCCACCGAGCCCTACCAGGCCCGGGAACTGCGCGACCGGCACCGCGAACTGACCGGCAGGGGCCTCGCCGACGGCATCGAGTTCCTGGACGCCGACGCGGTCCGCGAGCAGGTGGACTCCCCGACCTTCCGGGCCGGCCTGTACGACCGCCGGGGCGTCGCCCTGGTCCACCCGGCCAAACTCGTCTGGGGTCTGAAACGCGCCTGCCTGCGCCTCGGCGTCCGGGTCTACGAGCACACCCCCGCGCTCGACCTGAAGCCCTACGGCCCCGGTATGGCCGTCCGCACCCCGTACGGCCGGGTCCGCGCCCGGCAGGTCGCCCTCGGGACGAACGTCTTCCCCAACCTCCTCAGGCGGCTGCGGTCCTACACCGTGCCCGTCTACGACTACGCCCTGATGACCGAGCCCCTGACACCCCCGCAGCTCGACTCCGTCGGCTGGAAGAACCGGCAGGGGCTCGGCGACTCGGCGAACCAGTTCCACTACTTCCGGCTGTCCGCCGACAACCGGATCCTGTGGGGCGGCTACGACGCGATCTACCCGTACGGCGGGCGGGTGCGCGCCGAGTACGACGACCGGCCGGAGACCTACGCCAAGCTCGCCGGGCACTTCTTCACCTGCTTCCCGCAGCTGGAGGGCGTCCGCTTCACGCACGCGTGGGGCGGCGCGATCGACACCTGCTCGCGCTTCTCGGCGTTCTTCGGCACGGCGCACCAGGGCAAGGTCGCGTACGCGGCGGGCTACACCGGACTCGGCGTCGGTGCCACCCGGTTCGGCGCCGAGGTGATGCTCGACCTGCTCGCGGGGGAGCGGACCGAGCGCACCGAGCTGGAGATGGTCCGCCGCAAGCCGCTGCCGTTCCCGCCCGAGCCGTTCGCCTGGACCGGCATCGCCCTCACCAAGTGGTCACTGGCCCGTGCCGACGCCCACGGCGGCCGGCGCAACCTGTGGCTGCGCACGATGGACCGGCTGGGGCTGGGCTTCGACAGCTGAGGCCAGCGGCGCCTCGGACCGAGACTCCGGGAGCCCGCGACCGAGGCCGAAGCGGCCGAGACCTCACCCTTCACCCGAAAGAGTGGGGAAACCCGCGTAATGCGGGCCGCGCGCCTCCCTCTCCCTCATGGACGCGACCGCGTCCGCGAACACACGAGGGAGGTCTCGCGATGACAGGGGCGAAGACGGCGGTCGACTGGCTGGCATCCGTCGCACCGGACCCCGAGGCCTGCCGCCGGGAGTGGGAGCGCAACCCCCGGGGGGTCGCCCTGCTGCCGGCCGGCAAGGCCTGGGACGTCCTGATCCTGCCCGCCGATCTGGGCTACCCGACGCTCGACGTCCTGACCCGGGTCCTCGACCGGCCCGGGCCCGTCCTGGTCGACTTCGGGGACAACCGGACGGGATTCTTCGTGCCGGCCGGAACCGCCGCGCGCTGGCTCGGCACTGGGATCCGCACGGTCGGCGCCGGCGCCTGGGTCGTCGTGCCGTACCCGGGGCGGGGCGGCGCCGGCGGGGTGCGCTGGCTGGTGCCGCCGGACGGGTCGGGCACCCTCACGGATCCCGCGCTGCTGGAGCTGGCCATGCACGAGGCGGCCGCGGGCCCCTCCTGGCCATAGCTAATGGCTCAGGGCATTCGCGACGATGATCACCAGGCCGATGAGCATATCCAGGCCCCCTGCCCGGCACGATGACGGCCATCCCTGCCTGGCGGCGCGGGCGGCCGACGTGCCCAAGCCGAACAAGGCGACGCTGTTGACCAGCAGGGCCGCGTCCACGGCCGTGGCCTCCGCCCACCACCCGGCCACCGCGCCAAGCAGCATCCCCACCGTGGGCAGTACGGCGGCGACCAGTGGCCACTCGGCGAGCACCGACCGCAGTCTGCTCGTCGTGGCTGCCCCGTCGCCGGACGCACGCTGGGCGATGACGTGCGCGTACCCGTGGGCGGCGCTGGTCGCCAGCGCGGTGAGCAGTACCCACAGCGCGTCCGGACCGGGCTCGGCCTTCTCGCCCGTCGCATCCAGCGCGGCCACCATGGCGCTGGCCAGCACCAGCCCGTAGATGCCGCCGGACAGCCACTGCTTCGGCGGCTGGTGCCGGAGGATTCCCCTTGGCGCGAGGTCCTCGTGACGGACAGGGTCGGCGCGGTCGGGCATCGCATCGCCTCGGTAGGGATGATGACTGGGTCGGCACATGCTCACCCGCTTGGCGTCATGGTCCCTGGTGCCACGCGGGTGGACGTGATCGTTGTGCCCCAAAGGGGCGCAGGGCGCGTACGGTGACGGCCGGCGCGGCTCCTCCGTGGACGGCGGCTGTCATTCACGCGATACGGGCATGTGTCTCCTTTCCTCACACATGTCCCATCGGGTGTGGTCGAGCACGGAACCGGGGAGCCGCTCAGGGACTCGCGTGCCGCTGCGCGCAGACGCGGGTCAACCGTGGCAGGGCGAGGGCGACCGTCGAGGCGGCGAGCGCGGCCGCCGCGCACGGCACCGCGTAGCCCGTCGAGGCACCCGCGGCGTCGACCACCCACCCGGCCAGGGCGTAGCCCAGCGCCACCCCGACGGACAGGCCCGATACGGTCCAGGTGATGCACTCGGTGAGCCGGGCGGCCGGCGCCAGGTGGCTCACCAGCCCCATCGTGGTGATCAGGGTCGGCGCGAGGGACATGCCCGCCACGAACAGCGTCACCCTCAGCACCGCCAGACCCGGGGCGAACAGCAGCGGTACCGAGGTCAGCGCCATCGCGCAGACGCTGACCAGCAACCGCGTCGTGATCGCCCCCCGTGGCCCGACCGCACTCAGGGCCGCGCCAGCCAGGCCCGAGCCGAGCGCGTACCCGCCCAGCATCAGTCCGGAGAGCGCCGTGTCGTGGTGGGCACCCACGAACGCGACCGTCACGACCTCCACCGAACCGTAGGACGCGCCCACCGCTGTCTGCGACAGCACCAGCAGGCCGAGTCCGGGGACGCGGGGCGCCCAGCCCCCGGCAGGGGAGGGCCCGGTGCGCACCGGCGGTTGCGTGCGCCGCTGAGCGGCGAAGAGCAGGACGCCGACGGCGAGCAGGAGCGCGGCCGTCAGCGGCCCGGCCTCGGGGCGGATCCTGGCCGACAGCGTGATCACCAGGACCGGGCCGACGATGTAGATCACCTCGTCGAGCACCGACTCCAGCGAGTACGCGGTGTGCAGCAGGCGCGCCGAGGCGCGGTGGACCTCCGCCCAGCGGGCTCTGACGAACGCGCCCATGCTGGGCATGCAGCCCGCTGCCGCCGCCGTGAGGTACAGCGTCCAGTCCGCAGCCGCGCCCGGCACACAGGGCCAGCGCGCCGATGGCGGCGACCGTCGCGGGCATCGCCGGAAGGGCGACCGCGCGCTGACCGTGTCGGTCCGCCAGACGGGAGATCTGAGGGCCGATCGCGGAGGCCGCGAGCGCCTGCGTTGCGGAGACCGAGCCGGCGAGCCGGTACCCGGCGCCGAGCTGCGACAGCAGAGTGACGATGCCCACGCCCGTCATCGCCAGCGGAAGCCGTGCGACGAAGCCCGCAGCGCAGAAGAGCAGAGTGCCTGGAGGAGAGAAGATCCGGCGGTAGTCGGAGAGCATGGGTGCTCCATGCTCCGTCAGGAGCCTGAGGTCGCTGGACGGTCTCGAACAGGTTCGCGCGGACCTCATTCTCGTGCACGGCGCGGAATCCGGCGACCGGGCCGGGTGTACCAGGACCCGGCGCCGGCATCCGGCCGGGCATGCCGCTCCGGCCCGGTGGACAGGCGGTCGAGCGCGTCACGCGTCCGGGCCGGGCTGCGCGGATTCGAAGAACGACGCTTGGTTCTTGCCCGCGGCCTTGGCCCGGTAGAGGGCAGTGTCGGCGTCCCGCAGCGCTTCGGTGGGCGTGGTCGGCTCGGTGATCCGCCGTGCTCCGATGCTTGTCGTCACGCAGATCGACTGTCCCTGGGCGAGGGTGAACGGGTCTTTGAAGGAGTCCAGGATCCGCGCGGTGTAGTCGTGCAGCGTGCCCGCGTCCACCCCTTCCACGACGAGCGCGAACTCGTCTCCGCCGAGCCTGGCCACCATGTCCTGTTCGCGGACCCTGCTCATCAGCCGCTGTGCGACGTCGATCAGCAGTTTGTCGCCGACGGCATGCCCCAGCGTGTCGTTGACGACCTTGAAACCGTCGATGTCGAGTATCAGCAGTCCGGCGGCGAAGAGGGTGGAGCACCTGTCGAGCGCGGACTCCAGACGTTCGCTCAGGAGCGCCCGGTTGGCCAGACCCGTCAAGTGGTCGTGGGTCGCCTGATGGCTCAGCTGCTTCTGGAGTTCTGCCTGCTCACGCAGCGATGACGCGAGGCGGTGAGCATGCGCGTGCGCTTCGGCGGCCACGTTCTGGGCGTACTGGGCCAGCAGCGCGAGGCGCAGCACCAGCAGCAGCGAGAGGCCGGCCGTCATGCCGACGACGACCGCGACGTCCGTGGGATGTTCCCTGATGCCGCCGACATTGGCCAGCACGGTCGACGGCCCCATCAGAATAAGGGCGATCAGGACCGTCAGGCGACGTTTCCGCGGCCTTTCCTGGCCTTCCGCCGACCGTGTCGGCCAGGCGACGGACGGGTGCAGCGCCGACGCTCCCAGCAGCAGGGAGGAGACCATCCATGCTATTTCGGACACAGTCTGCGCGATCGCGGTCCCCTTCGTCGCCATCGTCCCGTAGTAGAGGCCGTCGGCGGCGAGCAGAAGCAGCAGCCAGCCGACGCACAGGAGGAACGAGGGTGCGCGCGTGCCGGTGGTGAGAATCAGCCGCGCGGTCAGGGACAACAGCACCAGGTCGGTCACGGGATAGGCGAGGGACACCGTGAGCGGCCACGCGGACAACTCGCTGCGCAGGTAGGGTGCGACGACGAACGCCCACGCCAGCGTGGCGAACCCCAGCGTGACGATGCTCGCGTCCAGCAGCCCCGCCCAGTGTGGCCGCCCCGTCTGATGCCGGGCCAGCGCCACCAGGCCCGCGGCGAACATCAGGTAGCTGCCCAGGTAGAGGAGGTCGGCCACGCCGGGGAACGGCACCTCTTCGCCGCGGACCTGGTAGACGCCCCAGATCGTGTCCGCCGCCGCGAACGGTGCCATGGCCGCCGCGAGGAGGTACCACGGAAGGACCGGCCGCGGCCTGTGTCTGGCTACTCCCACCGGGATCGCGAGGACGACCGAGCCGGAAATGAGTGCGGGCAGCAGATAGCGCTTCGGGGAGGAGGTGACCATGTAGGTGAGGATCACCGCGGTCCCTGCCGTCGCGTACGCCCAGACCAACGCGTGACGACGGGAGGTCAACCGGACGTGAACCTTGCCCACGGGCTCTCCTTCCCTGCGCCGGTCCGCGCTCCGCGTCGGGGGTGCGGACCGGTCCTCATCCGGGTTCGCGGCCGGGAAGGTGGGAGCGCAGCGTTTCGAGGGTGCGACAGGTACGGTCGAGTTCATCCCGGAGACGGGGGGCGGTCTCGGTCGATGAGGCCGGGTCTCCGGCCCTGGCGTGCGCCTCCAGTTCGTGGCAGCAGGCGGCGAGGCTGTGGGCCCCGATGTTGCCTGCTGCGCCTTTGATGCTGTGGGCCTGGTCCGCGATCCCCCGGGCGTCGTGGCGGTCGAGCGCGTGGAAGAGCGCACGAGCCATCTCGGGGGCGCGGGCGAGGAAGTGGTCCACCAGCCGGTCCACCAGTGCCTGCTCGGCCGGGGTCCCACCGCCGCGTAACTCGTTGAGCCGCTGTTCGACGGAGCCGCGCAGGCCCTCGTCGTCCGCCTGAGGGCGGTCGGGGTGGACCCAGCGGGCGAGGGCTTGCTCCAGCTTCCGGGCGGTGACGGGTTTGGCGATGTAGTCGTCCATGCCCGCGGCCAGGCACTGTTCCCGGTCTTCGGCGAGGGCGCCGGCGGTCATGGCGATCACCGGCAGGTGACGGTCGCCGTCCCGTTCCCGTCGGCGCAGTTCCCGGGTGGCGCTGTAGCCGTCCATTCGGGGCATCTGGCAGTCCATCAAGACGGCCTGGTAGCTGTGCTCCTCGGCCATGCCCAGGGCCTGAGAGCCGTCGACGGCGGTGTCCGCGCTGTAACCGAGCCGGGTGAGCAGGCCCTGGGCGACCATCTGGTTGACCTCGTTGTCCTCGACCAGCAGCACATGGCCGCGGTGAGCGGCCGGGGACGGGGCGGGCCCCGCTGTCGCGGGGGTGGCTGTCTGCCCTGCCGGGCCGGTGAGTCCGACCAGTGCGTCCATGAGTTCGGATCCCTGGACGGGCTTGGACAGGCTGCGGGCGATCCCGGCCGCCTGGAGTTCGGCGGCGGACGGCGGGCTGCCGGACATGAGCAACAGCAGCCGGGTGCGGGCGAGACTGTGGTCGGTGGTGATACGGCGGGCGAGTTCCAGGCCATCCATGTCTGGCATGGCCATGTCGAGGATGGCCAGCGGGAAGGGACGGCCGGCGGCCACCGCCTCGTGCAGGACCACCAGGGCCTGGGGGCCGCCGGCGATCGTGGTGGGCCGCATGCGCCATCTGCGCAGCTGGGAGTCGAGGATCAGCCGGTTGGTCTCGTTGTCGTCGACGACGAGGACCCGCTGCCCGCGCAGGACGTCGGGTTGCGGCGGGGCCGGCGGCGGCTCGGGGGTGCCGGGTGCACGCACGGGCACGGTGAGGGAGAACGTGCTGCCCTCGCCGTACCGACTGGTGACCCCGATGGAGCCGCCCATGGCCTCGGCGAGCCTGCGGCAGATGGCCAGCCCCAGACCGGTGCCTCCGTAGCGCCGGGTGGTGGAGGCGTCCGCCTGGGAGAAGGCGTCGAACACCCGCTCCTGATCGTCCTCGGCGATGCCGACGCCGGTATCGGCCACCTCGAAGTGCAGCCACGGCACATGCTCCGCGGGCGGCCGGGAGGGGGCCGGGCGGGCGCGCAGCACCACCTCGCCGGATTCGGTGAACTTCACGGCGTTGGAGGCCAGGTTCAGCAGGATCTGCCGCAGCCGGCCGGCGTCCCCCAGTACCAGGGCGGGCAGTTCCGGATGGCAGTCACCGAGGAGTTCCAGGCCATGGGCCTGCGGGGTCTGCGCCACCAGCGCGATGACCTCCTCCACCAGCGCCTGCGGGCTGAAGGCGACCTCGTCGAGTTCGAGTCGGCCCGCCTCCAGCTTGGAGAAGTCCAGGATGTCGTTGATCAGCGACAGCAGTGCCGTGCCGGCCGCCTGGATGCCCTCCGCATAGCGGCGCTGCTGCGCGTCCAGCGAGGTGCCCAGCAGAAGGTTGCTCAGTCCGATGACCCCGTTCATGGGGGTGCGGATCTCGTGGCTCACGGATGCCACGAACCGCGACTTCGCCCGGCCCGCGGCGATCGCCTGGTCGCGGGCCTCCGCCAGAGCGGACTCGGTCTGCTTGCGCTCGCTGACGTCCCGGACGAAGGCGTTGAAGCACCGCGCCTTCGCCGACTTCAGTCGCCACACCGCCAGTTCGACCGGGATCTCGTGGCCGTCGCGGTGCAGGGCGGTCAACTCGATCTGCCGGCCCAGCACGTGGGACTGCTCTCCCGCCAGCACCCGTCGCAGGCCGGCCCGGTGCGCGGCGCGGTACCGCTCGGGAATGATCGTCTCGGTCAGCGGACGGCCCATCGCCTCGTGGTGGGTGAACCCGAACAGTCGCTCGGCGCTCTGGTTCCAGTCGATGACCAGGCCGTTCTCGTCGATGGAGACGAAGGCGTCGCGTGCGGTATCGATGACCGAGCGCGCCTGTTCCTGCAACAGCCGCAGGGCTTCCGCGCGGCGCCGCTGGCCCTCCGCCTCCCGGATGAACCCCCGCACCTCCAGCGGCTCGCCCGCGGCGTCCCGCACCACCCAGGACGTCGTCTCCGTCCAGATCCAGTGCTTGCCAGCGTGGTGCAGGCGCAGGCACACCACCACGCGGCCGTCGCGCAACAGGTCCTGCTCGGCCCACTCGAACTCCTCCACGTCGCCCGGATGCACCCAGGAGCCCGCCGAAGTCCCCACGATCTGCTCGGTCGGCCGCCCGAGCAGTGTCTGCCCCGGGGCGGACACCTCCAGGTAGACGCCCTCGATCGTCCGGCGATAGACCATGTCCGCGGAGTTCTTCAGAAGGAGACGGAAGCGCTCCTCGTCGTCTGACGCGTACTGCCGTGCCGTGGCGGTGGGTTCCAGTTCCATCGTGCGCCTCCGCATGCCTGCACGACCACAGGGTGCGGCCGGGATCATCGGCGGACGCTCGTGACCAGGAGGCCGCACACCCACGCAGTGGTGCTGAAGCCGGCACACCCACGAGCCAACACTTCGGTGATGACGGAGATCGGGCGGTCTGCGAATCGGACATCTCCAGCGAAGAATGAACGACTGAAGATCGCAAATCGAGGTCCTGAGGACGGGGCCGTTTCGACTGCGGTGGCGCGCCGCCGCAGCGACACGGTCGCCCGGCGCGGCGAGAAGGCCGATCAGTCCTGCTGACCGGGGGGTTGCTCGGCGGGCGTTCGGCCCGCAAGCACGTCCTTGAGCCGTTGGGTACCGAGTGTGACCGCCTGCTCGGTGGAGTCGTGCGACGCACCCTCGAGCCCGCCGTTGGTGAGGGTGATGGCGTTGGCACCGACGCGGACGGCGGCGACGTCCAGCGTCAGCGTGGCGGGCATGCCGTCCGAGTCTCCCCTCAGCGTCACGCGCAGTCCCTGGCGGGCGTCGCCGGTGCGGGGCAGAGAGTTCTCGATGACCTCGACGGTCCGCTCGTTGCCGCCGTCGTTGTCGGTGACGGTGAAACTGTCGCAATTCACCGGCAGCGACTTCATCCAGTCCAGCGACTTGTCCAGGCTTTGCCGGTCGTAGGCGGCGACCTGATAGAACATCCGGGCCTGGCCGCCGTCGGAGAAACCGGTCATCGCGCTCGGCCCCGAGGGCTTGCCCAGCAGGTCGTCGTCGTAGAGGGCGCCGAGCAGCCGTTGGCAGTCGGCGGCGGCGGCCTTGCCGGTGAGGAAGTCGGCGACGTCCACCGTGCCGACGAGGAGTGAATCACGCCAGGTGGCCGCGTCCGCGACCTCGTTCCAGTTGCCTTCCAGATCGGTCTCGTCGACCAGTGCGGTCTTCGCCCCCGCCTCAGTCAGTGTCCCGCCCGAGGCCGTCGGGGATCCGCTGATCACGGACGAGGCCCGGACATCCGTGCCCCCGGAGCCGCCGCCCGCCCCGTCACTGGTGGCGCAGGCCGCGATGGGCAGCAGCGCGCCGACCGCCGCCATGTGGGCGAGGAGGCGGACGGGGCGGGCGACTGTGCGTGGGCTCATCGCGGATGCCTCCTGAGGGTGGGGTGCTCACCCCCAGGGCACCACCGGGGTTTCTCTCCCACCAGCGCTGCGGCCCGTACGGGTGAAGCCGCGCCGGGCGTCGCCTTCGTCCGGCCGACGAGCGCTCCGGCCCCGGTGGCCCCCCGAACGGTCAGGGGCTACCTCCGCTCGGCGATGCGGAAGCTGGGCGCCCACAGCCGGGAGGAGGCGGCGACGGCCCGCAGGACGGGCCTGCTGCCGCAGTGGCGGCACGCAGCCGTTCACCGGCCTCTCCAGGAGCACGCGGGCGGCTGACCGCTCCCGTCTCAGGCCCGTTCCGTCGGTTCGGCGAGCCGGCGGGCGGGCAGGGTGGCCGAGGGAATCGGGCGCCCGTCCTGCGCGGTGGCGTGCAACTGCCGCAGGTACTGCTCCCGGGGCACGAGAACCCCGCCCAGCGCACGTACGTGCGGGCTGTCGCGCTGTGCGTCGAGCAGCACCCCGCCGGCCCGTTCGAAGCGGGCCGCGAGATCCGCCACCGCAACCTTCGAGGCATCGGGGCGGCGGAAGAACATCGAGTCCATGCTGAACACGGACCCGATCCGTACGCCGAAGACACCGCCGACCAGCTCACCGTCCTCCCACACCTCGACGCTGTGCGCGTGACCCTGACCGTGCAGCCGTACCAGGCTCGCGATCAGTTCTTCGGTGAGCCACAGGGGGGTCCGGCCGGCGCGGCACGCACGGACGACCTCCTCGAACCGCCGGTCCAGGCTGGTCGACCACGGCAGGCGGTTACGCAACCGCCGGACGAGGCTGCGGCTGAGGTGCCTGGCCGTGACGGGTACCACCGGCCTGGGATCGGGCGACCACCAGGAGACGGCGTAGGGAGCGGACGTGCCGTCCCCCACGACCGGGATGTGGCCCTCCTCGACCTGGTCGGCGAAGGCCACCTCGTTGAGGGCGTGCGCGTATTCGTCGGACGCCGGGAACGGATAGACACCGGCTCGGTAGGCGGCCAGCAGGCTCGCGGGTGTGAGGTCGGCGGAGAAGGCCACAGGGCCGTCCGGAGCCGCCGGCAGCAGGTCCAGCGACTCCCAGCCGGGGCACCGGCTCACCACCGTGGCGCTCCCTGCCCCTGGCCGTTCGCGGGCCGTGCGAGGTCCCCCCGCTCCAGGAAGTCGAGGTGACGGTCCAACATTGTCGCGTCCACGGGGGGGATGTCGACGCCGGAGTTCCTCAGCGCCCGCTGCGCGTTGTCGCGTGCGAACTCAGGGAAGACGCCCTGGAAGTACATCTCGCTCACCGTGATGTCGGCGCGGTGGCACCGGTCGACGAAGAGCGGTACGAACGGGGTGAGCGGGTCGGTGGGATGCCCGGCCGCGTACGTCACCAGCGAGGCGACCCACTCGTCGTAGGGGATCTCCCGGACCGGGTGTCCTCGGTGGCGCAGACGCTCGGCGAGCGAGTGCAGCAGCGTGGGACGGGGATTGGTGAGATGGTAGACCTCGCCCCGGGCGGGCAGGTGGGTGGAGATGTGCCCGATGGCCTGGGCCATCTGGTCGCCCGGCAGGAAATCCAGCGGGAGCGGCACGTCGGGGCAGAGCCCGGTCCGCGCGATGAAGCCGATGAGGGCGGCCATCTCGCTGCCGGCGTTCATCACGCCCGTTCCGCTGCCGCCCGTGACGTCCATCAGGCGGTAGACGGCGACCGGCAGGCCCGCGTCGGCCGCCTTCTTCAGCAGAGCCTCCGCGACCCACTTGGTCTCCACGTATCCAACCGACAGGTAGTCGGCGTAGCGCAGCGGGGTGCTCTCCGTCACCTCGCCCACCCCGGCCGGCCCGAACCCGGCGATCACCGCCATGCTCGAGGTGAAGTGGACGGGGACACCCCGGCCGGCGGCCAGACGGATGATCTCGTAGGTGCCCTCGACATTGGCCGGGCGCAATTCGTGGTACGGGTACACGAAGTTGACCTGCCCGCCGAAGTGGTAGACGGCGTCGACGGTCGCTCCCAGTTCCTCGAACCGGCCCGGGGACAGACCCAGGCCCGGCTTGCTCAGGTCGCCGACGACCGCCTGGACGCGTTCGCTGGTCAGGGCACTGTGGACGTGGCGCTGGTGGCTCGCCCGGATCCGGTCCAGGCCGTGCTGCTCGTCGGAGGCCCTGACCAGGCAGAGGATCCGTCCCGTCGTGCGGCGCAGCAACTCGTCGATCATGTGCGCGCCGCAGAACCCGGTGGCTCCCGTGAGCAGGAGGTCACCGGGGTGGCCGGGGCCGGGAGCCGGCGCGCCGCCCGCGACCGCCGGGATCGGCCGCTCGTGCTCGGCAGCGAAGTCCGTGCCCAGCCCTTCCGCGTGGGCCAGTGTGCCGTCCCGTGCCCGGCGCACGGACTCCGCGAACGCGGCGAGCGTCGGATACCGCAACAGGGAACGCGTCAGGTCGCGGATCTGTGAGACGCCGATACCGAACATGACCCGGCTCCGGGCGAGCATCTCCATGGCCAGGAGCGAGTTGCCGCCCAGCTCGAAGAAGTCGTCGTGCGGACGGACGTGGTCCACGTCCAGGATCTGGCCCCACAACCGGGCCATCCCCAGCGACACCGGACGGTCGTCGACGGGAGCGGTCCCCGACGGGGCCCGGGTGTGCGGCACCGCTTTGCGATCGAGCTTCCCACCGGGCGTGACGGGCAGCCGCTCCACCGCGTGGAGGACCGCCGGGATCATGTACCCGGGCAGAGTCTCGGCGAGCGCCGACCGCAGCCGTGCCAGCAGTTCCGCCTCGTCGCCGGTCGGTGGCGCGGCGGGCGTGTAATACGCGACGAGGTCCCGTTCGCCGTTGTCGTGCTCCCGGGGCACGACCATGGCCTGGCCGATCTCCGGGCGGGAGACGAGCGCCGCCTCGATCTCGGCCGGGTCGACCCGGAATCCGCGGATCTTCATCTGGTCGTCGATCCGGCCGAGGATCTTCAGGTTGCCGTCCGGGCGCAGCCGGCCCAGGTCCCCGGTGCGGTACATGCGGTCGCCGGGAGCGAAGCCGTAGGGGTCCGGCAGGAACTGCTGTGCCGTCAGGGCGGCCTTCCGCCGGATGCCGCGCGCCAGCATCCGCCCGCCGATGTAGATCTCGCCGCGCTCGCCCGGGGGCACCGGATGTAGGTCGCGGTCCAGTACATGGACGAGACAGCCGTCGAGGGGTCTGCCGACCGGGGCGACGGCCGTGTCGGTCGCGGCGAGCACCTGCTCGTCCAGGTCGCACAGCGTGGAGGTGATGGTGGTCTCGGTCAGGCCGTACGCGTTGACCAGCCGCACGCCGGGGATCCGGTGCAGTATGGCCCGGCAGTCCTTCACGGTGACGATCTCGCCGCCGACGATGGCGAGCCGGAGCGAGGCGAGGTCCCGGCCGTCGCCGGCGGCGCGGACAACGCGGTGCCAGTAGGAGGGCGTCAGGTCGGCGACGGTGATCCCGTACGCGGGGAGGCGGTGCAGCAGTTCGGTGGGCGCCCAGGTCCGGGCGCCCGCTAGGACGAGTGTTGCGCCGCTGGTCAGGGGCGCGAAGATCTGTTCCAACGCGGTGTCGAAGCCGAGCGCGGCGGCGTTGAGTACCCGGTCGCCGGGCGTCAGGCGGTAGGCCCGGGCGACCGTGGTGAGGGAGTGGGCCAGCGACCGGTGGGTGACCAGCACACCCTTGGGCGGTCCGGTGGATCCGGAGGTGTAGACCACGTAGGCCAGGTCGTCCGGCCGGGGGCCGTGTTCCGGACGCCGCGTCTCCCGCGGTGTCGGGCCGGGGGCAGGCTCACCGACCTGGACGACCCGGGCCCGGCACTCACCGAACAGCGGGGTGTGCTCGCGGCTGGAGACGATGAGGCGAGATCCGGTCTCCTCGACCAGCGCGGCCATCCGCTGCCGGGGAGTCGCCGGGTCGAGGAGGAGGAACGCCCCGCCGGAGTTCAGCACCGCCAGCAGCGCCACGACCAGCTCGGGCACGCGGTCGAGACACACGGTGACGACGGCCTCCCCGACCACGCCCGACTCCCTCAGTTCGTCGGCGAACCGGTCGGCGCGGGCGGTGAGTTCGGCGTAGCTCAGGCGGCCGTCGTCCGAGAGCACCGCGAGCGCGGACGGGGCCCGCCGGGCCTGCGCCCGTACCAGCTCGGGGACGGTGTCCGGCACGGGGCCCACAGCGGGCGGCCGCTCGTCGCGCGCGCTCGCGGGTCGCATGTCGCTCCATCGGCGGTCGACCAGGTTCGCGCACCAGGCGGCGGGCGCTGGTCCGCCGATCAGCCGCCATCCGGCCGGAACCCGTCGACCGGCGGGCCAGATCGCGTACTGTTCCTCGTCGTTGCGCAGCACGAGGCGCAGTGCCGCGGACTCCCGCGACGGCAGATCACGTTGCGTCACCTTGGGTCTCCTGCCTCACGCGGCGCCCTGCGCAGCAGGGCGTGTGCCGATCGCGGGAGCGGGCCACGGTCACCGCTTCCTCTCCGCGGGCGCCTCGGACATGCCGGCCAGGCGGACGAGCGGCGGCGCGAGGACGAGCTGTCCCGCTTCCTCAGCGCTGACCGGTTCGGCGAACAGGTACCCCTGACCGAAGCGGCAGCCCATGGAGATCAGCGACTCCTGCTGCTTCACGTCCTCCACTCCTTCGGCGATCACCGTGAGACCGAGTGTGTCCGCGAGATGAGTGATGCCCTCGACCAGGGCGTACTGCTCGGGTGAGCGCCCGAGTTCGTCGACGAAGGACTTGTCGATCTTGAGTATCGAGATCGGGAACTCACGCAGATAGCTCAGCGACGAGTAACCCGTTCCGAAGTCGTCGATGGCGATCCGGACACCGAGCTCGGTGAGCGCACTCATCTCCGCCAGAATACGGTCGTCGTGATACATCAACAAACTCTCGGTCAGTTCTAGTACGAGAGACGAAGGCTTGATGTCGGAGAGGTCCAGGGCGCGCTGGACCACGTCGTAGAACTCGGTGTCGCGGAACTGGCGCGGTGACACGTTGACGCTCACATATGGTGGGTGACGGTCGGTCAGCCCTCCTCGGCTGACGGTCTCCCGCCAGCTGACGGCCTGGGCGGCGGCCTGGTCGAGCACCCAGGCACCCAGCGGGACGATCTGGCCGCTCTCCTCCGCCAGTGTGATGAACTGTTCCGGCAGTACCATGCCGCGTGTGGAGTGCGGCCAGCGCACGAGCGCCTCGAACCCGGCGATGTGACCGCTGGACAGCTCCACGATCGGCTGGAAGAGCACCATGAAGGACGTCTCGATGGAGGAGTTGTCCAGACCGTCCTGCAACGTGGCCCGCTCGGCCATGCCGCGTTGCAGCTCCGGGCGGTAGCGGCACCACTGGCGTTTGCCCGCCGTCTTCGCCGCGTACAGCGCGAGATCGGCGTGGGAGAGCAGTTCGACCGCGTCGATGCTGTCCTCCGTCGTGGCGACGCCGATGCTGGCGTACGTGCTCATGGGTCCCGAGCTGAGCCGGAACGGCTCGGCGAACACGCTCATCACGTGCTCGGTGAACCGTTCCACGCCCTCGGGCCCGACGGAGCCCTCCACCAGCAGGGCGAACTCGTCCCCGCCGATGCGCGCGGCGGTGTCGGAGGCACGGACCGTGGTCTGCAGCCGCAGCGCCAGGGCGACCAGCAGTTCGTCGCCCACACTGTGGCCGTTGATGTCGTTGACGACCTTGAAGTCGTCCACGTCGACGAAGAGCACGCCGACCACCGTGCCGTCGCGCTGGGCCTGCACCAGGGCGTGGTTGACGCGCTCCTGGAAGAGAACGCGGTTGGCCAGGCCGGTGAGCGAGTCGTGGAAGGCCCGGTGGGTGAGCTCGCGTTCCAGCTTGCGCTGTTCGGTCACGTCCCGCAGGGTGAGCACCACCCCGCCCACGGTCGCCTCCTCGCGCAGGTCGCTCCACCGCACCTCGACCTCGATGGGCGTCTGGTCGACGCGGATCATGCGCCAGTGCTCGCGGCGGGTCTGGTACTCGTGGCTGCGGATCCGGGCGAGCGTCTCGACCACCGCGCGGCTGTCCTGGGGCGGCACCAGATCGACGAGCTGTGTGCCCTCCAGGTCGGGGACGCCCAGTACCTGGTCGGCGGACGGGCTGGCATAGCGGACGCGGTCGTCGTCGAGGATCAGGATGACGTCGGAGGCGTTCTGCACCAACGTGCGGAAGTAGGCCTCGCTGTTGCGCCGGTTGACCTCCTGGGCGAGGGCGACCCGGGTCACCGAGAGCGCCGCCTGCGCGGCCAGGGTCGCCAGTGCGTCGCGAAGCACCAGCAGGTGACGTTCGTCGCCGGCCACCATCAGGGCCCCGATCACCGGACCGCCCGCGGGGTGGTTCTGCGAGGTGAGCGGGCACACCATCACGGGACCGGTGTGCGGCGGCCGGTCGTCCGGCCTCGCGAGACGGGTGGCGAGATCGGGCCCCAGGGCGTCGAGGGCCACCAGCCGGTTGTCACGGGACTCGGTGAGTTCCCGTACCGCCGTGGCGACCCGCACGGCCTCGGACCCGGCGTCGTGTACCCCGTTCACCCAGAGCGTGTCGTCCGGCATGGTGAGCAGCGCCGAGCGGGGCGGGCTGTCGGGCATCAGCTTCGTCACCGTGGAGGTGACGACGCGTGCCACGTCCCGCAGGTCGCCCGCTCCGCCCAGCTGCGACACCGCTCTGCGCAGCACCTTCTCCCGGCCGAGTGCCTGGCGGTGGGTGGCCGCCACGCCCGCCAGGCGGTAGAGCACGAGGACGAAGAGCACCGCGGAGAACACCCCGATGACACCGACGTTGTCCGTGGCGCCACGCACCGAGTCCGTGAGCAGGATGGCCGGCGCGATGAGTGAGGCCAAGGTGAGCAGGCTGAGCCTGCCCAGGCCGGTGTCGGTATGCCATTCCGTCGTCGGCTGGGTGAGCGTCCGCATGGAGGGATCCAGCGCGGCCGCGGCCCAGGAACCGTAGAGGACCGCCCAGCCGAGTTCGATCGCGCTGCCCGGGCGCCAGGTGTCGTGCAGCTGCACCAGGCCGTAGAGCACGTCGGAGGTGAGCAGGCCGACGGTTCCCACGGTGAGCAGCAACAGCGCGCGGCTCCTGCGCCCGCGGCCGGCGAGCAGCCGCAGCAGCATCGCCAGGACGAGGATGTCACCGAGCGGGTAGGCGATGGCGAACGCCTTCTGCACCCAGGTGAGCCCCGGGGTCTGGGCGAACGGCACGATGAGGATGAGCCACGACAGCAGTGCCAGCCCGGTGGTCAGCGTCAGCGCGTCCACGAGGCTCGCCCGGTCCCGCTGCCCCGTGCGCCAGCGGACGAATCCCAGCAGGGCGGCCGCATAGAGCGGGTACGCGGCGAGATAGAACCCGTCGGCGACCGACGGAAAGGGAGGCTGTTCCTGCCTGTCGAGAAGAATGATCTGGGCCGCCTCGCCCGCGGCGAAGGCGGTGTTTCCCAGGGCGAGCATCAGCCAGGGGACACGGTGCGACGGACGGTTGAGCCGGACTCCGAGGAGAATCCCGACGACACCTGTCGCGCCGATGGCCACGAAGACCATCCGCTGATCGGGATAGAGGTAGTAGAACCCGGTCAGTAGGACGATGGTCGCGCTCACGACGGTCAACGCGATGTGGCTGCGCTGTCGTGTGTCCAACCCGCCTCACCTCCTGGGAGGGCCACGTGTCGGGCGGCCGACCGAGCGGGGTAACGGCACCGGGCAACGGCGGAGAAGCCCTTGGAAGGGCGGAGAAGCCGTGGGGATGCAGGACTGGGAGAGGAGAAGCCTCGGCGGCCGGGGCCGGCCCCGGCCGTCGCGTATCAGCTCTTCGCCGAGGAGTCGACGCGTCTTCATCCAGCTTACCCGGGTGACCACTTACCGCACGTTCACGAGGACGTCGCGCCCTCCCCGGGGGAGACGGCGCTCGTGCGGCACCGAGCACGCGGAACCCGGAACCACCGGCGTCACCGCGCCGTACGGCCCTGCGCGGTGAAATGGTCGAGCAGCGCGTCCAGACCCTCGGCCAGGCCCTCGCGCCCGCCGCGTTCGGCAAGGGCCGGGGCGGCCTGGCGGAGCCGTGGGAGCTCCTGGGGCGGCATGCGGTGCAGTCCGAGGCGGAAGGCCGGGTCGGACTCCTCGGGGTTGTCCACCATGGGCTGCAACTCCACGGACACGTACCCGAGCAGCCAGGCGGTGAAGGCCCGGAAGACCGCGGAGGCGCCCTCCTCGTCGAACCCGGCCTCCGCCAGCAGGGCGAGCACGCGCTCGTGGTCCCTGAGGACAGCCGCCGGCCGGCGCGCCAGGGGAACGGCCAGCATACGGGTGGCCAGCAGCGGCACCGCCCGAGGATGGGCGAGACAGACGTCGTACGTCGTCCGCGCGATGCGGTGCAGGCCGCTGCGCCATGCGGGCGACCCGGACGCGGCGGGGTCGCCCGGTTGGGCGCCCAGCCGTTCCTCCAGTTCGAGGTAGAGCGCCTCCACCAGGCCGTCCAGAAGGGCGTCCTTGCTCGACGCGTACCGGTACAGCGCCATGGCCTCCACGCCGAGCTCACCGCCCAGGCGGCGCATGCTCAGGGCGCTCAGGCCTTCCCCGTCAACCAGTTCGAGCGCACTGGCGAGGACACGTTCGCGGTTCAGCCGGCCGTAGCGGCCGCGGTCGCTGGCGCGGCGCGCCGGTCCGGCGCCCAGTGGTTCGTCCATCGCGCTGCCTCCTCGGTGCGGGGTAAATCGACGGACCGCGGATACAACGTAAACATACGCGCATCACCGCCCCTTCGGCGCGCTCCGACGCGGAGGCGTACCC
>NZ_JBYIQX010000002.1:0-399633 GCF_057707805.1 Streptomyces sp. bgisy159 | reverse complement strand
CCACACCCGCCTTGCGTAGCCCATCATCCCTCCGCCTCGCCTCGTACCGGAGACACCGTGCATCAAGCGACACCAGCCGAAGTGTGGTTGGCTTTCCCACCTCTGGTCGACACCAACTTCGGAAGCTTCTACCCGTCGACCGCGGCGCTGGCTGCCTTCTTGAACCAGGCCGGCATACCCAGTGAACAGGCCGACCTCAACGAAGAGTTCGCCCTGTGGCTGCTCGACCAGGCGCGTGCTCAGGGCGGCCGGCTGCCCGAGGTGGGCCCCGAGACCATGGCTGGTGCCGCGGCGCGTTGGCTGTCGCGCTCCCAGGAGCGCGTGTTCGATTCCGACGGACGGCACGACTTCGGCCCCGACTCGCCGTACGGCTATGTGGTGCGCCTGCTGTCCACGCCCTATCTGGTCGACCCGGACGAGAGGGTACTGGGGCCGCTGGACCACGACGACGCCGTCGTACGCGCGTACAACGCCTTTTATGCGCAGGCGGACTTGCGCCGCCGCATCGGTGAGCGGGTGTCGCTGGTCGGTATCTCGGTGCCCATGGGCCCTCAGCTGCTGCCCGCCCTCCTGCTCGCCGCGCACGTCAAGGCCCTGGGGCTGGATGTACGGGTAGTGCTGGGCGGACCGGCCGTGAGCCTGATGGACCCCGCCGACCTCGACCGTCTCCTGGTCCACCATCCCCACATCGACTGCGTCGTACGCTTTGACGGCGAGCAGCCCCTTCTGGCGCTTGCCGAGCAGACCGGGCGGGGCGACTGGCAGCCCGCCCTTGTGCCCGGCGTCAGCCATCTGGACGGCGACGGTGCGACCCACCACAACGCGCCCGCCCCGGGCCCCGACATCAACCGGCTGCCCCCGCCTCTGTATCCGAAGGAAGTCCTGAACCGGCTTGCCGCGCCCGTGCTCGCGGTGACTCAGGCCCGCGGCTGCTACTGGGGCAAGTGCGACTACTGCGACTTCATCGAGCTGTACGACGGCAGCCCGCCGTTCCGGGGGCGGCGCCCCGACGGTTTCGTGGACGAACTTGCCACCTTGGTCGACGATTTCGGCGTCTCGCGGTTCACGTTCATCACCGAGTCCATTCCGCCTGCGTTCGCCCGCCGGGTCTGCCGCGCACTGATCGACCGGAACCTTCGGATCAGCTGGAACTCGTTCGCCATGGTGGACCGCAGGTTCGACCGCGAGCTGCTTGCCCTCATGGCGGAGGCCGGCTGTGAGTTTCTCGTCGTCGGTATGGAGACGACGATCACCAGGGTGCTAGAACTGGTCCACAAGTCGGCCGACCGTGAGGAGAACCTCCGCTTCCTGCGAGACGCCCGCGAGGTGGGTCTTCCTCTCATCATCAACCTCATCCCGGACCTGCCGACCACCACGTACGACGAGGCGTTGCGGGCGCTGGACGACGTCCAGGACTTCGCCGACACGCTGCTCTCCGTCTCCGTGTTCCCCTTCGAGGCGACCAGGTCCTCCAACGTGGGCCGCAACCCTGAGCGGTTCGGTCTCACCGTGGGCCCTGCGGTCCAAACCTCGGGGCAGGCGCAGTATGCGCTCAATCACCTCCAGAACGTCGATCCGGCGATGACGCCGGAACAGCGGGCGGACATCCACCGGCGCTACCGGGAGTTCGCCGAGAAGGTCAACAGCCGCCGTTACCGTCCTGCTCCTACGGCCTCCAACCGTCCGGACGAACTGTTCCGCCTCGCGGTCGAGGATCTCGATGTCCTGGAGCTGGAGGGCGCCATGGTGTGCACCAACATGAGGACCCGAGAGCAGATCCGTGTTCCTTCCAAGGCGGTGCGGATTCTGCGACCGTACTTGGACGGGGCGCCCTTCACGATGCGACAGCTGACCGATCACGCGGGCGAGCGGGCGGCCGGATCACTGTTCTCGAGCCTGACCACGGCGGGCATGCTGACGGGGGCTGCGACGGGCGCGGGAGGACACGATGCCCGGCGATGAGATCAGACTCGTCGACAGCGTCCAGGTGTATGCCCATGACGGCGGCATGCTTCTCGTACAGGGCACCCAGGCGCTGCGGATCCGCTCGACGGGCTCTTCGGCCGCCGACGCTGTACGGCGACTGCGCTCGGGAGCCGACCGCGACACGCTGGCCGAGGGATCCTCCGCCCGCACAGTCCGTCGGCTCATCGAGCGCCTGGACGCGCTCGGTTGGCTCACGGCCGAACCTCCATACGTGGAACAGAGCGTTCCGTGGGATCGACAGGTGGGGTGGCTGACGTCGGTGACACCGGACGGGCAGCGCGCCCAGGACCGACTGCGCACTTGCTCTGTGGCGGTCCTCGGCGTCGGCGGTATCGGCGGGTTGACAGCCCAGCACTTCGTCGGTGCGGGCGTGCCGGAGCTCTGGCTGATCGACCACGACGAGGTCGCCGTTCACAACCTCAACCGGCAGTACCTGTTCACCGCCGCCGACGTCGGCGAGGCCAAGGTGACCGTGGCTGCACGCGCACTGCAGGCCGTAAGTCCCGATGTGCGTGTCCACACACTGCGACGCAAGGTGGTCTCTCGGGAGGATCTCGACGCCCTTCCGAACTCCCTCGACCTGCTGGTCGTCGCCGCAGACCAGCCGCGCACCATCTGGGACACTGCCTGGGCGTGGGCCGAGCGCACGGCGACGCCTTTGATCGGTGGGGCGGTCGGGCTCGGCAGTGGCTACTGGGGGCCACTTCTCGACCCGGCAGCCGGCCACTGCTGGCGCTGCTTCGAGCGACGCAGGGTGTCGGGTTTCAGCGCCGAGGAACGGTCGCTCGAGAACGGCGGCACACCCACCGCCCACTCCTTCGGTCCGACCAACTCCCTCATCGCATCGCTGGTCGCCCGCGATGCACTGCTCTTCGTCGGCACGGGTGACTGCGCGGTTCGAGGACGGCGCCTGGTCCTGGATGTGCTGGGAGCAGGCGGGCCGGTCGCGACGGCGGGCGACGCGGCATGCGCAGGCAAGACGTCGGCCCTGCACGGAACAGGACGGGACATATGATCATCCTTGGTATCTCCGCGCTGTACCACGACTCCGCGTGCGCTGTCATGATCGATGGGGAGATCGTCTCCGCCGCGCAGGAGGAGCGCTTCACCCGCACCCGGTTCGACCCCGCCATGCCCGTGCGGGCGGTGCGGGCGTGCCTGAGCGACGCGGGCGTCCACATCACCGATGTGGAGCACGTGGCCTACTACGAGCGGCCGGAGCGCAAGCTCGGCCGCCAGCTGTGGTCGGGCCTGCCACAGGTGCCCGAAACCTCACCGGTGGCACTCGGCAAGCTGGACGCCAGCCGCCCGTTCCGGCAGATCGAGCAGTTGCTGGGCTTCGTCGGCCCGGTGACCGCGGTGGCACACCATGAGGCCCATGCCGCCAGCGCGTTCTACCAGTCCGGATTTGACAGCGCCGCGCTGTTCACCGCCGACGCCGTCGGCGAATGGACCACCACCAGCTACGGCCGCGGCGACAAGAACGGCATCGAACTCTTCGAGGAGGTCCGGTTCCCGCACTCGCTGGGAATCCTCTACAGCGCCGTGACCTCGTATCTCGGGTTCGCCGTCAACAGTGACGAGTACAAGGTGATGGGCCTGGCACCATACGGCAGCCCGGGCTACGTCGACCTGCTGCGTCGCCTGGTGACCGACCAGGACGGTGGACAGTTCCGGCTCGACCTCGACCACTTCGACCTCAGCGGCAGCGGGCCCATGTACACGGACAGCCTCTGCACACTGCTCGGTCGTCCCGCCCGGAGCCCCGAGTCCGAGATCGAGCAGTTCCACACCGACGTCGCGGCCAGCCTGCAGTTGCTGCTCGAGGAACTCCTCCTCCTCAAGCTGGACCATCTGCACCAGGTGACGGGCAGCACTCGCCTCGGCTACGCCGGTGGTGTCGCCCTCAACTGCGTGGCGAACCGGCGCATTCGGGAACAGGGGCCGTTCGAGGAGATCTTCGTCCAGCCAGCCGCGGGCGACTCGGGAGGAGCCATCGGCGCCGCGGCCATGGTGCATCACCGGCTGACCGGGCAGTTCAGCCCACGCAGGCTCACCGACGCACGGCTCGGTCCGACCGGCCGCACCGCGCCCGCGCGCACCTGGATGCGTCGGGCCGGGGTGCCGGCACTGGACTTCGCGGGTGACGAAGCCGGGCTGCTGGCCCACGCCGCTCGGCTCCTGGCGGACGGGGCGGTCGTCGGCTGGTACCAGGGGCGGATGGAGTTCGGACCCCGCGCGCTCGGCGCACGCTCGATCCTGGCCGACCCCCGCGACCCCGGGATGCGGGACAAGATCAACGCCTTGGTCAAGAAGCGCGAGGCATTCCGTCCCTTCGCCCCCGCCGTGGTGGCCGAGCGCTGCGCGGAGTTCTTCGATCTTGCGGAACCCTCCCCCTTCATGCTCGACACGACCACTGTGCGACGAGGGAGTGAACTGCCCGCCATCACCCATGTCGACGGCAGTGCGCGCGTGCAGACCGTCGACCGGTCCGACGCGCCGCGCTTCCATGGACTGCTCACTGCGTTCGGGGATCTCACGGGCTTCCCGATCCTGCTGAACACGTCGTTCAATATGCGTGGTGAGCCCATCGTCTGCTCGCCAGCCGACGCCCTGACATGTTTCGTCCGGTCAAATCTCGACGCTCTGGTCCTCGGTGACCAGGTCATCGCCCGCGCCGATCTGCCGCGGCACTGGCCGGGTCTGCTCGACGATCTGCTGCCCTATCAGCGACCGCCGATCAGCCGCGACGTGTACACCTTCCTGTAGGAGCCGATCGTGAATCATCCGGAAGAGCGCTTCGCGGCCCGCGCCGACAACCTGGCCCGCCTGCTGGCGGACGAGCGAGGTGCGGAGATCCTGGCAGAACTGCAGAAACTGGCCCTTGTCACCGGCTCCCGGCAAGCGACCGGGAACGGATCGCGGGCGGCCGGCGGAGCCGAGCCGGGCATACCGACGGTGGGCCCCTGGGATGTGGTGCGCACCGATGGCGGCACCACGCTGCGCCGCCGATCCCTGCCCGTGGATGAGGCCCGCACCTGGGCCGATTTGGCGGACATTCCACTGAGTGAAGAGGCCGAGCGGATCGTCCTGCTCGGCGAATCCAGCGCCCGGGGCTTCCTCCTCGACCCGGTCTTCACCCCTGCGCTCGCCCTGCAGCGCCAACTGGACGACGCCGCGCCGGGCGCTCACCAGTGCATCGACCTTGCGCAGACCGGACAGAGCCTGCGCGAGCTCATGACCCTGGTGGGCCAACTGCCGGTGCTGCGCCCGGACATGATCGTCGTCTACGCCGGCAACAACTGGGTGCTGCCCCAGCACACCCCGGCGCACCTCGACCTGCTGGCCACAGCACTGCGCAACGGCGACTACGCGACCATGCGCGACTGTTTTCTCGACCGGATCGTCGCCCCCGAAGCCCTGCGGTTGCTGAACCGCCTTGCTCAGGTGGCACGGTCGTGCGAAGCCCGTGTCGTCCTGGTCATTCCGGAGTTCAACCTGCGCGGCTGGTCACCCGACCCGGAACTGGAACTCCCGCCGTTGACTCCCGACGCCCTCACACGGTGGGCCGGACTGCGCCGACGGGCCGAAGATGCCCAAGGCCGGGGCGACGCGGAGTCGGTGCTCACGCTTACCGAGGAGATGGCCTCCCTCGACCGAGGGCTCAGCCCGGCCACAGGCTGGCTGCGCGCGCAGGCCGCCCGGACGCTGGGCCGCGCCGCCGACGAGGAGCGAGCCCTGGAAACGGCCCGGGACGCCGCCGCCGGACTGCTGACCACCCATACGCCCCGCGTCATCTCCCCCATCCGGGCCATGATGGCGGAAACGGGTGCGAGGCTCGGCTTCGGCTGCGTCGACCTGGGCGCCCTTCTGCGCCACCGGACACCGCACACGCTACCGGACCCCTCGTACTTCCTCGACTACTGTCACCTCAGCGATCAGGGCATCGAGCTTCTGGCCGCCGCGGTCACGGACGAGATCCGTGGGCTGCCCCAGGGCACCACACCACCTGGACCCGGGGCCTCCGAGAAAGCCAGGGCAATGTCGTTTCTGCTGGCCGCCGTGCACAACAGTTTCTACGGGCAGCCCGAGGAGCGCGTGGCGGAGCTGACCCGCGCCGCCGTGCTCGGCGTGCCCGAGACGGCGCAGGCCCTGCTCGACGTACTCCAAGCCGACGGGCCGGTGTGGACACACCCGGCGGTGACGACCCTGGTCGCCACTCCTCAGGCCCACCGCTACCTCGCTCCCATGCTGACCCGGCAGGCGGAGACGCTGGGCATGTGGTCGCTCAGGAGGTGCCTGGGCCGAGAGACCGGCAACACCCTGCGGCCCGATGGTTGCGACGGCGTCAACGGAGGGGAGAGCACACCGGCCCCGGAACCCCGCCCCCGCACGACAGACCTGCTTGCCGCGGTGGAACAGGGCCTGATCGATGGCGCGTTCCGGCCGCCCAACCATCTGCCCGAGCGCAGTTACCTCCAGTGCTTCGGACGGACGAGCACCCTCGCCTTCGAACTGCCGGAGGCCGTGGCCGGGGAGCTGACTCTCGTGTACCGGACTCCTGAGGCCGTCGGCCGCGGGGAACCGGCTACAGTCCTCGCCAACGGAACGGAGATCGGGAACTTGCCGGTCGCGACCGACGGTTGGCGGCGTCTGCGGCTCGCCGTCCCCGCATCCGTGGTCCGCACGGGCGGCAACCGACTCGTGATTCACTGGCCCCTTGGTGGCGCGCAGTGGCAGGTGAGGCGCACTTCCGACGCCGCGGCCATGGCGCGATCGGAATTTCCTATGGTGCTGCCCGTCCAAGGCGAACTGTTCGAAGCGGTCTTCGCCCCTCAGGCGAGTTCTGACACGTAAGGAAACACCTTGTCGACCACGTCCCCTGAAGAAGCAAAGACCGCACGCATAGATTTGGCCGGCACCGGCTTCTTCCGGTTGTGGGCCGGTGAGTCCGTCTCCCTGGTGGGCAGCCAGATCACGCTCTTTGCGCTGCCCCTGGTCGCGGTCCTCACCCTGGACGCCGACGCCTGGGACATGGGGCTCCTCGGCGCTGCAGGCTCGTTGGCCGTCCTTCTACTGGGTCCGTCCATCGGCGTATGGGTGGACCGGGCGGATCGCAAGGCAGTCATGCAGACCGCCAACCTTCTCAGGTTCCTCCTCCTGCTGACGATTCCGGTCGCCTACCTGGTCGACGCGCTGGACATATGGCTGCTGCTCGTCGTCGCGTTCGCGGTCGGCGGGCTTTCCCTGGTCTTCGACGCGGCGATGTCGAGCTACATGCCGTCGCTGGTCGGGAACAGCCGTTTGGTCCGTGCCAACTCCTGGATGCAGAGCACGGCTTCGGTCGCCGACACCGCAGGGCCCGGCCTGGCTGGCGTACTGGTACAGATCCTCGGCGCGCCACTGGCCGTCGCGGCGGACGCGGTGAGCTATCTCGGCAGTTCGCTGGCGCTGGCGTCGTTGCCCAAGGTGCCGTCACCCAAGGGTGAGGAACACGAGGAGGAGAGACATCTCCAGGCGATTGTCTCCGGTTTCCGGCTCCTGCTCCGCGACAAGGTTCAGCGACCGATGGCCCTCGCCGCCGCCCACTTCAACCTCTTCGCGACCATGTTCTTCACCGTATACATGCTGTACGTGATCAAGGTCCTGGGGTTCAGTCCGCTGATGGTCGGGCTTCTCAACGTCGCGGGAGGGGTGGGTGGACTCGCGGGTGCCTGGGCCGCCGGCCGGGTTGCCGAGCGCTTCGGCTACGGGGCCGTGCTTACCGCGGTGTACGCGGTTCCGGGCGCCGCGATCCTCTTGGTGCCCGCCGCGCAACCCTTCGGCAAGTGGGTGGGCGGAGCCCTGGTCGCGGTTTCCACGGCCCTCTGGGCCTTCGCCCTGCTCATCAATCTGATCCTCAGCGAGACCATCAAACAGGCACTGGTCCCCTCGGCCATGCTCGGCCGGATCACCTCCATCGTCCGCGTAGTCAGCTGGGGCATCGAACCGGTGGGTGCCCTGCTGGGGGGATGGATCGCCAGTTCGCTGCTCAGTTACCGCGGCACACTCACTCTGTCCGGCCTCGGCATCCTGACCTCGGCGGTCTGGCCCCTGTTCAGCCGGGTACGTACGCTGCGCACCCTCCCGGACAGCGAAGAGGCCACGCCGACAGAACAGGAGGATGGCCTCACCGGCCAGGCAGTTTGACAACAACGGCTTGGCGGCGGCCGGTGCGCCGGCTTTGACGGACGCATCAGCTACGGTGATGCGTGCTGTCTCAGCCTGCTTGCCGAGGACGCGGCGCCGGGTGCGGCGGACATCAGGTGCTGGAGCGAGGGCAGAGTCCGCTCGGCCATGTCCCACTCGTTTTCGTAAGCCCGGAACATCACCTCCATTTCGCGCCGTAGGAGCTGCCGCTTCCGGACGGGGTGACGCCGTGGTCGCGGCGGCCCGGATCCGGCGGCGTGCCTTGACGAGCCCGGCCGCTCGGCGTTGCCCCTCCTGTAGTCGGAAACGAAGCGGCATGGGTGTGGCCGCAGATGTCGGCTGCGGCTTATGGAGGTGTATCCAGGACGACCACTGGTTGCTTCAGGCGAACAGAGCCGGTCAGGGCCAAACAAGGCAATAAGGCTGATGCCCCGCCTCATGCAACCGATGGCTGAAGTCCTGCCACTCGTGCAGCAACTGGTACACGTTGAACGCGTCACGCGGACCCCCGCGGTCCGGGACCGTGGACCAGATGAAGGCGGCGGCGCCCACCGCCTCCTCGCCTATGTCGCGGAGGGGGTCCACGACGGTCATGGGGAGCTTGACGACCGCGTAGTCGGGGTGCAGGACGACGAGTTCCAGGGGCGGCACCTTGTGCAGGGGGACGCCCTCGATGCCGGTGAGGACCATGGCGGCCATGGTCTCCGGCTTGATCTTGGTGAACATGCCGTTCATGCCGAGCTCGTCGCCGCCGAGTTCCTCGGGCCGCATCGAGATCGGGACGCGGGCAGCGGTCGCGCCGTCCGGCGCGCCGAAGTACTTGTACGTCACCCCCACCCGACCACCATTCCTGCTCCCCGCCCGGAGGCGGTCGGCCCGAGGGTCGGTCATACGGTCGACTCGTTCCGTACGGTTGGTACGGTCCGTCCGGTCGACGTCGTCGATCCGCTCGGGCTCGTTCGGTCCACCATGTACCTGACGTGCTTCGGCGCTGTTCTCCGCGTCGCGTCGGTGCCTTCCCCGCCGGGCACGCCGAGGACCCAGGTCATCAGTCCCCTCGCCCAGTCCGCCACCGCGATGCATATCTCCACCCGACTGCTTTTCTAGGACGCGTGGCCCCCGCCGCGCAACCCGATCATCGTGTCAGTGACCTCCCCCACGGCCGCCCGCCGAAACGTGCGCTGAAACACCTGTCCGCAGGATCTTCGCAGTCTCTGATCAACACGGCCCGCAAGGGCCGTGTGTTCAAGAGCTGTGTGTACGGGAGCCAGTTTCGCAGATCATGCGGGATCTCAGGAGTTGCGTCACCGGAGTCGATCAGCGGGCCACCCGCGGGCCGGGCCCGTCGTGCCCGGCCGGGCCTGGCCTACCCTGAGGAGGTCACTGAGCAACCGGAGTCCGAGCAAGTCGGAGAAGGTCGGAGAAGTCGCAGGTCATGAGCGAATCGCCCTCTTCGGGAGCGCTGCAGGCAGCGCCCTACCCCTACGATGCGCCTGCCTCGCAGGCCCTGTTCGACCGCGCGGCCGTCGTCACGCCGGGCGGGGTGAACTCGCCGGTGCGCGCCTTCCGCGCCGTGGGCGGTACGCCCCGGTTCATGGTGTCCGGCCAGGGCCCGTACCTGACGGACGCCGACGGGCGGGAGTACGTCGACCTGGTGTGTTCCTGGGGTCCGATGATCCTCGGGCACTCCCACCCGGAGGTCCTCGCCGCGGTCCGGGAGGCGGTCGCCCGCGGCACCTCCTTCGGCACGCCCGGTGAGGGCGAGGTCGCGCTCGCCGAGGAGATCGTCGCCCGGGTCGAGCCCGTGGAGCAGGTGCGGCTCGTGTCCAGCGGGACCGAGGCGACGATGTCCGCCATCCGGCTCGCCCGCGGCTTCACCCGGCGCAGCAAGGTGATCAAGTTCGCCGGGTGTTACCACGGTCACGTCGACTCGCTGCTCGCCGCGGCCGGCTCCGGCGTGGCCACGTTCGCGCTGCCCGACACCCCGGGCGTCACCGGTGCCCAGGCCGGCGACACCATCGTGCTGCCGTACAACGACCTGGAGGCCGTGCAGGAGGCCTTCCACCGGCACCCGGGCGAGATCGCCTGCGTGATCACCGAGGCCTCGCCGGGCAACATGGGCGTCGTGCCGCCGCTGCCCGGGTTCAACCAGGGGCTGAAGGACGCGTGCGCGAGCAACGGCGCGCTGTTCATCTCCGACGAGGTCATGACCGGCTTCCGTACCAGCCGCGCCGGCTGGTACGGCGTGGACGGGGTGCGGCCCGACCTGATGACCTTCGGCAAGGTCATGGGCGGCGGCTTCCCGGCCGCCGCGTTCGGCGGGCGCGCCGACGTGATGGCGCACCTGGCGCCCGCCGGGCCGGTCTACCAGGCCGGCACCCTGTCCGGGAACCCGATCGCCACCGCCGCGGGCCTCGCCCAGCTGCGGCTGCTCGACGACGCCGCGTACGCCAAGGTCAACGCGGTCTCCGAGCAGATCCAGGCACTGGTCTCCGAGGCGCTCGGCAAGGAGGGCGTGGCGCACACCGTGCAGAGCGCGTCCAACATGTTCTCGGTGTTCTTCACCGACCGTCCGGTGCGCACCTACGAGGACGCCAGGGCGCAGGAGTCCTTCCGGTTCACCGCCTTCTTCCACTCGCTCCTGGCGGGCGGCGTCTACCTGCCGCCGTCGTCCTTCGAGTCGTGGTTCGTGTCCACGGCGCACGACGAGCGTGCCGTCCAGAAGATCGCCGACGCCCTTCCGGCGGCGGCCCGAGCCGCCGCGGAGGCCACCGCGTGACCAGCAGCAACGACATCACCGTCGTCCATCTCATGCGGCACGGCGAGGTGCACAACCCGGACGGGGTGCTGTACGGCCGGCTGTCCGGCTACCACCTGTCGGAACTGGGGCGGCAGATGGCCGACCGGGTCGCCGAGCACCTCGCCGACCGGGACGTCGTCGACGTGTGCGCCTCCCCGCTGGAGCGGGCCCAGGAGACCGCCACCCCGATCGCCAAGGCGCACGGGCTGGACCTGGGCAGCGATCCGCGGCTCATCGAGGCCGACAACGTCTTCCAGGGCAAGACGTTCGGCGTCGGCGACGGCGCGCTGCGCAACCCCGGCAACTGGAAGCACCTCGTCAACCCGTTCAAGCCGTCCTGGGGCGAGCCCTACATGGACATCGTCGTGCGGATGATGGGGGCGCTGGACGCGGCCAGGGAGCGGGCGCGGGGGCACGAGTCGGTGCTGGTCAGCCATCAGCTGCCGATCTGGATCGTGCGGTCGTACGTCGAGAAGCGGCGGCTGTGGCACGACCCGCGCAAGCGGCAGTGCACGCTCGCCTCGCTGACCACCTTCACCTACCAGGGCGACCGGATCGTCTCGGTCGGCTACACCGAGCCCGCCCGCGACCTGGTGCCGGCCCATCTGCTGGCCGGGGCCAAGCCGGTGAAGGGCAAGGGCAAGGCGTTCGGCGCGTAGCCCGGCGGCCCGTTGCGGGCTGTTACCGAACCCGGACGTCGGCGCGGAACCTCCCTCGTCGTCATGTGCTCTGAAAGGGGGAGACCACCGCAGGACATGACGAACGGGGGGACGCGCGATGCGCACCTTCAGCCGCAGGGGAGCACTCGGACTCGGCGCGGGCGCGGCCGCCGCCGTGGGACTGACGGCCTGTGGGGGTTCCGACTCGCCGGACGGGCCGCAGGGGTCCGGCGGGAAGGACGGCAAGGGCGGCGCGGGCGCCGACCCGAGCGCGAGCCCGAGTCCCAGTGCGCGTCCCATCGGCGACGGCTCCACCGCCTTCACCGGCAAGCAGCCCCACCAGCCGGCCAGGCCCGAGCCGCTGGAGCCGGGGCAGGAGCCGCCGCAGTTCGTCGTCTTCTCCTGGGACGGCGCCGGCGAGGTCGGCAACGGCCTCTTCCCGCGCTTCCTGGACCTCGCCAAGGAGCACGGCGCGGCCATGACCTTCTTCCTCTCCGGGCTGTATCTGCTGCCCGAGGGCAAGAAGCGGCTCTACGACCCGCCGAACAACCCGCGCGGCGCCTCCGACATCGGCTACCTCACCGACGACCACGTGAAGGCGACGCTCACCAACGTCCGCCGCGCCTGGCTCGAAGGCCACGAGATCGGCACCCACTTCAACGGGCACTTCTGCGGCGAGGGCCACGGCTCGGTCGCCCACTGGACGCCGCAGCAGTGGCGCAGTGAGATCGACCAGGCCAAGTCCTTCGTCAAGCAGTGGCGCACCAACACCGGCTGGACCGACCTGCCGCCGCTGCCGTTCGACTACGACAAGGAACTGGTCGGCGGCCGTACGCCGTGTCTGCTCGGCCAGGACAACCTGCTGCCCACCGCCCGCGAGCTGGGCTGGCGCTACGACGCGTCGTCGCCCGGCGGACGCCAGGTCTGGCCCCGCAGGAAGCAGGGCATCTGGGACCTCCCGCTGCAGCAGATGCCGTTCCCCGGGCACTCGTTCGAGGTCCTGTCGATGGACTACAACATCCTCGCCAACCAGTCGATCAACTCGACCAAGGCGCCCGCGCACAACTACCCGGGGTGGCGTGAGCAGGCCGCCCAGTCGTACATATCCGGCTTCAAGCGGGCATTCGAGACGAACCGTGCGCCCTTCTTCATCGGCAACCACTTCGAGCAGTGGAACGGCGGCATCTACATGGACGCCGTCGAGGAGGCCTTCAAGCACATCGCCGCCGAGAAGGAGAAGGGCGGGGACGTGCGGATCGTCTCCTTCCGGCAGTTCACCGACTGGCTGGACGTCCAGAAGCCCGCGGTGCTCGACAAGCTGCGCACCCTGGAGGTCGGACAGCGGCCGGCCGGCGGCTGGAAGACCTTCCTGACCGGGACCCCGAGCGGCGGCGCCGGCCAGACCCCGAGCGGCACCGGCGAGACGCCGAGCGGCACCTGAACCACCCCGGCGCGGCGCCCGGGCCCCCGCGGCGACCCGCCTGAAATGCGCGGTTGTCCCCGCAAGGGGGGTGCCCAAGATCCCCTGAACGGGCATGCGAAACTTTTCACATGAGTGCCGCCTGCCACGCCCCCCAGCGCTCGACCACCTCCGGCCGTCCGCGCCGCGCCGCCCCGACCACGGCGGCCGCCGGTGCCGTCGTCGCCGCGCTGCTGCTGTCCGCCTGCTCCTCCGGAGGGACCTCCGGAGGAGGCGGCGACACCCACTTCGTGATGGGCAAGAACGGCATCGCCACCGTCGACAAGGGGCAGCGCGACCCCGCCCCCGACCTGTCCGGCGAGACCATCGGGGGCGAGCGGCTCAGCGTCGCCGACTACAAGGGCAAGGTCGTCGTCCTCAATGTGTGGGGCTCCTGGTGCGCGCCCTGCCGCGCCGAGGCACCCAACTTCGAGAAGGTCTACCAGGACCTCAAGGGCCAGGGTGTGCAGTTCGTCGGCATCAACACCCGCGACACCAGCGTCACCAACGCCCTGAACTTCGAGAAGGACCAGGGCGTCACCTACCCCAGCCTCTACGACCCGACCAGCAAGCTGCTGCTCCGGTTCAAGAAGGGCACCCTCAACCTCCAGGCGATCCCCTCCACCCTGGTCCTCGACCGGGACGGGAAGATCGCCGCGCGCTCGCTGGCCGCGCTCAGCGAGGACCGGCTGCGCAAGATGATCGCCCCGGTCCTGGCGGAGAAGTGACGTGACCGCCGTCACCACGCTCGCCGCGGCGAGCGACCCCAACCTCACGGTGCTCAACGGCGCCCTGCTGGTCGCGCTGCCGATCGCCCTGCTCGGCGGTCTGGTCTCGTTCTTCTCCCCGTGCGTCCTGCCACTCGTGCCCGGCTACCTCTCGTACGTCACCGGGGTCGCCGGCACCGACCTCGCCGAGGCCCGGCGCGGGCGGATGGTCGCCGGGGCCGCCCTGTTCGTGCTCGGCTTCACCGCCGTGTTCGTCTCCACCGGGGCCCTGTTCGGCTTCTTCGGCGACACCCTCCAGGCCAACAAGGGCGTGCTGTCCAAGGTGCTGGGCGTGCTCATGATCCTCATGGGTGTGTTCTTCATGGGGCTCATGCCGTGGATGACCCAGCGCGAGTTCCGCTTCCACCGGCGGCCCACCGCCGGACTGATCGGCGCGCCGCTGCTCGGCGCGCTGTTCGGCGTCGGCTGGACGCCCTGCATCGGCCCGACCCTGGCCTCCGTGCTCGCGCTGTCCGCGCAGCAGGACAGCGCCGGGCGGGGCGCCCTGCTGACCGTCGCCTACTGCGTCGGGCTGGGCGTGCCCTTCGTGCTCGCCGCGGTCGCCTTCCGCAGGGCGCTCGGTGCCTTCTCCTGGGTCAAGCGCCACTATGTGTGGGTGATGCGGATCGGCGGCACGATGATGATCGCGACCGGGCTGCTGCTGCTGACAGGTGTCTGGGACCGCATCGTCCAGGACATGCAGACCTGGTCCAACGGCTTCACTGTGGGGATCTGATCCATGAGCAAGACCAGCACGCCCGGCCAGACCCCGGCCACCGCTCCCGATCGGCACGACCAGTCGGCCGAAGGCACCGAGTCGGCCGACGGCACGGGGGCCACCGACGGCACCGAGGCCCCCGACGGCACCGGCGGCTCCCTGTCCACGGCGCCCCGGGAGAGCCTCACCGGCGGGCCCGTCCTCGGCGTGACCGGCTGGGTCCGCTGGTTCTGGCGCCAGCTGACCTCCATGCGGGTCGCCCTGCTGCTCCTGCTGCTGCTGGCGCTCGGCGCGATCCCCGGCTCGCTGATCCCGCAGACCGGCACCGACGCGACGAAGGTCGCCGCCTTCCGCGCCGCCCACCGGACGCTCGCGCCGGTCTACGACGCGCTCGGTCTGTTCCACGTCTACAGCTCGGTGTGGTTCTCCGCGATCTACATCCTGCTGTTCGTCTCCCTCATCGGCTGTATCGTCCCGCGCACCTGGCAGTTCGTCGGGCAGCTGCGCGGCCGCCCGCCGGGCGCGCCCAAGCGGCTCACCCGGTTGCCCGCCCACACCACCTGGCGGACCGAGGCCGCGCCCGAGGAGGTCCGCGAGGCCGCGCTGGAACTGCTGCGCAAGCGCCGCTTCCGCGCCCACCTGGCCGGGGACGCCGTCGCCGCCGAGAAGGGCTACCTGCGCGAGGTCGGCAACCTCCTCTTCCACATCGCCCTGATCGTGATGCTCGTCGCCTTCGCCTGGGGCCAGCTGTTCAAGTCCGAGGGCAACAAGCTGGTCGTCGAGGGCGACGGCTTCTCCAACACGCTCGTCTCCTACGACGACTTCAAGTCCGGCAACCTCTTCACCACCGACGACCTGGAGCCGTTCAGCTTCAAGCTGGACAAGTTCCACGGCACCTACGAGCTGACCGGCCCCAACCGCGGCACGCCGCGCACCTTCGAGGCCGCCCTCACCTACAGCGAGGGCGCCTACGGCAAGGACCGCGAGACCACCGTCCAGGTCAACCACCCGCTGGAGATCGGCGACGCCAAGGTCTACCTCACCGCCCACGGCTACGCCCCCGTGGTGACGGTCCGCGACGGCAAGGGCGAGGTGGTGTTCCGCGACGCGGTGCCGCTGCTCCCGCTGGACGCCAACGTCACCTCCTCCGGCGTGATCAAGGTCTACGACGGCTACAAGGACGCCGGGGGCAAGTCCGAGCAGCTCGGCATCAAGGCGTTCTTCTACCCCACCTACGGCGGCGCGGGTACCGAGTCCGGCTCCCGCTTCCCGGCGCTGATCAACCCGGTGATGAACCTGGAGCCCTACCACGGCGACCTCGGCGTGAACTCCGGCGTCCCGCAGAGCGTGTACCAGCTGGACAAGACCCACATGGACATCTACGAGGACGACAAGGGCGCCCAGCTGAGAAAGAACCTGAAGCCGGGCGAGACCCTGACCCTGCCGAACGGCGCGGGTACGGTCACCTGGGAGGGCACCAAGGAGTGGGCCAACTTCCAGATCGTCCAGGCGCCGGGCAGCGGCTGGGCCCTGGCCGGCGCCCTCGCCGCCATCCTCGGACTCGCCGGGTCGCTGTTCATCCAGCGCCGCCGGGTGTGGGTGCGGGCCACCGCCGGCCCCGACGGCGTCACCGTCGTGGAGATGGCCGGTCTCGGCCGCAGCGAGTCCGCGAAGGTTCCCCAGGAACTCGGCGACCTCGCCGGCACCCTCTACGACCGGGCGCCGGGCGCCCCCGACCCGGAGCCGGACCCCGGCCCCGCCCCCGACCCGGAGCCGACCCCCGACCCGGAGCCGATCTCCGCCCCGGGCACCCCGGAGAAGCCCGTCCCGACCCCCGATCCCGAAGTCGTCTCCGCCGAAGGGGCTGACCAGTGAATCTCGCCGTCGCCGCCAACGAGAACCTCGCGAACATCAGCAACACGCTGATCTACTCCGCGATGGCCGTCTACACCCTGGCCTTCTTCGCCTACATCGCCGAATGGCTGTTCGGCAGCCGCAGCAAGGTCGGGCGCACGGCCGCCGCGCTCACCGCCGAGGCGGAGACGGCGCGGACCCCGGCCGTCACCGTCCGGCAGGCCGGCGGCACCGCCGTACTGGAACGCCCCAAGGTGGTCGTGCGGGCGGCGGCCGGCGCGCGGGACCTGCCGGACGGGCCGGGCGCCCACGGCGGGGACGAGCAGGGCGACCTGTACGGGCGGATCGCGATCTCCCTCACCGTGCTCGCCTTCGCGATCGAGCTGGGCGGCGTCGTCGCCCGCGCGGCCTCGGTGCAGCGGGCGCCGTGGGGCAACATGTACGAGTTCAACATCACCTTCTCCACGGTGGCCGTCGGCGTGTACCTCACGCTCCTCGCCCTGAAGAAGAACGTGCGCTGGCTCGGCCTTTTCCTGACCACCACCGTCCTGCTCGACCTCGGTCTCGCCGTCACCGTCCTGTACACCGCCAGCGACCAGCTGGTCCCCGCGCTGCACTCGTACTGGCTGTACATCCACGTCTCCACGGCGATCCTGTGCGGCGCGGTGTTCTACGTCGGCGCGGTCGCCGCGATCCTCTACCTGTTCAAGGACTCCTACGAGAACAAGCTGGCGGGCGGCGGCACGCCCGGCCGGTTCGCCAACTCGGTGCTGGACCGGCTGCCGGCCGCCGCCTCCCTGGACAAGTTCGCCTACCGCGTCAACGCGGCGGTGTTCCCGCTGTGGACGTTCACGATCATCGCGGGCGCGATCTGGGCGGGCGACGCCTGGGGCCGCTACTGGGGCTGGGACCCGAAGGAGACGTGGTCCTTCATCACCTGGGTCGCCTACGCCGGCTACCTCCACGCCCGCGCCACGGCCGGCTGGAAGGGCCGCAAGGCCGCCTACCTGGCCCTGGCCGCCTTCGGCTGCTGGCTGTTCAACTACTACGGCGTCAACATCTTCGTCTCCGGCAAGCACTCCTACGCCGACGTCGGCCTGGGCGTCCTGCGGTCCGCCGGATTCTGAACCGCCTCCCGGCCGCCGGCAACGGCGCTGGTCAGCAGAGCTCAAGGGTGCGGATCGGCCCGTACGGGGTCAGGCTGGTGTCATGACCGGTTCGATCGAACAGGGCACCAGCCAGACCCACGGCAGCACCCGCATCCTGCACTTCCTGGTGCGCCTGCCCGAACCCGTGGAGACCGTCTGGCCGGCACTGGCCACCGTGGACGGGGTGGGCGCCTGGTGGACGCCCGTCGACGTCCTCGAACCCCGGCTCGGCGGCACGGTCGCGCTGCGCGGCCTGGGCGCCGGGGAGGTCACCGCGTGGGACGTGGACCGGGTCGCCGAGTACACGGTGGAGGGCGGCGGCCGGGTCCGTTTCCACCTGGAGCGCGAGGGGGACCGGGGCGTGCTGCTCCGGTTCACCCATGAGTTCCAGGGGGAGGGCGACACGGAACGCGGCTGGCGCGAACGTTTCGAACGCCTGATCACCCTCCTGAGTCCGCGCGCCGGCCCCCGGACCGCCGACTAGCTACGGCTCCGACGGCGTCAGGCACCCCTTCTCCGGCGGCTTCCCCTCCGGCCAGGCGATGCGGACGAAGCGGGAGCCGCCCTGCGGGGTGAGTTCCACGATCGGCACCGCCTTGTTGTACGGGTTGCCGTGCCCGTCCAGGCAGATCCAGCCACTCGCCCCGTTCACCCGCAGCGACCCCTTGACCTGCGGCCACTGCAGGCCCACGTCCTCCAGCCGGGGGATCGTCTCCCCTTCGGGCACCGCCTCCCGGATGCCCTTCACGGCCAGTTGCATCGCGTCGAACCCGATGATCACCTGACCGTCCTGAAGGGCGACCTTCCCGATCGGCCCGACCTGCTTGTCCTGCGCGGCCAGCTCCAGCAGGCCGGTGAGGACCGCCGCGTCCTCCGCCGAGCCGCCCGGTGCCCCCGGGGCGGCCTTCGTCCAGGCGTCCGGGTGCGCGAGCGAGGTGTAGCGCACGGAGAGGTTGCGGGTGAGGGCCGTGCGGTCCAGGTCCTTCTCGGCTTCCAGGTACGAGCCCTCGTCGCCGGTGAGCACCGTGAACCGGCGGTCCTGGCAGCCCCGGCCGCCCAGCGCGTTGATGAACTGCCGCAACTGGGTGTGCCGGCCCGCGAACAGGAGGGTGTCGGTGCCCGGCGCGGTGTCGCACACCAGGTGGGTGATCTGCCGGAAGGTGTTCGCGGTGGTGCCCTCCTGGCTGCGGTCGGCGGGCGGGGTGAAGGGCTGCGGCTCGTAGGGCGAGCCCTTGATCAGCTCGGCGAAGCTGTTCTGCAGGGTCCGCGTGTAGGGGTCGCCGGGCTTGTCGTACACCAGCAGCGCCTTGTCCGGGCCGACGTCGGCGAAGGAGGCCAGCGCTCGGGCCTCGTCGGTGTTGGTGGGGGAGACCCGGGCCAGCCCCGGGAAGGGGTCCATGCCGTGGCGCCCGTTGGCGAGGGAGTCGGCCGTGATGGAGGAACCGATCACCGGGATGCCCCGCCGGGTCAGCTCGGTGACGGCGTCCTTGTTGGGCTCGGTGCTCATGCCGACCCCGGCGACCGCCCGCAGCCGGTCCCCGCTCGTCGTCATCGCCGTCAGCTGGTCGACCAGCGCCTCCCAGTGGTCGCCGGTCGCGCCCGGGTTGGCCAGGACCAGCCGGATCGCCGGGGACTGCCCGTTGGCCCGGTGGTTGGCCTGCCACTGCGCGAGATAGGCGCCCTGCAACTCGTGCTGCACGTCCCGCAGGGTGGAGGCGGTGGTGGAGGTGTACGGCAGCATCAGCGCGACGGTGACGTAGGACCCCTCCTTGAGCCGCCCGTTCTCCCGGGCGATCGCGGTCACCGCGTCCCGCATCTGCGGCCGCCCGAAGTCGTACGCCGTCGACGACACGCCCACGCACTCGTCGCTGCCCTCCGGCCGGGCCACCCCCGGCGCACAGGAACGGTCCTCGTCCAGGATCGCCCGGAGGGCGACGACGCCCCCGGCGACCAGCCCGGCCGCGACCAGCAGGGCGACGTACCGGTAGAGCCGGATCTCCCAGACCTCCCGCAGCCACCGCAGTACCCCACGCCCCATCAGGCGTCCCCCTCCCCGTCGTCGGAGTCCGACCCGTCCTCGGCGGGCAGCCGCAGCGCGCGCCCGGCCGCGGCGTCACGCGGCCAGGCACCGGAGGCCGCGAACAGCAGCGCCCCTCCGGCCGGCCGCAGGTCGGACAGTTGCAGCAGCTCGAAGCGGAGCCGGTCGCACACCAGCGGATCGGGCAGCACCAGCGGGTCGGACACCTGCCACACCGCGTGCAGCAGCCGACGCGTCCGCAGGTGCAGCAGGGGGTCCGCGCCCTCGGGCGGCCGGTGGTCGGCGTCGGTGCGGCCGAGCGCAACGGCGGCCCGCAGATCGTCCTGGCCGGCGAAGTCGCGGCCCTCGGCGTCGTGCGCGTGGAAGTACGGCGCGGTCGCCAGGAAGCGCAGGGTGTCCAGCCAGTCCCGGGGGTCCAGCGCGTGGAAGCCGTCCCGCAGATGGGCCACCGCGCCGGCGGTGTCCCCGAGGGCCAGCTCGTGGTACAGCCGGTAGCGGGCGGTGTGCGGGTCGTCCCCGTCCTCCCAGGTGTAGTGCCGGATCAGCGTCTCGTGCACCTCGCGCCACTTGGCGTGGTCCGGGCCGCGGTGGTGCAGCCGGAGCAGCAGCAGCGTGCGCACGAACGGGTCGCCGACGAACTGCCCGGGGGCGGCCGGCAGCCCCTCCTCGGCCAGCCGGGCCCGCAGCGCCCGGACGCCCGAGGAGCCGAAGTCGTCGGGGAGCCGGGCGGTCGCCAGGGCGACCGCCGAGTCGTGGTCGTGGGCGGCGGCCAGCACGGTCAGCTCGTCGAGCCGGTCGGGCGGGACCAGCCGCTCCAGTAACTCCCCGTACGCCGGGCCGCCGTCACCCGGTCCGCCCGCCGGGTCGGCCGGCGCGGTCAGCAGCCGGCCCAGGGAGGCGGCCAGGTCCGGGTGCCGGCGGGCCGCGGTGGCGACGAGCACGATGCCCAGGGGGTTGCCGCCGGTCAACCGGTGCACGGCGTGCGGGAGCCGGGGCGGCACCTCGGCGTCCTCGCAGACCGCGCCCACGATGTGCAGGGTGTCGTCCGGCGACAGCGGCGGCAGCGGCACCAGCAGCGCCCGGGAGGCCGGTGTGCTGCCCGGCTCCCACTCGGTGGTGCGGGCCACCTCCGCGGGTTCGCGCCGCACCGCGCCCCGCAGCAGGGCGTGGTCCGTGCCGCGGACGGCGGCGATGAACACCACCTGGTCGGCGCCGTCCTCGGCGCGGTCCCGCAGCACCGCGTCCAGCAGCCCCGGCCCGGGCCCGCCCTGCGCGTTGTCCAGCAGCACGAGCGGCCGTCCCAGCCGCCGCAGGTGCGAGCCCAGCCCCGAGTACGCCTCCGTGAGGTCGGCCAGCAGCGCCCGCACCAGCCAGCGCTCCGCGTGCTCGCGGGAGGTGCCGCCGGCCCGGAAGTTCCCGGCCAGCAACAGCAGTCCGCGCTTGGCGTTGCCGCCCGCGTTCGGGTAGGCGCGGTACCAGGCGGACGGCCGCTGCTCCTTGCGGGAGGTGACGCCCTCGGACAGCGCCTCCAGCGTCGCCTCGACGGCCGCCGACACGAAGGCGCCCTGCCCGCTGGCCGCCGCGATCACCTTCGCGGCGACCTTGCCGGCCCACCGGCCGGCGAGCGCGAACCGGGACCCGCGCTCGTTCAGCAGCAGGATCCGGGTCAGCTCGCGCCGGATCCGCTCCGAGTCCGTACGGCCGCTCCAGTCGCTCGCCCGGACCGCCACCAGGCCCGCCGTCAGCCGCGGGAAGGTGAGCTGCCCGGCCGCCTTCACCGGCTCGGTGAGCTGCTCGGCCGCCACCAGCAGCGCCTGCCACACCGGCGACCAGGACTCCGGGCTCTCCTCGTGCGGCGGCCCGGCGAACTGCTCGTCCTCGCAGTCGAGCAGCGCGACCGGCGTCCGCTTGCGCTGCTCGCCCCTGCGGGTGCGCTCGGTGTACGCCTGCCACACCTCGGTCAGCACCGCGCTCTTGCCGAGCCCGCGCCCGCCGGCCAGCACCAGGACGGGCAGCTCACGCGGGTGGTCGACCTTGACGCCGAGATGTTCGTGGGGGCGGATTCCGACCAGCCGCGGCACGAGGCCGGCCGGCTCGACGTCGAACAGTGCTCCCCGCCCGTGCAATCCTCTGCCCACCGCGTCTCCCCCCGGAGCGGTCAGTCTGCCCAACACCAGGGTAAGAAGGGGTGGTTGGTTCGGACTAGGGTGCGTGGTGTCCGTTGGGTTACGAAATTGGCCGAGCCGTTGTCACGAGTGGCGGGCCACGGACACGACGATGTCCCGGAGCCCTTCGGCGTACCGGCGGAGATTCTTGTCCGCGATCTCGGTGTCCGGGTAGCGGCTCGCGAACCACAGCCCCTCGGGCAGCCGGGTGACCCACGCGCACACCTGGTCGCCGTACGACACCCGGATCAGCCCGTAGGCGTTCAGCTCGGCCCACCGGTCGGCGCCGGGCAGGGCGCGGGCGTCGACGTAGGAGACGATCGAGTACAGGTCGGGCGAGGTGGGGCGGAAGTCCGTGCCCAGCAGCCGCAGCACCCGGGCGATGGGCATCCGCGCCAGCGGCCGGCTGCTGCGCAGCTCGGCGCGGACGGCGGTGAGGGCGGCGGGGAAGTCGGTCGCCCGCGCGAGCGGCACCTCGATCGGGGCGCCGCCGACGTACCAGCCGACGGAGTCCGACCAGCGGGACTTGGCCCGGGTGTGGAACGGCACCACGGTGCGGTAGACCGGCGGGCCGCCCAGCTCCTGCACGATCAGGCAGGTGGCGGCCAGCACGCCCACCAGGGAGCCGCCGTGCGGGCGGCAGTACGCCTCGAACGCGGCGGCGGTGTCCGCGTCGACGAGGGGCTCGCGCAGCAGCCGCTGGGCGGGCAGCGGGCCGTCGGGGTCGACACCGAGGTCGACGGGGAAGTTCGGCATCCTCCCGTCGCACCGGCGGATGAAGTCCCGCCAGCGGGCCACCGCCGCGTGGCCGTCGCCGATCAGGTCCGCGTCCGTCCGCTCCAGCTCGCAGAAGTCGACGTAGCTGCCGGCCGGCGCCCGCTCGTCCGTACGGCCCGCGGTGTCCGCCGCGTACAGCTCGTGGATCTCCGCGGGGATGCGCTGCAGGGAGTAGGCGTCGACGTTGCTGTGGTCGAACGCCATGTAGACGCTGGTGGAATCGGGCCGGACCACCGCCGCGTAGAGGAAGTTGGGCCAGGTGAGAGCGCCGGCGCCCGCGTCGAAGCGGCTCTGGAGGTGGCGCACCAGCGCCGCGGGGTCGGTGAAGTCGCCGATGTCCGTGCGCCGCAGGGACACCGCGTCGGCGTCGAGGGTGAACCGGCGCAGCCCGTCACCGGCCGGACCGGTCCAGGCCAGACCGCTGCGCAGGGTCTCGTGGCGCAGGGTCCAGCCGTGCAGCGCCCGGTGCAGGGCGTCGAGGTCGACCCGGCCCGGGAGGTCGAACGCCGTGCCGAGCCAGGTCGGGACGAAGAGGCCGCTCTCACGCACCGACCGTGCGGTGCGCAGATGCGATTCCTGCAGGTACGAGGGCGGCCTGGAGTCGGCCGGCAGCCTCCGGGCGGCCGCCACCGTGCGGTCGCTGAGCCCGAACTCGACGAGCCGTCCCGGCCGCACCTCGCAGCGCTGGATGTCGGTCATTCGCACGGGCGGCTCCGTTCGGCGGCGGGACAGGCACCCGATCGGGTGGCATCCGGCCCAACGAGGCAACCCTCGGTGCGGAAACGCCCGCCGTCAGCCCAGCAGTTCCAGGACCCGGTTGACCGCCTCGACGATCGGCTGGCCGACCGCGCCGACCGTGGCGGCGATGCCGGCGACCGCCAGCAGCGCGCGGTGCCGCTCCTGCGCCGGCGCGGCGGGGTCGGCGGTGATGCCCGGCACGGAGTCGTCCAGGGCCTGGGCGCTGGCCGCCGGGATGCGCGGCCGCAACTCGCTCAGCAGGTCCAGGAGTTCTTGGACCGCGGCCTGCAGCTCCGGGGAGGCGGGCGCGGCGGGGGCCGGTGCCTGGTTCTTGATCATGCCGGTGTTGCCGCTGCCGCCGTGCATGTTCACGTTGTCGCCGTAGTAGTAGTTGGTGCCGCTCATGCGCTCGCCATCCCCACGTTGCCGCTGCCGCCGTACATGTTGACGTTGTCGCCGAAGTAGTAGTTCCTCGGGCTGACGTTGATCGTCTCGACCTTCACCTGGAACTCGGTCTCGGGGTGCTCGATCGCGTAGGCGATCTGGTCCACCAGCCGGTTGAGGTGGTTCGGGTCCGTGCTGGTCACCACCGCCTGAGACGGGCCGGACGTCTCGACGGCCAGGACGTACAGCGACGGGGACCCCAGCACCTGGATCATCTCCACCAGGGCGTAGATCGTCGCGGCGAAGCCGCCCAGCCACACCAGGATCATCATCCCGCTGCCGGTGTTGCGGTCCCCGAGGGCGGTCAGGCCGCTGATGATGCTGAGGGCGATCGCGACGGCGCCGATGATCAGCATGGTGCGCACGAACCGGGCGACGGCCTCCCTGCGCCGGGGATGGATGGTGAGCGTGTGCACGCGCGCCACGTTCGCCAGCGGGTAGCAGGCGCCGCCGACCCACAGCAGCCGCTTGCTGATCCGCAGGTCGATGCCGCCGCCCGGCGGGCCCGGCGGCGTGGCCGGCGGAGGCGGCACGTCATAGTGCCCCGGTGGTTCGACGGATGCCACAAGTCCCCCTGGTGTTGAGCGAGTTGTCGGTGACATCGGTCACTTTACGTGCTGGTGCGGAGATCGAGAGTCAGATTCGGTCGGGTGAGGCAGGGCCGCCTCCCCCGGGCGCGGCAGGTCCGCGATCCCGCCACCGCGGCGAGACCACCGTTTCCACCTGCGGAAACGGTGGTGTTTCCGTTCCGCAACGCCCCGGGGCCGCCGCACGCTTGTGGTCCGAGCCGTCGACGGAACACAGGAGTTGCCGTGCACCACCCGTTGCTGACCATGCGATCGGCCCTGATCTTCCTGCTCGCGATCCTCTGCGGGATCGCGGCGGGCGTCCTGACCGGCCTCGCCGGGGCGGAGACCGCCCGGGCCGTACTCGCCGGAGCCGCCGGCTTCGGCCTCGCCGTGCCCTTCTTCGACCACCTCATCGACTGAACGGACGACCGGCGGCGGCGCGGAAGTGGAAGGAGGAGCCGCGAAGTGATGGGAGCCTATGGGGGCGAAGCGGACGGAGAGGCGGGGCGATCAGTGGGCCAGCGGCACGAGTTCGGCGATGTGGAGCGGCTCAAGGGCTTCCAGGATCCGCGGTCCGATCTCTCCCCGGAGACCCGGGACCTGGTTCTCGCGCTCCGCGGCCTGTTCGAGGCGACCGGCCTCAGCCTGCGCGCCTTCGCCGCCACCCACCACTTCAGCGCGCCCAGTGTCTCCCGCTACCTCAAGGGCGACCGCATCCCCGACAAGCAGTTCCTCGACGTGCTGATGAAGTCGGCCTGCCGCCGCAACGGCCGCCAGGTCACCGCCGAGTTACAGGCCCACCTCTACCAGCGCCACCGTGACGCCCTGCTCAGCGACAACCCCGCCCGCTACCGCGAGCAGATGGCCGGCGACCGCCTGGAGGACGCCGTTCTCGAACGGGAACAGGCCGAGCTGCGCATCCGCGACCTGGAGGGCGAGCTGACCGGTCACCGACGGCAGCTGGACGAACTCCGCGAGCGCCTGCGGCAGATCGGGACGGAGAGCGCCGAGGAGCGCCCGCAACAGGGCGCCGCACTCGATCCGCACCGCAGGCAGGCCGACCTGGAAGCGCGCTGCGACCGCCTGCAGGCCACCGTCGAGGAACTGGAGGCCGAACTCGCCGAGGCCGTACGGGAACGCGACGCGGCCCGGGCCCGCTGCGCCGAACTCGAGGCGGAACTCGCCGTCGCCGAGGAGGCCGCGGAACGCGAGCGGCTGGAACGGCTGGTCGCCGAAGAACGGTTGCGCGAGGCGCGGGCGGCGGACACCGCCGACCGGCACCGCGCCGACCTCGACCACGCCCGCCGGGAGGCCGAGCAGGTGCGCCGGGCCGCCGAACGGGAGGCCGCCGAGCGGCGCGAGGCGGCCGAGGCCCAGGCCAGGGAGATCATCGAGGAGGCCAACCACCGGGTCGCGCGGATACGGCCCGCGGTGGTCAGCCGGTCCACCGCGCTGCGGCGGCTGAGGAGCGTGGCGCTCGAAGCCGCCGACGAGGCGCTGCCCCGGCTGGCCGCCCAGCTGGCGGGGTCCGATCCGGGCGAGGTGGAACTCAGCGTGCGGCCGTTCGGCGTCCACGCCAAGGACGAGATCGGGGATCTCGCCCGCGCCTTCGACCGGCTGCTGCGCGAGGCGGTGAGGCTGCTCGGCGAGCAGGCCGGGCATCGGCTCGGCCTGCTCGCCGTCCACGCCGACCTGGCCCGCCGCAACCAGGCTCTCCTCACCGCCCAGCTCACCCTGCTCACCGACCTGCAGACCCATGAGACCGACCCGGACCAGCTGGAGAAGCTGTTCCGCCTCGACCACCTCGCCATCCGGATGCGCCGCAACAGCGAGAACCTGCTGACGCTGATCGGCCATGAGCCCGCCCGCCGCTTCGACGGTCCGGTCCCGCTGGTCGACGTGGTGCGCGCCGCCGCCTCCGAGGTCGAGGACTACGAGCGGATCGAACTGGCCGGATCGGCGGCGGCCGAGGTCGTCGGCGGGGCCGTGACCGACATCGTGCACCTGCTGGCGGAACTGCTGGAGAACGCCACGGTGTTCTCACCTCCGCACACCACGGTGCGGGTGCAAACCGCCCGGCTGCACGACGGCCGGGTCCTGGTCGAGATCCGTGACCGGGGGCTCGGCCTGTCCGCCATGGACTTCGCGGACCTCAACCACCGTCTGGGGACCCCGCCGTCGGCCGCCGACCCGGCGGGGCGGCTGGGCCTGTACGTGGTCGGCCGCCTCGCCGCCCGGCGCGGTGTCCGCGTGCAGTTGCGGCCCGACGGCGGTGAGACCGTCGCGCTGGTCATACTGCCGGCCGACCTCGTCGCGGGTGCGGCCTGGACGGGCGAGGAGGGCTTCGACGCCGAGAACGTCGCGGCGGCCCCCTGAGCCGCCGCCCGGGCCGGGCGCGCGAAGGAGCGCCGCCCGGCCCGGGCCCGCGAAAGAGCCTGACCGGCCGTCGCCCTAACCGTCGCCCTTGTCCTTGTCCCGGTCCTCGTCGTCCAGGGACTTCAGGAACTCGGGGTTGTCGTCCGGGGCCACCCAGCGCGGGCGGTCCTGGCCGGCGGTGCGCAGGCCCGTCCAGCCGTCGGCGGCCGGGCTGCGCCGCTTGCCGGCGATCAGCCAGGAGATCGACCCGACCAGCGGGAACAGCAGCACGAGGATCGCCCACAGCGGCTTGGGCATGTGGCGGACGTCCTCGTCCTTCGTGCTGATGCAGTCGATGAACGCGTACACGCTCAACGCCAGTGGCACGAGAAACATCAGCACCCGGAGCATGAGCCTCTCCAGCGAAGCGATTGTCGGGACCGGGGGCACGGCCCCCAGGTACAGGGCAAGGGTAGCCGCTCGGGGATACTGGACCGCATGGCTTACGACGATCTTCGCTCCCTGCTCAGGGCACTGGAACGTGAAGGCGACCTCAAGCGCGTCAAGGCGGAGGTCGACCCGTACCTGGAGGTCGGGGAGATCGTCGACCGGGTGCAGAAGTCCGGCGGCCCGGCGCTGCTCTTCGAGAACGTCAAGGGCTCCGCGATGCCCCTCGCGATGAACGTCTTCGGCACCGACCGCCGCCTGCTGAAGGCGCTCGGCCTGAAGTCGTACGCGGAGATCTCCGAGAGGATCGGCGGGCTGCTGCGGCCGGAGCTGCCGCACGGGTTCGTCGGGGTGCGCGAGGCGTTCGGGAAGCTCGGGGCGATGGCCCACGTCCCGCCGAAGAAGGTCAAGGAGGCGCCGGTGCAGGAGGTCGTCCTGCACGGTGACGACGTCGACCTGGACCGGCTGCCCGCGCTGTTCACCTGGCCGAAGGACGGCGGCTCCTTCTTCAACCTGGGGCTCACCCACACCAAGGACCCGGAGACCGGGATCCGCAACCTCGGGCTGTACCGCCTCCAGCGCCACGACCGGCGCACCATCGGCATGCACTGGCAGATCCACAAGGACAGCCGCAACCACTACCAGGTGGCCGCGCGGCGCGGCGAGCGGCTGCCGGTCGCGATCGCCTTCGGCTGCCCGCCCGCCGTGACGTACGCCTCCACCGCGCCCCTGCCCGGCGACATCGACGAGTACCTGTTCGCCGGGTTCGTCGCGGGCAAGCGGATCGAGATGGTCGACTGCAGGACCGTGCCGCTTCAGGTCCCGGCGCAGGCGGAGGTCGTGCTGGAGGGGTGGCTGGAACCCGGCGAGATGCTGCCGGAGGGCCCCTTCGGCGACCACACCGGCTTCTACACTCCGCAGGAACCGTTCCCCGCTCTCACGATCGACTGTGTGACGATGCGCCGCCGCCCGCTGCTGCAGTCGATCGTCGTGGGCCGGCCGCCGACGGAGGACGGCCCGCTGGGCCGGGCGACGGAGCGTTTCTTCCTGCCCCTGCTGAAGATCATCGTCCCGGACATCGTGGACTACCACCTGCCGGAGGCGGGCGGCTTCCACAACTGCGCGATCGTCTCGATCGACAAGAAGTACCCCAAGCACGCGCAGAAGGTGATGCACGCGGTCTGGGGCGCGCACATGATGTCGCTGACCAAGCTGATCGTGGTCGTCGACTCCGACTGCGACGTCCACGACCTGCACGAGGTCGCCTGGCGGGCCCTCGGCAACACCGACTACGCCCGGGACCTGACCGTGGTCGAGGGTCCCGTCGACCATCTCGACCACGCCTCCTACCAGCAGTTCTGGGGCGGCAAGGCGGGCATCGACGCGACGCGCAAGTGGCCCGAGGAGGGCTACACCCGTGACGGCGGCTGGCCCGACATGGTGGAGTCGGATCCCGGTACGGCGGCCCTGGTGGACCGCCGCTGGAAGGAGTACGGGCTGTGACCAGCGCTTCCGCGGCGGTCCCGCAGCCGGGACGCACCAAGGCGTTCCTGCGCCTGGTGATGATCGAGCACTCGGTCTTCGCGCTGCCCTTCGCCTACATCGCCGCGCTCACCGCCATGTTCGAGCTGGACCGGAACGTCCACTGGGGCCGGCTGCTGCTCGTCACCGTCTGCATGGTGGGTCTGCGGACCTTCGCGATGGCCGTCAACCGGATCATCGACCGGGAGATCGACGCCCGCAATCCGCGCACGGCGCAGCGGGAGCTGGTCACCGGCGCGGTGTCGGTGCGGCACGCGTGGACGGGCGCGCTGATCGCCCTGGTGGTCTTCCTGGGCGCGGCGGCGCTGCTGAACCCGCTCTGCCTGGCGCTGGCGCCGGTCGCGGTGGTCCCGATGGTGGTCTACCCGTACGGCAAGCGGTTCACGAACTTCCCGCAGGCCATCCTCGGGTTCGCGCAGGCGATGGGTCCCGTCGGCGGCTGGCTCGCGATCACCGGGACGTGGTCCTGGGAGGCCGTGGTCCTGGGGCTCGCGGTGGGCGTCTGGATCGGCGGCTTCGACCTGATCTACGCCTGCCAGGACGTCGAGACCGACCGGGAGATCGGCGTCATGTCGGTGCCGGCCCGCTTCGGGGTCCCGGCGGCCGTGTGGGGCGCCCGGGTGTGCCACACGATCACCACGGCGCTGTTCGTCTGGTACGCGCTGGTCACGGACGCCGGCGCGTTCCTCTGGCTGGGCCTGGCGATCGTGGCCGGCGCGTTCGTGTACGAGCACTCCATCGTCCGTCCGCACGACCTGTCCCGGGTGAACCGGGCGTTCTTCAGCGTCAACGGGTTCATCGGCATTGCCCTTTTCGTGTGCGCCTTGCTCGACCTGTCGGTCCGTGGTCTGACCGTCTGAACACGGTGCGGCCTACCATCGGGTGCAGGATTCCAGGGAGGCCGCCATTGGCCGCCGCGACTACGAGGTCAAGCCCCGCTGGTACGCCGCCCGGGGCATCGCCGACTACCTGATCCTCGACCCGCTCAAGGGCCATGCCGTGACCATGTGGAATCCCGGCGCCGAGGGCTACCTGGGGCGGGACACCATCGCGTACGGGCCGGAGCTGACCGTGGAGTCCCCGCTCGGCAAGCTCACGGTCGACACGGGCCGGCTGCCGGTCGACCCCGAGGCGCCCGGCCGCTCCTGAGCCGCTCCCGCTCCACCGGTACGCTCAAGACGTGAACGCAGGAGAATCGCAGCGCGTGCCTTGGATCGTGGGGGTTTCCGGGGCGTCCGGGACGCCGTATGCCGCCGCGGTGCTGCGTGCCCTGCTCGCGGCCGGGGAGAGCGTGGACCTGGTGGTCAGCCGGGCCTCGCGGCTCACGCTCGTCGACGAGACGGGGATCTCCTTCCGGGACGCGCACTGGCGCGACGACCTGGCCGAATGGCTCTCCCGGGGGGCCGACGGCAAACCGGGGGTCTACGACACCGACCTCGCCCGGGTGCGCTACTGGACCGCCGGCGACCTGGCCGCGGGCCCCTCCTCGGGGTCGTACGCGGCCCGCGGGATGATCATCGTGCCGGCTTCGACGGCCTGTGTCGCCGGTGTCGCCCTCGGACTGTCGAAGGACCTGCTGCAGCGCGCGGCGAGCGTCACGCTCAAGGAGCGGCGGCCCTTGGTCGTCGCCGTGCGGGAGACGCCGCTGACCGGCCAGACCCTGCGCCACCTGGTCACCCTGGACGACGCGGGCGCGCGGGTCGTGCCCACCTCGCCCGGTTTCTACGCGGGTGCGACCCACCTGCAGGACCTGGTCGACTTCGTCGCGGGGCGGGTCCTCGACGCGGCGGGCGTCGAGCACGATCTGTACCGGCGGTGGAGGGGCGAGCTGGGCGGCGGCACCGGGGACGCCGTGGGCGACTAGACGCCGGGGGCGGCCGGCGGCACTCCGCCCCACTTCAGGACTTCAGGACTTCAGGAACTTTCAGCGGAAGGCTTCGAATCGCATGGACGCCGTGGACAGGCAGCTCATCCAGGCCCTGAGGGAGAACGGCCGGGCCTCGTACGCGGAGCTGGGACGCCTTGTCGGCCTGTCGGGGCCCAGCGTCACCGACCGCATCAACCGGCTGGAGGCGGCCGGTGTGATCACCGGCTACCGGGCCACCGTGGACGCCGCCTCGCTCGGCCTCGGGGTCACCGCGCTCATCGGCATCTCGCTGTCCGACGCCACCGACCACGAGGACGTGGCCCTGCGTCTGAAGGACCTCTCCGAGATCGAGGACTGCTGGTTCATCGCGGGCGACGACTCGTACATGCTCAAGGTGCGCGCGGCCGACGTGGACGGCCTGGAGAAGATCATCCGGCGGCTGTCGGGCACCAAGGGCGTCTCCCGCACCCGTACCACGATCGTGCTCAGCACCAAGTGGGAGAACCGGGTCGGGGAGCTGCCCGACGAGGTCTGACCCCGCGGGCGTACGGTCGTTTTCAGCAGTGTGTCTCAGAAAGAGGTATCGGCATGGACGTCGGGCTCAAGCGCGAGCTGGAGGAGAAGGTCCGCTCCGGTGAGCGGCTGACCCGCGAGGACGGCATCGCGCTGTACGAGTCGGACGATCTGGCGTGGCTGGGCGGCCTGGCCCACGAGGTGCGCACCCGCAAGAACGGCGACGTCGTGCACTTCAACGTCAACCGCCACCTGAACATGACGAACGTGTGCACGGCGTCCTGCGCGTACTGCTCCTTCCAGCGCAAGCCGGGGGAGAAGGACGCGTACACGATGCGCATCGAGGAGGCCGTCAGGCTGGCCAAGGCGATGGAGTCGGAGAACCTGACCGAGCTGCACATCGTCAACGGCCTGCACCCGAACCTGCCGTGGCGGTACTACCCGAGGTCCCTGCGGGAACTGAAGGCGGCCCTGCCGGACGTGTCGCTGAAGGCGTTCACGGCGACGGAGATCCACCACTTCGAGACGATCTCCGGGCTGAGCGCGAGCGAGATCCTCGACGAGCTGATCGACGCCGGTCTGGAGTCGCTGACCGGCGGCGGCGCCGAGATCTTCGACTGGGAGGTCCGGCAGCACATCGTCGACCACCGCACCCACTGGGAGGACTGGTCCCGGATCCACCGGCTGGCGCACGAGAAGGGGCTGAAGACCCCGTCCACCATGCTGTACGGGCACATCGAGGAGCCCCGTCACCGCGTGGACCACGTGCTGCGCCTGCGGGAGCTCCAGGACGAGACCGGCGGCTTCCAGGTCTTCATCCCGCTGCGCTACCAGCACGACTTCGTGGACATGAAGGACGGCAAGGTCCGCAACCGCCTCCAGGCGCGGACCCGGATGGCGACCGGCGCCGAGGCGCTGAAGACCTTCGCGGTGTCCCGGCTGTTGTTCGACAACGTCCCGCACGTCAAGGTGTTCTGGGTGATGCACGGCGTCCAGACCGCCCAGCTGGCACTGCAGCACGGCGCCGACGACATGGACGGCTCGGTCGTCGAGTACAAGATCACCCACGACGCGGACAACTACGGCACGCCGAACAAGCTGACCCGTGAGGACCTGCTGGAGCTGATCCGCGACGCGGGCTTCCGGCCGGTGGAGCGCAACACGCGCTACGAGATCATCCGGGAGTACGAGGGCCCGGACCCGGCGCGCCGGGAGACGCCGCAGCCGATGCGGGTCTGACCGGTTCGCCGTCCGGCGCGGGCGGGCGGGGGCTGTTCGCGCGGTTCCCCGCGCCTCCGGCGCGGGTACTCGGGCCGTATGCCCACCGAGGCCCCCGAGGACCGCGACACCGCCGCGCCCTTCGTCCCCGAGCGCGGTGGGCTCGCCGCGCTGCGGGAAGCGCCGCCGGATGCCGGGGCTGCCCCCTGTACGGGCCCGCCACGCAGACCGTCTTCGGCGCCGGGGACGCGCGTGCGCGCGTGATGCTCGTCGGGGAGCAGCCCGGAGACCAGGAGGACCGCCGGGGCGAGCCGTTCGTGGGCCCCGCCGGGAAGCTGCTGGACCGGGCCCTGTCGGACGCCGGGGCCGACCCGGCCCGGGCGTACGTCACCAACGCGGTGAAGCACTTCAAGTTCACCCGGGCAGAGCCCGGCAAGCGCCGGATCCACAGGGCGCCCACCCTGCGCGAGATGACGGCGTGCGGGCCCTGGCTGGCCGCCGAGCCGGCCGTGGAGGAGCCGGAGTCGATCGTGGTGCTGGGCGCGACCGCCGGCAAGGCGCTGCTCGGATCGTCGTTCCGGGTGGGGCGGGTGCGTGGCACGGTGCTGGAGGAGGAGATCCACGGGCGGCCGGAGAAGCTGGTGCCGACCGTGCACCCCTCGTCCGTGCTGCGGGCTCGGGACGCCGACCGCCGGGCGGCCTACGACGGGCTGGTCGGCGACCTGAGGGTCGCGGCCCGCCGGCTGGCGTAATGCGTACGATGGCCCAGTGTCCCTTACCTTCACTCTGGACCCCGCGGTCACGCCCGACCTGCGTGACGGCATCCTCGACCTGTGGGCGGACGTGTCCGACGCGGGCGGGGCCGTCGGCTTCGTGCCCCCGGTGACCCGGGAGGCGATCCGGCCGGCGCTGGTGCAGCATCTCGTGGCGATGGCGGAGGGGAGAGCGCGGCTTCTGGTCGGGCGGGACACGGACGGGCGGGTCGCCGCCACCGGCTTCTTCACCTTCAACACCCACCGGCTGATGACCCACTGGGTGTGGCTGTACACGGTGATGGTGCACCCCCGCCACCAGGGCCGGGGGTACGGGCGGGACCTGCTGGCCGCCGCCGAGGACGCGGCCCGCGCGTTCGACGGCATCGAGGCGATCCGGCTGACCTGCCGGGGCGGGCTCGGTCTGGAGCGGTTCTACGGCGCCTGCGGTTACAAGGAGGTCGGCCGGGTGCCGGACGCCATCCGGCTCGGGCCGGGCGAGTACCGCGACGACGTGATGATGCTGCTGCCGCTGACCTGACCCACCCCCTGCCAAGATCGGGCCCCGGTCGTGCTTCACTGGACAGTGCCCCCTTTCTCGGGATGTTCCGACCGTTGACGACGGAAGAGTGGATAGAGATGCTCCGCTACACACTGATGCGCCTCGGTATCTTCGTGGGCTGCTTCGTGGTCGTCTGGGGTCTCGTCTACTCCGGGATCGTGCCGCGCGGTCTCGGCGAGTCCAACGGCATGTGGGTCCTGCTGCTGTCGCTGGTGATCTCCGCGCCCATCAGCTTCGTGGTGCTGCGCGGGGAGCGCGACCGGGCCTCCGAGCAGATCGTCCGCAAGGTCGACACCGTCAAGGCCAACCTGGAGGCGAACCGCAGCCAGGAGGACCTGGCCGACGACGCGGCGCGCACCCAGGGGCAGACCTCCTAGGACACCGCCCCCTGCGGTCGCTGCCGTGTCCCGGCAGTGATACCTGCCGGTAACTGTCCAGACCCGGCACTTACCCTTGTCCGGATCCATGGTGTGGAATGACCGAATCCACGCCGACCGAAGCCGGTGGGACCGGCATCCGTACAGCAAGGGGGAACCGTGGCACGAACGCGGGCGCAGAGCCTACGGCGCGTCGCCGAAGCCGTCGCATCCGGCACGGATCCGCGGACGGCAGCGCAGGACGAACTGCTGCGCCAGACCGGACGGGGGACGCGCACCGGGGCCGCCCGGGACGCCGCGGGCGAGGGCGGCGAGGCGCACCGGACGCAGGAAGAGGGCATCGATCCCGCCGACTTCCCGGCCGCCCGGGAACAGGGCGGTTCCATAGCCACCGTCATGGCGCAGAAGACCGTCCCGCTGGACGAGGCCGGTGAGGCGCTCGGCCGCAGCGAGCAGGTGCGCGAGGGCGGCGAGTCCGTGCACGCCATCTGCCCGATGGTGATCCCCAAGGGCCGCTCGCTGCTGTCCATGCTGCCGGTGCTGATGCTGCTGGTGCTGGGCACGATCGGCGCGTCCGTGGTGGGCGCGGCCGGTGACGGCGTCCTCACCAACCCCCTGTTCGGGGTGCACTACTGGATCATCGCCGCGCTCGCGGTCGCCTTCGTGTGGTGGCGGCAGGGCATGGTGATGGTGCCGGAGGGCTCCCAGGCGATGATCACCCGGTTCGGCAAGCTGGAGAAGGTCGTCGGCCCGGGCCGCGTGGTGCTGCTGAGCCCGTGGAAGCGGGTGTCGTACATCGTCAACACCACCCGTGAGTACCCGTTCAACGCGCCGGTGCGGGAGGCCCCGACCAAGGGCGGCGTGAAGGCGTCGATCGACCTGTTCATCCAGTTCCGGATCAGCGACCCGACCGAGTTCGTGTACACGCTGGGCGCGGTGCGCGGCTTCGAGGAGAAGCTCAGCAACGCCGTCAGCGAGACCATCCGCAGCCTGATCTACGAGCAGGAGGCGGCCGGCATCTACGACATGGTCGGCGAGGACACCGGCCGGCTGCTGGAGCAGCTCAACCAGCAGTTCCGCCCGGCCGTCGAGCTGACCAACGCCAACATCACCCACGCCGAACCCTCCGACCAGCGCTACCGCATGGACCTCGCGGCGCCCGAGATGGTGCGCGTCGCCAAGGAGGCGTACACCCACGAGTACGCGCTGCAGCTGCGCAAGGAGCAGGACGAGGGCGACCTCACCCGCGAACTCGCGTCCAGCCAGGAGACGCTGTCCGCGATCCAGGCCGACATCGCCCAGTACCAGGCGCAGATGGACACCGCCGTGGAGCGCGAGACCAACCGCGCCCACGCGCTCGCCCGCCAGCGCTATGTGCAGGCCGAGTCGGAGGCCAAGGCCAACGCCGCCCTGCTGGAGGCGCAGGCCCTCGACATCCGCGCGGTCACCGCGGCCGAGGCCCCGGAGATCCTGGAGTACCGCTACCAACAGCAGGTCCTGGACACCCTGGAGGAGGTCGCCGACCACCTGCCCCGCCTGGTGCGGATCGGCGCGGCCGACGGTGCCGGCGGAGCCGGCATCGACTTCCTGGAGCTGGCCCGCGAACTGGTCGGCGAACGCGGCACGGAACTGTTCACCGACGCGGACATGGCCGCCGTACGGGCCCGGCTGGCGGAGGTCTCCGAGCGGATCGCGGCACGCGAGGACGAGATCGGCGCGCTGCTGGCCGCCGACCGGCCGACCGTGCCCCAGGTGCCGGACACCGGCACGGTCCCAGGCACGGCCACGGGCACAGGCACAGCTACGGGCACAGGCACGGGCACGGACACAGCCGAAGCGACCGACGTCTCCGAGGAGGCCGACCAGTGAGCACCGCCCGTACGAACCGCCGGTCGGTCATCTCCGAGGCCGTCGCGCCCTGGAGCGACATCGCGCGCCTGCTGCGCGGCGGCGAGGCCGACACCCTGATCCCGGTCATCATCCCCCGTCACCGGCGCCGCCTGTGGTGGATGCTGCCGCTGTGGCTCGGCGGCTACGCGCTGCTGTCGGGCGTGATGCTGTCGCTGGCCGAGGCGGACTCCGACTCGGCCGCCGGGGACCTCGCCTACGGCGCCCTGGCCGCTCTCTCCTACGTCGTTGGCGTGGTGCTGCTGCTGATCGGCGGGCTGTGGTGGTGGCGCTCCTCGATCGTCGAGATCGAGCAGGGCACCCACGGCGTGCTGACCCGCTACGGCGCCGTGACCCGCACCCTGGACGCCGGCCGCCACTACCTGTGGCACCCGTGGTCCCGGGTCGACTTCGTGGTCGACACGGCCACCGAGATCCCGTACTCGGCGCCGGTCATGGCCTGTCCCACGCAGGAGAACGTCCCCCTGCGCTCCATCGAGTTCTTCCTGAAGTTCCGCATCACCGACGCCGTGCTGTTCGTGCGGACCATCGGCGCCGGCAACTTCGACCTGGTGCTCTCCAGCGCCGTCCAGGACGCCATCCGCCAGCGGGCCCGCAAGATGCGCACCGAGCGCGCCTACGACCTGCGCGGCTCCGACGTCGCCGACATGCAGGAGCTGCTCAACCGCCAGCTGTCCGGCTACGGCGTGCGGATCACCGGCAGCAACATCCCGGACGTCCAGCTGCCGACGCAGTACCAGCAGCACCTGGCCACCCGGGAGCGGGTCGCCAAGGAGCGCGAGGCGTACGAGCAGGAGTGGGGCCTGATCCGCAAGCGCCGGATCGACCAGCTCGGCATGGACATCGAACGCGCCAAGAAGGTGCGCGACGCCCGCATCGTCGAGGTCAAGGCGGCCCTGAACCGGGCCCGCGAGGAGGTCGCCCAGCTGCTGGAGCAGCAGGAGACCAACGCGCAGCGGGTGCGGTTCGAGATCGAGACGCGCGGCCGCAGCGGCCTGATCGCCGCCGAGAACGAGGCCCGCGCCCAGCGCGCCCTGGCCAAGGCGTACCGCGACAACCGGGCCGTCCTGCAGTACGAACTCGCCCGTCGCCGCCTGGAGGTGGGTGCCCGGCTCGCGGGCCGTGCCCCGCAGCCGGTGGTGGTGCGCACCGACGGCACGGGCGGCGACACCTCCGCCCTGTCCACGCTGCTCACCGCCCAGTTGCTGCCCCGGCTGACGGCCCTGCCGGCCGTCGACGGCATCGCGCGCCAGGACGGTCACGGGGCCTACGAGGGCGCCGGGGAATAGGGCGCGGGTCGGCCATCGCGGTCGTCCGGGCCGGGTGGGAAGTCCCGCCCGGCCCGTAGGCTGAACGGCATGGGTGCCGTGAAGACCAAGCGGATGCCGCGCGCCGTCCGTGAGCAGCAGATGCTGGACGCCGCCGTGCGGACCTTCGGGCAACGGGGGTACATGGCGGCCTCCATGGACGAGATCGCCGAACTGGCCGGTGTGTCCAAGCCGTTGGTGTACCTGTACCTGAACTCCAAGGAGGACCTGTTCACCGCCTGCATCCGGCGGGAGGCGGCGGCCCTCGTCGGCGCGGTGCGCTCCGGGGTCCGCACCGACACCCCCGCCGACCGCCAACTCTGGGACGGGCTGCGGGCGTTCTTCGCGCACACCGCCCGCCACCCGGACGCCTGGTCGGTGCTGCACCTCCAGGCGCGCACCCACGGCGAGCCGTTCGCCGGCGAGGTGGCCGCCATGCGGGCGGAGATCGTCGCGTTCGTCACCCAGCTGATCCTCGCCGCCGCCCGCGCCGCCCACCGCGACCCCGATCTGCCCGAGGGCGAGGTCGCCGGGCTCGCCGAGGCCCTGGTCGGCGCCGCCGAGTCCCTGGCCACCTGGGCCAACGCCACCGAGGGCGTCACGGCCCGGCAGGCGGCGGCGACCCTGATGAACTTCTCCTGGGCCGGCCTGGGCAACCTGATGGACGGCCGGTCCTGGTCCCCGCCGGCTACCCCGGAGTGACCCGTCCTCGTACGTGGGTGCGGCCCGTCGGCCCGCGCAGCTCGAACCGTCCCGCGCCGTCGGCCCCGTACACCACCGTGCCCGGCAGCAGGACCGGCGCCCGGAACTCGGCGTCGACGCGGACCGCCGTCGGGGTGCCGTGCGCGGCGAGGCAGCGGGCGGCCGTCCACATGCCGTGCGCGACGGCCCGCGGGAAGCCGAAGGGGCGGGCGGTGAGGGGATGCAGGTGGATGGGGTTGCGGTCGCCGGAGGCGGCGCCGTAGCGCCGCCCGGCGTCCCCGGCGAGGTGCCACTCGCCGAGCGCGGGCAGCGGGGCCTCCGGCTCCGGCCGGGGTTGCCGAGCGTGGTCCGTGCGGTGCCGGGCCAGATAGGTGCTCCGGGACTCCCAGACCAGCTGTCCGCCCGCGTCCCGCACCTCGGTCGTCACGGCGGCCTCGGTGCCGCGTCGGTGCGGCGCCAGCCCCGCCACGCGGACGGCGATCTCGTAGGTGCCCGTCGTCGTCAGCTCGGCGTGCCGGGTGATGCCGATCGAGGTGTGCACCAGCCCGAGCAGCGGTAGCGGGAAGTCGCGGCCGCTCATCAGCCGCATGGCCAGCGGGAAGCCGAGGACGTGCGGATAGGTGACCGGCAGCGCGTCCGCGCCGGCGGCGAAGCCGCACACCGTCTCGTACGCCGTCAGCCGGGCGAGGTCGATCCGCGCTCCGGTCAGCACCAGCGGCTCGCGCGGGAAGCCGGCGTCCGGGCGGGGCCGTTTGGCGGGGGAGAGCAGCGCCCCCCGGGCGAACAGCGGGGCGAGGGCGGGCGGCCGGGTGAGCGTCGGCATCCGGGTCACGCTCCCAGCAGGCTCTGGCCGCACACGCGGACGGGCATGGTCGTCTCCCCACTCGGTTGTTCACCCGGGAGTGCTTACTCAGGAGTGCTTACTCAGGAGTGCTTACTCCAGAGTAATGTTACCGAAGGTAAGCCGATGGGGCGGGGGGCGGGTCCCGGTGACCTGAGGGTCGCTCACGTAACCGCCAAGATTGCACAGCCCTGGCTCCGGACCCTCCCCGAACGCTCACAAACCCCACAGCTCAGGGTCGTACGATCCCCTACTAACCGCCGGTAACACCCTCTTCGGGGCGCCGGTGGTGAAACCTCGCAGCGCGAGGCACGTACGTATGCAGCAAGCAGTTCTTGCGGCGGCACGCCGCTGCACGCCCAGGGAGCCGCCCGTGTCCACCGCACACCCCGCCGCCGTCGGCGCTCCCGCCCCGACGGTCCCCGAGACCCGGCGACTGGACGGCGTCGTGCGCGAGGCGGCCGTCCCGCCGCTCGTGCACCCGGTCACCCACGGATCGCTCGCCGACCTGCCCTTCGAGAACGCCTCCGCCGCACCGGACGCCGTCGTCCTCGGTCGCAGGTGGCCCGACGGCACCTGGACCGACGTGACGGCGGAGCACTTCGCGGCCCAGGTGCTGGCGGTGGCCAAGGGACTGATAGCGGAGGGCCTGGCACCCGGCGACCGCATCGCCGTCATGGCGCGCACCACCTACGAGTGGACCCTGCTCGACTTCGCCGGCTGGGCGGCCGGCCTGGTCACCGTCCCCGTCTACCCGACCTCCTCCGTCTTCCAGACCCGCTGGATCCTCCAGGACTCCGGCGCGGTCGCCCTGGTCACCGAGACGACCGGCCAGGCGGCGGCCCTCGGCCCCGAACAGGACCGCCTGCCCGACCTGCGGCACGTGTGGGTGATGGAGAAGGGCCACGTGGAGCGCCTGGCGGAACTGGGCGCCGCCCGGGTGACCGACGGAGAGGTGACGGTTCGCCGCGGAGTCCTCGGCCCCGACACCCTCGCCACCCTCATCTACACCTCCGGCACCACCGGCCGCCCCAAGGGCTGCGCCCTCACGCACGGCAACTTCTTCGCGGAGGTCGACAACGCGATCGAACTGCTCTACCCGGTCTTCAAGTCGGACGGCCCCCGGGGCGACGACATCTCGATCCTCCTCTTCCTCCCGCTCTCCCACGTCTTCGGCCGCATGGTCGCCATCGCCTGCGTCCGCGCCGGGGTGCGGCTGGGCCACGCCCCCAGCCTGAAACCGGAGGACCTGCTGCCGGACCTCGCCGCCTTCCGGCCGACGTGTCTGCTGACCATCCCGTACATGCTGGAGAAGGTCTTCAACACGGCCCGTGCCCGAGCCGAGTCCGGCGGCCGGCTGGCCTCCTTCGACCGCGCGGCGTCGGTCGCGCGCCGCTACGGCGAGGCGGTGGAGGCCCGGAAGACGGGCACCGGACCGGGACCCGGTGCCGCCCTGCGCACCGCCCGCGCCTTCTACGACCCGCTGGTCTACCGCCGTATCCGCAACGCCATGGGCGGCCGTGTCCGCCACGCCATCTGCGGCGGCTCCCCGCTCGGCCGGCGCCTCGCCGCCTTCTACGCCGGCGCGGGCATCGACATCTACGAGGGGTACGGCCTGACCGAGACGACCGGTGCCGCCACGGTGACGCCCCCGCTGAAACCCCGCCTGGGAACGGTGGGCTGGCCCCTGCCCGGCACCCGGGTGCGCATCGCGGCGGACGGCGAGATCCTCCTCGCCGGCGACCACGTGCTGCGCGGCTACTGGGACCCGGCGGCCGGCGGAGTCGTCCCCGCCACCCGCGACGGCTGGCTGGCCACCGGCGACCTGGGTGAACTGGACGACGAGGGTTATCTGACCATCACCGGCCGCAAGAAGGAGATGATCATCACGGCGGGCGGCAAGAGCGTGGCCCCGGCGCCCCTGGAGAACTGGCTCCGCTCACACCCCCTGATCTCCCAGGCCATGGTCCTCGGCGACGGCCGCCCCTACGTCGCCGCCCTGCTCACCCTCGACCCCGACGGCCTGACGCACTGGCGCCAGATGAACGGCAAGCACCCGGTCCCCGTGGAACTGCTCCTCGACGACCCCGATCTGCACGCGGTCCTCCAGCGTGCCGTCGACGAGGCCAACAAGCTGGTCTCCCGCCCCGAGTCGATCCGCCGCTTCGCCGTCCTGCCCGCCGACTTCACCGAGTCGGCCGGCCATCTCACCCCCTCGATGAAGCTCCGCCGGCCCCAGATCCTCCAGGACTTCGCCGCCACCGTGGAATCCCTTTACCCCCCGTCCGTCTGACCCGCCCCGTCCGCCTGACCCTCCCCGCGCCGCCACCGGGCGACCGTGTCCGCGAAGGCCCGGGCCGGCGGGCTCAGGGCGTCCCAGCGGCGGACCGCCCAGCCGACGGGCAGGGGACGCAGTCCGCGGACGGGCACGAGACGCAGGTCGCCGGTGCCGGGGGCGGGCAGCCGGGAGAGCGCCGGCACCACCGCCCTGCCCACGCCCAGCTCGGCCAGCAGCAGAGCCGTGTCCCAGTCGGCGACGCTCGTGTCGTGGGACAGCCGGACGCCCGACTCCGCGCACGCGGACTCCAGGTGGGCGGCCGAGGCGGAGTTCGGCGGGAGGCGGATCAGCCGGACGCCGGCCAGCTCCCCGGGGTCCACCTCGGTCCGGGCCGCGAGGGGGTCGTCCGCCCGGACCGCGAGCACCCAGGGCAGCTCCACCACCGCCCGCTGCTCGATCCCCCGCACCGGCGGCCCGAGCGTGACCCACGCCAGGTCCAGCGTGCCGTCGGCCAGTGCGTCGAAGCTGCCTCGGCCCGAGCTGACCGTCCGGAACTCCAGGCTGACCTTCGGATGGCGGCGCCGGTACGCGACCAGCGCGTCCGACATGAAGTGCCGCACGGTCGTCGCCCCGGTCGCCACCCGGACGTACCCGCTCGTGCCGTCCACCAGGTCCCGCAACTGCCGTACGGCGTCGTCGAGTCCGGCGATGCCCTCCGCCGCGGCGGCCTCCAGCACCCGGCCGGCCCCGGTGGGCGCGACACCCCTCGGCCGGCGTTCCAGCAGGGCGACACCCGTCTCCCGCTCCAGCCGCCGCACGTGCTGACTGACCGCCGACTGCGTACAGCCCAGCTCCCGGGCCACGGCGCTCAGGCTTCCCGCCCGGCACACGGCCACGAACACACGGAGGTCGTCCAGAGTCATGATCCCCAAGCTAACACTTGGAGGTTGCGACCAATCCTTAGGATTGACTGCCCCCCGACGCCTGCGTGAAGATCTCCTCGGGCCCAGGGCGGCAACCCGCTCCCACCGCGCCGGCGCGGATCGGGGAGCGGGTGCCGACCCGCCGACGACACCGGTCCGACTGCCGGGCCCTCACGCCCTGCGGGCGATCAGGTACGCCTGGGGCACCTGTTCGCCCAGCTCCGGGTCCGGTTCGCGGACGGTCCGGGAGTGGAGGGCGAAGCCGGCCCGCATGAGCAGCCCGGCGATCGTCTCGGGGCGGCGGCGCTCGAAGTCCAGGGCGACGGGGTGGCCCCAGGGCCGGTCGTGGCGGCGCGGCCGGTCGCCGACCTGGAAGGCGATGAGCAGGTGACCGCCGGGGGCGAGGACGCGGTGGAAGCCCGCGAAGAGCGCCGGAAGCCCGGAAAGCGGCGTGTGGATCGAGGAGTACCAGGACACCACTCCGTCCAGCGAGCCGCCGGGCAGGTCCAGCTCCTGCATCGAGCCCTGCTCGAACCGCAGCCCCGGGTGCTCTCGGCGGGCCACGGCGAGCATCCCCGCCGACAGGTCCAGCCCGAACACGTCCAGGCCCAGCGCGTGCAGACGGGCGGTGACCCAGCCCGGCCCGCAGCCGAGGTCGGCCACCTTCCCGCCGGCGCCGACCAGCTGCGCGAACAGCGACTGCATCGCCAGGTCCACGGGCAGGCGCGCGTACAGGTCGCGGAAGCGGTCGGCGTAGTCGTCGGCGACGGCGTCGTAGAAGGCGCGGGTCGCGGTGAGGAAGTCGGGAGCGGTCATGCCCGGCGACCCTAACGGCCGCCACCGACAACGCGCCGGGCCGGTTCGACGTGCCGGGACGGTCTCGTGCGGCAAAGGCAGGAGCCCCGTCGCCTTGCGGCGCGGGGCTCCTTGGGTACTGCTCTCAGACTGCGATCACGATGCCGTCGGCGGCGATCAGACCGGGGTGACGTTCTCCGCCTGCGGGCCCTTCGGGCCCTGGGTGACGTCGAAGCTCACCTGCTGGTTCTCTTCGAGGGAACGGAAACCCGTTGCGTTGATCGCGGAGTAGTGGACGAAGACGTCGGGGCCGCCGCCCTCCTGGGCGATGAAGCCAAAGCCCTTTTCGGCGTTGAACCACTTCACGGTTCCGGTAGCCATAAGCCCTCCTTGGGCTCACAAAGGGTTTGCCCTGCTCCAGAACCTGCAAGTGTGAAACGGTGCCGCACAACTGCATATGTCTGAAAACGACGAGAGCCCGCGGTTACATGCTCCGCAGGCTCTGTACTGCAAGGGAAACCAAACTGCAACTTGCGGCGAGCCTAGCATGTGGCCAGCCGAAAGCAATAGAGGTCAAGATCACTTCACTCGGATGTTTGAACGTCCGGAGCGTGCTTGACCCGGACGGCCGTCACAAGGTCGTCCGGGCGCCGTCCGGCCGTCACCCGGACGTCACCAAAGGGGTGCCGGACGATCGGCCGGGTGAGGGGAGGGGGCGGGGGCGGCAGCGTACCCGAAGGGGTTTAGTCTCGCGATGTGGACAATTCTCGCACTCGGCCGCGCGTCGGCCACATCCAGTTCCTGAACTGCCTGCCCCTTTACTGGGGGCTCGCGAGAACCGGCACCCTCCTCGACTTCCAGCTGACCAAGGACACCCCGGAGAAGCTCAGCGAGCTGCTGGTGCGCGGAGAGCTCGACGTCGCGCCGGTGACCCTGGTGGAGTTCCTGCGCCACGCGGACGAGCTGGTCGCCTTCCCGGACATCGCCGTCGGCTGCGACGGTCCGGTGATGAGCTGCGTGATCGTCTCCCAGGTGCCGCTGGAGCGGCTGGACGGCGCCCGCGTCGCCCTCGGCTCGACCTCCCGCACCTCGGTCCGTCTCGCTCAACTGCTGCTGGCCGAACGCTTCCACGTGCGGCCGGACTACTACACCTGCCCGCCCGACCTCAGCCTGATGATGCAGGAGGCCGAGGCCGCCGTACTCATCGGGGACGCCGCGCTGCGCGCCAACCTGCACGACGGCCCGCGCCTCGGGCTGGACGTGCACGACCTCGGGCAGCTGTGGAAGGAGTGGACGGGACTGCCGTTCGTCTTCGCGGTGTGGGCGGCGCGCCGGGACTACCTGGAGCGCGAGCCGGTCATCACCCGCAAGGTCCACGAGGCGTTCCTCGCCTCCCGCAACCTCTCCCTGCAGGAGGTCGGCAAGGTCGCCGAGCAGGCGGCCCGCTGGGAGGTGTTCGACGAGTCGGTCCTGGAGCGGTACTTCACGACCCTCGACTTCCGGTTCGGCGAGCCGCAGCTCGCGGCGGTGGCGGAGTTCGCCCGCCGCGTCGGCCCGACGACCGGCTTCCCCGCGGACGTGAACGTGGAACTGCTCCGGCCGTAACCTGCCTCTCAGACATGAGGGGCGCGCGGATGCCGGAAGGCGCGGTCGAGGCGCCACCGGAGCGTTGACGGGGGAGGGCACGCCATGCAGCCGCTCGGAGCGGACGAACCCACGGTAGTGGGGCCCTACCGGCTGCTCGGACGGCTCGGCGCCGGCGGGATGGGGCGCGTCTACCTCGGACGCAGCTCGGGCGGCCGCACGGTCGCGGTGAAGATCGTCCATCCGCACTTCGCGCTCGACGAGGAGTTCCGGGCCCGGTTCCGCCGTGAGGTGGAGGCGGCCCGCCGGGTGGGCGGCGCGTGGACGGCGCCGGTGCTGGACGCGGACCCGGAGGCACCAGTCCCCTGGGTCGCCACGGCGTACGCGGCCGGGCCCTCCCTCGCGGCGGCTGTCGCCACCCAGGGCGGGGCGCTGCCCGGCCACACGGTACGGGTGCTGGGAGCGGGCCTCGCCGAGGCGCTGGCCGCGGTCCACGGGCTCGGCCTGGTGCACCGGGACGTCAAGCCGTCCAACGTCCTGCTGACCGTCGACGGCCCGCTGCTGATCGACTTCGGTATCGCGCGGGCCATGGAGGGCACCGCCTCGCTCACCTCGACGGGCGTCTCGGTCGGCTCGCCCGGCTACATGGCCCCCGAGCAGATCCTCGGCAAGGGCGTCACCGGCGCCGCCGACGTCTTCTCGCTGGGGGCGGTGCTCGCGTACGCCGCCACCGGTGAGCCGCCGTTCCGCGGGGACACCTCGGCCGCGCTGCTGTACAAGGTCGTCCACGAGGAGCCCGAGCTGGGGGCCGGGCTGGGGGAGGGGCCGCTGCGGGAGGTCGTGCGCGGCTGCCTGGCCAAGGACCCGGCCGCCCGGCCGGCCCCGGACGAGGTGGCCCTGCGGCTCGCACCCGAGGGTGCCGCACGCCTGGTGTCGGCGGGCTGGCTGCCGGGGCCGCTGGTGGAGCGGCTGGGGCGGACGGCTGTGGAACTGCTCAATCTGGAGGGGACGGCGGGGGGTGCTTCCGGGGGCTCCGGGGGCTCCGGGGGTTCTGGGAGCTCCGGTGGGGCCGGCGGGGCCGGCGGTTCGGGCGGTTCCGGCGGTCCTGGCGGCTTCGGTGGTTCGGGCGGCTTCGGAGGTTCCGGGGTGGTCGGGTTCAGCGGGGTGGTCGTCGAGCGCGGCGCCGACGGAGCGGGGGGCTCCTCGGTGCGGCCGGGCGGCGCGGGGCAGTTCGGGCCGCCGCCGGTGATGCCGGCGCCGACGCACGAGGGTGCTGGGCCGGCGCCGACGCATGGGGCTCCTGGGCCGGCGTCGGCCCACGGAGGTGCGGAGCCGGGCTCGGGTGCCTCGCGGGGCCGGGGGCCGGCGTCGGGGGGCGGCCCGACCGTCGTACCCGGTGCCGTACCCGCCCCGCGGGACGCGCCGACGGCGTCCTCCCCGGGGCGGCCCGGCAAGCTGTCGGTCAGTGTCGCCGCGAGCGCCGCGCCCGGTGACGGCGGACGGGGGCGGCGGCTGAGCTGCACCGTCGCGCTGGCGGTCGCCGGCGCGTTCGCCGCGGTGACGATCGGCGCGGCGTTCGTCCTCGATCTGCTGCCGGGCGGGGACGACTCCAAGGACGTCTCGGCGGGCTCGAAGTCGCCCGTGCCCAGCCAGAGCCAGAGCCAGGATCCGGACCAGCAACCCGACCCGGGATCGGGCGGGGAGCAGGAGCCGAGCGCGGGGTCCGGCGTCCTGCCCGCGCGCTACGTCGGCACCTGGGAGGGTCAGGCGGCCGGGCTCGGCGGCACGTTGCCCATGGGCACCTTCCGGCTGACCGTGCACCGGGCCGAGGTGGGCCAGAAGCTCGGCGAACTGCGCCAGACCGACATCATCGGCGCGGTCTGCGTGGACCTGCTGACCCTGAAGCAGGTGACCGGGAAGGAGGTCGTCGCCACGTCGGTCGGCGCCCCGGACAACCACAAGGGCTGCAACCCCGAGCCGCACACCGTCCGGCTCACCCCGACCGGCGACGACCTGACGTACACGTCGGACAGCGCGGCGGAGGGCAACCCGGTGGCCCGCATGGCACGGGTCGAGTAGCGGCAGCCGAGGACGCCGGCGACCGCGGCGGACGGCCTGTCAGGTCCCGTCGCCCACGGCCCTGTCCGGTGCGGCACGCGCCGCGGGGCTCGGGACGGCTCCCTCCTCGGCGCCCCGCGGCCCCGCATCGGCCTCGCGGCCTCGTGGCCGGGCGGTGTCGCTCCCTAGGATCTCCCGCATGCTGAGCAGTCCGCCGAGCGAGGCGACGGTGAACGCGGCCGCCGCGCTGTGGGGCGCGGCGGCGGGGTCCCTGCTGCCGCGCGCCGTCTACCGGTTCTCCGTCCCGGCCGAGGAGGCGGACGAGGGGGCCGGCTGGCGGTCCGCCTGCCCGGCCGGACACCCGGTGCGCGGGTGGCTCGGCCGGGCCCGCTGCGACCCCTGCGGCACCGGCCTGACGGGCGGCGGCCCTCTCGTCGCCGCGGTCACCGCGCTGGTCTGCGCCGCCCTGGCCGCCGCCACGGGAACCCGGCCCGAACTGCTCGTCTGGCTGCTGCTGGCCCCGGCGGGGGTGCTGCTGGCGGTGGTGGACCTGCGGGTGCGGCGGCTGCCCGACCCGCTGACGCTGCCGCTGGCGGTCCTCGCCCCGGCCCTGCTCGGTGTGGCCGCGACGCTGCCGGAGCACGCCGGGCGGTGGACCACGGCACTGCTCGGCGGGCTCGCCCTCGGCGGCGGCTATCTGCTGCTGCACCTCCTCAACCCGGCCGGTCTGGCCTACGGCGACGTGAAGTTGTCGCTGGGCGTGGGCGCGGTGCTCGGCTGGTACGGCTGGGGGACGGTGATGCTCGGCACCTTCGCCGGCTTCCTGTTCGGCGCGCTGTACGGGGGCGTGCTCGTCGTGGCGCGCCGGGCGGGGCGCGGGACGGTGATCGCGTTCGGTCCGTTCCTGCTCGCGGGAGCGCTGGCGGGGCTGCTGGCGGGGGCGTACGCGGCCTGACGCGGGGTCGCCGACGGCGCTGGCGTAGGCTGGTCCGGTCCGTCCACAACCCTTACGAACCTTGCGAAGGGGACGCCGGTGACCGAGAAGGCCGACCTCACCTCCATTGACGTCACAGCCGTCCTCGAACGGGCCGCCGCGGGCGGACGGATCACCCCCGGGGAAGCGCTCGCCGTGTACCGCGACGCGCCCCTGCACGCGCTGGGCGCCGCCGCCGACGCCGTACGCCGCCGCAGGTACGCCGGGACCGAGCACATCGCGACGTACATCATCGAGCGGAACATCAACTACACCAACGTGTGTGTGACGGCGTGCAAGTTCTGCGCCTTCTACGCGCCGCCGAAGAGCGACAAGGGCTGGACGCGCGACCTGGACGACATCCTGCGCCGGTGCGCGGAGACCGTCGAGCTGGGCGGCACGCAGATCATGTTCCAGGGCGGTCACCACCCGGACTACGGCGTGGAGTACTACGAGCACCACTTCTCCGCCATCAAGAAGGAGTTCCCGCAGCTCGTCATCCACAGCCTGGGGGCGAGCGAGATCGAGCACATGGCGCGGATCTCCGGGGTGAGCGTGGAGGAGGCGATCCAGCGCATCCACGTGGCCGGGCTCGACTCGTTCGCGGGCGCCGGCGCCGAGCTGCTGCCCGAGCGGCCGCGCAAGGCGATCGCGCCGCTGAAGGAGTCCGGCGAGCGCTGGCTGGAGATCATGGAGACGGCGCACCGGCTGGGCGTGGAGTCCACCTCCACCATGCTGATGGGCACCGGTGAGACCAACGCCGAGCGCATCGAGCACCTGCGGATGATCCGGGACGTCCAGGACCGCACCGGCGGCTTCCGCGCCTTCATCCCGTACACCTACCAGCCCGAGAACAACCATCTGAAGGGCCGCACCCAGGCCACGATCTTCGAGTACCTGCGGATGATCGCCGTCGCCCGCCTCTTCCTCGACAACGTGGCCCACATCCAGGGCTCCTGGCTGACCACGGGCAAGGAGATCGGCCAGCTGTCGCTGCACTACGGCGCGGACGACCTCGGCTCGATCATGCTGGAGGAGAACGTCGTCTCCTCCGCCGGCGCCAAGCACCGCTCCAACCGGCTGGAGATCATCGACCTCATCCGCAGGGCGGGGCGCGTCCCGGCCCAGCGCGCGACGACGTACGAGCACCTGGTCGTGCACGACGACCCGGCGAACGACCCGGTCGACGACCGCGTCGTCTCCCACATCTCCTCGACGGCGATCGACGGCGGCACGGCTCACCCGGAGCTGAAGCTGCTCGCCTCCAACTGAGCCCCCGTTGCCGACGATCCACACCGCCGGTCTGCTGCTCTTCGGCGACCGGCAGGGCTCGGCGCTGCCCGGCGGCGCCGTCCTGGTCGCGGGGCGGGGCAGCGGGACCGTGGGGCCGTACGAGGAGTTGGCGCGGGCGCATCCGGACGCCCGGGTGCGCCGCTGGCCGGGCCTGATCGCGCCGGGGCTGGTCAATCCGTACGGTCCCGAACTGCTGGAGGGGGCCTACCACCCCGACCCGCGTGAGGCCGGCGAACTGGGCACCGAGCCGATCTCCGGCGCGGCGCTGGCCGCCCTGCCCATGACCGACGCCCGCTGGGGTGCGAGCGCGCGGCGCGGGGTGCAGCGGATGCTGGCCCACGGGACCGTGGCGGTGGCGGGCGCCCTGTGGCGGCCCGCCGTGCTGGACGCCGTGCACCGGGCGGGGTTGAGGGCCGAGGAGCGCCTGGAGGTGCCGCCGGGGCCGCCGGCTCTGGACCCGCTGGCCGGGCGGTCGCGACTGGCGGAGGCGGTGCTCACGCCGCTGAGCCCGCACGCCGGCGTCCTCTTCGGCTTCGCCGTCTTCGACGCGCCCGACGAGGCGGCGCTGCTGGAGCGCGGCGCCGGGTGCTGTGTGGCGACGGTGCTGGGCGGCCGGCTGGTGCACCGGCGACGCTAGGCGCGCTGTCCGGGGGCGGAACCCGCTCCGGTGGGGCCGTACTGCCACAATGAACCGGTGACCCGCGCATCCCTGGACAAGCAGCCGCACGAAGTCGCCTCGATGTTCGACAACGTGGCGGAACGGTACGACCTGACCAACGACGTGCTGTCCCTGGGACAGGACCGGCGCTGGCGCAAGGAGGTGGCGAGAGCCGTCGACGCCCGCCCCGCGCAGAAGGTCCTCGACCTGGCCGCCGGCACCGCGACCTCCTCCCTGCCGTTCGCGCGGACCGGCGCGTACGTCGTCCCCTGCGACTTCTCGCTCGGCATGCTCCAGGTCGGCAAGCGCAGGCACACCTGGCTGCCGTTCACGGCCGGCGACGCGACCCGGCTGCCGTTCAGGGACGACACCTTCGACGCCGTGACCATCTCCTTCGGGCTGCGCAACGTGCAGGACTTCGACGCGGCCCTGCGTGAGATGCACCGGGTGACGCGGCCCGGCGGACGCGTGGTGATCTGCGAGTTCTCGCACCCGACCTGGGAGCCCTTCCGCACCGTCTACACCGAGTACCTGATGCGCGCCCTGCCGCCGGTGGCGCGCGCCGTGTCGTCGAACCCGGACGCCTACGTCTATCTCGCCGAGTCCATCCGCGCCTGGCCCGACCAGCCGGCCCTCGCCGAGCGGCTGCGCAAGGCGGGCTGGTCGAAGGTCGCGTGGCGCAACCTCAGCGGGGGCGTGGTGGCCCTGCATCGGGGCTTCAAGGAGAGCTGAGCCGGTCCGTCCGCCGCCGGTTCAGGACTCCGGTGCCGGTCCGGTCAGCCGGCGATCGTCTCGCAGGTGTCCCCGGGCCGGTCCAGCTCGCGCTGGAGTCCGCCGCCGCCCGGCCTCGGCACCCGCGGCTCGCGTACGCCCGCCCCGCCGCCGCCCTCCCCTTCACCGAAGTCGAACCAGACGGTGACGACGGCGCCGCGCGGCACCTCGGCCCCCGGCGGCGGGTACTGCCGTACGACGTGCTCGACCACGGCGCGCCCGACGTCGGGCCGGTCCGCGGCGGCCAGGAGAACCCCGTGGGCCTGGGCCGACTCGCGCGCGTCCAGGGCCATCAGACCGATCAGGCGCGGCACGCGCACCTCGGGTGTTGTGGGCGGTATGAGCACGGATGTCACCCCCAGCGGTACTGGCAGGGTATCCGCCCGGGGTGCCGCCCGGAAGCGCCAAGTGTCTTTCTGTGACAGTCGATTACACGGCGTCACCGGAGGATCCGGCGCCCGCCCCGGCGGAGGGGGCCGGGGACGGCGAAGGGGCCGGGGACGGTGAGAGGACGGGGGGCGGCGAGAGGACGGGCGACGGCGCGGGGGCCAAGGACGGCGAGAGGACCGGGGATGCCGAGGCCGCGGCCGGCGTCGAGGGCGTGGCGGAGGCCAGGTCCAGCCGGTAGCAGTGCGCCTCCTGCCCGGAGTCCGGCGACGTGAACCGCTCGGCCGGCCGCATCCCGAGCCGCCGGGTGACCTCTATGGAGCGGGCGTTGCGCGCGTTGACGACGGCCACGACGCCGGGTACCCCGGCCTCCCGCACCCGCTCCAGCGTCATCCGGGCGGCGGCCGTGACGTACCCCTGGCCCCAGTGTTCCCGCCCGAGCCGCCAGCCGATCTCGATCTCGCCGACCGGCCCCCAGTCCCGGGGCCACGGCTGGGCGCCGGTGAAGCCCAGAACCCGCTCCGACTCGTCCAGCACCGTCCACAGGCAGAACCCCAGCTGGGCGTCGTGCCGGCGCTGGCGGGCGGTGAGCTCCTCGTAGACGGACAGCTCCGCCGGCCTGCCGCCGTGGAACTCCATGACGTCCGGGTGGGCGAAGATCCGGTGCCAGGCCACCGCGTCCTCGTCGGTGGGAACACGCAGCCGTACTACGGGGAGAGCTCGGTTCACGGGGCAGCCCTTCAGCCGGGTGATCAATTCTGCTGCATAGACTGCCCATGTCCAGTGCCGGTCGGCACGCAGATTTCGAACGTTGGGGAGATCCCGCCGTGACCGTCGTGACTGAGCCCCTCTCCGAAAACACCGCCGATGTCATCGTGGTCGGCGCGGGACCGGCCGGCTCCACGACGGCCTACCACCTCGCCAAGTCCGGCCTCGACGTCCTGCTGTTGGAGAAAACCGAGTTCCCGCGCGAGAAGGTCTGCGGCGACGGCCTCACCCCGCGCGCGGTCAAGCAGCTGGTGGCCATGGGCATCGACGTCTCCGAGGAGGCCGGCTGGCTGCGCAACAAGGGACTGCGGATCATCGGCGGCGGGGTCCGTCTCCAGCTGGACTGGCCGGATCTCGCCTCCTTCCCCGACTACGGCCTGGTCCGCAAGCGCGACGACTTCGACGAGCAACTCGCCCGCCAGGCCCAGAAGGCGGGGGCGCGGCTGTACGAACGCTGCAACGTCTCCGGGCCGATCGTCGACGACCGCACCGGCCGCATCACGGGCGTCACCGCCAAGCTGGGCGAGGACAAGCGCGAGGTCACCTTCCACGCGCCGCTGGTGGTCGCCGCCGACGGCAACTCCACCCGGCTGTCGCTGGCGATGGGCCTGCACCGCCGCGAGGACCGCCCGATGGGCGTCGCGGTCCGTACGTACTTCACGTCCCCGCGCCACGACGACGACTACCTGGAGTCCTGGCTGGAGCTGTGGGACCGCCGGGGCCCGGGCGAGGACCGGCTGCTGCCCGGCTACGGCTGGATCTTCGGCATGGGCGACGGCACGTCCAACGTGGGTCTCGGCGTCCTCAACACCTCCGACTCCTTCAAGGAGCTGGACTGGCGCGAGGTGCTCAAGGCCTGGTGCGCGTCCATGCCGGAGGACTGGGGCTACACCCCCGAGAACATGACCGGCCCGATCCGCGGCGCCGCCCTGCCCATGGCCTTCAACCGCAAGCCGCACTACACCAAGGGCCTGCTGCTGGTCGGCGATGCCGGTGGCCTGGTCAACCCCTTCAACGGCGAGGGCATCGCCTACGCCATGGAGTCCGGGCAGCTCGCCGCCGACGTCATCGTCCAGGCCCACGCCCGGGCCACCGCCGGCCAGCGCGAACTCGCCCTGCTGCGCTACCCGCAGATCCTGAGGGACACCTACGGCGGCTACTACACGCTCGGCCGCGCCTTCGTGAAGCTCATCGGCAACCCGAGGGTCATGAAGATCGCCGCCCAGCGCGGGCTGACCCACCCCGTGCTGATGAAGTTCACCCTCAAGCTGCTGGCCAACCTCACCGACCCGACCGGCGGCGACGCGATGGACCGCGTCATCAACGGGCTGAGCAAGGTGGCCCCGAAGGCGTAGTCCTCCGGAGGCGCAGTCCTCCGGGAAACAGCCGGAAGGGCCTCGGCCGCTGAGCGGCCAAGGCCCTTCGCCGACGCCTGTGGCGCCGAACGCCTGTGGCGTCGACAGGTTGTGGCGCCGTCAGAGCACCCGCACCGCGCCCGACGCCGGGTAACCGGACAGGTCCTGGATGACGACGCCCTTGGAGGGGTTGGCCGCGTCCAGGTACTGGCCGTTGCCCACGTAGACGGCGACGTGGTACGCCGAGCCCTTGGCGCCCCAGTAGAGGATGTCGCCGACCTGGAGGTTGGACAGGGACACCTCGGTGCCCCGCGTGGACTGGTCCTGCGAGACGCGCGGCAGGTCGACCCCGACCTGCCGGAAGGCGGCCTGGACCAGGCTGGAGCAGTCCCACGCGTTGGGGCCGGTCGCGCCCAGCACGTAGGCGTCGCCCAGCTGCGCCTTCAGGAAGGAGATGACCGTGGCCACGCTGCCGCTGGCGGGCGCGCTGACGGTCGTGTTCGACGAGGCGGACAGGGTGGCCCGCTCCGCGCTGCGCGCGGCCCGCTCGGCGGCGGCCTTGCGGGCGTCCTCGGCGGCCTGCTTGCGCGCCTCCGCCTTCTTCGCCTCGGCGAGGTCCTTCGCGGCCTGCTCGGCCGCTGCCGCTGCCGCCGCGTCACGCTCGGCCTGCAGCTGGTAGTTCGCGGCGGCCTGCTCCATGGCCGCGGCGGACTCGGCGACCTGAGCGCTCAGGTCCGCCGTCAGCGTGGGCAGTTCCAGCGTCTGCGTCACCGGCTCGGCCGCGTTCGCCGCGGTGGACGCGCCGGCCACGCCGACGGTGCTGAGGATGCCACCGGCCACGCCCGCCCGCATCGCGATCGTCGACGCGCTGCGAGGGCGGGGCTTCCGGTGGCTACGTATGTGAGCGGTGTGGGACATGGGTACAAGCGGTACCAGGGGCTGCTCCATACCTTCAAGAAACGTGTGCTGCGCCACAATTGTTCAATCGACCGCCCAACTCCCGGTCCGCAGCTTCTTTATTGACGCCTTAACGGACATTGCGGACTCTGGTGATCATGCCTGTGATCATGGGCTTTCGTCGTTACGTCCCAATTGCCCCGCGCTTACCACCGGTGAGGGTGGTTGGCCAAGCCCGGCTTTCTCGCGGCCCGTGCGAATGTGTCCGAGGTCACGGAACGGTTACCGGCGGGGCTGCGTCTCGCGCGGCGTATCGCGCCGCATGCCGCGCTCGTGAACGTGTGCACACGCTCCTGCCCGGCTCGCCTCCGTCCACACCTGTCGCCCGGCTCCCTCCGGGGTGTGAACGCGCTCCTCTATCAAGGGCCGATGTCCAAGGCCAATTTGCATGCGCCGGAACCATCTTGATATGGAGACGCCCCTCCCGAGCTGCGGCGATGAACAAAAATGTCACTTGTTGTGACCACTCTGACGCTTCGCGTGCGAAGATCACCGCTGATATGACTTCATGATCCTTCGTCAGGTGGCAGAGATCACAAAGCTCAGGTAATACCCCGTGTCGCAGATCACAGAGCCTCGGGCATAAGATGCGTGGCAGTTGGGCTTGTGACCTGCTTCACATGTTCTCGATCTTCGCCGGGACGGGCGGGGTTCGTGGGGCAGTTGAGGCGGACCGCGGGCCCGCAGAACCGCCACCAGTCAGTGCCGACTGAAGGGAGCGAGGAGCGGTGAACGCGTATGCGCCCATCCTCGTACTGGGAGCCCTCGGGGCAGGCTTTGCGATCTTCTCCGTGGTGATGGCCACGCTGATCGGTCCGAAGCGGTACAACCGCGCCAAGCTTGAGGCCTACGAGTGCGGCATCGAGCCGACCCCCACGCCGGCCGGCGGCGGGCGCTTCCCCATCAAGTACTACCTGACGGCGATGCTCTTCATCGTCTTCGACATCGAGATCGTCTTCCTCTACCCCTGGGCCGTCACCTTCGACGCCCTGGGTGTTTTCGGGCTCGTGGAGATGCTGCTCTTCGTGCTCACCGTCTTCGTCGCGTACGCGTACGTATGGCGGCGCGGCGGCCTGGAATGGGACTGAGGGGCCTTTAACGACATGGGACTCGAAGAAAAGCTGCCGAGCGGCTTCCTGCTGACCACCGTCGAGCAGGCCGCGGGCTGGGTGCGCAAGGCGTCCGTCTTCCCCGCCACCTTCGGCCTGGCCTGCTGCGCCATCGAGATGATGACCACCGGCGCCGGACGGTACGACCTGGCGCGCTTCGGCATGGAGGTCTTCCGCGGTTCGCCGCGCCAGGCCGACCTCATGATCGTCGCGGGCCGGGTCAGCCAGAAGATGGCGCCGGTACTCAGGCAGGTCTACGACCAGATGCCCAACCCGAAGTGGGTCATCTCCATGGGCGTGTGCGCCTCCTCCGGCGGCATGTTCAACAACTACGCGATCGTCCAGGGCGTCGACCACATCGTCCCGGTCGACATCTACCTCCCCGGCTGCCCGCCACGGCCGGAGATGCTGATGGACGCGATCCTCAAGCTGCACCACAAGATCCAGAACTCCAAGCTGGGCGTGAACGCCGAGGAGGCGGCCCGCGAGGCGGAGGAAGCGGCGCTCAAGGCCCTGCCCACCATCGAGATGAAGGGGCTGCTGCGGTGAGTGACGCCAACGGCGCGGGCGGCGCCAACCCCGAGAAGGACCTCAGCGCCTCGAACCTGCCGGGCCAGCGCGGCCAGGGCGGCGAGGAGATCCGCGTCCAGCGCGGCATGTTCGGCGCCGCTGACGGCGGCGACACCTCCGGCTACGGCGGACTGGTCCGCTCCGTCCGACTCCCCGGCCCGGCGAGCCGCCCCTACGGCGGCTGGTTCGACGAGGTCGCCGACGAGCTGGAGGGCGCCCTGGAGGAACAGGGCCTGCTGCCCGGCAACGCCATCGAGAAGACGGTCGTCGACCGCGACGAGCTCACCTTCCACATCGAACGCGAGCACCTGGTCCGCGTCGCCCGGACCCTGCGCGACGACCCCGCCCTGCGCTTCGAACTGTGCACCGGCGTCAGCGGCGTCCACTACCCGCACGACAAGGGCCGCGAGCTGCACGCCGTCTACCACCTGCGCTCGATCACCCACAACCGGCTGATCCGCCTGGAGGTCAGCGCCCCGGACGGCGACCGTCACATCCCGTCGCTGGTCTCCGTCTACCCGACCAACGACTGGCACGAGCGTGAGACCTACGACTTCTTCGGGATCGTCTTCGACGGCCACCCGGCCCTCACGCGGATCATGATGCCGGACGACTGGCAGGGCCACCCGCAGCGCAAGGACTACCCGCTCGGCGGCATTCCCGTCGAGTACAAGGGCGCGCAGATCCCGGCCCCGGACCAGCGGAGGTCGTACTCGTGAGTGCCCACCCGTCGCCCGGCCACCACCCCTCAACGACTCCCCTCGGGAGGCAGTCATGAGCAGCGCTTCCCCTCGGGAGACCACCGAGGGCACCGTCTACACGGTCACCGGTGGCGACTGGGACGAGGTCGTCCAGTCCGCGGCCCGCGCCGACGACGAACGCATCGTCGTCAACATGGGCCCCCAGCACCCCTCCACCCACGGGGTGCTCCGCCTGATCCTGGAGATCGAGGGCGAGACCGTCACCGAGGCCCGGTGCGGCATCGGCTACCTGCACACCGGCATCGAGAAGAACCTGGAATTCCGCACGTGGACGCAGGGCACCACCTTCGTCACGCGCATGGACTACCTGACGTCCTTCTTCAACGAGACCGCCTACTGCCTCGCCGTCGAGAAGCTCCTCGGCATCGAGGACCAGATCACCGAGCGCGCCGAGATCATCCGGGTGCTCCTGATGGAGCTGAACCGGCTCTCCTCCCACCTGGTGTGCATCGCCACCGGCGGCATGGAGCTCGGCGCGACCACGATCATGATCTACGGGTTCCGCGACCGCGAGATGATCCTCGACCTCTACGAGCTGATCACCGGCCTGCGCATGAACCACGCGTACATCCGGCCCGGCGGACTCGCCCAGGACCTGCCGCCCGGCGCGGTGGACCAGATCCGCGAGTTCGTGAAGAAGATGAAGAAGAACCTCCCGGAGTACGACAAGCTCGCCACCGGGAACCCCATCTTCAAGGCCCGCATGCAGGACGTCGGCTACCTGGACCTGGCCGGCTGCATGGCCCTCGGCGCCACCGGCCCGATCCTGCGCTCCACGGGCCTGCCCCACGACCTGCGCAAGACACAGCCCTACTGCGGTTACGAGACCTACGACTTCGAGGTGCCGACCGCCGACAGCTGTGACTCCTACGGCCGCTTCCTGATCCGGCTGGAGGAGATGCGCCAGTCGCTCAGGATCGTCGAGCAGTGCCTGGACCGGCTCCAGCCCGGCCCGGTCATGGTCGCCGACAAGAAGATCGCCTGGCCCGCCCAGCTCGCCCTGGGACCGGACGGGCTCGGCAACTCCCTCGACCACATCAAGAAGATCATGGGCACCTCCATGGAGGCCCTGATCCACCACTTCAAGCTGGTGACCGAAGGCTTCCGCGTACCGCCGGGACAGGCGTACGCGGCCGTCGAGTCGCCCAAGGGAGAACTCGGTGTGCACGCCGTCTCCGACGGCGGCACCCGGCCCTTCCGGGTCCACTTCCGCGACCCGTCGTTCACCAATCTGCAGGCCATGGCGGCGATGTGCGAGGGCGGCCAGGTCGCCGACGTCATCGTCGCCGTCGCGTCCATCGACCCCGTGATGGGAGGCGTCGACCGGTGACCACCTCATCTTCGGACCGCGGCGTCGGACTGGGCATGCCCGAGCTGCCCGCACCCGCGTACCCGGACGACGTCCGGACCCGGCTGGAGGAGGACGCGCGCGAGATCATCGCCCGCTACCCCGACTCCCGGTCCGCGCTCCTGCCGTTGCTGCACCTCGTGCAGTCGGAGGAGGGACATGTCACGCGGACCGGGATGCGGTTCTGCGCGGACATGCTCGGCCTGACCACCGCCGAGGTCACCGCCGTCGCCACCTTCTACACCATGTACCGGCGCAAGCCGTCCGGTGAATACCAGGTCGGCGTGTGCACCAACACGCTGTGCGCCGTGATGGGCGGCGACGCGATCTTCGAGGAGCTCCAGGAGCACCTGGGCGTCGGCAACGGCGAGACCACCGACGACGGCAAGATCACCCTGGAGCACATCGAGTGCAACGCGGCCTGCGACTACGCGCCGGTCGTGATGGTCAACTGGGAGTTCTTCGACAACCAGACCCCGCAGAGCGTCAGGCGGCTGGTGGACGACCTGCGCACCGGCAGGACCGTCTCGCCGACCCGCGGGGCGCCGCTGTGCACCTTCAAGGAGACCTCGCGGATCCTGGCCGGCTTCCCCGACGAGCGGGACGGGGCCGTCGAGGCGAGCGGGAGTGCGGGACCGCCGTCACTGGTGGGCCTCCGCCTGGCCAGGGGCGAGACCGCACCCGCGCGCGTGGTCCATCCACGCGACGGCGGTCCGCACGAGGGGCCGCGGGACGGCACGGTGCACGAGCCGTCGCCGACCGAGCACCTCAGTTCGCATGACGCGCCGCAGGACACATCGGCCTCCGACCCCGCCCACCCGGCCGGGCCCACCGCCGAGGAGGGGGAGTGATGACCTTGGCACCCGAGCTGAAAGACACCGGCCCCGAGAAGCTGCTCGCACCCGTGCTGTCGGCCTTCTGGGACGAGGACCGGTCCTGGTCGCTCGACGTCTACCGACGGCACGAGGGGTACGAGGGACTCCGCAAGGCGCTCGCCATGTCACCGGACGACGTGATCGCGTACGTCAAGGACAGCGGACTGCGCGGGCGCGGCGGCGCGGGATTCCCGACGGGGATGAAATGGCAGTTCATCCCCCAGGGAGACGGAAAACCACACTATCTGGTTGTCAACGCCGACGAGTCGGAGCCCGGGACGTGCAAGGACATCCCGCTCCTCTTCGCGAACCCGCACAGCCTCATCGAGGGCATCGTCATCGCGTGTCACGCCATCAGGTCCTCGCACGCCTTCATCTACCTGCGGGGCGAGGTCGTCCCCGTTCTGCGGCGGTTGCACGAGGCCGTGCGCGAGGCCTACGCGGCGGGCTACCTCGGCGAGAACATCCTGGGCAGCGGACTCGACCTGACCCTCACCGTGCACGCCGGCGCCGGCGCGTACATCTGCGGTGAGGAGACCGCGCTGCTGGACTCCCTCGAAGGCCGCCGTGGTCAACCGCGGCTGCGTCCCCCCTTCCCTGCGGTGGCGGGCCTCTACGCGTGCCCGACTGTTGTGAACAACGTCGAGTCGATCGCGTCGGTTCCCGCGATCCTGCACCGGGGCAAGGACTGGTTCCGGTCGATGGGAACCGAGAAGTCGCCCGGCTTCACGCTCTACTCCCTCAGCGGCCACGTCGCCAGCCCCGGCCAGTACGAGGCACCCCTCGGCATCACCCTGCGCCAACTGCTGGAGATGAGCGGCGGCATGCGCCCCGGCCACCGCCTGAAGTTCTGGACGCCGGGCGGCTCCTCGACCCCGATGTTCACCGACGAGCACCTCGACGTCCCCCTCGACTACGAAGGGGTGGGCGCCGCGGGCTCCATGCTCGGCACGAAGGCACTCCAGTGCTTCGACGAGACGACCTGCGTGGTGCGGGCCGTGACCCGCTGGACCGAGTTCTACGCCCACGAGTCCTGCGGCAAGTGCACGCCCTGCCGCGAAGGCACCTACTGGCTGGTGCAGCTGCTGCGGGACATCGAGGCCGGCAAGGGCGCCATGGCCGACCTCGACAAGCTCAACGACATCGCCGACAACATCAACGGCAAGTCCTTCTGCGCCCTCGGCGACGGCGCCGCCTCGCCGATCTTCTCCTCGCTCAAGTACTTCCGCGAGGAGTACGAGCAGCACATCACGGGCCGCGGCTGCCCCTTCGACCCGGCCAAGTCGACGGCCTGGGCCGACCGTACGGAGGTGAACGCATGACAGTGACCAGCAGCGCTCCCTCCGGGAGCGGCGAGGCGGCGGTCCCGCCGGAAGACCTGGTGACGCTGACGATCGACGGTGCCGAGATCAGCGTGCCCAAGGGCACCCTGGTCATCCGGGCCGCCGAGGAACTCGGCATCGAGATCCCCCGGTTCTGTGACCACCCGGCCCTCGACCCCGCCGGCGCCTGCCGCCAGTGCATCGTGGAGGTGGAGGGCCAGCGCAAGCCGATGGCGTCCTGCACCATCACCTGCACCGACGGCATGGTGGTGAAGACCCAGCTCACCTCGCCGGTCGCCGAGAAGGCCCAGAAGGGTGTGATGGAGCTCCTGCTCATCAACCACCCGCTGGACTGCCCGGTCTGCGACAAGGGCGGCGAGTGCCCCCTGCAGAACCAGGCGATGTCGCACGGCAACGCCGAGTCCCGCTTCGAAGGCCGCAAGCGGACCTACGAGAAGCCGGTGCCCATCTCCACCCAGGTGCTGCTCGACCGCGAGCGGTGCGTGCTGTGCGCCCGCTGTACCCGCTTCTCCAACCAGATCGCCGGCGACCCGATGATCGAGCTGATCGAGCGGGGCGCGCTCCAGCAGGTCGGCACCGGCGAGGGCGACCCCTTCGAGTCGTACTTCTCCGGGAACACCATCCAGATCTGCCCGGTCGGCGCCCTCACCTCCGCGGCCTACCGGTTCCGCTCCCGCCCCTTCGACCTGGTCTCCTCGCCGTCGGTCTGCGAACACTGCTCCGGCGGCTGCGCCACCCGCACCGACCACCGGCGCGGCAAGGTCATGCGGCGGCTCGCCGCCGACGACCCCGAGGTCAACGAGGAGTGGATCTGCGACAAGGGCCGCTTCGCGTTCCGCTACGCGCAGCAGAGGGACCGCCTGCAGACGCCGCTGATCCGCAACGCGGAAGGCGAGCTGGAGCCGGCGTCCTGGCCGGAGGCGCTGCAGATCGCCGCCCAGGGCCTGCTGGCCTCGCGCGGCCGCACCGGTGTGCTGACCGGCGGCCGGCTCACCGTGGAGGACGTCTACGCGTACAGCAAGTTCACGCGCGTGGCGCTCGACTCCAACGACATCGACTTCCGCGCGCGCGTGCACAGCGGTGAGGAGGCCGACTTCCTCGCCGCCCGGGTCGCCGGACACGGCCGTGACCTCGACGGTACGGGCCTGACGTACTCCGCTCTGGAGAAGGCACCCGCCGTCCTCCTCGTCGGGTTCGAGTCCGAGGAGGAGGCACCCGGCGTCTTCCTCCGGCTGCGCAAGGCCTGGCGCAAGCGCGGCATGCAGGTGTTCTCGCTGGCCACGCACGCCACCCGAGGCCTGGAGAAGGCGGGCGGCACCCTGCTGCCGGCCGCTCCCGGCACCGAGACCGAGTGGCTGGACGCCCTGGCCGGCGGAGTCGGCCTGGACGAGGCGGGCACCCGGGCGTCCGAGGGGCTGCGCGCCCAGGGCGCCGCGATCGTCGTGGGAGAGCGGCTGGCCGCCGTGCCCGGTGGGCTCACGGCCGCGCTGCGGGCCGCGCGGTCGACCGGTGCCGGGCTGGTGTGGATCCCGCGCCGGGCCGGCGAGCGGGCCGCGGTCGAGGCGGGCGCGCTGCCGTCGCTGCTGCCGGGCGGCCGTCCGGCCACCGACCCGCGCGCGCGTGAGGAGGTCGCCGCCGCCTGGGGCGTCGCCGAACTCCCGCACCGCTACGGCCGCGACACCGGCCAGATCATCGAGGCCGCCGTGGGCGGCGAACTGCAGGCGCTGGTCGTGGCCGGCGTCGAGATCGCCGACCTCCCGGATCCGGCACGCGCGCGTGCGGCGCTGGACGAGGTGGGCTTCCTGGTGTCGCTGGAGCTGAGGCCCGGCGAGGTCACCGAGCGCGCCGACGTCGTACTGCCGGTGGCCGCGGTGCCGGAGAAGGCCGGGGCCTTCCTCAACTGGGAGGGCAGGGTGCGGTTCTTCGACGCCGCACTCAAACCGGAGCAGATGACCCGGCGCCTCGCGCCCACCGACGGGCGCGTGCTGCAGATGCTCGCCGACGCCATGGACATCCATCTGGGCCTGCCGGACCTGCGCACCACGCGCGCGGAGATCGACCGGCTCGGCCTGTGGGACGGCGCCCGCGCCACCGAACCGGTGGAGGGCGCGGCCGCGCTGCCGCGGCCCGCGGCCGGTGAGGCGGTGCTGGCCGGACACCGGCTGCTGCTCGACCAGGGCGTCCTGCAGGAGGGCGACGAGGCGCTCGCCGGGACCCGGCACGCCGCACACGCACGCGTGTCGGCCGCCACGGCCGCCGAGGCGGGCGTCAAGGACGGTGATCTGCTGGCCGTGACCGGGCCGGCCGGTGAGGTCCGGCTCCCGCTCCAGGTCACCGAGATGCCGGACCGGGTGGTCTGGCTGCCGCTGAACTCCGCCGGCGGGGGCGTCGCCTCCGACACCGGCGCGGTCCCCGGGTCCCTCGTCCGCATCGGCCCGGCCCTGACCGCCGCCGAAGCCCCCCAGGAGGTGGAGGCATGAGCCCGTACCTCGCCGCAGAAGACCTCTCGATGTTCGGCCGCGACCCGTGGTGGCTGGTCGTCATCAAGGCCGTGTTCTGTTTCGCCTTCCTGATGCTGACCGTGCTGTTCTCCATCGTCTGGGAACGCAAGGTCGTCGCCTGGATGCAGCTGCGCATCGGCCCCAACCGGCACGGCCCCTGGGGCATGCTGCAGTCCCTCGCCGACGGCATGAAGCTGATGCTGAAGGAAGACGTCGTCGTCAAGCGCGCCGACAAGGTGGTGTACGTCCTCGCGCCGATCGTCGCGGCCATCCCGGCCTTCATGGCCATCGCCGTGATCCCCTTCGGCCCGGCCGACAACGAGATCTCGATCTTCGGCCACCGCACCACGATGCAGCTCACCGACCTGCCGATCGCGATGCTCTACATCCTCGCGGTGGCCTCGGTGGGCATCTACGGCATCGTGCTCGCCGGGTGGAGCTCCGGGTCGACCTACCCGCTGCTGGGCGGCCTGCGCTCCTGCGCGCAGATGATCTCGTACGAGATCGCCATGGGTGCCGCGTTCGCGTCGGTGTTCCTCTACTCGGGCTCGATGTCGACGTCGACGATCGTGGAGCAGCAGCAGGACCGCTGGTACATCCTCCTGCTGCCGGTCTCCTTCATCCTCTACATCGTCACCATGGTCGGCGAGACCAACCGCGCGCCGTTCGACATGCCGGAGTCCGAGGGCGACCTGGTCGGCGGCTTCAACACCGAGTACTCGTCGATCAAGTTCGCGATGTTCATGCTCGCCGAGTACGTGAACATGGTGACGGTCTCGGCGGTGGCGACCACGCTGTTCCTGGGCGGCTGGCGGGCTCCCTGGCCGGTCAGCACCTTCTGGGAGGGCGCGAACCACGGCTGGTGGCCGATGCTCTGGTTCACGATCAAGGTGCAGCTGCTGCTGTTCGGCTTCATCTGGCTGCGCGGCACCCTGCCCCGGGTCCGCTACGACCAGCTGATGAAGCTCGGCTGGAAGGTCCTGATCCCCGTCTCGGTCGTCTGGCTGATGCTCGTCGCGACGGTGCGGACCCTGCGCAACGAGAACTACGACTTCGCCGACATCGCGCTCTACGTCGGCGGTGGTGTGCTGGTCCTGCTGCTGGTCTCCGTCATCGCCGACATGTTCCGCGAGAAGACCCAGGCGGCCGAGCATGCCGCCGAACCGCCGGCCGCGTTCGACCCGATGGCGGGCGGGTTCCCCGTGCCGCCGCTGCCGGGTCAGGAGCTGCCCCCGGTGCCTAGGCGCCGCCCGAGCCGGGAGCGGGAGCTGATTGTCAGTGGTGGGGCGGACACTGTGAGTGACGGATCGCTGGATGGAAAGGAGGCGTCCGATGGCTGAGGAGCCCAAGGAGAGCGAGCAGTTGAAGCCCGGCTTCATGAACCCCGTCGCCGGGTTCGGCGTGACCTTCAAGGCCATGTTCAAGAAGCGGCTGACCGAGCAGTACCCGGAGCAGAAGAAGACCACGGCTCCGCGGTTCCACGGACGGCACCAGCTCAACCGCCATCCGGACGGCCTGGAGAAGTGCGTCGGCTGCGAGCTGTGCGCCTGGGCCTGCCCGGCCGACGCCATCTACGTCGAGGGCGCGGACAACACCGAGGAGGAGCGCTACTCGCCGGGCGAGCGGTACGGGCGGGTCTACCAGATCAACTACGCCCGCTGCATCCTGTGCGGCCTGTGCATCGAGGCGTGCCCCACGCGCGCGCTCACGATGACCAACGAGTTCGAGCTGGCCGACTCCAGCCGCGCCAACCTCATCTACACCAAGGAGCAGCTGCTCGCCGGGCTCGAAGAGGGCATGGTCGACACGCCGCACGCCATCTACCCGGGCACGGACGAGCAGGACTACTACCGGGGCCTGGTGACGGAGGCCGCGCCGGGCACCGAGCGCCAGGCGGCCGTCTCCAAGGGGGAGGCCCCGCAGGAAGCGGCGGCCGACTCCGGCGAGAACGAGCCCGCCTCGCAGGAGGTGACCGGCCGATGAGCGCACAGCTCGCCGCCTACACCACCTCCACCGGTGAGGCGTTCCAGTTCTGGGTGCTCGGCACCGTCGCGGTGCTCGGCGCGCTGGGCACGGTGCTGATGAGGAAGGCCGTGCACAGCGCGCTCTGCCTGGCCGGCACCATGATCGTCCTGGCGGTCTTCTACCTCGCCAACGGCGCCTACTTCCTGGGCATCGTGCAGATCGTCGTCTACACCGGCGCGATCATGATGCTGTTCCTGTTCGTGGTGATGCTGGTCGGTGTGACCGCCGCGGACTCGCTGAAGGAGACCCTCAAGGGCCAGCGGTGGCTGGCCCTGCTGTGCGGTCTCGGGTTCGCCGTCCTGCTGATCGCGGGCATCGCCAACGCCTCCCTGACGGAGTTCAACGGTCTCGGCCAGGCCAACTCGGGCGGGAACGTGGAGGGGTTGGCCACCCTGCTCTTCACCAAGTACGTCTTCGCCTTCGAGATCACCGGAGCCCTGCTCATCACGGCGGCCGTCGGCGCGATGGTGCTCACCCACCGCGAGCGCACCGAGCGCGCCAGGACCCAGCGGGAACTGGCCGAGCAGCGGGTCCGCGAGGGCAAGCACGTGCCGCCCCTGCCGGCGCCCGGCGTGTACGCGCGGCACAACGCCGTCGACATCGCCGGCCTGCTGCCCGACGGCACCCCGGCGGAGCTCACGGTCAGCAGGACGCTGCGCGAGCGCGGCCAGATCCGCGACGTGTCCGCCGAGGCCCTGAGCGATCTCAAGACGCTGCAGCAGCGCGCCGAGGACCGCCTGGAGCGGACCGAGATCGAGCCGCCGCACTTCCAGCGGACCGAGGAGGCGTCGAAGTGAACCCGGTCAACTACCTGTATCTCGCCGCCCTGCTGTTCAGCATCGGCGCGAGCGGTGTCCTGATCCGGCGCAACGCGATCGTGCTGTTCATGTGCGTCGAGCTGATGCTCAACGCCTGCAACCTCGCGCTCGTCGCCTTCTCCCGGCTGCACGGCAATCTCGACGGCCAGATCATCGCCTTCTTCACGATGGTCGTGGCCGCGGCCGAGGTCGTGGTCGGACTGGCGATCATCGTGTCGGTGTTCCGCGCCCGCCACTCGGCCTCGGTCGACGACGCCAGCCTGATGAAGCTGTAAGGGGTCGGAAGAATCGTGGAGAACCTGATCGCGCTGCTCATCGCGGCGCCCCTGCTCGGAGCGGCCGTCCTGCTGGTCGGCGGCCGTCGGCTCGACGCCGTCGGCCACTGGATCGGCACGCTCCTGTCGGCCGTCTCCTTCGTGTTCGGCCTGATCCTCTTCGGCGACCTCCTCGGCAGGAGCGCCGAGGACCGGACGCTGACCCAGCACCTGTTCAGCTGGATCCCGGTCGAGGGCTTCCAGGCGGACGTCGCGTTCCGCCTGGACCAGCTGTCGATGACGTTCGTGCTGCTGATCACCGGCGTCGGCTCGCTGATCCACCTGTACTCGGTCGGGTACATGGAGCACGACGAGCGCCGCCGCCGCTTCTTCGGCTATCTGAACCTGTTCCTCGCGGCGATGCTGATCCTGGTCCTCGCCGACAACTACCTGCTGCTCTACGTCGGCTGGGAGGGCGTCGGTCTCGCCTCCTACCTGCTGATCGGCTTCTGGCAGCACAAGCCCAGCGCGGCCACCGCGGCGAAGAAGGCCTTCCTGGTCAACCGCGTCGGCGACATGGGCCTGTCGATCGCCATCATGCTGATGTTCACCACGTTCGGGACCTTCGCCTTCGGCCCGGTGCTCGGCACCCAGGAGGAGCCCGGGCTGGTCGGCGACACCTCGGAGGGCAAGCTCACCGCCATCGCGCTGATGCTGCTGCTGGCCGCGTGCGGCAAGTCCGCCCAGGTGCCGCTGCAGTCCTGGCTCGGTGACGCGATGGAGGGCCCGACCCCGGTCTCCGCCCTCATCCACGCGGCGACCATGGTGACGGCGGGCGTCTACCTGATCGTCCGGTCCGGCGCGATCTTCAACGGGGCGCCCGACGCACAGCTCGTCGTCACCGTCGTCGGCGCGGTCACGCTGCTGTTCGGTGCGATCGTCGGTTGCGCGAAGGACGACATCAAGAAGGCGCTGGCCGGCTCGACCATGTCGCAGATCGGCTACATGGTGCTGGCCGCCGGCCTCGGCCCGATCGGCTACGTCTTCGCGATCATGCACCTGGTGACGCACGGCTTCTTCAAGGCGGGACTGTTCCTCGGCGCCGGTTCCGTCATGCACGGCATGAACGACGAGGTCGACATGCGCCGGTACGGCGGCCTGCGCAAGTACATGCCGGTCACCTTCGTCACCTTCGGCCTCGGCTACCTCGCGATCATCGGCTTCCCGGGCCTGTCCGGCTTCTTCTCCAAGGACAAGATCATTGAGGCGGCGTTCGCCAAGGGCGGCACCGAGGGCTGGATCCTCGGCGGCGCGGCCCTGCTCGGCGCGGCCATCACCGCCTACTACATGACGCGCGTGATGCTGATGACGTTCTTCGGCGAGGAGCGCTGGCGCAACCGGGCCACCCCGTCGCCGGCCGAGCCCGGCGTGGAGCCCGCCGCCGACACCCGGGGCGACCACGCGGAGCCGCACCCGCACGAGTCGCCCAAGGTCATGACGATCCCGATGATCCTGCTGGCCGTCGGGTCGGTCGGCGCCGGCGCGTTCTTCAGCATCGGCGAGCGCTTCCTGCACTGGCTGGAGCCCATCACCGGGTTCGACCACGGAGACTCCCCGGTGGGAGCGGCCACGGTCACCGGCGCGACCGTGGCCTGCATGGTCGTCGGCGTCGCCGTCGCCTGGGCCCAGTACGGCCGCCGCCCGGTCCCCGTCGTCGCCCCGCGCGGCTCGCTGCTCACCCGGGCCGCCCGCCGCGATCTGCTCCAGGACGACTTCAACCACATCGTCCTGGTGCGCGGCGGCGAGCACCTCACGCGGTCCCTGGTCTACGTCGACCACACGCTGGTCGACGGTGTCGTCAACGGCACGGCGGCCTCGGTCGGCGGCCTGTCCGGACGGATGCGCAGGCTCCAGAACGGCTTCGCGCGGTCGTACGCGGTCTCGATGTTCGGCGGTGCGGCACTGCTGGTCGCCGCGACCCTGCTGATGAGGGCGGTCTGATACCGATGTCCTTTCCTCTGCTGACAGCGACGGCGGCGCTCCCGGCGATCGGAGCGGTGGCCACGGCCGCCGTCCCGGCCGCCCGGCGCAACGCCGCCAAGGCACTGGCGCTTTTCTTCTCCCTGGCCACGCTGGCCCTGGCGATCGTCGTCCTGGTCCGCTTCGACCCGGACGGCGCGCGCTACCAGCTCACCGAATCCCATTCCTGGATCGCGGACTTCGGGGTGCGGTACGAGCTGGGCGTGGACGGCATCGCGGTGGCGCTGATCGCGCTCACCGCCGTCCTCATCCCCTTCATCGTCCTGGCGGGCTGGCACGACGCCGACCCGCTGGAGACCGGCAGCAAGCGGTGGCGGCCCACCCAGGGCTTCTTCGCACTGATCCTGGCGGTCGAGGCGATGGTGATCATCTCCTTCGAGGCCACCGACGTCTTCCTCTTCTACATCTTCTTCGAAGCCATGCTGATCCCGATGTACTTCCTCATCGGCGGCTTCGGGGACCGGGCCCATGAGCACGGTGAGAAGGTGGCGGCCACCCAACGGTCGTACGCCGCGGTGAAGTTCCTGCTCTACAACCTGGCCGGCGGTCTGATCATGCTGGCCGCGGTGATCGGCCTCTACGTCGTCGCGGGCAACTTCTCCCTCCCGGAGATCGCCCAGGCCCGGGCCGACGGCTCGCTGGACATGGCGACCGGCACGGAACGCTGGCTGTTCCTCGGGTTCTTCTTCGCCTTCGCGGTGAAGGCGCCGCTGTGGCCGCTGCACACCTGGCTGCCGAACGCGATGGGCGAGTCCACCGCCCCGGTCGCCGTGCTCATCACCGCGGTCGTCGACAAGGTGGGCACCTTCGCGATGCTCCGCTTCTGCCTCGGGCTGTTCCCGCAGGCCAGTGAGTGGGCGACGCCGGTCATCCTGGCCCTCGCCCTGGTCAGCATCATCTACGGGGCGCTGCTCGCGGTCGGCCAGCGCGACATCAAGCGGCTGGTGGCCTACGCGTCGATCTCCCACTTCGGCTTCATCATCATGGGCATCTTCGCGATGACCAGCCAGGGCCAGTCGGGCGCCACGCTGTACATGGTCAACCACGGCATCTCGACGGCCGCGCTGATGCTGGTCGCCGGCTTCCTGATCTCCCGGCGCGGTTCGCGGCTCATCGCCGACTACGGCGGGGTGCAGAAGGTCGCCCCCGTGCTCGCCGGAACCTTCCTGATCGGCGGCCTGGCGACGCTGTCGCTGCCGGGTCTGGCGCCGTTCGTCAGCGAGTTCCTCGTCCTGGTCGGCACGTTCACGCGCTACCCGGCGGTCGGGATCATCGCCACGTTCGGCATCGTTCTGGCCGCGCTCTACACCCTCGTCCTCTACCAGCGGACGATGACGGGCCCGGTGAAGCCCGAGGTGTCGGCGATGCCCGACCTCCGGGTGCGCGAGCTGGCGGTGGTGGCCCCGCTGATCGTGCTGCTGGTGTTCCTGGGCGTCTACCCGAAGCCCGTCACGGACATCGTCAACCCGGCGGTCAAGCAGACCATGTCGGACGTACAGAAGAGTGACCCCCGGCCCGATGTGGAGGCGGCCAAGTGAGCGCAACAGCCGTCCACAGCCTGTGGACAACGGCGGCAGCCGCGACCGAGCCGATCGCGAAGATCGACGCGCCGAAGATCGAGTACGGGCAATTGTCGCCCACCCTGATCGTCGTGGGCGCGGCGATCCTCGGGGTGCTGGTCGAGGCACTGGTGCCGCGCAGACACCGCTACTACACCCAGGTCTTCCTGGCCGTGGTGGCGCTGTGCGCCGCGTTCGCCGCGGTCGTGGCACTCGCCGCCGACGGGTACGCCACCACCAAGGCCGGCATCGCCGCGATGGGAGCCATCGCCGTCGACGGCCCGGCGCTCTTCCTGCAGGGCACGATCCTGCTGGCCGCGCTGGTCGGGGTGTTCACCTTCGCCGAGCGGCGCCTGGACCCGGTGGCGCACGGCAACCGGGTCGACTCCTTCGCCGCGCAGGCGGCCTCCGTGCCGGGCAGCGACAGCGAGAAGGCGGCCGTCAAGGCGGGCTTCACCACCACCGAGGTCTTCCCGCTGCTGCTGTTCGCGGTGGCCGGCATGCTGATCTTCCCGGCCGCCAACGACCTGCTGACCTTCTTCATCGCGCTGGAGGTCTTCTCGCTGCCGCTGTACCTGCTGTGCGCGCTGGCCCGCCGCAAGCGGCTGATGTCGCAGGAGGCCGCGGTCAAGTACTTCCTGCTCGGCGCGTTCGCCTCCGCGTTCACCCTGTTCGGCATCGCCCTGCTGTACGGGTACGCGGGCTCCGTGTCCTACGCGCGGATCGCGGCCGTCGTCGACGGCACCGTCACCAACGTCGACCCGGCGCTCGCCGGCACCATGGGCAACGACGCGCTGCTGCTGGTCGGCACCGCCCTGCTGGTGATGGGGCTGCTGTTCAAGGTGGGCGCGGTGCCGTTCCACATGTGGACGCCGGACGTCTACCAGGGCGCGCCGACCCCCGTCACCGGCTTCATGGCGGCGGCGACCAAGGTGGCCGCCTTCGGCGCGCTGCTGCGCGTGCTGTACGTCGTCCTGCCGGGCCTGCGCTGGGACTGGCGGCCGGTCATGTGGGGCGTGGCGATCATCACGATGCTCGGCGGTGCGATCGTCGCCATCACCCAGACCGACATCAAGCGGCTGCTGGCGTACTCGTCCATCGCCCACGCGGGCTTCATCCTCGCTGGCGTGATCGCGACCACGGAGGACGGGGTGTCGTCCGTCCTCTTCTACCTGGCGGCGTACTCGTTCGTCACGATCGGCGCCTTCGCCGTGGTCACGCTGGTGCGGGACGCGGGCGGCGAGGCGACGCACCTGTCGAAGTGGGCCGGCCTCGGCCGGCGCTCGCCGCTGGTGGCGGCCGTGTTCGCGGTGTTCCTGCTGGCCTTCGCCGGTATTCCGCTGACGTCCGGCTTCGCGGGGAAGTTCGCGGTGTTCAAGGCGGCGGCGGACGGCGGCGCCGCGCCGCTGGTCGTGGTCGGTGTGATCTCGTCGGCCATCGCCGCGTTCTTCTACATCCGGGTGATCGTGCTCATGTTCTTCAGCGAGCCGAGCCCCGAGGGGCCGACCGTCGCCCTCGCCTCGCCCCTGACCCGGATGGCGATCGGCATCGGCGTGGCGGTCACGCTGGTGCTGGGCGTGGCGCCCCAGTACTTCCTGGACCTGGCGAGCCAGGCGGGGGTGTTCGTGCGCTGACCGGTGGCTTCGCACCCGGCGGACAGGACAGCGGCCCGGCTCCCTCGGGGGTGCCGGGCCGCTGTCGCGCCGAGGGGGAGCCGCCGGTCACTTCTCGCGGCGGGCCTTGATCCGGGTGAGGTCCAGGTCGACGGGGAACGGAACGTCCACCTTCATCCGCTCGCGGAAGATGCCCACGCTGGTGTAGGAGCCGGTGGTGGGCTCCAGCTCGAACACGTGGACCGCGGCGCGGCCCTTCTCGTTCTCGACGCGCCAGTAGTGGGGGATCTTGGCGTTGGAGTACTTCAAGGGCTTCGTCTCGCGGTCCCGGGAGACGGAGTCCTCGGAGACGACCTCGACGGCCAAAATGACGGCATCCGCCGGGAACCGGGTCTGCTCCGGAGTCTCCACGACTTCCCCGCGCACCACGACCACGTCCGGCTCCGGCCTGTTCTGACGATCGATGTCGATGGTGAATTCGCGGAACACCTCAAGGTCCGCCGGTGCCAGAGACTGAAGCTGCCACTTGATGAAATCAATGGCGCGCTCGTGAAAGACGGTCTGCGGACTCACGAAGACCAGGCTCCCGTCGATCAATTCCGTGTGCGGAGGAAGATTCGGAAGCCGGTCCAGGTCGTCGGCGGTCCAGCCGCCCTCCGGCGGGATGGGCCAGCCGGACGTGGACGCCTTCGGTTCGACGCTCATCAGTGCTCCCATGGGACGGAGTCTCGCCGGGGCATTCAGACTATCGGGCGGAAACGGACGGGGCTCCCACGTATGTGTGAACGAGTGCCGCACCCTTGATCGAACTGTTCGATTGCAAAGGGATCGACCTGTGGATAACTCCGAGGGTGTCAGTCGGGAGCCCTATCGTGGAGGCAGTGGTCGAGGGACGAAGCAGGGGGACGAGGCGATGGTCGGGACGGGTGACACGGTTGTGATGACCGAAGCGGACATGTCGGGGACGAGTGGCGGCAGCGAGGCGCTCGCCGCCCTGCGCCGGGTCTTCGGGTACGAGGCTTTCCGCGGCGAGCAGGAAGCGGTCATCGAGCATGTGGTGGCCGGCGGCGACGCGGTCGTGCTCATGCCCACCGGTGGCGGCAAGTCGCTGTGTTACCAGATCCCGTCCCTGGTCAGGCCGGGCACCGGCATCGTGGTCTCGCCGTTGATCGCGCTGATGCAGGACCAGGTGGACGCGCTCCGCGCGCTCGGCGTGCGCGCCGGCTTCGTCAACTCCACGCAGGACTTCGACGAGCGCCGGGTGGTCGAGGCCGAGTTCCTGGCCGGCGAGCTGGACCTGCTCTATCTGGCGCCGGAACGGCTGCGGCTGGAGTCCACGCTCGAACTGCTCTCCCGCGGCAAGATCTCCGTCTTCGCGATCGACGAGGCGCACTGTGTCTCCCAGTGGGGTCACGACTTCCGCCCTGACTACCTGGCGCTGTCCCTGCTCGGCGAGCGCTGGCCGGACGTGCCGAGGATCGCCCTCACGGCGACGGCCACCCGCGCCACGCACCAGGAGATCACCCAGCGGCTGAACATGCCGGCGGCCCGGCATTTCGTGGCGAGCTTCGACCGGCCCAACATCCAGTACCGGATCGTGCCGAAGGCCGACCCCAAGAAGCAGCTGCTGGGCTTCCTGCGCGAGGAGCACCCGGGCGACGCGGGCATCGTGTACTGCCTGTCGCGCAACTCCGTGGAGAAGACCGCCGAGTTCCTGTCGAAGAACGGCGTCGTGGCGGTCCCGTACCACGCCGGTCTGGACGCGGGCACCCGTGCGGCGCACCAGTCCCGGTTCCTGCGGGAGGACGGGCTGGTCGTGGTCGCGACCATCGCCTTCGGGATGGGCATCGACAAGCCGGACGTGCGGTTCGTCGCCCATCTCGACCTGCCGAAGTCGGTCGAGGGCTACTACCAGGAGACGGGCCGGGCCGGCCGCGACGGACTGCCGTCCACGGCCTGGATGGCGTACGGGCTCAACGACGTGATCCAGCAGCGCAAGCTGATCCAGTCCGGTGACGGCGACGAGTCCTTCCGCAGACGTGCCCAGGGCCATCTGGACGCCATGCTGGCGCTGTGCGAGACCGCCCGGTGCCGCCGCGGCCAGCTCCTGGACTACTTCGGCCAGGAACCGGACCCGGCGGGCTGCGGCAACTGCGACACCTGCCTGACGCCGCCGGAGACCTGGGACGGCACCGTCGCGGCGCAGAAGGTGCTGTCGACGGTGGTGCGGCTGCAGCGGGAGCGCGGGCAGAAGTTCGGCGCCGTGCAGATCGTCGACATCCTGCTGGGCAAGCGCACGGCCAAGGTCATCCAGTTCGACCACGACCAGCTGTCCGTGTTCGGCATCGGCGAGGACCTCACCGAGGGTGAATGGCGCGGGGTCATCCGGCAGTTGCTGGCGCAGGGGCTGCTGGCGGTGGAGGGGGAGTACGGCACGCTGGTGCTGACCGAGGCCAGCGGCTCGGTGCTCCGCCGCGAGCGCGAGGTGCCGCTGCGCAAGGAGCCGAAGAAGCCGGCGACCGCGAGATCGGGCGGCTCCTCCGGTTCGTCCGCCGGGCGGGGTGAGCGCAAGGCGAAGTCGGTGGCGGCCGAGTTGCCCGAGCACCTGGTGCCGGCGTTCGAGGCGCTGCGGGCCTGGCGGGCGCAACAGGCCCGGGAGCAGGGCGTCCCGGCGTATGTGATCTTCCATGACGCGACGCTGCGGGAGATCGCCCTGGAGTGGCCGACGTCGGTGGCCCAGCTCGGCGGTGTCAGCGGGGTGGGCGAGAAGAAGCTGGTGACCTACGGCGAGGGCGTCCTGGCGGTGCTGGCCGGACTCCCGCGACCGGCGGGCGAGGCCGGCCCGGCGACCGGGCCGGACACCGGGCCCGAGCCGGATGACGCGCCCGACGCTGACTTCTGGTCGGATCCCGAGCCCGAACCCGACTACGAGGCGTGACGGGATTTCGCGGGCCTGACCGGACTGCGCGGGCCTGACGTCCGCCCACTCGGGCGGTGGCGAACCCGGGCGGTGGCGAACCCGGGCGGCGTGCGGGCGCCGGCGCGGCGCCGCGGCGTGGTCCGCTCGCCCCGTGACGGCCGGCCGGGGGTAGCCGCAATCCCGGTGATTCAGCCGCCGAGCGCCGTGAGCCCCGGGGCGAAGGTGATCAGCAGCGGAAGGAGCGGGACCAGGGCGGCCGCCGTCGTCGTCAGGGCCCGGTGGTGGGGGAGCAGCCGGGGCGGGGGTTCGAGGAGTCGGTCGACGCGTTCGCCCAGCAGACGGTGGGTGTTGGCGCAGGAGAGGACGCCCCGGTGCTGGTTCAGCTCGATCAGGGCCAGCGCCGTGGTGAGGTGACCGCAGCGGCGGGAGGCCGTGTCGTCCGCCGCGAGTTCGACCAGGCGGTGGGTCTGATCGCAGAAGTGGGCGAAGAGGGGCACACGGGGGAAGCCGGTCGCGAGGGCGGTCGACAGGTGGAGCAGCCAGTCGTGGCGGGCGCGGGCGTGACCGCGCTCATGGGCGAGGACCGCGTCCAGTTGATGGGAGGTGAGGCGGTGCAGGGCGCCGGTCGTGACGATGAGCTGGGCCGGGTTTCCGGGCAGCCACCAGGCGTCCGGGTACTCGTCCTCCAGCACCAGCAGGGGACCGCGGGCGGCGGGCAGGCCGGCGGGTAGGTCGGGGGCCCGTTCCCGCAGATGGGCGCGGGCGCGGCCGCGGCGCCGACGGGCCTCGACCAGCTCGCGGGCGAGCATCGCGGTGGTCCACGCCGCGCCGGCGGCCAGCAGCAGTGTGAGCGCTGCCGCCCAGAGGGGCGCGGCGGACAGGTCGTAGGCCTCGGCCACGCCGGGCGGCGCGGGCGCGAACACCTGGGCGCGCACGGTCTGGAAGACGGCGGCGGCGCCCAGCAGGAGGGCGGTCAGACAGGACAGCAGGACCGTGGCCACCAGGCACTGCCACACCCACAGCGCGACCACGGGCTCGCGTTCGGGCCAGCCGGCCCGGGTCAGCGCGCGGGGGGCGGGCACGGCGGCCGTCAGGGCGAGGGCGCTCAGCAGGAGCAGGCAGAAGATCACGCCACGGGCTCCGGATCCTGGTCGGGAGGGAGGTGCGGAGAAGGTGGAGCGGATAAGGGTGGTGCGAAGAGGGCGGAGCGGAGAGTGGTGCTGGGCGGCGGGCACTGCGGGACCGCACCCGCCGCCAGTATGACGCTCTCGGCCGCGGGCGTCAGCCCGCCGTGACCCGACCGGTCACCTCGCCGAGGCCCACGCGCAGGCCACCGGGTCCGGGAGCCCAGGCGGACAGCGTGACCACGTCGCCGTCCTCCAGGAACGTCCGCTTGCCGTCGGGGAGTTCGAGCGGGTCGCGGCCGTTCCAGGTGAGCTCCAGCAGGGAGCCGCGCTCACGCTCCGCGGAGCCGCTCACCGTGCCGGAGCCGTAGAGGTCGCCGGTGCGCAGGGAGGCGCCGTTGACCGTCATGTGGGCGAGCTGCTGGGCGGCCGTCCAGTACATCGTGGAGAAGGGGGGTTCGGACACCACATGGCCATTGATCGCGACGGACATGCGCAGGTCGTAGCCCGCGGGCTCCTCGCCCGAGTCGTCGAGGTAGGGCAGCAGGGGGTGGGTGCGCCGCGGCGGGTCCACGCGTGCCTCCTCCAGCGCCTCCAGCGGGGTGATCCAGGCGGACACGGAGGTGGCGAAGGACTTGCCGAGGAAGGGGCCGAGGGGCACGTACTCCCACGCCTGGATGTCGCGGGCGGACCAGTCGTTGAGCAGGCAGAGGCCGAACACGTGGTCGCGGTAGGCGCCGAGGCCCACCGGTTCGCCCATCCGCGACGGGACGCCGACGACGAAGCCCACCTCCGCCTCGATGTCGAGCCGGACCGACGGGCCGAACACCGGTTCGGCGTCGGACGGCGCCTTGCGCTGGCCCGAAGGGCGCACGACGTCCGTGCCGGACACCACGACCGTTCCCGAGCGGCCGTGGTAACCGATCGGCAGGTGCTTCCAGTTGGGGGTGAGCGAGTCGGCGGCATCGGGGCGGAACATCTGGCCGACGTTGCGGGCGTGGTTCTCGGACGCGTAGAAGTCGACGTAGTCCGCGACCTCGAACGGCAGACGCAGGGTCACCGACGACAGGGGGTGGAACAGCGGTTCCAGAACGGCCCGCCGGGCGGGGTCGGTCACCCACTGCCGCAGCGCGGCGCGCACCTGCGACCAGGTGGTGCGTCCCGCCGCGAGCAGCGGGCCGAGCGTCGGCTGTCCGAGCAGCGACGCGTGCGGCGAGCCGAGGGCACGCGCCGCCGCGCCGGCGTCGAGGACGTGGTCACCGAGCCGCACACCGACGGTGCGCTCCTCGGGTGCGTTCGGGCGGGAGAAGACACCGTACGGAAGGTTGTGCGGGCCGAAGGGGTCGCCCTCGGGGAGGTCGAACGGGGGCATCGGGTGCTGCCTCGCTTTCGTGTGCGCCATGTCGTGCTCGCGGGTGCTCCGCGGGTGCCGGGAGCCGGGCCACACGTTACGGCCGACCTCGGGCGGGAGGCACCAGGTGAGAGGGGTGAGGCGTCCGACACCCCGTACGGGGCGCCTCGCGCCGGGCCGCTTCGACAGCGCACCGTCGTCGCGCGGGCACGGCACGTCGTCCACGGGGCGGCCCGCAATCTTGACGGAGCGGTGCGAACAGGGCGACTCTGGGCATGTGCCGCAAGGCCTCGGGGGAGGGGCCTTCGCACGGCACGCCTTGGGGGGCTGATGGCCATTGGGGAGGCCGGCCTCGGGTCAGCGCGTCGTGGTGCACAGCCGAGGCGGCTGGAAGCCACCATGCGCGGCAGACTCGGCCGGGAATGCGTGTACGTGCCGTCGTGCCGGTTCGGGCTGTTCGTGGCGCTGCGCCACTGGTGCCCGCCCGGCGGACGGGTCCTGATGTCGCCGGTCAACGACGACGTCATCTTCTTCGTCGTCCTGGCGGCGGGTCTCAGACCCGTGCAGGCACCGCTGAACCCGCTGGACGCGTCCATCGACGTCGACGCCGTTCCCGACGAGGTGTGGGGCTCCCTGTCGGGGGTGCTGACCACCAACCTGTACGGGAACCCGGACGACGCCGCCCGGCTGCGGCGGCGGTGCGACGCGCTCGGGATCCCGCTGCTGGAGGACGCGGCGCACGCCATCGGCAGCGATACCGGCGGCCGGCCGGTCGGGGCGTGGGGCGACGCGTCGGTCTTCAGCCTGTCCAAGCACGTCGGCGCGAAGGCCGGCGGGTTCCTGTCGTGCGCCGACCCGGGGCTGCGCGAGGCCCTGGCGAAGACCTGCGAGGGCCTGCTGCTGCCGACCCGCCCCACCGCCGAACTCGCCTACGCGGTGAGGCCGTACGCGGAGGCGGCGGTCCGCCGGCTCGGGCTGCGGCGGGCGGCGTGGGCGACGCTCAGGGCGCTGCGGCTGACCGAGCGCGAGGAGATCCGGATGCCGCTGCGGCCCGCCGAGCTGGCCCGCGCGGTCCACGCGGCGCCGGACCTGACGGCGTCCGACTCCTGGGTCCGTGTCGACATGCACGACTACCGGCTGCGGTCCGGACGGCTGCGGCTCGGCCGCATCGCCCGCCGGCTCGACCGGCTCGACCGGGTGCTGGCCGACTGCCGGGCGGGCACCGACCTGCTGCGGGAGACCAGATGGGCGCGGCCCGCCGAGCGGCCGGCGCCGGGCCCGGCACAGCCGCTGTTCCGGGTACCGCTGTTCGTCGCCGACCGGGACGCGGCGAGCGCGGCACTGGCCCGGCGGGGCATGCCCGTCGGTTATCTGTACGACCCGCCGCTGGACGACTACGCGGGCGCCCGGTTCACCGACCCGTCGCCCGACCCGCGCGGCGCGCGCTGGTTCGCGCGGCACGCGCTGCCCGTGGACCCGCGGCGCGCCCGCGAGGTGGCGCGGGCACTGGAGGAGTCCGGGGTGCGCCCGGCCGGTCCGCCGGGAGGGCCGGGGCCGACACGTGGCTGAGACCAGAGCCGGGACACCGGCCGGAGTCCGGGCCGCCGTGCCCGCCACCTCGGACGCGGCCCCGGAGCGCAAGGGCCTCGCGCCGGCCGTTGCGCCGCCCGCGGACTCGCTGTTCCGGAACGCCTACTTCCTGATGCTCAGCACCGGGGTCTCGGCCGTGCTCGGCCTGGGCTTCTGGCTGGTGGCGGCCCGCTACTACTCCGAGGAGGCGGTCGGCGAGGGGTCCGCCGCCATCGCCGCGATGCGCCTGCTGGCCAGCATCACGGCGACCACGATGATCGGTGCCGTCGTACGGTTCGTGCCGCGCGCGGGGCGCCGGACGGGGGCGCTGGTGTGGCGGGCGTACGCGGCGAGTTCGGTGGTGGTGACGGTCGCCGCCGTCCTCTTCCTGCTCACCCTCGACCTGTGGGGCGACTCCTACGCGCCGCTCGGCGGCCGGGCGGCCGGTGCGGCGTTCGTGGTGGCCTGTGTGGCGTGGGCGCTGCTCACCCTGCAGGACGGGGTGCTGACCGGGCTGCGCCGATCCGGCTGGGTGCCGATCGGCAACGCGGTGTTCTCGATCGGCAAGCTGGTCCTGCTGGTCGTCCTCGCCGGCGCGCTGCCGGTCCTCGGCATCTTCGTGTCCTGGGCGGTCGCCATCGCCTTCTCGACCCTGCCGCTCGGCTGGCTGATCTTCCGTCGGCTGATACCGCGCCAGGAGGCCGCCGACCGGCACGTCGACCCGCCCGGGCTGCGCACGATGGGCCGCTTCCTGGCCGGGGACTCGCTGGGCGCGTTGTTCAGCCTGGCGATGATCAACCTGTTGCCGGTGATGGTCGCGGTCCGCTTCAGCGCGGCGCAGAACGGCTACTTCTACGTGGCCTACACCGTCGGCGGGACCATGGAGTTCCTGGCCATCAACATGGCCTCCTCCCTCACCGCGCACGCCTCGCACGACCCTCGCCATCTCGCCGACGGGGTGCGCGGCGCGCTGCGCCGGATGACGCTGCTGCTGGTGCCGGTGGTCGCGGTGCTGGTGCTGTTCGCGCCGCAGGTCCTGGCGCCGTTCAGCCCCGACTACGCGGAGCACGGCACCACCGTGCTGCGTCTGCTGGCCGCAGGGGCGCTGCCCAGGGTGGTCGTGGAGCTGTACATCGGGGTGCTGCGCGTCCAGGGCCGCACCGGGATGCTCGCCGCGCTGCAGGGCGCGATGTGCACGCTGGTGCTGGGCAGTGCGGCCCTGCTGTTCGCTCCGGCGGGCATCGCGGGCGCGGGCTGGGCGGTGCTGCTCAGCATGACTCTGATCGCCGGCTTCTGCGTCGCCGGTCTGCGCTCCGCGCTGCGCCGCGGGGCCCCGGGGCCGGCCGGCCCACCCGCCGCCGAACCGGCCTACGGCACCCGCTGGGCCCGGATGAACGCCGCCGCCGGGTACGTCACCGATCCGGTGTCCGGCTCCCCCCGCGCTCGCGCGGGCGGGGACGCGGACACGGTCACGCTGTTCATCGGGCGCCCGGGGTACGAACGTGAGGCGCTCCAAGCGGACACGCTCGCGCTGATCAGGCGGCGGCAGGGGAGCGGGGCGGGTGCCGACGGCTCGGCAGGGGACCTGCCGACCGCGCAGTTCCGCGCGAAGCTGCTGCCCGGGGAGACCGCGGACCGGGCTCCGGGCGACACGACCGCCCGCGAGGTCGGCCGACGGCGGGACGGCGCGCACGAGGACGGCCGGTCCGAGTCCGCCTCGGCCTCCGCCGGACCGACCGCGCACCCAGGGCCTCCCGCGCACCCGGAGCACCTGGAGACCTTCGAGCACCCAGAGCACCGAGACGCCCCCGGCCACCCCGAGGTCCCCGACCACCCAGCGGTGCCCGAGCCGCCTGAGCACCTAGAGGTCCCGGAGTACCTGGAGTACCCGGAGTACCCACAGCAGCCCCCCGAGCGCCCCGACCACATCGTGTCCTCAAGAGCACCGAGTACCGCCGCGTCCCATGCCCCCGCACCCCATGCCCCCGCACCCCGTGCCCCCGCACCCCGTGCCACCGCACTCCATGCCCCCGCACCCCGTGCCCCCGCACCCCGTGCCACCGCACTCCGTGCCGCCGCACCCCATGCCCCCGCACCCCCCGAACTCCCAGCCCCGCCCAGCGCCGCAGCCCTCCCTCCCAGCCGGCGCCCTCCGGGGGCCGCCGGCCCCACCCTCCGCGAGCGATGGCTCACCCGGACCCTGTGGGGTCTGCTCGGCGTGGCCACCGCCGGATACTGGGCGGCGGTGCGCGGACTGCCGTGGCGTGGTGGTACGGCGGGGGACTACCTGGCCGGGCGCCGGATGCTGGCGGACCTGCCGCCCGCGGCACTGGTCGCGGGAGGCCTGCTGCTGGTGGTGTTCGCGGGCGCGGTCACCCTGCGCCCCGCGTCGGACGTGTGGCTGCCGGCGACGGCGCTGGGCTCGGCCCTGCTCGCCCTGTACGCCGTGCCGGTGGCCTTCGGCCGGGAGCCCCGGCCGGTCGACGGACACGGGTACGAGCGGACGGCCGGCCGGCTCGCGGACGCAGTGGACCTCGCCGGTCCCGAGCCGCTGCTGCGGTGGGCGCCACCGGTGGTGCAGCTGCTGTGTCTCGTACCGCTGTGGCTGGTCCTCGCTCGTGTGGGCGGCCGGCTGACGTGGCCCGGGCGCTGGGCGGTGCTGTACCTGGTCGCGGTGGGCGGCTGGGTGTGGCGGCAGGAGCTGGCGCCGCTGGCGGTGCCGATGTTCGCCGTCCTGGTCCTCGCCGCCGTACTGCTGCGGCTCGGCCGGCCCGCCGACGCCTGGTCGGCGGCCGGGCCCGCTGAGACGACGGGCCGGTGTCGGCACGTGAGACGGCGGGCCGGTGCCGGCCCCGGGTTCAGCGGGACGGCACCGGCTGGTGGAAGTAGCTGTTGCGGCCCGCCTCCCGGTAACCCTCCAGTCCGGGACCCTCGTTGACCGTCAGGTCGCAGGCGGGCCGGTCGGAGGTGGCGCGGTTCCAGTGCACCAGCGCCTTCACCCCGGGGAGTCGCTTCACGGCGGCGGGAATCCGGGTGTACCAGTCGCGCTGGCGCACCGGGTTGTCGGAGTCGGGCGCGGTGGCGTACTCGGCGAGCATCACCGGCTTGTCGTCGCTGATGTTCGCGCGCAGCCAGTCGTAGCTGGGCCGCTGGCTGCGCAGGAAGTCCTTCCAGTCGGTGGTGCCGTGGCACGCGTAGTAGTTGTACTGGTCCATGGCGATCCAGTCGACGTACGCGTCGCCGGGGTAGAGCGCCTTCATGTCGGCGGCGCTGCCGAGGTAGCCGGAGACGGTCCACACCCAGACGACGTTGTCGGCCCCCAGCTCGCGGAAGCGGTCGTGCAGGTGCCGGTAGGCGGCGACGAACTCCTCCGGGGTGCCGGCGCCCTCCTTGATGCGGGCGTCGGTCTCCTGGTCGAAGGAGAAGAAGATCCGCTTGCCGTAGGCCTTGATGCGCCGGATCTGCGGATCGACGATCTCCTCGTCGAGCGCGCCGGAGGCGATGTTCCTCCAGCCGAGCTGGGTCTCGGTCCAGTTCTCGTGGTGCGGCTCGGTCCACACGGTGGACTCCCAGGCGAGCATCAGCAGCCGGTCCCTGCCGAGTTCCTGCTCGTCCGGGGTGAGGAGCTGTCCGTCCCGCCGGGTGCCCGACATGTCGTGGTAGTTGTAGACGAGGTCGAGGCGGCGGCCGATCCTCTTCTCGAAGGCCAGGACGGCGTCCTTGAGGGAGCCGTTCTCGCCGTACGGTACGGCGGCGCCCCACCAGGCCCCGCAGGGCGGCACCAGAATGCCGGTGGGGGCGCAGACGCCGGTGGGCAGGTCGCCGGAGGCGGCGTTGTCCGGCAGCGCGTCCGCGCCGTCGCGATCGCCGCGGTCGGCCCACACGCCCAGCCAGGCGAGCAGCGCGGCCACCGCGACCAGGGCGACCGCCAGAAAGGTACGGCGGGCTGTGCCGCCCACACTCCGACGGTGCCCCTTCATGTGTCACCGCCGTCGGCGGGCCTGGGCCGGGCGCGTTCGGCCGCTCCGCGCGGTGCGGTGGACAGCGGCAGACCGGGCAGGGCCGCGACGACACTGGTCAGGACGGCGAGCGTGACCAGGAAGGCGGTCGCCGAGAAGCGCTCCACCAGGAACAGCGAGGTCGCGGTGAGGACGCCCAGGGAGAGGCTGACGGGCGCCACGAGCGCGACCGCCTCCAGACGGGCGCCGAAGGCCCGCTCGTTCGGCTGCGGGTACAGCACCGCGCAGCCCGGGCCGCACAGCACGAAGAGCAGGACGGGTATCCAGCGCAGCGGCGCGGGTCCGGACACGGTGGTGGCGGTCAGCGCCAGCCAGCCGGAGGCGGCGACGAGGACTCTGAGGTAGGCCGTGGCGGTCTTCCCGGGGAACTCCGTGAGGTTCGCGGGCGGAGTGGGCCGGCCTTCATCGGTCACTTCGATCACACCTTACGAGGCACGGAGTCGAGGCCTGGACTTGAGGCGTGGACATGAGGCGTGGACTTGAGGCGTGGACTTGAGGCATGGGCTTGAGGCGTGGACTTGAGGCGTGGACTTGAGGCGTGGGCTTGAGACATGAACCGCGGGCAGACGTGACGGGTGGAGCCGGGACCCGGAGCGGTCACGAAGGACGCGTCGCACCCCGCCGGCCGGGGCGTTCACCCGGTGCCCGGTCGGTAAGCGAGGACGATCCCGTACGGATGGCTCTCGACGGTCCGGAAGAGCGGTGAGGCGGTCAGCTTCGCGCGCAGGGTCGCGAACCCGCCCGGCGGCAGCAGGCCCTCGCCGGCGGTGTAGACGTCCTGGGTACGGGTGAGGACGACGTAGGCCCTGGTGCCCGGCGGGATGCCGGCGGCGAGGTAGCGGGCCGGGTCCCGCAGCATCCGCTCGTTCTCCGGCCGTTCCTGTTCGGCGAAGAACCAGTGCTCGACCCGGTCGTAGCGGTGCAGTGCCTGCGGGAAGGAGCCGCTGGCGGCCAGGAGCAGCGAGCCGTCGGGGGCGTTGTCGAGGGCCCGGGTGACCATCGCGGTCTCGGCGGACGGGGTGTAGTACATCTTCTCCTTGCCGTAGTACGACGGCAGGAAGCCGGCCGTCAGCACCAGCAGGACGGCGGGCAGCGCGACCGCCGCCGCCCTGCGCCGCAGGATCTTCGGGCGGCTGCCGTGGCTGCCTCCGGCGGCGGGGACCAGCGCGGCCGCGGCGAAGAAGGCGGCGCCGGGCAGGCCGAACAGGTAGACGCGGAAGAGCATCTCACCGCCGTAGTCGTTGACGGCGAACAGCGGGACCGGGGCGGCGGAGACCAGCAGCAGCGGCAGCGCGCCGCGGGTCAGCCGACGGCGCAGGACGACCGCGGCCCCGGCGAGAGCGGCGACCGCGAGAACCATCGACACATTGGCGGCGCCCGCGAGTTCCGGCCCGGGCCCGGTGAGCTCTCCCGCGTATCCGGCGCGGGAGTTCTGGGTGAGTTCGCCGACGCTTCTGCGGACCGTGGAGAGCGTCTCGACGAACAGGGGCCGCCCCATGGTCAGGTCCCAGGTCAGCATGAGCAGCCCGGTGACGGCCAGCAGCCCGTAGTTGCGGTAGCGGCGGGTGCAGCTCAGTGCCAGCAGACAGACCGTCAGCATCACCGGGGTGAGCTGGTGGGTGGCGTTGACGGCGACGATCAGCGGCGCGAGGACCAGCACCAGCACCGCGCGCTGCCGGGTGTCCGTGGCGGGTGGCACGGGCGCGGCCGCCGGATCGAGGTACCCGCGGTCGCGCAGCCGCCCGGCGGAGCCGGGGCGCACGAAGTGCCGTAGCACCACGGCGAGCACCGTCAGGTGCAGCAGGTAGGCGAGTCCCTGCGGCGCGAAGTAGTCCTGGCCGACCCAGTTGGCGAGCTGGAAGATCCACACGGCCGTCCACACCAGCCGCCAGTCCTCGCAGAAGGTGCGGTAGATCAGCACCAGCACCGGGATCATCAGCAGGCCGAGGACGATGGGCGCCCAGTTGGCGTAGGCGGCGGCACCGGTCACGCCGAAGGCGCGCACCAGGCCGGCGTTGAGGGTGAAGAAGCCGGGCCACTGGTCGTACGCCGACATGTTGCCCGACAGGGCGGCGCCCGGGCGGAGTTCGCCGTTGCGCAGCAGGGTGGCGACGACGGCGTCGTGCTTGGAGGCCCACGGGTAGCGCACCGCGTCGTACAGCACCGCCGGGGGCGCCTTCAGCGCGCACAGCAGCGCTGCGCAGTGCGCGGCCGGCCACCAGGGCGCTGTCCCCGCCCGCCGCAGAGCGACCACGAATCCCGCGGTGAGGATTAGCAGGGAAAGGTAGTAGGCGGCCGGCAGGCGGTCCAGCAGGCCGTAGTCGCCCATGTCGCGGAAGCCGATGCGGGGCAGCGCGTACAGCCACAGCGCCGCGGCCAGGAGCAGGGCGTACAGGCTCGGGCCGGGGGCACGGAGCGGGATGCGCCGGGGCGCGCGGCCGCCGCCGGCGGCCGGTTCCCGCGGCCCCGGTCCGGCCGCCGGGCCGGGGACCGGCGGCACGCCGCTCTCCGTGGTCGCTGCGGGCACCTGTGGCTGCACGCTGGAACTCCCTCCCCGGGACCGAGTACCGGAATTGCCGTCGCCGCTCGTCCGAGAACCCATCGGACTACCCCGCGAAGACGGGGCCGCGGACGGCCGCGCGCGCCCGGCGGTACCACCGCCAGCCGACCGTCCGCCAGCCGTCCCGGTACGGTGCGGTCCGCGCCCCCCGGCCGGCCAGCCAGCCCTCGACGTCGGCGACGGTGTGGCTGCGGCGCACGATGAGCCGTGCGATGCGGTACGCGTCGTCGCGGTCCGAGCTGAGCGCGTGCCGCACGGCCGTCGCCGTCTCGTACCCGGCCGCCGCCGCCATCCGCCGGACCCGGCCGTCGTTGTAGCCGTGCGGGTAGGCGAGGTGGCGTACGGCATGGCCCAGCGCGTCCTCCAAGGCGGCCCGGGAGTCGAGCAGTTCGCGGGCGAGGGCCTTCGGGGCCAGGGTGTCGAGCTGGGCGTGGGTCACGGTGTGGCTGCCGACCTCCATGCCGCTCTGCTCCAGCAGCGCGGCCCGGTCCAGCGTCATCATCGGCGCGGGCGGTAGCAGGCTGTGCCCGCCCGGGGTGACCGCGCCCGTGGTGAGGTACGCCGTCGCGGTGAGCGAGCGGTCGGCCAGGGCCTGGGCGGTCGGCCCGGGCAGGTCGGCGAAGCCGTCGTCGAAGGTGAGCAGCACCGGCCGGGGCGGCAGCGGCGCCCGTCCGGCCAGGTGGTCGGCGAGCGCCCCCACGGTGACGGGCGTACGGCCGCCGGCCACCACGGCGTCCAGATGCGCCGCGAACTGCCGTGGCGTGACCGTGAACTCGGCGATCCAGCCCGGGGGTTCCTCCATCACGGCGTGGTAGAGGAGCACCGGGACACAGGCCCGCCCGTCCGGGGCGCCGGAGCCCACGGACCCCGGCTCCGTCGGGCGGTTCCCCGGCACGGCCCCGAGCCGGGCCGTTGCGCCACCGGCCCGGGCCGTGCTGCCGCCGAGCCGCGCCGTTCTGCCGTCAGAGCCGTTCATCGCCGTCCTGTCCCGTGGTCGCGAAGGCCCGCAGTGCCCGTCGTGCGCGCAGGTAGCCCACCGGGCCGTGGAGCATCCCGCGCCGCTGGAGGCGCGACAGCCGGCGCGGCCAGGGATGGCCGCGGTCGTCGTGGCCGCCGGGCGCCCCGCCCCGCCCCGCGTCCCGCGCGGCCGTCAGCGACCGGGCGTGGGACAGCCCGCGGGGCAGCCGTGCGACGAACGCGGGCAGCAGCGCGGGCCGGTTGACGAGGATCGCGGTGAGGTAGGCGGTCAGCCCGGCGCCGTAGCCGTACGCCTGGGTCTCCAGGTCCCGCCAGGTCTCCCGGTGGTGGTGCCAGACCAGGGCGTACGGCGTGTAGTGCAGCCGGTGCCCCTGGGCGAGGACGCGGACGAAACCGTAGAGGTCGTCGCCGCCGCGCGCCGCCGTGCCCGCGCCGGTCGCCGGGTCGAATCCGCCCACCGCGCGGAGCGCTCCGGTGCGGAAGGCCATGTTGGCGCCGGAGCCGAACCGGCCCGCCGTGAACGGGAACAGCGGCTCGTCGGCGGGCGGCCGCGCCGGGTCGTACGTCCGGGGCGTGAAGCCCTTCGCGAAGCCGCCGTGGCTCTCCAGCAGCACCTGGGCGGGGGTGCGCAGCCGGGCCGGCAGGATCAGGCCGGTCGCGCACCCCAGCCGCGGATCGGCCGCGAAGGGCACGGTCAGTTCGGTGAGCCAGCGCGGGTCGGCGACCACGTCGTCGTCGGTGAAGGCGATCACCTTGCCGCGGGCGGCCGCGACACCCGTGTTGTGGGCGACCGCCAGCCCCGGCACCGGCTCACGCACGTACCGCACCCGCTCGGCGTACTTGCGCTCGACGACGTCCCGGGTGGCGTCCGTGACGGGCGCGTTGTCGACGACGACGATCTCGAAGTCCGGATGGTCCTGGGCGAGCATCGAGTCCAGCGCGTGCGCGAGCCGCCCGGCGCGCTCGCGGGTGGCGATGACGACGGTGGTGTACGGCGGCGGCCCGGGCCGCGGTGCGACGGCGGGCGCGCCCGACCGCCGGGCCGCCGCCCCGAGCACCGCTGTGGGATCACTACCCTGCGGCACCCGGCCCAGGAAGCTGCCGACCGGCCGGCCACCGCGCCTGACCAGGACGAACACCTCGCCATGGGTGACCGGCGCGCTGCCCGGACCCGGTCTGAGCACCCCGTCGTCGAGGTCGAACTCGGCGACCTGGACCGGGTCGATGTCGAGGAACCGCCGGATCTCCTGCCGTGTGCGCGCGGTACGGGACATGCGCCCTCCCCCCCAGAGTTACGGTGTGTCACGGGCGGCGCAGTCGCCCCGTGCCCTTCAGCACCCGCGCGGCCGCCGCCGCCAGCCTCGGCCGGCCGCGCACGAAGTGGTGCGCCCGGCGCGCGGGTTCGCGGCTGAGCCAGTGGAGCGCGGCGCCCACCCCCGGACGCGTCCACGCCCCCTCGTACACGGGGACCTCCCCGGTTCTCAGCGCGTCCTTGTACTCGGCGGCACCCCGCCCCAGGTCGAGCGCGCCGATGCCCTCGGCGGCGGCGGCCTCGGCCATCCGCAGGTGCAGCACCAGCCCCGGCGAGTACTTGGCGAACTCCGTGTCGTACGCGGGGAACCAGCAGGCCAGCATGGTCGAGGAGCGCAGACCGAAGTGGGCGGCGACCGGCCGGCCGGCGGCGTAGAGCACGGACAGGGTGCCGGTGCACTCCGGGGTCCGGGTGCCGGCCAGCGTGTGCACGAGCCGCGTGATCCACTCCTGGGCGAACCGGTCCCGGCGGCCGGTCCGGCGGTACTGGGCGGACTTCCACGCCATGAGTGCGCGCAGCGCGGCCGGATCGCGTTCGTCGAACACGAAGCGCAGGTCGCCGACCTGGCGGCCGAGCCGGCGTTCCTTGGCGAGCGTCGTCCTCAGGAACTTCGGCGACTGCTCGCGCAGCACGGACTCGTAGGCGTCGTAGCCCTTCTCCACGTCGATGACGTACGAGGCGTACTCGGCGGCCGCGTGCGGCACGAACAGCCGTTGTCCCGCCTCCAGGTTGTCGAAGGCGAACGCGGACAGCGAGCAGGCCCGCATCAGTTCGGCGGTGTCCAGGACGAGCCCCGGGTCCAGCACCGCGCCCTGGACGTCGGACACTCCGTGCGCCAGCGCCCGGCCGACGCCGAACGGGCCCCGCTCATGGGGCAGGAAACCGGCCGGCTCCCGCCCCTCGTGGACCACCGCCACCCGGGCCCGCGGTCGCACCCGGCCCACGGCGTCGGTGAACTCCGGTTCCATGAAAGGGTTGCGCGGCGCCGACGAGAGGGCTCGCAGCCCGCGCCACCGTTCCTTTTCCCCCGTGCCGAGTTCGCCCGGCCGCAGCACACGAATGCGCCCACTGTTCAACCTGACCCCCCGATCAAGTCCCCCCTGGACTCTTGGACGGTACCGCCCGAGTCGGTACGTGCGGTAGGTAGCGGAGCATGTTGTTGCCAACCGGTGCAGAACCCGTCAACCGTCCTTTACCCGGCGATGAGCGGAATAGCAGGCGATGGGGGTGGCGTTCACCGGCGCCGGGCGGCGGTGTGCGGGCGATGCCGGGAGACGGCCGCCGGGCGATGGTCCGGTGTCCGTATTCTCTGATCATGCCCGCACCCACCGCATATGCCGACCGCGCTGTGTACCCCGCGTATCCCGGGTACTCCCTCGTCGCCACGGACCTGGACGGAACGCTGCTGCGCGGCGACGACACCTTCTCCGACCGGTCGCTGAACGCGCTCGCGCGGGTCACCGGGGCCGGCGCCCGGCACCTGGTGGTGACCGGCCGGCCCGCGCCGCGGGTACGGCCGCTGCTGGAGAACCTGCGCAGCAGGGGGCTCGCGGTGTGCGGGCAGGGCGCGCAGTTGTACGACGCCGGCGCGGACCGTCTGGTGTGGTCGGTCACCCTGGACCGGGAACTGGCAGAGACCGCGCTCGGCAAGATCGAGGCCGAGGTCGGTTCGGTGTACGCGGCCGTCGACCAGGACGGCGTCGACGGGCTGACGCTGATCGAACCGGGCTACCGGATGCCGCACCCGACGCTGCCGGCGGTGCGGGTGGAGCGGCGCGAGGACCTGTGGGGCGAGCCGATCAGCAAGGTGCTGCTGCGCCACCCCGAGCTGTCGGACGACGAGCTGGCGGCCACGGCGCGCGCGGCGGTGGGCTCGCTGGCCACGGTCACCATGTCGGGGCCGGGTACGGTCGAGCTGCAGCCGTGCGGGGTGACCAAGGCGACCGGTCTCGCGCTGGCCGCCCAGCACCTCGGCATCGGCCCGGCCGAGACGGTGGCGTTCGGCGACATGCCCAACGACATCCCGATGTTCGACTGGGCGGCGCGCGGGGTGGCGATGGCCAACGCCCACCCGGAACTGAAGGCGGTGGCCGACGAGGTCACGCTGTCGAACGAGGACGACGGCGTGGCCGTCGTCCTCGAACGGCTGTTTCCCTGAGGCCCGGTCGGGTCCGGTCCGGCCCGGCCGAGCGGGGCCGGGCCGGACCAGGCATCCGGGGGCTGCTCGGGTGGGTGCTCAGTACGCGCCGAAGACGTTGTCGATCGAGCCGTAGCGGTCGGCCGCGTAGTTGCAGGCGGCGGTGATGTTGGCGACCGGGTCGTACGGGTCGTACGCGGTGCCGGGCACGTGGTACGCCTGGAAGGTCGGGTCGATGACCTGCAGCAGCCCCTTGGAAGGCGTGCCCGCGGCGGCGTTGGAGTCCCAGAGGTTGATCGCGTTCGGGTTGCCGGACGACTCGCGGATGATGTTGCGGTAGATGCCGTCGTAGCTGCCCGGGATGCCGGTCTCGGACATGATCGCCAGGGACTCGCGGATCCAGCCGTCCAGGTTGTTGGGGTACCCGGCGATGGTGGTCGTCGAGGTGGGCGTGGCGGTGGCGGCGCTCGCGGTGGCCGCCCCGAGCAGGGGGAGGGCGAGGACGGCCGCGCCGGCGCCGGCGGCGACGAGGGCACGCAGGCCGCGGGCGGTGCGGGGCCGGGTGGTGCGGCCGGAAGCGGGCAGGGGGGTGCCGTGTGCGGGCATGGGGATGTTCCTCTCCGGCGCCTGCGAGGTGAGCTGTCGGGTTCGGGCGGGGAGGTGCCCGGCCGCGCCCGGTGCGGGCACGGCTTCACCCCGAGCCGGCCGGGTCGCTGCCCGGCGCGGCGGTCTACCTGGGTCCCCCGCTCCTGCCGTACGCGAGTGGTGATCGATGGGTGGGTGCCGGGCGGCGGCAGGATTCGGCGTCCGCTCGACTGGGCGGGAACGTATGCGAGAGCACATGTCGGGAACAAGTGGGGAATTCACATAACGCGCCCATTGGCCGTGCGTGATGCCTATGAGGTGCTTGATCCTTTGCGTTCGCCACGGGTCAACTCGCCTGGGGGGAGCGGGAGAAGGGTGAAGGTGCGGTGGCCGGTCGGCGAGGGCGAGTGAGTCATGTCACCGAGATCCACAATGCATGGTAAATCGGGCAATAGTGGCTATTTCTTCATTAGTCGCCTCGTGGATACTTTCCGGTAAGTCGATAAATGTCCCGTCACGTGAGGCGGTGGGGTCTGATGGTGATCGAAACGTGACCGGATACGCTGACTTGAGTGATGGCAGCGACCTATCGACAAACCGTGAACCGCCGGTAGACACCAGCAGACAGGAGACCCCTCGTGACCGTCGTCGGGCCGTTCGGGCTGAGCGTGCGGGACCAGGCTCTCGAAGCCGATGTCCAGGCTGGATTGGCGGCTGTCGAGGAGGGCCTGCTCGAAGCCACCAAGAGTGAGGTGCCCTTCATCACGGAGGCCGCCCAGCACCTGGTGCGGGCCGGCGGCAAGCGGTTCCGGCCGCTGCTCGTGATGCTCGCGGCGCAGTTCGGTGACCCCTACGCGCCGGGTGTCGTGCCGTCGGCCGTGGTGGTGGAGCTCACCCACCTGGCCACCCTTTACCACGACGACGTCATGGACGAGGCGGAGGTGCGGCGCGGCGTCGACAGCGCGAACACCCGCTGGGGGAACTCCGTCGCCGTCCTCACCGGTGACTTCCTCTTCGCGCGCGCCTCGCAGATCCTCGCCGACCTCGGACCCGAGGCGGTGCGCGTGCAGGCGCTCGCGTTCGAGCGGCTCGTCACCGGGCAGATCCTGGAGACGGCGGGGCCCACGGACGGGCGTGACCCCGTGGAGCACTACCTCGACGTGCTCGGCGGCAAGACCGGGTCGCTGGTCGCGGTGTCGTGCCGGTTCGGCGCGATGATGTCGGGGGCCGACGAGACCGTCGTCGACGTGCTCACCCAGTACGGCGAGCGGCTCGGCGTCGCCTTCCAGCTCGCAGACGACGTGCTCGACATCGCCAGCGACTCCCACGAGTCCGGGAAGACCCCGGGCACCGATCTGCGGGAGGGCATCCCGACCCTGCCCGTGCTGCGGCTGCGGGAACGGGCGGCACGGCTGGGGCTGCCCGAGGACATCGCGCTCTGCGAGCTGCTGGACTCCGACCTCAGCGACGACGCCCGGCACGCGGAGGCGCTGGCCGGGCTGCGCGCCCACCCGGCGCTGGAGCAGGCCCGCCGGGACACCGTGCGCTACGCCCAGGACGCCCGCTCGGCGCTGTCCCCGCTCCCCGACTGCGGCGCCAAGGCGGCCCTGACGGAGCTGTGCGACGCGGTGGTCCACCGAGCGGGCTGACCCGCCGCCCCGGCAGTCGTCGTACGGCGGACTCCCGGCGGCCGTGGTGACGTCGGCGCCGCCCCCGTCCCCTACGGGTCGGGTCCGCCGCCAAGTCGCCCGTGTCATACCGCAGTCGTACGCCGAGTTGGCTCCGCAGGGTGACGTGCGCGGGAGGCGCATGCGGTCAGATGGTGGGTACGGAAAACCACCGCTCCTCACCGTTTCGGGTGAGAATGGCGCCGCCGACTACGGAGGTTAGGCACTCATGGCACCGTACGCATCCGACGACTCCACCAGCACGCGCCGCAAGGCCGTCCGGTACGTCGTCCCGGTCACCGTCGTGGGTGTCGCGGCGGCGACCATCGGGCTCGTCCCGGCGCTCGCCGACTCCGGCGACCCGGACCTGCCCGAGATCACCGCCCAGCAGCTCGTCGAGAAGATCGCCGCGTCGGACGTCGAACGGTTCTCCGGCACCGTGAAGATCACCGCCGACCTGGGGCTGCCCGACTTCGGCGGCCTTGCGGACGGCTTCCTCTCGGCGACCGGAGAACGGGGCGACGGCTCCTCGGCCGACCCCTCGGCCCGCCTCACCGAGCTGGTCACCGGCACGCACACGCTGCGCGTCGCCGCCGACGGCCCCGACCGGCAGCGGCTCTCGCTGCTGGAGAAGGGCGCCGAGTACAGCCTGATCCACAACGGCAAGGACGTCTGGGGCTACGACAGCGCGTCCAACGAGGTCCACCACTCCACCGCCGAGGAGTCCGGGGCGGCGGGCGGGGACCGCGAGCACTCCGCTCCCGTCACGCCGAAGGAACTCGCCGACCAGGCCCTGAAGGCGGTCGACGACACCACCTCCGTCACCGTCGACGGCACCCTGCACGTCGCCGGCCGGGACGCCTACAAGCTGGTCATCCGGCCCAAGGACGACGCCTCCACGGTCGGTGCCGTCACCGTGGCGGTCGACGCGGGCACCGGCACGCCCCTGAAGTTCACCCTGACCCCGGCGAGCGGCGGCGCGGCCGTCGTGGACGCGGGCTTCACCCAGGTGAGCTTCGACAAGCCGGACGCCTCCGCGTTCGACTTCACCCCGCCGAAGGGCGCCAAGGTCACCGAGGCCGACGACGCCGAGTCCGAGGCCGGGGCGAAGGGTCCGGAGGGTTTCGGGCAGGAGTTCCCCGGGCTCGGCGAGACCGACGACGCGAAGGTCCTCGGCGAGGGCTGGGGAGCCATCGCCACCTTCGACTCCGGCGCCGAGGGCCTGGCCGGCCTCCCCTCCGGGGCGGCCGCCGGCGGCGGGGACATGGGCGGCTTCGGCGACTTCCTCGGCTCCTTCGGCGACAAGGTCACCGGGAAGTTCGGCTCCGGTACGGTCTACTCCACCCGCCTCGTCAACGCCCTGGTCACCGACGACGGCAAGGTCTACGTCGGTGCCGTCACCAAGGACGCGCTGGTGAAGGCGGCGGACGGGCAGAAGTAGCCACGGGACGGGAGGGGCCGATGGGCGCGGGACACGGTGACCCGGGGTCACCCGGCGACGGGGGACACCCCGACGACGTCATCCGCACCCGCGGGCTGACCAAGCGCTACCGCGGTGGCCAGCTCGCCGTCGACGCGCTCGACCTCACCGTCCCGCGCGGCAGCGTCTTCGGTTTCCTCGGCCCCAACGGCTCGGGCAAGACCACCACCATCCGCATGCTGATGGGCCTGATCGAGCCGACGTCCGGCTCGGCGTGGGTCCTCGGACAGCCCATGCCGCGCGCCGCCCGCACCGTACTGCCGCACGTCGGTGCCCTCATCGAGGGCCCGGCGCTCTACGGCCACCTCTCCGGCCGGGACAACCTCCACCGCTACGACGCCGCCGACCCGACCGCCGACCCGCGCACCCGGCGCGCCCGGACCGGGGCGGCGCTGGAGCGGGTCGGCCTCACGGCCGCCGCCGGGAAGAAGGCCCGGGCCTACTCGCTGGGCATGAAGCAGCGGCTCGGTCTCGCGGCGGCCCTGCTCCAGCCGCGCCGGCTCCTGGTGCTCGACGAGCCGACCAACGGTCTGGACCCGCAGGGCATGCGGGAGATCCGGGCCCTGGTGCGGGAGCTGGCGTCCGACGGCAGCACCGTCTTCCTCTCCTCCCACCTCCTCGACGAGATCGAGCAGGTCTGCACGCACGCCGCCGTGATGGCCCGCGGCCGGCTGCTCGTCCAGGGAGCGGTGGCCGACCTCGCGGCCCGGGCGCGCGGGCGGCTCGTGGTCACCACCCCGGACACCTCGGACGCGGCCCGGGTCCTCAAGGAGCGGGGGGTGGGGGACGTGGTCGTGGCCCAGGAAGGGCTGCGGGTCACGGGGGACCCGCCCGACGGCGATCCCGCCGAGCTGACCGCCGCTCTGGTGGCGGCCGGGGTGCGGGTGCGTGCGTTCGGGGTGGAACGCGCCTCGCTGGAGGACGCGTTCGTGGCGCTCACGGGGGAGGGGTTCGATGTCGCGGGCTGAGGTGCCCGGCGCCGGGGTGTCCGGTTCGTCGCCGTCGGGTTCGTCGCCGTCCGGTTCGTCATCGTCCGGTCCGGCGCCGTCCGGTCCGTCATCGTCCGGTCCATCGCCGTCCGGTCCGTCGCCGACCGGCGCGGTGATCGTGCGCCCCCGACTCACCTGGTCACTCGGGCTGTTCGTCAGCGAGTTCGTCGTCACCCTGCGCCGCTGGCGCACCGTGGCGCTGCTCGGGGTGCTGGCCGCCGTGCCCGTCCTGGTGGGGATCGCCGTGAGGATCGAGTCGGACGGCGGTGGCGGTGGCGGTGGAGGTGGAGGGGGCGGCGAGGGCCCGGCGTTCATGGCGCAGGTCACCAACAACGGCCTGTTCCTGGTGTTCACCGCGCTCGCCGCGACCCTGCCGTTCTTCCTGCCGATGGCGGTCGGGGTGGTCGCGGGCGACGCGATCGCGGGCGAGGCGAACGCGGGCACTCTGCGCTACCTGCTGGTCGCCCCGGCCGGCCGGACCCGTCTGCTGCTCGCCAAGTTCACCACCGCGGCCGCGTTCTGCCTGGTCGCCACCCTCGTGGTCGCCTGCTCGGCGCTCGCCGTCGGCGCGCTGCTGTTCCCGCTCGGCGATCTCACCACCATCTCGGGCACCCGGATCACGTTCGCCGAGGGACTGCTCAGAGCGCTGCTGATCGCGCTGGTGGTGGCCGCGTCCCTGCTCGGGGTGGCGGCGCTCGGACTGTTCGTCTCCACGCTCACGAACAGCGGCATCGCCGCGATGGCGACCACCGTCGGACTGTTGATCACCGTCCAGATCGTCGACCAGATCCCGCAACTGCACGCGGTCCACCCGTATCTGTTCCCGCACCACTGGCTGTCCTTCGCCGACCTGATGCGCGACCCCGTCTACTGGACCGACCTGCGAGAGAACCTCGGCCTGCAGGCGCTCTACACCGCCTTCTTCGGCTCGGCGGCGTGGGCTCGCTTCACGACGAAGGACATCGGCACCTGATCCGCCCGACCGGGTGTCAGTCCTCGTAGGGGAAGCGCGCGGGGGGTGTCTCCCGCGCGAAGAACGTCTTGGCGCGGGCCAGCGCCTCGGTGTCCGTCAGCACGTCACCGGGCCTGCTGCCGTTGCCCAGCAGCACCCCGCCGAACCGCATGCGCAGGTACGCGGCCGAGTTGCGCAGGGTGCCCACGAGCGGGTCGGCGACCTCGGGCTCGCGGTGCGCGAGTGTGGTCACGCCCCACAGGGTGCGCCCTGCCATCGTTTCCCTGAAGTCGACGCCGGGCGTGCGCAGCCAGCCCGACCAGTGGTCCAGGTAGCGCTTGGTCTGCGCGGAGACCGAGTACCAGTACAGCGGCGAGACGATCACGATGTCCGTCGCGGCGAGCGTGGCGTCCAGCAGCAGCCCGGCGGCGCCCCCGGTGGGGCGGACGTGGTCACTGTCGTGACGCAGGTCCCGGAACTCGGGCAGCGGATGCTCGGTCAGGTCCACCCACTCCCGTGTCACGTCGGCGGGCAGCTGCTCGGCCGCCCGGCGGGCGAGGAGTTCGGTGTTGCCCTCGCTGCGGCTGCTGCCGAGCACGAACAGGAAGCGGCGGGTAGTCATCGGGTCCCCTTCCCCGGTGGGCCGGTCCGACGACCGACATGAACATGCATGTGCATTATATGCATGCGCAGGCAATCTGGAGCAACGTCTCCTCCGCGCCGTGCCGTGCGACGACCTGCAGCCCGGCCAACGGCAGCACCGCACCGGCGGCCACCAGGGCGTCCACCTCGGCGGCCCGCCGCAGCGCCCGCTCCGGCCACACGTCGGCGAAGGCGGACAGGACGGGGTCCACCCGCTCGATCCGGTGAAGGGCCTCGCGCACCACGTCGACGGCCCGCCCCCGGCCCGTGCCGACGTCGGCGGCGATGTCGACGGCCCGCCGACACGGCTCCCTCACCGCCCGCCCGTCGTCCCGGCGAGCCGTACGAGCGGCCCGGTGCCGCGCGGCGGAGGGCCGGTGAGGTCGCCCAGGCGCCAGGCGGGGACCCAGGGCACGCGGTGGACGGCCACGACCTCCTCCAGACACCGCACCCGGACGGCGAGCGGACGGGGCAGCCGGCCCGGCGCGTCCGCGACCAGCACCACCGCGTCCAGGCCGAGCCCGTGAGGTGCCTCTCCGCGCCGGAAGGCGTCGACCGCCCGCGCGGCGGCCGCCAGACCGCCGGCGTGCGTACGGGCCACCAGCAGCACGGACGCCGGCACGTCGGGGCCGGGCCAGTCACGGCCGCAGTCGTGGCCGCCGTAGACCGCCGCGAGCGTGGTCGCGCCCGCGCCGCCGTGCACGGCCACCCAGGAGCACCGGCGCGGGCCCGGGACACGGGCGGCCGGGGGGTCGTACGGCGGTGCGGGCGTCGTTGCGCCGACCGGGCCCCGGATCCAGATCTCCGGTCCGCGTCCGTCGCCCCCCGTGGTCCGCATCCGCCCCGCCCCTCCCTGTGGCCGCCGCCCCCGTTCCCGGCAGTCTCGTCGGGTCTGGAACGAGGCTGTGACGTCGCGGTGACGTGTGCAGCGGGGCGAGCGGCGAGACTCAACAGTACGTGTACGACGGGATCGTGACGCTGGGGAGTGTGAGCCGTACGGCGTCCCCACGCATCCGAGTGTGAGGGAACCGATGTCTCGACTCAGCCGCGAGAAGCAGCGGGAAACGGCCGTGGTGGTGCCGCTGGAGGTGCGCGTCCCCGGAACGGGGGCCGCGGGGGCCACGATCGGCGGAGTGCCGGTCGGCGCCACCGGCGACGAGGAGATCCACCACGCCGTGCTGCGCCACCTCCACCGGGTCGCGCTGGCCACCGGCCACCCCGTGCTCGCCACGGTGCACGACTCCCGGATCGGCTATGTCGTCCCCCTGCGGGTCGACCCGGACGGGTCCAGCCACTTCACGGCGGAGCCGGTACGGACGGGCGCGCTGCAGGAGGCGGCCCGCTCGGCGGCCGACTCGCCGCCCACCTTCCGGCTGCGGGCGGTACCGTCCAGCCCCACGCCGCCCGAAGCAGGAGCCGAAGTAGAAGCAGAAGCCGGGTCCGACTCCTCCCCTTCCCCTTCCGATTCAGCCTCGGCCTCCGCCTCCGGCGCCATCCCGTCCCCCGGTACGGCCACCGCCCCCACCGGGGTCTTCGGCCCGCCGCCGAGCATGCCGCTCGCCGCGGAGCCGACGGACGCCGAGGCTCCGGCCGCCGTCCGCACGTCGTTCGAGCCGGTGCCCATCACGCCCCCGGCCCCGCTCCCCGTAGCCCCGGCCGCCCGAGTCGCCCCCGTCGCCCCGGTCGCCCCGGTCCCCGAGGACGCCCTGGTCGCCGAGCTCGCGATGGAGGACGCCAGGCCCACCCCGGCCCGCGGGTTCGACGCGGTGGCCGAGGCCGTGCTCGCCGAGGAGGAGCCCGGCGCCGGACCCGGCGGGGACGCGGCGCTGCTCGCGGAGCCGATGCGGCGGGTCAACGCGGCGGTGCGGGCGGGCCGTACCGAGGAGGCCGGGCAGATCGCGGACCACACCGTGGCAGAGGCGTCGCAGGCGCTCGGCCCGCACCACCCCGAGGTGCTGCGGCTGCGCGAACTCACTGCCTACATCGCCTACTTGGCCGACGACCCGCTGCGTGCCTTCCACCTCTCCCTGGACCTGACCCGGATTCACCGTCGGCTCGGGGACGCCGAGGCCGCCTACGGCAACGTGCAGAGCGCGGCGGCCGCCTGGCGAGCGGTGCGCGACCCGCTGCAGGGGCTGGACCTGGGTCAGGAACTCCTCACCCTGTGGACCGAACTGACCACCGAGGACGGCCCCGCCGCCGACGAGGCCGAGGCACTCGACTCCGCCCGCGCCCGCATGCACCGACTCACCGACCGGGCCCGCAAGGCCGGCCGGGAGCCGGGGCGCTGACGCGGACGGCACCCAGGGAGGCAGCCGCGGCCGGGCGGTGAGCCCGGCTCACTGCACGCAGAACTCGTTGCCCTCGGGGTCCGCCATGACCACCCACCGGCCGCCCGGTTCCGCCACCTCGCGCAGCACGCTCGCCCCCAGCGCCGTCAGGCGCTCGACCTCGGTGGCGCGCCGCTCGGCGCCGGCGTGCAGGTCGAGATGGAGCCGGTTCTTGCCGGACTTCTCCTCCGGCACCCGCTGGAACAGCAGCCGCCGTCCCAGGCCGGTGCCGCTGTCCGGGTCGTACGGGTCCTGCGGGTGCCGTACCGCGACCAGGTCACGGAAGGCGGGCCGGCCGTGGTACTCCACGGTGGCCTCGCCCGGCAGCATCCCGCCCTTCAGCAGCCGTTCGATGAGCGCGCTGTTGTCCTCGGCCTCGTAGTGCAGGGCGGCGGACCAGAAGTCCGCCTGGGCGTGAGGGTCGGCGCAGTCGATGACGAGCTTCCAGTGCAGGGGCGCGGGGGATGAGGTCTGATCCGGCGTCATGCGACTCGTTATATCGAGTGCGCCGACGCCGTTGCTACGGCTTGACCTTCAGTGGCGCGTCGGCGGTGTCGGCCGTCCCGGCGGCGGCCGCCGTGTCGGCCGGGGCGAGTTCCTGGGCCGGTACCGCGGCAGAACCAGAAGCGGAAGCCGAAGCGGAGGCCGATGCGGAAGCCGAAGCGGAAGCAGCACCGGCAGCGGCGGCGCGCAGGGCGCGGGCGGAGCGGTGGGCGGTCCGCAGTGCGTCCCAGGTGAGCAGGGTCAGCGCCAGCCAGACCAGGGAAAAGCCGGCCCAGCGCTCGGGCGGCATGGCCTCGTGGAAGTAGGCGACACCGAGCAGGAACTGGAAGACCGGTGCGAGGTACTGCAGCAGGCCCAGTGTGGACAGCGGCACGCGGATCGCGGCCGCGCCGAAGCAGACCAGGGGCAGCGCGGTGACGATGCCGGTCGAGGCGAGCAGGGCGGCGTGCCCCGTGCCTTCGGTGGTGAAGGTGGACTCGCCGCGGCCGGTCAGGAACATCAGGTAGGCCAGCGCCGGAAGGAACTGCAGGGCGGTCTCGGCGGCCAGCGACTCCACCCCGCCGAGGTTGACCTTCTTCTTCACCAGTCCGTACGTGGCGAAGGAGAACGCCAGCACGAGGGAGATCCACGGCGGCCGGCCGTAGCCGACGGTCAGGACGATCACCGCGGCGAGGCCGATCGCGACGGCCGCCCACTGGGCCGGGCGCAGCCGTTCCTTCAGCAGCAGGACGCCCATGGCGATGGTGACCAGCGGGTTGATGAAGTAGCCCAGCGACGCCTCGACCACGTGGCCGGTGTTCACGGACCAGATGTAGACGCCCCAGTTCACCGTGATCACGGCGGCCGCCACCGCGACCAGTGCCAGTCGGCGCGGCCGGCGCACCAGTTCCCCGGCCCACGCCCAGCGCCGCACGAAGCACAGCGCGACGGCGACGAAGACCAGGGACCACACCATGCGGTGGGCGAGGATCTCCACGGGCCCGCCGGGCTTGAGCAGCGGCCAGTACAGGGGCACCAGGCCCCACATGCCGTAGGCGGCGAAGCCGTTCAGCAGACCTATGCGCTGATCGCCCTTGGGCTGTGCGGCCACGGCACCCTCCTTCTCGTCTCGCGCACGCGCGCGTGGCTCGAAGGTAGCGCCGGACACCCCCGCCTGTCATGCCCGTATCGCCATACGGTCATGACAGGCGGGGGTGGGGTTGTTCCGGGCGGTCCTGGGCGGTCCGGAGTGGGTCAGCCCTGGAGGGCGGCCCTGATCGCCTCGGAGACGGGGGTGGTCGGGCGGCCGATCAGCCGGGACAGGTCGCCGCTGGTGACGACGAGCTCCCCCTTCTCGACCGAGAGGTCGACGCCCGCGATGATCCGGGCGAGCGGCTCCGGCAGGCCGGCGCCGGTCAGCACGGACACGTAGGTGTCGAGCGGGACGGGGGTGTACGCGAGCTCCTTGCCGGTCTGCCGGCCCACCTCGGCCGCGTACTCGGCGAAGCTCCACGCCTCGTCGCCGCCCAGCTCGTACGTCGCGTTCTCGTGGCCCTCGCCGGTCAGCACCGCGACCGCGGCGGCCGCGTAGTCGGCGCGGGCGGCGGACGAGACCCGGCCGTCGCCGGCCGCCTGGACCACGGCGCCGTGCTCCAGTACCGGCGCGAGGTTCACGGTGTAGTTCTCGTGGTACCAGCCGTTGCGCAGCAGCGTGTACGGCAGGCCGGAGGCGAGCAGCGCCGCCTCGGTGGCGCGGTGGTCGTCGGCGAGCGCGGCCGTCAGGGTGCCCGGCGCGCTGGTGTACGCCAGCAGGGCGACCCCGGCGGCCTTCGCGGCGTCGATGACGGCGCGGTGCTGGCCCGCCCGGTCGTTGCCGATCTCGCTGCCGGAGATCAGCAGCACCCTGTCGCCGGCCGCGAACACGCCGTCGAAGGTCTCGGGGCGGCTGTAGTCGGCGACCGCGATCCATACTCCGCGGGCCGCGAGACCGGCGGCCTTGGCCTCGTCGCGCACGACCGCGGTGATCCGCTCCGCGGGGACCTTCTCCAGCAACTGCTCCACGACGTGCCGGCCGAGGTGTCCGGTGGCTCCGGTGACGACGATGCTCATGATTCACAACTCCTTGTGGGGTGGCTCTGCCGCTAACCCTAGGAGTAGCGCTAACTGAACGAAAGTACCCACTTTGAAGTAAGGTACTGGCATGGCAGTAAGTAAGCAGGAGGGCCGCCGCCCCGGCGACACCGAGGCCATGTGCCCCTACCGCCTCGTCCTGGAGCACGTCACCAGCCGCTGGGGCGTACTCGTGCTGATCCAGCTGCTCGAGGGCACGCACCGCTTCAGCGAGCTGCGCCGGGCCATCGGCCGGACGGGCGGCCGGGGCGTCAGCGAGAAGATGCTCACCCAGACCCTGCAGACCCTGGAGCGCGACGGCCTGGTCCACCGGGACGCCCGGCCGGTGATCCCGCCCCGCGTCGACTACTCCCTCACCGGCCTCGGCCGGGAGGCCGCCGAGCAGGTGCGTGCCCTGGCCCGGTGGACCGAGACCCGGCTGGCCGACGTCGAGGAGGCCCGCCGGGCATACGACGAGGCCCGGGCGGAGAACCGCTCCCGGGCCTCGTGACGGGCGTACGCCGGACTCAGCCGATGACCGTCCAGGTGTCGCCGCCGGTCAGGAGTGCGGCGAGGTCGCCCTTGCCGTGTTGTTCGACGGCGGTGTCGAGCTGGTCGGCCATCCGGTCGTCGTAGACCGGCCGGTCCACGGACCGGAACACCCCGATCGGTGTCCGGTGCAGGGTGTCGGGGTCGGCGAGGCGGGAGAGGGCGAAGGCGGTGGTGGGTGAGGTGGCGTGGGCGTCGTGGACCAGGACCCGGCTCTCGTTGTCGGGTGTCACCTCGACGACCCGCAGGTCGCCGGTGTCCGGGTCGCGTACGACGCCCTGGGAGGCGTCGCGGCCGAAGCGGATCGGCCGGCCGTGTTCCAGCCGGATCACCGCTTCCTCGGCCTGCTGCCGGTCCTTGAGCACCTCGAAGGCGCCGTCGTTGAAGATGTTGCAGTTCTGGTAGATCTCGACGAGCGCGGTGCCGGGGTGGTCGGCGGCCTGGCGCAGTACCTCGGTGAGGTGTTTGCGGTCGGAGTCGACGGTCCGGGCGACGAAGGACGCCTCGGCGCCCAGGGCGAGCGAGACCGGGTTGAAGGGGGAGTCCAGGGAGCCCATCGGGGTCGACTTGGTGATCTTGCCGAGTTCGGAGGTGGGACTGTACTGGCCCTTGGTCAGGCCGTAGATGCGGTTGTTGAACAGCAGGATCTTCAGGTTGACGTTGCGGCGCAGGGCGTGGATGAGGTGGTTGCCGCCGATGGACAGCGCGTCGCCGTCGCCGGTGACCACCCACACGGACAGGTCGCGGCGGGAGGTGGCCAGGCCGGTGGCGATGGCCGGGGCGCGGCCGTGGATGGAGTGCATCCCGTAGGTGTTCATGTAGTACGGGAAGCGGGAGGAGCAGCCGATGCCGGAGACGAAGACGATGTTCTCGCGGGCCACGCCGAGCTGCGGCATGAAGCCCTGCACGGCGGCGAGGATCGCGTAGTCGCCGCAGCCGGGGCACCAGCGCACTTCCTGGTCGGACTTGAAGTCCTTCATGGACTGCGCGGCCTGCGCCTTGGGGACCAGCTTCAGCGTCTCAGTCATCGATGGCCTCCTTCAGCGCGGCGGCGAGCTGTTCGGCCTTGAACGGCATGCCGTTGACCTGGGTGTGGGAGTGGGCGTCGACCAGGTACTTCGCCCGGAGCAGCAGGGCGAGCTGGCCGAGGTTCATCTCGGGCACGACGACCTTGTCGTACCGCTTGAGCACCTCGCCGAGGTTGCGGGGGAAGGGGTTGACATGGCGCAGGTGGGCCTGCGCGATGCGGCCGCCCGCCCGGCGGATCCGGCGCACCGCCGCGGTGATCGGCCCGTAGGTGGAACCCCAGCCCAGCACCAGGGTGCGCGCGCCGTCCGGGTCGTCGACGGCCAGGTCCGGCACGTCGATGCCGTCGATCTTGGCCTGCCGGGTGCGGACCATCGTCTCGTGGTTGGCGGGGGCGTAGGAGATGATGCCCGAGCCGTCTTCCTTCTCGATGCCGCCGATGCGGTGCTCCAGGCCCGGCGTGCCCGGGACCGCCCACGGGCGGGCCAGGGTCTGCGGGTCGCGCAGGTAGGGCCAGAACACCTCACTGCCGTCGTCCAGGGTGTGGTTGGGGCCCTGCGCGAACCGCACCGTCAGGTCCGGCAGCTCCTCCAGCTCCGGGATCCGCCACGGCTCGGAGCCGTTGGCCAGGTAGCCGTCCGACAGCAGCATCACCGGCGTGCGGTAGGCCAGCGCGATCCGGGCCGCCTCCAGCGCCGCGTCGAAGCAGTCGGCCGGCGTGCACGGCGCGATCACCGGCACCGGCGCCTCCCCGTTACGCCCGAACATCGCCTGCAGCAGGTCCGCCTGCTCGGTCTTGGTCGGCAGGCCCGTCGACGGGCCGCCCCGCTGGATGTCCACGACCAGCAGCGGCAGCTCCAGCGACACCGCCAGCCCGATCGTCTCCGACTTCAGCGCCACCCCCGGCCCCGACGTCGTCGTCACCGCCAGCGACCCGCCGAACGCCGCGCCCAGCGCCGCACCGATCCCGGCGATCTCGTCCTCCGCCTGGAAGGTACGCACCCCGAAGTTCTTGTGCCGGCTCAGCTCGTGCAGGATGTCCGAGGCCGGCGTGATCGGGTACGAGCCCAGGAACAGCGGCAGGTCCGCCTGCCGCGAAGCCGCGATCAGACCGTACGACAGCGCCAGGTTCCCCGAGATGTTGCGGTAGGTGCCGGCCGGGAACGCCTTCGCCGCCGGCGCCACCTCGTAGGAGACCGCGAAGTCCTCCGTGGTCTCCCCGAAGTTCCAGCCCGCCCGGAACGCCGCGATGTTCGCCTCCGCGATCTCCGGCTTGCGGGCGAACTTCGAGCGCAGGAACGCCTCCGTGCCCTGCGTGGGCCGGTTGTACATCCACGACAGCAGCCCCAGCGCGAACATGTTCTTGCTGCGCTCGGCCTCCTTGCGGCTGAGGTCGAAGTCCTTCAGCGCCTCCACGGTCAGCGTGGTCAGCGGCACCGGGTGCAGCTGGTAGCCGTCCAGCGACCCGTCCTCCAGCGGCGAAGCCGCGTAGCCGACCTTCGCCATCGCCCGCTTGGTGAACTCGTCCGTGTTGACGATGATCTCCGCACCCCGCGGCACGTCCCCGATGTTCGCCTTCAACGCGGCCGGGTTCATCGCCACCAGTACGTTCGGCGCGTCGCCCGGGGTGAGGATGTCGTGGTCGGCGAAGTGCAGCTGGAACGAGGAGACACCCGGCAGGGTGCCGGCCGGAGCGCGGATCTCCGCCGGGAAGTTCGGCAGCGTCGACAGGTCGTTCCCGAACGACGCCGTCTCCGACGTGAAACGGTCACCGGTGAGCTGCATACCGTCACCCGAGTCACCCGCGAACCTGATGATCACCCGGTCCAGACGACGCACGTCCTTCGCACCGGCCGGTTTTCGCTGTTCTCCCACGACGCTTGCGTCGGCCTGCTCCGCTGGGCTGCTGACCTGACTGGTCACTGAACTGGACCTCCCTGAGGCGGCTGTCGGGGAGCGGTCTGTGATCTCTACCAGACCTTCCCGAAATCAACCCTACGTCGATAAGGGCGTACCTTGATTTCCCGGCGTTGATTTCTCGGCGGTTCATGAAACAGGTCGGTATTTCACGAGGTCGGACCGCGGTTCACGGGATCCGGTGCGGGCGGTCGGCGATTCACGGGACCGACCGCCTCACGAGTTCAGGTAGGTCAGCACGGCCAGCACCCGGCGATGGTCCCCGTCGCTCGGCGAGAGCCCGAGCTTGAGGAAGATGTTGCTGACGTGCTTCTCCACCGCGCCGTCGCTCACCACGAGCTGCCGGGCGACGGCCGAGTTGGTGCGCCCCTCCGCCATCAGGCCCAGCACCTCGCGCTCCCGCGGGGTGAGCCCGGCCAGCACGTCCTGCTTCCGGCTGCGCCCGAGCAGCTGCGCGACCACCTCCGGGTCGAGGGCCGTACCGCCCTCGGCCACCCGCACCACCGCGTCCACGAACTCCCGCACCTCGGCCACCCGGTCCTTGAGCAGGTAGCCGACGCCGCGACTGGAACCCGCCAGCAGTTCGGTGGCGTACCGCTCCTCCACGTACTGCGACAGGACGAGTACCCCCAGACCGGGGTGCGCCTTGCGCAGCTGCACCGCCGCACGCACCCCCTCGTCGGTGTGCGTCGGCGGCATCCGCACGTCCGCCACCACCACGTCCGGCAGCGCGCCCTGGTCGTACAGCTCGGTGACCGTCTTCACCAGGGCCTCGCCGTCGCCCACCCCGGCGACGACGTCATGCCCTCGGTCGGTCAGCAACCGGGTCAGGCCCTCCCTCAGCAGCACCGAGTCCTCGGCGATGACCACCCGCACCCTGTCCTCCACGTCCTCTGCTCCCCCGTGCCCCGGCAGTTGCCGGGGTCCAGCATTCCAGCATTGAGGACCTTGGTGGGCCGGGGCAACGAGAATAGGGACCGGACCAGGGAATTCCGGGGAACGAACCGGGCCGACCGACCGCCGATTCCGGCCGCCCGGCCCTTTTCCGGCCACATTGGCTCAGCGCTTTCCCCCCACCCGCGTGCCGCGCCCGGCGATGCTCCGCCGGGCCGTGCTTCGGTTCCGTGCCGGAGCGATGGTCCGCGGGGTTGTGCTGCCGTGCCGCGCCGACGCCCGCCGCGCCCCGCTGCGGCGGTTGCCGCCGGGTTGTGCTTCGGTTCCGTGCCGGGGCGGTGTGGCCGCGGGGTTGTGCCGCTGTGCCGCGCCGACGCCGCGCCTCGCTGCGGCGGTTGCCGCCGGGTTGTGCTTCGGTTCCGTGCCGGGGCGGTGTGGCCGCCGCGTTGTGCCGCCGCCCCGCACCACGGGCGGCTCCATCCCCCCGACAGGCTGCGGCACGGGGGCGGACAGCCGCCGTCCCGCGCCCCGGGCGGCTCCACCGCCACCCGGTGGGGCCGCCCGCTGGGCAAGCGGTGTTCTCACACCTCCGCGCCGCGCCACGGCAGCTCCGCCGTCACGCGGGTGGGGCCGCCGGCCGGGGAGTCGACCATCAGGATGCCGTCGACCGCGTCCAGGCGGCCCGCCAGACCGGCCAGCCCTGAGCCGGCCGTGGTGTCCGCGCCGCCGACACCGTCGTCCACCACCTGCAGCAGCATCCGGTCCTCCGACCGCCACACGTCCACCGACGCCGAGCGCGCCCCGCTGTGCTTGCTGACGTTCTGCAGCAGCTCCGACACCGTGAAGTACACGATCCCCTCGATAGCCGGGGCCGGCCGCTCCCGCAGGTCCACCTCCACGCGCACCGGCACCGTGCAGCGCGAGGCCACCGACGACAGGGCGGCGTCCAGGCCCCGGTCGGTCAGCACGGCCGGGTGGATGCCGCGCGCCAGGTCGCGGAGCTCCTGCAGCGCCGTCTTCACCTCGCCGTGCGCCTCGTCCACCATCCGCGCCGCCGTCCGCGGGTCCTCCCGCAGCTTCTCCTTCGCCAGCCCCAGATCCATCGCCAGCGCCACCAGCCGGGCCTGCGCGCCGTCGTGCAGGTCCCGCTCGATGCGCCGCAGGTCGGCGGCCGCCGCGTCGACCACGACCCCCCGGTCCGACTCCAGCTCCACCACGCGCGACGCCAGCCGCGACGGGCCGAGCAGCCCGTGCACCAGCAGCCGGTCCACCATTGTCAGCGCCCGCACGACCCACGGCGTGGCCAGCGTGAACACCAGGCCCACGCCCGCGGTCACCGAGATCTCGAACGGGTTGTCCAGATAGACGCTGTGCTGCTCGTCCCCGTACAGCTGCAGGCCGTCCTGGCCGCCGTACATCGGGAACACCCAGAACCACAGCGGGTACGTCAGCAGGCTCCAGCCGGTCGTCCACAGGGCCACCGTCACGGCGAACGAGAACACCGCCCACGGCAGCTGCACCAAGGCGTACAGCAGGCTCCGCCAGGAGGTGCCGCTGCGCAGCGTCGCCCCGATCCAGCCCATCGGGCCGTTGCGGCGCGGCCGCAGCGGCTCCGGCGCCGCCACGTCCAGCCGCAGCAGCCCCCGCGCCCGCGCCCGCTCCAGCGCGCCGAAGCCCCGGCACCCGGCCAGCCCCGCCGCCAGCACCGGAACGCCGAGGAACGTCACCAGCAGGCCCACGCCCAACGACGTCATCGTCACCGCGAACGTGAAGAGCAGCACGCTCACCGGCAGACCCGTCAGCACGTACGCCAGCTCCCGCCAGGCCCGCGCCTCCACGGGCGCGCGCAGCGCGGCGGGCAGTCGGCGCGGGCGCTCAGCGGCGGCCCCGGGGGCCGGCCCGTACTGCTGTCCGTACTCCATGACCATCGCCGTCGTCCATTCTCGTCATGAGGCTCCGCTGTCGTACCTCCACCCTCGCCGCCCCGCGCGGCCGGAACCATCCGGCCCGTCGGCGTCCCGGGAGGGGGGTTTTCCCCACCCCGGCCCCGCCGGGCAGCGGGGGCTGCACCGCGGTTCGCGGCCCGGCCCAGCCGGGCCCGGGGCTACGCCGGTTCGCCGCGGTCCCGCCAGGGGAGCTCCGCCGTGATCGTCGTGGGGCCGCCGGACGGAGAGTCGGTGACGAACAGGCCGTCGACGGCGTCCAGGCGCTCGGCAAGACCGCGCATACCGGTGCCGCCGTCGAGCCGCGCCCCGCCCCGGCCGTCGTCCACCACCTGGATCAGCAGCCGGTCGTCCGTGCGCCACACGTCCACCGACGCCGAGCGCGCCCCGCTGTGCTTGCTGACGTTCTGCAGCAGCTCCGACACCGTGAAGTAGGCGATGCCCTCGATGGCCGCCGCCGGCCTGCTCACCAGGTCGACGGTCACCTTCACCGGCACCGTGCAGCGCGAGGCCACCGACGACAGGGCGGCGTCCAGACCACGGTCGGTCAGGACCGCCGGGTGGATGCCGCGCGCCAGGTCGCGCAGCTCCTGCAGCGCCAGCTTCACCTCGCCGTGCGCCTCGTCCACCATCGCCGCCACCGCGTCGTCGGCCCGGCCCTCCAGCAGCTTCTCCTTCGCCAGGCCCAGCCCCATCGCCAGGTTCACCAGCCGGGCCTGCGCCCCGTCGTGCAGGTCCCGCTCGATGCGCCGCAGGTCGGCGGCAGCGGCGTCGACCACGACACCCCGGTCGGACTCCAGTTCGGCGATACGGCGCTCCAGCTCGTCCGACGGCGACAGCAGCGCCCGCACCATCGCCCGGTCGGCGTTGGCCAGCCCCCGCGCCAGGAAGGGCAGCACCGGCCAGAGCACGAACAGCGACGTCACCGTGGTGACGAAGGTGAGGATGCCCCACGGAAGCCGCATGAAGTCGTACAGGATCGTCCGCCAGCCCACCGGGTCCTTCAGCACCAGCCACAGCCGCTGCAGCCCGCTCTCCCGGCGCAGCGGCAGCGGGGTCGGCTCGTCGATCCGCACCCCCAGCAGCGCCCGGGCCCGCGCCCGCTCGACCCGGCCCAGCAGCCGCGCCCCCGTCAGCCCCAGCGCCAGCAACGGCAGGCCGACCACGGTCAGGGACAGCGCGGCACCGGTCACCATCACCGTCATCACGTACATGAAGCCGATCAACGCCATCGGCAGGTTCGCCAGAAGGTGCGCGATCTCCCTCCACGTGTGCTCGTCGAAGGCGAGCCGGGGAGGCGGCGGCGCGGGCTCGTCGGCGCGCGGGGCGCCATGGCGCCGGGTGGGCTGCGATGCGGTCATATGGGCTAGCGTGCCGTGCGGTGGCCTGCCGCGCCATGAGGTCGGCGCCCGCCCGGAACGGGGGAAAACCCCACCCTTGCCGCGTTCCCGCATCTCAAGGCGCGACGGGCTGCTTACCGTCCCTTTATCAGGGCCTAGACTCCCGTGCGTACAGATCGTCGAACAGTGTCGAGGCGTCGTCCGGACATGGTCGAGGCAGGGTCGAGGACAGGGAGCGAGGGACCGACGTGCGGGAACCGACCGTCGTCGTCGCGGCGGACTACTTCCAGTCGTACTCGGTGGTGGGGCTGCTCGCCGTCGTCGGCGTGCTGTTCGTCGCCGTCGCCTTCGGGGCGGGCCGCCTGCTGCGCCCGGTCGTGCCCACCCCCGAGAAACTCCTGACGTACGAGTGCGGGGTCGACCCCGTCGGCGAGGGCTGGGCGCACACCCAGGTCCGCTACTACGTCTACGCCTTCCTCTACGTGATCTTCGCCGTCGACTCGATCTTCCTCTTCCCCTGGGCGACGATCTTCGCCGCCCCCGGCTACGGCGCGACGACGCTCGTGGAGATGTTCGTCTTCCTGGGCTTCCTCGCCGTGGGCCTGCTGTACGCCTACAAGAAGGGCGTCCTGTCATGGACGTGAACCCGGGCACGGACGTGAACCCCGCTCCCGTGCCGCTCCCCGAGCCGAAGCGGCTGGGCGCGCTGGCCCGCCTCGCCCCCGAGCCGATGAAGGTCGTCCTGAACTGGGGCCGCCGCTACTCGCTCTGGGTCTTCAACTTCGGCCTCGCCTGCTGCGCCATCGAGTTCATCGCCGCGTCGATGGCCCGCCACGACTTCATCCGCCTCGGTGTGATCCCCTTCGCGCCGGGGCCGCGCCAGGCGGACCTGATGGTGGTCTCCGGCACGGTCACGGACAAGATGGCCCCGGCCGTGAAGCGGCTCTACGAGCAGATGCCCGAGCCGAAGTACGTCATCTCCTTCGGCGCCTGCTCCAACTGCGGCGGCCCCTACTGGGACTCCTACTCCGTCACCAAGGGCGTCGACCAGATCATCCCGGTCGACGTGTACGTCCCCGGCTGCCCGCCCCGGCCCGAGGCGCTCCTCCAGGGCATCCTCAAGCTTCAGGAGAAGATCGCCCGCGAGTCGCTGGGGGAGCGGTACGGCCACGGCTCCCCGGCGGGCCGGCCGTCGGCCGACGCCCTGCGCAGCGGCCTGGTGCAGCCGCCGGCCCCGTCCGGGGAGGGGGACGCCCGATGAGCACGGCCGGCTGGCTGCCCGCCCCCGCCGAGGAACTCTTCGGCCCGGACGCCACGGCCGGGGAGTCCTACGAGGTCCTCACGGTCGACGTCCCGCCGGGCTCCTGGACGGACGCCCTGCGCACCGCCCGCGACGAGCTGGGCTGCACCTACTTCGACTGGCTGAGCGCGGTGGACGAGCCCGGCGAGGGCTTCCGGATCGCGGCCCACGTCGTCGCGCTGGGCCCGGTCCGACGGCTCCTGCTGCGCACCACGGTGCCGCACGAGGCACCCGCCCTGGCCTCCGCCGTCGACGTCTACGGGGGCGCGGCCTGGCACGAGCGCGAGACCCACGAGATGTTCGGCGTGACCTTCGAGGGCCACCCCGGGCTGGACCACCTGCTCCTCCCCGACACCTTCGAGGGACACCCCCTGCGCAAGGACTTCGTCCTCGCGGCCCGCGTCGCCAAGGCGTGGCCCGGCGCGAAGGAGCCCGGGGAGCAGGCGGCGGGTCCGGGCCACGGCGGCCCCAAGCGCCGCCAGATGCTTCCCCCCGGTGTTCCCGACCCCAACGAGTGGGGCCCGCTCAAGGGCCAGCTCCCGCCCGCCCCGGCCCGTCCCGCCCGCGGCACCACAGCGGCGGGCCGCCCGGGCGCCGGCCGCGCGGCGGCGGGAGAACGACCCCCGCGGCGCACCCGTACGGCGGCGGAGGGCTCCGCCAGCCAGGCCGGCGCCCCCGGCCGTGGCGCGCCGGAGTCGAACCAGAACCAGGGCAACAAGCAAGGCCAGCACCAGGGCAAGAACCAGGGCCAGGGGAACCAGGACCGGGGCCAGGGAACGGGCGCCGCCGGCTCCACGGGCCGGAGCGGGGCCGAAGGGACCGCTCCCCGGAGCGCCAGGCCCCCGGCGGCCCCGCGCAGCGCCGACGCCCCGTGGCACCACTCCCGCCCGGCGTTCGAGGAGCCCCGGCCCGAGCCCGACAGGGGGCCGGAGTCCGACCGGAAGCCCGAGTCCGAGAAGGGGCCGGAGCCCGAGAGGAAGCCGGAGATCGAGAAGGGGTCGAAGGCCGACAGGAAGCCCGAAGCTTCCGAAACCTCTGACACACCCGCCCCCGCCCCCGCGCCCACACCCGAAGCCGAAGCCGAAGCCGACCCCGGCGGCACCGAGGGTCCCGGCACCCCCGACACCCCCACAGGAGGCGAGCAGTGAACGACGCCCTCGACGTCGCCCTGCGACTCCTGATCGTCTTCGGCGTCTTCCTCACCTTCCCGCTGATCATCGGTCAGACGGAACACAAGGTGATGGCCCACATGCAGGGCCGCCTCGGCCCCATGTACGCCGGCGGCTTCCACGGCTGGGCCCAGCTCATCGCGGACGGCGTGAAGTTCGCGCAGAAGGAGGACGTCGTCCCCGCGGACGCGGACCGCCGTATCTTCCAGCTCGCCCCGGCCGTGGCCCTGCTGCCGTACCTGCTGGTGCTGCTCGCCGTCCCGATCGGCCCGAGCGAGGGCGCCGTCGGCCAGGTCGTGGACGCGGGCGTGTTCTTCGTCCTCGCGGTGATGGGCGTCGGCGTGCTCGGCTCCCTGATGGCCGGGTGGGCCAGCGCCAACAAGTTCTCCCTCCTCGGCGGTCTGCGTACCGCCGCCCAGCTGCTGGCCTACGAGCTGCCGATGCTGCTGACCGCCGCCTCCGTGGCGATGGCGGCCGGCACCGTCTCCCTGCCCGGCATCCTCGACGCCTTCGAGTGGTGGTGGCTGCCCTGGCAGCTCGTCGGCGCGATCGTCTTCTTCGTCGCCGGCCTCGCCGAGCTCCAGCGACCGCCCTTCGACATGCCCGTCGCCGACTCGGAGATCATCTTCGGCGCGTACACCGAGTACACCGGTCTGCGTTTCGCCCTCTTCCTGCTCGCCGAGTACGCCGGCATCGTCGTCCTGTGCGGTCTGACCACCGTCCTCTTCCTGGGCGGCTGGCACGGCCCCTGGGGTGCCGACGGTCTCGGCTGGGTCTGGACGCTGCTGAAGGCCGCCCTGCTCGCCTTCGTCGTCATCTGGCTGCGCGTCACGTACCCCCGACTGCGTGAGGACCAGCTGCAGAAGCTCTCCTGGACCCTCCTCGTCCCCCTCTCCCTCGCTCAGATCGCCCTCACCGGCATCGTCAAGGTGGTGATCTCCTAGTGGGTGAGTCCCTGCCGCCCTCCCGGCCCCGCATCCCCGGCTCCGGCCTCGCCAAGGGCCTGGCCGTCACCCTGCGCACGATGACGAAGAAGACCGTCACCGAGCAGTACCCCGACGTCCAGCCCGAGCTGCCGCCCCGCACGCGCGGGGTGATCGGCCTGTTCGAGGAGAACTGCACGGTGTGCATGCTCTGCGCCCGTGAGTGCCCCGACTGGTGCATCTACATCGACTCGCACAAGGAGACGGTCCCGGCGGCGGCCCCCGGCGGCCGCGAGCGCAGCCGCAACGTCCTGGACCGCTTCGCCATCGACTTCTCCCTGTGCATGTACTGCGGCATCTGCATCGAGGTCTGCCCCTTCGACGCCCTCTTCTGGTCCCCCGAGTTCGAGTACGCCGAGACCGACATCCGCGACCTGACCCACGAGCGGGACAAGCTGCGCGAGTGGATGTGGACCGTGCCGGCCCCGCCCGCCCTCGACCCCGGCGCCGAGGAGCCGAAGGAGACCGCCGCCGCCCGCAAGACCGCCGAGAAGCGAGCCGCCCAACTCGAACAGGCCCAGTCCGAGCAGGCCCAGTCCGAGCAGGCTCAGTCCGAGCAGGGTCAGGATGAAGTTACGCAGGACGGGCCGAAGGAGGGGCGCGCGTGAGCCTCGCTGCCGAAGCCCACGGCTTCCTCTCCCCGACCGGCGTCGAGATCGCCTTCCTCCTCGTCGGCCTGCTCACCCTCGGCGCCGCCCTGGTCACCGTCACCACCGGGCAACTGGTGCACGCTGCCCTGTGGCTGGTCGTCGCCCTCGGCGGCCTCGCCGTCGAGTACCTCCTGCTGACGGCCGAGTTCATCGCCTGGGTACAGGTCCTCATCTACGTCGGCTCCGTCGTCGTCCTCCTCCTCTTCGGCCTGATGCTCACCAGGGCCCCCATCGGCCGCTCCCCGGACGCCGACTCCGGCAACCGCTGGGCCGCCCTCACGGTCGCCGTGGCCGCCGCGGCCGCTCTGGTCTGGGTGGTGGTGGACGCGTTCCGCACCACCTGGATCGACCTGGACGGCCCGGCCGCCGGCTCCACGGAGGTCACCGGCGCCGGCCTCTTCCAGCACTGGGTCCTGCCCTTCGAGGCCCTCTCCGTCCTCCTCCTCGCCGCCCTCGTCGGCGCGATCGTGCTGTCCCGCAAGGCCCAGGCGGGCGAGACACCGGACCCGACGGATGCCACGGCCACGCCGGCCACACCGACCACACCGGCCACACCGGCCACGCCGGACGTGACGGATACGCCGGGGAACGGCCCGGTGCCCCCCGGCCCCGTCGCCGACCCGGGCTCCACACAGGCGACCGGGCGGACAGCCGGTCGGACGGCCGGACCGGGAGGGACCCGCTGATGCACCTCGCCTACCCCGCGGTCCTGTCCGCCCTCCTCTTCTGCACCGGCCTGTACGGCGTCCTCGCCCGCCGCAACGCGATCCTCGTCCTGATGTCCGTCGAGCTGATGCTCAACGCCGTCAACCTCAACCTGGTCGCCTTCGACGTCTGGCTGAGCAGGACCGCCGAGGAGACCCTGCACTCCGGGCAGGCCCTGACCCTGTTCACGATCGCCATCGCCGCCGCCGAGATCGGCATCGGCCTGGCGATCGTCCTCGCCGTGCACCGCAACCGCGGCACCTCGGACATCGACAGGCTCCGCGACACCGCCGAGAGCGACGAGACCGACACCCCCGCGACCGAGACGGGCGCCGAGAAGGCTGAGGCCACCGCGTGACCACGACCACCCTCGCCGTCCTCGTCCCCCTGCTGCCGTTCCTGGGCGCGGCCGCCGGGCTCCTCCTGGGCCGCACCTTCCCCGGGTTCGTCCGCCCGCTCGCCGTCCTGCCGACGCTCGCCTCCCTGGGCCTCGCGGCGATCGTCGCCGCACGCCAGGGCGGGGGCGCTCCCCTCGACGCGGCCCGCGAACTCACCCCGACCGGCTCCGTGCCCATCGAGCTCGCCCTCTACATCGACGGCTTCGCCGCCCTGGTCGCCCTCCTCGTCGGCCTGGTCGCCTCCTGCGTGCAGATCTACTCCACGGGCTATCTGCGCGACGACCCGCGCTACCCGTCGTACGCCGCCCTCGTCTCCCTGTTCACCTCCGCCATGTTCCTCGTCGTCTACTCCGGCGACCTGATGGTGCTGCTGGTCGGCTGGGAGGTCATGGGCATCTGCTCCTACTTCCTGGTCGGCCACTACTGGGAGACCCCCGAGGCCCGGGCCGCCTCGATCAAGGCCTTCCTGGTCACCAAGCTCGGCGACGTGCCCTTCCTCATCGGCCTGTTCGCCCTCGCCGACGACACCGGCTCCTTCCAGATCACCGAGATCCTCGGCACCGTCGCCCACGGCGGACTCGACCACCCGACCGTGGTCGCCCTGCTGCTGCTCGCGGGCGTGGCCGGCAAGTCGGCGCAGTTCCCGCTGCACACCTGGCTCCCCGACGCGATGGCGGGCCCCACACCCGTCTCCGCGCTGATCCACGCCGCGACCATGGTCGCCGCCGGTGTCTACTTCGTCGCCCGGCTCCTCCCCGTCTTCGAGTCCTCCGCGGCGGCGATGGTCGTGCTCGCCGTGATGGCCGCCGTCACGATGACCGGCTCCGCCCTCGCCGCGCTCGCCCAGGACGACATCAAACGCGTCCTCGCCTACTCGACCATCGGCCAGCTCGGCTACATGACCGGCGCCCTCGCCGTCGGCGACCGCGGTGCCGCCGTCTTCCACCTCCTGTCCCACGGCGCCTTCAAGGCCGTGCTGTTCCTCGCCGCCGGCGTGATCATCCACGCCGCCGGCACCAACTCGCTCGCCGCCATGTCCCGCATGAGCGGCCTGCGCGACCGCGTCCCCGACGCCTACTGGACGATGACCGTGGCGCTGCTCGCGCTCGCCGCGATCCCGCCCTTCAGCGGCTTCTTCTCCAAGGAGTCCGTCCTCGGCGCCGCCGAGCACGCCACCGGCGGCCACACCGAGCACGTCCCCGGCGCCACCGGCTGGATCGTCCTCGTCGCCGGACTGCTCACCGCCCTCCTCACCGCCGCCTACGCGACCCGCCTGTGGCTGCTCACCTTCCGCGGCCGGGGCGCCGCCGTCCCCGACCACGGCCGGCAGCCGCTGACCATGACCGTCGTGCTGTGGGTGCTCGCCGTACCGTCCCTCGCGTTCGGCGGGTTCGCCTACCGCGCGCTACCCGACTGGTTCGACGGCGGCGGCCTCGCCCCGGCCCTGGCCACCTCCGTCCTCGGCACCGGCGTGGCCCTGGCCGGCGGCCTGGCCGCCTACGCGGCCTGGCGCCACCTGACCGCCCTCGCCGCCCGCGTCCCCCTGGGCGCGGTCGCCGCCCACCCCGAGGGCGACGCCGCCCAGGTCGAGGCCGAGGCCATCGCCAGCCACGCCCCCGCGTACGGCGACCTCGCCTCCGCACCCGACCCGGCCGACCCCGGACGGCTGCTGCTGGGCCCGCTGCACCGGCACGCGGCCGACGGCTTCCACCTGGACGCCGTCTACCGGGCCCTGTTCGTCCGCCCGGTCCAGGCCGGAGCCGCGCTGGTCCGGTTCCTGGACCGCGAGGTCGTCGAGACCTACGTACGGGGCGCGGGCGCCCTACCCCGCTGGCTCGGCGCCGCCGTCCGGCGCGCCCAGACCGGCAATGTGCAGACCTATGTGAGCGCGCTGCTCGCCGGCACCGTCGTCCTCGCGGTCGCCGCCGTCCTCGTCGCCACGGGAGCGTGAGCAGGCGTGATCGATATCAACGAGTCCGTGATGCAGTTCCTTCTCGCGTTCGTCGTCGTCGGCCCGCTCCTGGGCGCCGCCGCCGCTCTGCTGCCCGCCCCGCCCGGGCTGAAGGGGAAGTCCCCGGACCAGGCCGTGCTGCGGCACGGCGTCACCGTCACGGGCGCCGTCCTCGCAGCCGCGATCGTCCTGGCGCTCGGCTTCGACCACGACCACCCGTCGAGGATGCAGGCCAGTACCGACATCAGCTGGATCCCCGCACTCGACGTGCGCATCCACCTCGGCATCGACGGCGTCTCCCTCCCCCTGCTGGTCCTGACCGCGCTGCTGACGTTCCTGTGCGCGCTCTACTCGTACTTCAAGCCCCCGGCGGGCCCGGCCCCGAAGGCCTTCGTCGCCCTGGTCCTCGTCCTGGAGTCCGGCACCCTCGCCACCTTCGCCGTCCTCGACCTGCTCCTGTTCTTCCTCGCCTTCGAGACGGTCCTGATCCCGATGTACTTCCTCATCGCCCGCTGGGGCGGCGAGGGCAGGGCCCAGGCCGCCTGGCGGTTCATCCTCTACACACTGCTCGGCTCGGTGGTCATGCTGCTCGGCCTGCTGCTGATCGGCCTGCGGGCGGGCACATTCGACATGGTGGCACTCGCCACTGACAACGGCCGGTCGCTGACCATGTCCGTGCAGGTCGTCGCCGTACTGGCGATCGGGATCGGGCTCGCGGTGAAGACCCCGATGTGGCCGCTGCACAGCTGGCTCCCGGACGCCCACACCGCCGCCCCGACCGTCGGCTCGGTCCTGCTCGCGGGCGTCCTGCTCAAGATGGGTACGTACGGGTTCGTCCGGATCCTCCTGCCGATCGCGCCCGACGGCTTCCGGACCTTCGCCCCGTACCTCGCCGCCTTCGCCGTCGTCGGGATCGTCTACGGATCGCTCGCCTGCCTGGCCCTCGCCAAGCGGGGTGCGAAGGGCGACCTGAAACGGCTCATCGCCTACTCCTCCGTCGGCCACATGGGCTTCGTCCTCCTCGGTATCGCCACCATGTCCCCGACCGGCGTCAACGGCGCCCTGTTCGCCAACGTCGCCCACGGCCTCATCACCGGCCTGCTCTTCTTCCTGGTCGGCGCCCTGAAGGACCGCACCGGCACCACCGACCTCGACACCCTCGCCCAGGCCACCGGAGCCGGCCTGTACGGCAAGGCGCCCCGGCTCGGCGGACTCCTCGCGTTCGCCGCGGTCGCCTCCCTCGGCCTGCCCGGACTCGCCGGGTTCTGGGGCGAGATGCTGGCCCTGTTCGGCGCGTTCCGGCCCGCCGACGACCTCAGCCGTCCCGCCTACCTCACCTTCACCGCGATCGGCGCGTTCGGCACCCTGCTCACCGCCGCGTACCTGCTGGTCGTCGTCCGCCGGGTCTGCATGGGCGCGGTACCGCAGGACGCCCCGAAGCTCGCCGACGTAACGACGTACGAGTTCGCGGCCTGGACCCCGCTCGTCGCCCTCACCGTCGTCGCCGGCCTGTGGCCCAAGACCCTCCTCGGCCTGACCGACCCGGCCGTGCAGCAGCTCCTCGCAGGAGGCAACCGATGAGCGCCCTGGCCCAGCCACCGGCCCAGAACCTGGTGCAGTCCGTCGACTGGCTCGCCGTCGCCCCACCCACCATGGCCGCGGTCGCCGCCCTGGCCGTCCTGGTCGCCGACCTGTTCGTGCCCACGGCGAGGAAGCCCGTCCTCGGCTGGCTCTCCGTCGCCGGCCTCGCCATCGCCACGGCCCTGCTGCTGCCCCTCCTGGACGGCGACCGCTCCACCTTCTGCCTCGTCGACGACCCGCGCGTGTGCAGCTACACCGCCGACCGGTTCACCCTCGTCATCCAGTTCCTGGTGCTCGGCGGCGCCCTGCTGGCCGCCCTGCTGTCCGTGACCGCCCTGAAGGACGCCCGCGGACGACTCCCCGAAGGGGAGTTCTGGTTCCTGCTGCTGTCCTCCGCCGCCGGCGCCGCCCTGCTGCCCGCCTCCCGCGACCTCGCCACCCTCGTCGTCGCCCTGGAGGTCGCCTCCCTGCCCGCCTTCGCCCTCGTCGGCCTGCGCCACGGCGACCGACGGTCCTCCGAGGCGGCCCTGAAGTTCTTCCTGTCCTCCGTCACCGCGACCGCCGTCAGCCTCCTCGGCATCAGCTTCGTCTACGCCACGACCGGCACCCTCCACCTCACCCGGGTCGCCGAACGCATCCAGCACGTCGACGGACAACTCCACACCCTCGCCCAGGCCGGCGTCGCCCTCACCCTCGTCGGCTTCGCCTTCAAGACGGCCGCCGTCCCCTTCCACTTCTGGGTGCCCGACACCTACGTCGGCGCGCCCCTGCCCGTCGCCGCCTACCTGTCCGTCGTCGGCAAGGCCGTCGGCTTCAGCGGCCTGATCCTCGTCACCGTGATCGGCTTCCCGTCGTACGCCGACGTCTGGGGCCCCGCGCTCGCCGCGCTCGCCGCACTCACCATGACCGTCGGCAACGCCGGCGCCCTGCGCCAGAGCGGCACGCGCGCGTACAGCGCGGTCCGCCTGCTCGCCTGGTCCTCCGTCGGCCAGGCCGGCTACCTCCTCGTCCCGATCGCCGCGGCCGCCTACGGCGACGACCCCGAGCAGGCCATCGGCTCCACTCTCGCCTACGCCCTGATGTACGGGGCCGTGAACCTCGGCGCGTTCACGGTGGCCGCCCTGGTCGGCCGCACCCGCACCGCCAACCGCGTCGGCGACTACCGCGGCCTGTACGCCACCAACCCCCTGGCCGCACTCCTGCTGGCCTTCTTCCTGCTCTGCCTGGCCGGACTGCCGCCCGGCGTGATCGGCCTGTTCGCCAAGGTCACCGTCTTCTCCGCCGCCGTCGACGCGGGCCTCGGCTGGCTGGCCGTCGTCATGGCCGTCAACGTGGTGATCGCGCTGGTCTACTACCTGCGGTGGACGGCCCTGCTGTTCCGCGCCCCCGAGGGCGAGCCCGCCGGACACCGCGTTCCCGTACCGCTGACCGCCGCCCTCGCCGTCACCGGCGTCATCGGTGTCGCCCTCTCCGGAGCACCCCAGCTGATCCTGCGCTTCACCGACACCGCACTGTTCTGACGGGACCTCCGCCGCCCCGTCCGGCACTCGCCACCCCGGTCCAGCGCTCGCCTCCCCCCCCCGGCCGTGCGGGCCATCACCCGTACGGCGCACCCACCGTGCCGCGCCCACCGGGGAACCACCGCATCCCGCCTGGCGTTGACCAAGACGGGAGGGTCCACTGGAGAAGACACCGGCTGGACCGGAGATCAGCAAGCGAGGGTTCCCCTGCCGCACGACTTGGAGGGCGTACCGTGCACCGCCGGCACAACGGGCTCAGGACCGCAGTACTCCTCGGGGCACTGTCCGCCCTCATCATCGTCATCGGCAGCCTCTTCGGCCGCACGGGCCTGATCATCGCCGTCCTGGTCGCCCTCGGCACCAACGCCTACGCCTACTGGAACAGCGACAAGCTGGCGCTACGCGCGATGCGCGCCCGCCCCGTCAGCGAGTTCGAGGCACCCGGCCTCTACCGCATGGTCCGCGAACTCTCCACCCAGGCCCGCCAGCCCATGCCCCGCCTCTACATCTCGCCGACCGAGGCGCCCAACGCCTTCGCCACCGGCCGCAACCCCCGCAACGCCGCCGTGTGCTGCACCGAGGGAATCCTGCGCCTCCTCGACGAGCGGGAACTGCGCGGCGTCATCGGCCACGAACTCAGCCATGTCTACAACCGCGACATCCTCATCTCCTCGGTCGCCGGCGCCCTCGCCTCAGTGATCATGTTCCTGGTCAACTTCGCCTGGCTGATCCCCGTCGGCCGCTCCGACGACGACGACGGCCCCGGCCTGCTCGGCATGCTCCTGATCATGATCCTGGGGCCCCTCGCGGCCGGCCTCATCCAACTCGCCATCAGCCGCTCCCGCGAGTACGAGGCCGACGCCTCCGGCGCCCGGCTGACCGGTGACCCGCTGGCCCTGGCGAGCGCCCTGCGCAAACTGGAGACGGGCACCAAGCAACTGCCGCTGCCGCCCGAGCCGCGCATCGAGTCCGCGAGCCACATGATGATCGCGAACCCGTTCCGCCCGGGCCAGGGGCTCTCCAAGATGTTCTCCACCCACCCGCCCATGGCGGAGCGCATCGCCCGCCTGGAGAAGATGGCAGGTCACCGCCAGTGAAGACCCTCCTGAACGTCATATGGCTCATCCTGAGCGGCTTCTGGCTGTTCCTCGGCTACGTGGCCGCCGGACTGCTGCTCTGCATCACGATCATCGGCATCCCCTTCGGGATCGCCGCCTTTCGTATAGGCGTCTACGCCCTCTGGCCGTTCGGATACACCACGGTCGAACGAAGAGACGCCGGAGCACCCTCCTGCATCGGCAACGTGCTCTGGCTGATCCTCGCCGGCTGGTGGCTGGCGCTCGGCCACATCGTCACCGGGCTCCTGCTGTGCGTCACGATCATCGGAATCCCTTTCGGCATCGCCAACTTCAAGATGATCCCGATCTCGCTGCTCCCGCTGGGCCGCGACATCGTCCGCACCGACGAGCCGTTCGCGGCCCGCTGACCCCCGGCCGGGTGACCGAGTTGTCCACAGGTTGCCGGCCGTCCACAGGCCGGCCCGCTTGTCAGTGGCGCCGCGCATCATGAACCCATGACCGAGACCGAGCAGTTGCCGGCAAGGGGGGGCAGGGCCCGCACCACCCGCCCCTGGGGCTGGACCACCCTGCCCGGTCCCGCCTCACAGACACCCTGGCCCGCGCCGGGCGTCCCCTTGCCTGCACCGCTCGCCGAACTCCCGGCACCGCTCCTTCACGGGGGCGCCCCCACCACCCTCACCGGCGCGACACACCGGCTCACCCTCACCGGCGCGCCGGCACCGGCCCACCCTCACCGGCGCCGCCTACCCGCGGGCCGCCGCCCACCGGCGCACCCCGTACGCGGTCACCCCCACCGCGAGCACCGCCGCTCCCGCGCCCACCGACGCCGCCGGCAGTGCGAACGCCAGGACCACGCAGCCGACCAGACCCAGGGCGGGCAGGGCACGCGCTCGCGCGGCCGGGTCCAGCGTCCAGGCCGACGCGTTGGCGACCGCGTAGTACGCCAGCACCCCGAAGGAGGAGAAGCCGATCGCACCCCGCACATCCACCGTGGCCGCGAGGACGGCTACCACCGCGCCCACGGCCAGTTCCGCCCGGTGCGGCACCCGGAAACGCGGGTGCACGGCGGCCAGGGCGGCCGGCAGATGCCGGTCCCGTGCCATGGCGAGCGTCGTCCGGGAGACGCCGAGGATCAGCGCGAGCAGCGAGCCCAGCGCCGCCACCGCGGCCCCCGCCCGCACCACCGGCGCCAGACCCGGCGCACCGGCCGCGCGCACCGCGTCCGCCAGCGGCGCCGTCGCGTCCCCGAGCGCCCCGGCACCCAGCACCGACAGCACCGCGACCGCCACGCACACGTACACGGCCAGTGCGATGCCCAGAGCCAGCGGCACAGCCCGCGGGATGGTGCGCGCCGGATCCCGCACCTCCTCGCCGAGGGTGGCGATCCGGGCGTAGCCGGCGAAGGCGAAGAACAGCAGTCCGGCCGCTTGCAGCACGCCCCCCGCGCCTTCGGAGGCCCCGATGTCCAGCCGCCCGGCGTCGGACTCCCCGGAACCCAGGCACACCACCACGACGGCCGCGAGGACGGCCAGCACCACGGCGACGATCGCCCGCGTCAGCCAGGCGGACTTCTGGACGCCGCCGTAGTTCACCGCCGTCAGCGCCACCACGGCGACGACCGCCACGGCGTGCGCCTGATCCGGCCAGACGTACGACCCCACGGTCAGCGCCATCGCCGCGCAGGAGGCGGTCTTTCCGACCACGAACGACCAGCCCGCGAGGTAGCCCCAGAACGCGCCGAGCCGCTCGCGGCCGTAGACGTAAGTGCCGCCTGAGGCCGGGTAGACGGCGGCCAGCCGGGCCGAGGACATGGCGTTGCAGTAGGCCACGACCGCCGCGACGGCGAGGCCGAGCAGCAGTCCGGAACCGGCCGCCCGCGCAGCGGGCGCCAGCGCGGCGAAGATGCCGGCGCCGATCATCGAACCGAGACCGATGACGACGGCGTCGGGAACGCCCAGGGTGCGCCGGAGTTCGGCGGTGGGGCCGGACTGTGTCATGCGCCGCACCCTACTCAGCCCGGGAACCGGCGGCCCCCGTGCGCCCGTCGTTCCCGGCAACGGAGAACGAACGAGTGTGTCAGGCGTGTGACGCGGAAAGGTAGGTTCACGGCATGGGAATCATCGCGTGGATCGTCCTCGGACTGCTGGCCGGCGTCATCGCCAAGATCCTGCTGCCGGGCCGGGACCCCGGAGGGCTCGTCGGCACCACTCTCATCGGCGTCGCCGGTGCGTTCGTCGGCGGCTGGATCTCGGCCCGCTGGCTGGACCACCCGATCAGCAAGGACTTCTTCGACGGCCCCACCTGGCTCGCCGCGATCGGCGGGTCCTTGGTGCTGCTGATCGGATACCGGGTCCTGTTCGGCAACTCCCGCGACTGACCGGCGGACACCACGGCCGGACACCACGGCGGACACGGGGGCCGGATGGAGGGGCGGACACTCTGTGCGCCGCCCCTCGCGCCGCCGACCGCTACCGGTAGTTCACGAACTGCAGCGCGAAGTCGAAGTCCTGACCCTTCAGCAGCGCGATGACCGCCTGCAGGTCGTCGCGGCTCTTGGAGCTGACGCGCAGCTCGTCACCCTGGACCTGCGCCTTCACGCCCTTGGGGCCCTCGTCGCGGATGAGCTTCGCGACCTTCTTGGCGTTCTCCTGGGAGATGCCCTCCTGGATCGACGCGAAGATCTTGTACTCCTTGCCGGAGAGCTGGGGCTCGCCCGCGTCCAGGGCCTTCAGGGAGATACCGCGCTTGATCAGCTTGGACTGGAAGACGTCGAGGACAGCCGTCACCCGGTCCTCGGAGTTCGCCTCCATGAGGATCTTCTCGCCGGACCACGAGATCGAGGCGCCCACGCCCTTGAAGTCGTAGCGCTGCGAGATCTCCTTGGCGGCCTGGTTGAGGGCGTTGTCGACCTCCTGCCGCTCGACCTTCGAGACAATGTCGAAACTGGAGTCGGCCATGTCCTGTGGCTCCTTGTATCGGGGTGCGTGTCGGGTGCGTGTCGGCGTCCACGGGGACTGCCGCCGGGCCCCGCGGGGGCCCGGGCCGCATCCGGACCAGCCTAGCCACCCGGCTGCCGCCGGGCGGTGATCAACCGAGTGGCGAAGCACCCCTCCCCATCGGGTATTGTTTACGTCGTTGCCACGGAGCACCGCCGAAGAGCGGCGCGAAGTGCAGCACAACCCGGCGGTGTGCCCGAGCGGCCAAAGGGAGCAGACTGTAAATCTGCCGGCTCAGCCTTCCCAGGTTCGAATCCTGGCGCCGCCACACGGGACGAAAGCCCCTCCGAACTGCGGAAACGCAGCGCGGAGGGGCTTTCGGCGTGAAAGCGGCCGACTGCCTGCCGGCGGTGATCTCCCTCACAGGTCCGTGGCCCGCTGGGGCACACTGGCCCCATGTCCAGCCGTCGCAGAACCTGCCCCGAGTGCCGTCGTGAGATCGCCGTCGTCGCCGGGCGGTTCGCTCGGCACGATCCGCCCGGCGCGCGGGAGAGCGGCGCGCTGGTCTCCTGCCCCGGGTCCCGGCGCGCTGCCCGACTCGGGGCGGTGCAGCCGTCCCTGGACGGGTACGTCGTCCCCGAGATCCCCGGGCAGATGGCGTTGTTCTGACCGCCGGTCAGGATCAGTTGCCCGCGACCGACTTGACCGCCACGGACACCGGGGTCGAACCGCCGACGAGTTCCAGGGTCAGGCCCGCGGTCGCCGGGGTGTCCAGCAACTCGGCCAGGACGGCGGCCACGTCGGCGCGGGGGACCGGGCCCCGGCCGGTGTGGGCCTCCAGCCGCACCAGCCCCGTACCCGGGTCGTCCGTGAGCGCGCCGGGGCGCAGGATCGTCCAGTCCAGGGCGTCCAGGCTCCGCACATGGGCGTCGGCCTCGCCCTTGGCGCGCAGGTAGGCGTCGAAGACCTCGTCGCCCGCCCGGGCGGGGTCCGCGCCCATCGACGACACGACCAGGAAGCGGCGGACGCCCGCGCGGACCGACGCGTCGGCGAACAGCACCGCCGCCCCCCGGTCAACCGTGTCCTTGCGGGCCACGCCGCTGCCCGGGCCGGCACCCGCCGCGAACACCGCCGCGTCCGCGCCCTGCAGATGCGCCGCCACTTCTTCCAGCGACGCCGACTCCAGGTCCAGCAGCACCGGTTCGGCGCCGGCCTCCCGCAGGTCGTCACCCTGTTCCGCCTTGCGGATGATGCCCGCGACCTGTTCCCCGCGCGCGGCGAGCAGCCGCTCCAGCCGCAGCGCGATCTGACCATGACCACCAGCGATGACAATGCGCATGTCTTCGACCGTACGCCCGCGGGGCCGACGGCGCCCACGATCGAGGGGGCCGTCCCCCGAACGGTGCGAGCGCCCCCCGCGACAACCCCGTGCGCCCCTACGACAGCTCCGTACGCCCCTGCCTCGGCAGCCCCAACTCCGCTGCCGCCGCCGAGTTGCAGTACTCCCGGACGGCGCTGGTGCGGGCCACCACCCGGCCCCGGTGGATGACGATCCTGCTGTACGCGAGGGACAGCGCCCCGGCCAGGCGGTCGCCGCGCACCGCCAGCAGATCGGCCGGGAAGCCGGCCTCCACGCGGACCTCGGGCAGGCCCAGCACGGACCGCGCGGCCGCGCTGACGGCGTCGTAGGCGTCCTCGGGGCGCAGTCCGTGCCGGGAGGCCAGCAGGTAGGCGGCCTCCAGCGGGTCGCCGCGGCCCACCGGGTTGGACACGTCGCGCAGGGCGCCGCTGCCGGCCGCGACCCGCACTCCGGCCGCGCGCAGCAGCCGTACGGGCGCCGTCGAGCGGTCCTGTGCGCCCCCGCAGCCGCCCTGCGGCAGGCACACCACCGACACGCCCGCCGCGGCGAGCTGGTCGGCGGTGCGTGCGGCGGTGTCGGCGGGCAGGCGGTCCAGGCCGCCGCAAGGGCTCAGGGTGACGCCGGGGCGCAGCCCGCCGGCCATCGCGGCGAGCCGGGCCAGGCGGGCCGGGTCGGCGGCGTCGGTGTGCAGGTCGACGGGGCAGCCGTGCTCGGAGGCGACGTCCAGGAGGGCCTCCACGTAGCCGGTGGGGTCGGGGTCGAGGTCGGGGCAGCCGCCCACCACCGAGGCGCCCATCTTCAGTGCGTCCCGCAGCACGGCCAGTCCCTCCGCCCCGGCGGCGCCGGTCAGCAGCCGGGGCATCGCGACCGGTGCCAGTTCGGTGAGGCCGCGCAGCGAGCGCCGTGCCTGCAGGACGGCGGCGAGGGCGCCCAGGCCCTGGACGTCGCCGACGCGTACGTGGGCGCGGAGCGCGGTCGCGCCGTGGCCGAGCTGGAGGAGGGCCGCCTCGGTGGCGCGGCGCTGGACGTCCTCGGGGGCGTGCGACGCCGGGCCGTCGGTGTCGGCGGACAGGGCGGTGTCGGCGTGGGCGTGCGGTTCGGCAGGGGCGGGCAGCAGGAGGTAGCCGGTGAGGTCGACGCGGGTGACGCGCGCGCCGGGGGCGGCGCGGCCGGGGGGTGGTGAGGGGGCCGGGCCCGGGGTCAGGCTGCCGGTGGTGCCGACCGCCTCGATGCGCCCGCCGCCCAGCCGTACGTCCACGGTGCGGCCGTCGGTGAGCCGGGCCCCGCACAGCAGCAGGGTGGTCTGCTCGTGCCGCCCGGAGGGGCCCGGGGAGGACGGCTGCGGGGACGGCTGCGGCTGGCTGTCGGGCATCGCGCTCCAGAGGCTCGGCAGGACTCGGCGGTGACGGTGGCTCGGGTTGCGGTGGGCTCGGGGCAAGATCACGCAGAGTGAGTCGAGCCTAGGACGGGCGCACGGCCGTGTCGGGGAGGAGCGCAATAGTCGTACCGGCGTGGTCCGGCGGGAGGCCCCGTGGTCCGGTGGGGTCCCGTCCGGCCCGGTGCGGGTCCCCCGCCGGCCTGGGGTGATCCGGTGCGGTCCGCCGGGCCGCCAGGGGCGTGCGGCGGTGTACGAGGGCGTCGGGACGGCCGGGAAACGGGCCCCGGTGGGCGGCGGCCAATGGATTTGGGTGAACGGCCACGGACCGTGTAATGTCTTCATCGCTCGCCCCAATAGCTCAGTCGGCAGAGCGTCTCCATGGTAAGGAGAAGGTCAACGGTTCGATTCCGTTTTGGGGCTCTGGTGAGAGAGGTTCCCGTCGAGAGGCGGGAACCGATCCCACCGCAGCGGTGTAGCTCAGTCGGTAGAGCAAGCGGCTCATAATCGCTGTGTCACCGGTTCAAGTCCGGTCACCGCTACTCTCAGTAGCCGATTGCCGGGTCGGTCCGTCGATCGGCTACTCTTTCTTGCGTTGAACCAATCCCACCCGTTCGTCAAGGAGCACTCACGTGGCTGCCACCGACGTCCGCCCGAAGATCACGCTGGCCTGCGTGGAGTGCAAGGAGCGGAACTACATCACCAAGAAGAACCGGCGTAACAACCCGGACCGACTGGAGATGAAGAAGCACTGCCCGCGTTGCAACGCGCACACCGCGCACCGCGAAACGCGATAATTCAGGCTCGCACTTGAGGCCGTCCCCCACCTTCGGGGGGCGGCCTCAAGTCGTTTCGACGGCTGCTACCCATCGGTCACCCGTCGGTCAACCGCAACTGACACCAGGAGGTGCCGGGCCATGGCGCTCGACCAGTCCTTCGTGGGGCGGACGTACCCGCCCACCGAGCCCTACGAGGTGGGCCGGGAGAAGATCCGTGAGTTCGCCGAGGCGGTGGCGGACCCCAACCCCGTCTACACGGACCCGCAGGCCGCGAAGGAATTCGGCCACCCCGACGTGATCGCACCGCCGACCTTTGTGTTCGCCATCACGTTCAAGGCCGCGCAGCAGGTCATCCAGGACCCCCAGCTGGGGCTGGACTACAGCCGGGTGGTGCACGGCGACCAGAAGTTCGCCTACACCCGGCCCGTGCGCGCCGGTGACCGGCTCACCGTGACCTCGACCATCGAGGCCGTGAAGTCCATGGCGGGCAACGACATCCTGGACGTCCGCGGCGAGGTCCACGACGAGGCCGGAGAGCACGTCGTGACCGCCTGGACCAAGCTCGTCGCCCGCGCGGCGGAGGAGGACTGACGGACATGACCGCGAAGATTGCTTACGCCGACGTCGAGGTCGGCACCGAGCTGCCCGCCGGCCGCTTCCCCGTGACCCGCGCCACACTCGTGCAGTACGCGGGCGCCTCCGGGGACTTCAACCCCATCCACTGGAACGAGAAGTTCGCCAAGGAGGTCGGACTGCCGGACGTCATCGCGCACGGCATGTTCACCATGGCCGAGGCGATCCGCGTGGTCACCGACTGGACCGGGGACCCGGGCGCGGTCGTCGAGTACGGGGTGCGCTTCACCAAGCCCGTCGTCGTGCCCAACGACGACCAGGGCGCCGTCATCGAGGTCAGCGGCAAGGTCGCGGCCAAGCTCGACGACAACACCGTACGGGTGGACCTCACCGCGACGAGCGCCGGGCAGAAGGTGCTCGGCATGTCGCGCGCCGTCGTGCGGCTGGCCTGAGCGGCCGGGCGGGGCCGACGGCGGGGTCTCGTAGGCTTGCCCCCGTGCAGGTACTTCACGACGCCCCCCTCGCCCCGCTGACCACCTTCCGGCTGGGCGGTCCCGCGACCCGGCTGGTGACCGCCACCACCGACGCCGAGGTGATCGACGTCGTGCGCGAGGCCGACGCCACCGGGACCCCCCTGCTGGTCATCGGCGGCGGCTCCAACCTGGTCATCGGCGACAAGGGATTCGACGGCACCGCCCTGCGGATCGCGACCCGCGGTGTCGAGCTGAGCGGCACGACGCTGGAACTGGCCGCCGGCGAGGTGTGGAGCGACGCCGTCGCCCGCACCGTCGAGGCCGGGCTCGCCGGCATCGAGTGCCTGGCCGGCATCCCCGGTTCCGCCGGAGCCACCCCGATCCAGAACGTGGGGGCGTACGGCCAGGAGGTCGCCACCACCCTCACCGAGGTGGTCGCCTACGACCGCCGCGCCGGCGCCACGGTCACCCTCGGCAACGAGGAGTGCGCCTTCTCCTACCGGCACAGCCGCTTCAAGGACGACCCCGAGCGGTACGTGGTCCTGCGCGTCCGCTTCCGGCTGGAGGACGCGGGCGGGCTGTCCGCGCCCGTGAAGTACGCCGAGACCGCCCGGGCGCTCGGCGTCGGGCAGGGCGAGCGGGTGGCGCTGGCCCACGCGCGCGAGACCGTGCTCAAGCTGCGCTCCGGGAAGGGCATGGTGCTCGACCCCGAGGACCACGACACGTGGTCCGCCGGGTCCTTCTTCACCAACCCGATCCTCACCGACGCCGACTTCGCCGTGTTCCACGCGCGCGTGAAGGAGCGGCTGGGCGCGGACGCCGAGCCGCCCGCCTACCCGGCGGGGGCGGGCCACACCAAGACGTCCGCCGCCTGGCTGATCGACCGGGCCGGCTTCACCAAGGGCTACGGCAGCGGGCCCGCCCGGATCTCCACCAAGCACACCCTCGCGCTGACCAACCGGGGCGAGGCCACCACCGACGACCTGCTGGCGCTGGCCCGCGAGGTCGTCGCCGGGGTCCGCGATGCCTTCGGGATCACCCTGGTCAACGAACCGGTGACGGTGGGCGTCAGCCTCTGACCCGTGGCGGGCCCCGGGAGGGAGCCGGGCGGAAACGGCTGGAGCGCGCGTCCGAAGATCGTCTAAGGTCTCTCCGGCCGGAGGACGGCCGGAGGACGGCCGGAGGACAGCCGGTGGACGGCCGGGGGAAGGAAGTCATGCGGGGCAGAGGAAGGCGGGGCCGCCGGACGGCCGCCGCGGTGGCCGTGGTGCTGGCGGGCGTGGTCGTGGCGGGATGCGGGCAGGGGTCCGCCGACACGGACGCGACGAAGGACGGCACGCCGGACACGCCGGCGTACGCGCGCGTGCAGGACATCGCGGAGTCCGTCGCGCCGGACGGGACGACCATCCGCGTCGGCTCCCCGAAGGCCGACATCGTCGTGCACGTGTACGAGGACATGCGGTGTCCGGTCTGCGGGCAGTTCGAGACCCAGGGCGGCGGCGAGAGCCTGCGCGGGCTGATCCTCTCGGGGAAGGTCCGGGCCGAGTACACGCTGGCCTCGTTCCTCGACGACCGGGTCGGCGGCCAGGGCTCCAGGAAGGCCGCCAACGCGCTGCGGGCCGCCCTCGACGCGGGCCGGTTCGTCGAGTACCACGACGCGCTCTTCGCCCACCAGCCCGAGGAGAGCGTCGACGGGTACACCGACGCGTTCCTGCTGGAGGTGGCTTCCCAGGTGGACGGCCTGCGCGGCGAGACGTTCGACACCGCGGTGCGGACCATGCGCCACGGCGACTTCGTGACCGCCTCCCAGGCCGCCTACGAGGCGTCCGGCGCCCCCGGCACGCCCACGATGGCGGTCAACGGCAAGATCGTCGGGCAGGGCATGTACGGCGGCATCTTCGACAAGGCCACGCTGCCCATGGTGATCGGCGCGATGGCCGCGTCCTGAGCGGCCGGGGTCAGCCGGCCAGCCAGTCGTCGACACCCGCCAGCAGCTTCGCCCGCACGTCCTCGGGGGCCGCCGAGCCCCGTACCGACTGGCGGGCCAGCTCGGCCAGCTCCTCGTCCGTGAAGCCGTGGTGCCGGCGGGCGATCTCGTACTGGTCCGCCAGCCGGGAGCCGAACAGCAGCGGGTCGTCGGCGCCCAGCGCCAGCGGGACGCCCGCCTCGTACAGGGTGCGCAGGGGGACGTCCTCGGGCTTCTCGTAGACGCCGAGGGCGACGTTCGACGCCGGGCACACCTCGCAGGTGACCCCGCGCTCGGCCAGCCGCCTCAGCAGCCGCGGGTCCTCCGCGGCGCGCACCCCGTGCCCGATCCGGCTCGCGTACAGGTCGTCGAGGCAGTCGCGCACCGACGCCGGGCCGGTCAGCTCGCCGCCGTGCGGCGCCGACAGCAGACCACCCTCACGGGCGATGTGGAAGGCGCGGTCGAAGTCGCGCGCCATGCCCCGCCGCTCGTCGTTGGACAGGCCGAAGCCCACCACGCCCCGGTCGGCGTAGCGCACCGCCAGCCGGGCCAGCGTGCGGGCGTCCAGCGGATGCCTCATCCGGTTCGCGGCCACCAGCACCCGCATGCCCAGGCCGGTCTCCCGGGACGCCGACTCCACCGCGTCCAGGATGATCTCCAGCGTCGGGATCAGACCTCCCAGCCGCGGCGCGTACGACGTCGGGTCGACCTGGATCTCCAGCCACCCGGAGCCGTCCCGGACGTCCTCCTCCGCCGCCTCCCGCACCAGCCGCCGGATGTCCTCCGGCTCCCGGAGGCACGAGCGCGCCGCGTCGTACAGGCGCTGGAAGCGGAACCAGCCGCGCTCGTCCGTGGCCCGCAGCTGCGGCGGCTCCCCGCTGGTCAGGGCCTCGGACAGCGCCTCGGGCAGGCGCACGCCGTACTTGTCGGCCAGTTCCAGCACGGTCGAGGGCCGCATCGAGCCGGTGAAGTGCAGGTGCAGATGGGCTTTCGGCAGTTCAGAGAGATCACGTACGCGCTCCATTCCCAGATCCTGCCGCACGGCCGCGATCTCCCGGAAGCGGATTCCCCGAACGTGGTCCTGCCCGTACGAAGAAGCGGGCCACGAGAAGCGGGCCGCCTCCCCGCAGGGAGACGGCCCGCAACCTACTCACGTGAGCAGGTCAGTCCCTGGCCTCGGCCAGCAGCTTCTGGACCCGCGAGACGCCCTCGACGAGGTCCTCGTCACCCAGCGCGTACGACAGCCGCAGGTAGCCGGGGGTGCCGAACGCCTCGCCGGGGACGACCGCGACCTCGACCTCCTCCAGGATCAGCGCGGCCAGCTCCACGGTGTCCTGCGGGCGCTTGCCGCGGATCTCCTTGCCGAGCAGGCCCTTCACGGACGGGTAGGCGTAGAACGCGCCCTCCGGCTCCGGGCAGAGGACGCCGTCGATCTCGTTCAGCATCCGCACGATGGTCCGGCGGCGGCGGTCGAACGCCTCCCGCATCTTCGCCACGGCGTCCAGGTCGCCGGAGACCGCGGCCAGGGCGGCGGCCTGCGCGACGTTCGAGACGTTGGACGTGGCGTGCGACTGGAGGTTGGTGGCCGCCTTGACGACGTCCTTCGGGCCGATGACCCAGCCCACGCGCCAGCCGGTCATGGCGTACGTCTTGGCGACACCGTTGACCACGATGCACTTGTCGGCCAGCTCGGGCACCACGACAGGCAGCGAGTGGAACTCGGCGTCGCCGTAGACCAGGTGCTCGTAGATCTCGTCGGTGAGGACCCACAGGCCCTTCTCGGCGGCCCAGCGGCCGATCTCCTCGATCTGCTCGCGGCTGTAGACGGCGCCGGTCGGGTTCGACGGCGACACGAACAGCAGGACCTTGGTGTTCTCGGTGCGCGCGGCCTCCAGCTGCTCCACGCTCACCCGGTAGCCGGTGGTCTCGTCGGCGACGACCTCGACCGGGACACCGCCGGCCAGCCGGATCGACTCCGGGTACGTCGTCCAGTACGGCGCCGGGACGATGACCTCGTCGCCCGGGTCGAGGATCGCGGCGAACGCCTCGTAGATGGCCTGCTTGCCGCCGTTGGTGACGAGGATCTGCGCCGGGTCGACCTCGTAGCCCGAGTCGCGCAGCGTCTTGGCGGCGATCGCGGCCTTCAGCTCGGGCAGGCCGCCGGCCGGCGTGTAGCGGTGGTACTTGGGGTTCCTGCAGGCCTCGACGGCCGCCTCGACGATGTAGTCCGGGGTCGGGAAGTCCGGCTCACCGGCACCGAAGCCGATCACCGGACGTCCGGCGGCCTTCAGGGCCTTGGCCTTGGCGTCCACGGCGAGGGTGGCGGACTCGGAGATCGAGCCGATGCGGGCCGAGACCCGGCGCTCGGAGGGAGGGGTTGCAGCGCTCATGCACCCCATGTTTTCAGACCCGAAACGCGCCCGGCACGCCGGTTTCACTGACTGGGCATGACGGTGGACACCCCGGTGGTCGCCACGGTGACGAGGCGCCGACGCACTTTCCGTTCGACGGGGCGCCCAGGACCACGTACACTCCTACGTCGTTGGCCTTCAGCGACCGCGGCACCGTCGGTGCACTCCGAGCATCCGCTCGGATGCGGTAGGTTGGGGGACACACAAAGGGTCGTAGCTCAATTGGTAGAGCACCGGTCTCCAAAACCGGCGGTTGGGGGTTCAAGTCCCTCCGGCCCTGCTACACACACCTTCGCCAGGATGTGTGCGCATGTACGTACAGCAATGCACCGCCGTGCGGCTCAGACCGGGCGCGGCACGGCCACGACCCGGGACCAGGTGAGGACGAATGGCGGACGCCGTGGGCTCGCTCGACACGCCTGATGCCCAGGACGAAGCGCCCGAGAGCAAGAAGAAGACCCGCAAGGGCGGCAAGCGCGCCAAGAAGGGCCCGCTGAAGCGCCTCGCTCTCTTCTACCGCCAGATCGTCGCGGAGCTCCGCAAGGTCGTCTGGCCGTCGCGCAACCAGCTGACGACATACACCACGGTGGTCATCATCTTCGTGGTGATCATGATCGGCCTGGTGACCGTGATTGACTATGGGCTCAGCCACGCCGCCAAGTACGTCTTCGGCTGAGTCGAGAGCGAAGGGCGCCGAGGTATCCGGCGCCCGTTTCGCGTGTTCCACCCCTATGTATCCAGGAAGAAGCAGCCACCGTGTCTGACCAGAACCTGAACGACGCCATCGAGCCCGACGAGCCCGTCGCCGACGAGCTCGACACCGTCGAGGGTGCGGACGAGGAACTGGACGAGGTCGAGGCTGCCGACGTCGAGGCCGAGGCCTCCGACGACGCCGACGAGGTCACCGAGGTCACCGAGGTCGCGGACGACGAGGCCGAGGCCTCCGCCGAAGAGACCGACGAGTCCGAGACCGTCGCCGAGGAGGAGCCGGCCGAGCCCGTCGACCCCGTGGCGGCCCTGCGCGAGGAACTGCGCACCCTGCCCGGCGAGTGGTACGTCATCCACACCTACGCCGGCTACGAGAACCGCGTGAAGACCAACCTGGAGCAGCGCGCCGTCTCGCTGAACGTCGAGGACTACATCTTCCAGGCCGAGGTGCCGCAGGAAGAGGTCGTCCAGATCAAGAACGGCGACCGCAAGACGATCAAGCAGAACAAGCTGCCGGGCTACGTCCTCGTCCGCATGGACCTGACCAACGAGTCCTGGGGCGTCGTCCGCAACACCCCGGGTGTCACCGGCTTCGTGGGCAACGCCTACGACCCCTACCCGCTGACCCTGGACGAGATCGTCAAGATGCTCGCCCCGGAGGCCGAGGAGAAGGCCGCCCGCGAGGCGGCCGAGGCCGAGGGCAAGCCCGCCCCGCAGCGCAAGGTCGAGGTCCAGGTGCTGGACTTCGAGGTCGGCGACTCGGTCACCGTCACCGACGGTCCGTTCGCCACGCTGCAGGCCACGATCAACGAGATCAACGCCGACTCCAAGAAGGTCAAGGGTCTGGTGGAGATCTTCGGGCGCGAGACGCCGGTCGAGCTGTCGTTCGACCAGATCCAGAAGAACTGACGCCTCGGCCACTGAAGCCACCGGTCAGGTCAGACAGGCTCTCGCAGCCGTCTGACCTGCTCGGTTTTTGGCCGCGCGAACCTACCCGTTAGGGTTGTGCGGTTGCCTTCGGGCACGTTGCCTGCGGGCGCGTCGCCTCCGGGCGCGCATGTTGCCTCCGGGCACCAGGAAATCGACAAGAAACGGGAGAGGACCCGACATGCCTCCCAAGAAGAAGAAGGTCACGGGGCTCATCAAGCTCCAGATCCAGGCCGGTGCCGCCAACCCGGCCCCGCCGGTCGGCCCCGCGCTGGGTCAGCACGGCGTGAACATCATGGAGTTCTGCAAGGCCTACAACGCCGCGACCGAGTCGCAGCGCGGCTGGGTCATCCCGGTGGAGATCACGGTCTACGAGGACCGCTCCTTCACCTTCATCACCAAGACGCCGCCGGCCGCGAAGATGATCCTCAAGGCCGCGGGCGTGGAGAAGGGCTCCGGCGAGCCGCACAAGACCAAGGTCGCCAAGATCACCGAGGCGCAGGTCCGCGAGATCGCCCAGACCAAGATGCCCGACCTCAACGCCAACGACCTGGACGCCGCCGCGAAGATCATCGCCGGTACCGCGCGCTCCATGGGCGTCACGGTCGAGGGCTGACCTGGTTCCCACGGGAGCCTCCGTACACCAAGCAGATGTGTGGAAGGGCCTGCTCGGCCCGGACCACAACTCCTAAGAAGACAACAGGAGCAGTAGTGAGCAAGCGCAGCAAGTCTCTCCGCGCTGCGGACGCCAAGGTCGACCGGGAGAAGCTCTACGCCCCGCTCGAGGCCGTCCGTCTCGCCAAGGAGACCTCCACGACCAAGTTCGACGGCACCGTCGAGGTCGCCTTCCGTCTGGGTGTCGACCCGCGTAAGGCCGACCAGATGGTCCGTGGCACCGTGAACCTCCCGCACGGCACCGGTAAGACCGCCCGGGTCCTGGTCTTCGCGACCGGTGACCGTGCCGAGGCCGCGCGTGCCGCGGGCGCCGACATCGTCGGCGCCGACGAACTGATCGACGAGGTGTCGAAGGGCCGTCTGGACTTCGACGCCGTCGTCGCCACCCCGGACCTCATGGGCAAGGTCGGCCGCCTCGGCCGCGTCCTCGGCCCGCGTGGTCTGATGCCGAACCCGAAGACCGGCACCGTCACCCCCGACGTCGCCAAGGCCGTCACCGACATCAAGGGCGGCAAGATCGAGTTCCGCGTCGACAAGCACTCGAACCTGCACTTCATCATCGGCAAGGTGTCGTTCGACGACACCAAGCTGGTGGAGAACTACGGCGCCGCGCTGGAGGAGATCCTCCGTCTGAAGCCGTCCGCCGCCAAGGGCCGCTACATCAAGAAGGCCGCCATCTCCACCACGATGGGCCCCGGCATCCAGCTGGACCCCAACCGCACCCGCAACCTCCTCGTCGAGGAGGACCCGGCCGCGGTCTGAGACCCCGATCGGTGAACGGGCCCCACACCTGGCTTCAGGTGTGGGGCCCGTTTCGCTGTCCACAATTCGGGTGGTCAAGAACGTGGAAAGACGCCACACTTTACTGGCGCGTACACTTCAGCGCGCTCGTCGGCGACCACGTCGGGTACGTGGTCGTCTCCGCGCCGCCCGGGTGGGGGACACGGCGGACTTCGCGCAGCCGACACCCACGGCCCGGAAGCCGGGCCGGACAGAGCCTCATACAGGCGTGACACAGCGGGGGGAACCCACATGAACAGAGCGACCAGGATCGGCGCGGCGGCCGGGACGGTCCTGCTGCTCACCGGCGCGGTGGCGTGCGGCAGCGAGAAGGCCGAGGGCGGGCAGCGGACCGCCGCGCAGGCCCTCACCGCGGCCTTCGAGAAGACCAGCGACGCCAAGTCCGCCAAGATCTCGATGACGATGTCCATGCCGAAGTCCATGGAGGACGGCGGCGAGGTGACCATGACCGGGGTCATGGGCTGGGACCCGTCGGTCATGGACGTGACCATGGAGGGCTCCGGCCTGGCGAGCGAGCCGGGCGGCCCGGAGAAGGTCCGCATGATCATGCGGGACGACGTCATGTACATGGACCTGGGGGACGCCGCCGCCCAGGAGCTGGACATGGACGGCAAGCACTGGCTGAAGATGGACTTCGGCGCCATCGCCGAGAAGTCCGGCAACGAGAAGCTCGCCAAGGCCATGAGCGGCGGCATGGGCGAGATGAACCAGGACCCGGCAAAGCAGCTGGCCCTGCTCCTGGAGTCGCCGAACCTCAAGCACGTCGGCAGCGAGAAGATCGACGGCGTGACGGCCGACCACTACAAGGGCACGCTGTCCGTCAAGGAGATGCTGAACGCCAACAAGTCGCTCGACGTCCTCGACGCCGACGACCGCAAGGAACTGCTCGCCAACGTCGAGAAGTCCGGCATCAAGGGCTACGACACCGACGTCTGGGTCAACGAGGACGACCTGCCGGTGCGCATGGACGTCGGCATCGACAGCCCCGAGGGCACCGTCACCATGAGCATGCGGTTCTCCGACTACGGTGCGAAGGCCGAGGTCACCGTTCCGCCGGCCGGTGAGACCGTCGACTTCATGAAGATGATGGAGGACATGCAGGCCGCGATGAGCGGCGAGGGCATGGACGAGGGGGAGCTGGGCGAGCCGGACATCGACCTGGAGAACCTGGAGAACATGGACGACCTGGGGGACCCGGAGCCGGGTGACGCGGCCTTCGACGAGTCCGCGTCCGACGAGGCGATCCTGGGCTAGCGGCCGGCGTCGGCCGCCGGGCCCGGCGGCCGATTTGCCTGACTGCGGCCCGGTCCTTTAATCTCCTACAGAAGCCAAAGACCGCTGGTCGTTGCCGCGTGCTCGTACGAGGGCGCGGTGGCCGAAGGATCCGCTGAAAAGTGGGCGACCCGCGCAGGTGACAGTGGAAGAACTCCCGGAGTGCACGCCCTGGCGTGTGTACGGCCGGTCGAGTCCGCCCCGTGCGCCTGCGCCGGGGCGTTTCGTTTCCCCAGTCCTCCTTCGGGTCCGCGCGGTCCGAATCACCCGGAAGGAGGCCGAGGCTCATGGCGAGGCCTGACAAGGTCGATGCCGTCGAGGAGATGACGGACAAGTTCCGCACCTCCAACGGCGCCGTCATTACCGCGTACACCGGTCTCACCGTTGCGCAGCTCCAGAAGCTGCGTCGTTCACTCGGTGAGAACGCTCAGTACCGTGTGGCGAAGAACACGCTGACCAAGATTGCGGCCAATGAGGCCGGGATCACCACGATCGACGACCTCTTCACGGGTTCGTCGGCCGTCGCCTTCGTGACCGGTGACCCGGTCGAGGCGGCGAAGGGTCTCCGTGACTTCGCCAAGGACAACCCGAATCTCGTCATCAAGGGCGGTTTCCTTGACGGCAAGGCGCTGTCCGCCGACGAGATCAAGAAGCTTGCGGACCTCGAGTCCCGCGAGGTTCTGCTCGCCAAGCTGGCGGGCGCCATGAAGGGCAAGCAGACGCAGGCTGCTCAGGTCCTCCAGGCGCTCCCGTCGAAGCTCGTCCGCACCGTGGACGCGCTTCGCGCCAAGCAGGACGAGCAGGGCGGTGCCGAGTAATTCGGCTCGCATCATGACCATCGCCTGAGGCGGCGGTCGTAGCGGGCCAACGTACGCCCGCCACTCATGTACATCCGGCACCTGCCGAATTAGTGGAAGGAAAGCCATCGTGGCTCTCACCCAGGACGAACTGCTCGCCGAGTTCGAGGGCATGACCCTCATCCAGCTCTCCGAGTTCGTGAAGGCGTTCGAGGAGAAGTTCGACGTCACCGCCGCCGCTGCCGCGCCGGTCGTCGTCGCCGGCCAGGGCGGCGGCGCTGCCGCCGAGGCCCCGGAGGAGAAGGACGAGTTCGACGTCGTCCTCACCGGCGCCGGCGAGAAGAAGATCCAGGTCATCAAGGTCGTGCGTGAGCTGACCTCCCTGGGCCTGAAGGAGGCCAAGGACCTGGTGGACGGCACCCCGAAGCCGGTCCTCGAGAAGGTCAACAAGGAGGCCGCCGACAAGGCCGCCGAGGCCCTCAAGGGCGCCGGCGCCTCCGTCGAGGTCAAGTAAGACCTCAAACAGCCCCTGAGGCTGTAACGCTGTAGCGCTGAAGAGCGATCATCCATCTGGGTGGTCGCTCTTCGGCGTTGCCGGGGGTGCGGCCTCGGTTTCCTTGCGTCCGGGTCGGCCGGGGGTATGGTGATCTTCGTCGTGTCTCCGGACGCCCCTGGCAGGGGCCGGGGGGCCTTGACGAACCGCACGCAGCGCGCAATTCTCAGGACGCGTCGTCACAACGGTCCGAATCCGAGGCATGGATCGACGGCGAAGAGGGCAGTATCAACGTGCGTTGAGGGCAGCGCCTTGTCGCAGATGTTGAGAGAAGAACAATGAGGGCCGACGAGGGTCTCGAAAACCCGCACTGGACATCAGTGTGCCAAGTGGCTACACTGACCCTTTGCGCTGCCTGTTAGCTGTCCCCTGCCCGTCACCAGGGGTCTGCCCTCACTTCAGCATCGACGATGGAAACTCCCTCACCTGGGATCTCTGTCTCTGTGCACCGGTGAGGGGCCGGGGAGCGCGTAGTGAGTCCGAGCCCTCGGAAGGACCCCCTCTTGGCCGCCTCGCGCACCGCCTCGACCGCGAATACGAACAACGGCGCCAGCACCGCCCCGCTGCGCATCTCCTTTGCAAAGATCAAGGAGCCTCTCGAGGTTCCGAACCTGCTCGCGCTGCAGACCGAGAGCTTCGACTGGCTGCTCGGCAACACCGCCTGGCAGAGTCGGGTCGAGGCGGCTCTGGAGTCCGGTCAGGACGTCCCCACCAAGTCCGGTCTGGAGGAGATCTTCGAGGAGATCTCCCCGATCGAGGACTTCTCCGGGTCGATGTCGCTGACGTTCCGCGACCACCGCTTCGAGCCCCCGAAGAACAGCATCGACGAGTGCAAGGAGCGCGACTTCACGTACGCGGCTCCGCTCTTCGTCACGGCCGAGTTCACGAACAACGAGACCGGCGAGATCAAGTCCCAGACGGTCTTCATGGGCGACTTCCCGCTCATGACCAACAAGGGCACCTTCGTCATCAACGGCACCGAGCGTGTCGTCGTGTCCCAGCTGGTCCGTTCGCCGGGTGTCTACTTCGACTCCTCCATCGACAAGACCTCCGACAAGGACATCTTCTCCGCCAAGATCATCCCGTCCCGGGGTGCCTGGCTGGAGATGGAGATCGACAAGCGCGACATGGTCGGTGTCCGCATCGACCGCAAGCGCAAGCAGTCCGTCACCGTCCTCCTGAAGGCGCTCGGCTGGACCACCGAGCAGATCCTGGAGGAGTTCGGCGAGTACGAGTCCATGCGCGCCACCCTGGAGAAGGACCACACCCAGGGCCAGGACGACGCGCTGCTCGACATCTACCGCAAGCTGCGTCCGGGCGAGCCCCCCACCCGTGAGGCCGCGCAGACGCTGCTGGAGAACCTCTACTTCAACCCCAAGCGCTACGACCTGGCCAAGGTCGGCCGCTACAAGGTCAACAAGAAGCTGGGCGCGGACGCCCCGCTGGACGCCGGCATCCTGACCGTCGAGGACATCATCTCGACGATCAAGTACCTGGTGAAGCTGCACGCGGGCGAGACCGAGACGGTCGGCGACAGCGGTACGAACATCGTCGTCGAGACCGACGACATCGACCACTTCGGCAACCGCCGTCTGCGCAGCGTCGGCGAGCTCATCCAGAACCAGGTCCGCACGGGTCTGGCGCGTATGGAGCGTGTCGTCCGCGAGCGGATGACGACCCAGGACGTCGAGGCGATCACGCCGCAGACCCTGATCAACATCCGGCCGGTCGTCGCCTCCATCAAGGAGTTCTTCGGCACCAGCCAGCTGTCGCAGTTCATGGACCAGAACAACCCGCTGTCCGGGCTGACGCACAAGCGTCGTCTGTCCGCGCTCGGCCCGGGTGGTCTGTCCCGTGAGCGGGCCGGCTTCGAGGTCCGCGACGTGCACCCCTCGCACTACGGCCGCATGTGCCCGATCGAGACCCCCGAAGGCCCGAACATCGGTCTGATCGGCTCGCTCGCCACCTACGGCCGGGTCAACGCGTTCGGTTTCGTCGAGACCCCGTACCGCAAGGTCGTCGACGGCCAGGTCACCGACGAGGTGAACTACCTGACCGCCGACGAGGAGGACCGCTTCGTCATCGCGCAGGCCAACGCGCCGCTCACGGCCGACATGCGCTTCGAGGAGGCCCGCGTCCTGGTCCGCCGCCGCGGCGGCGAGGTCGACTACGTCGCCCCCGAGGACGTGGACTACATGGACGTCTCGCCGCGCCAGATGGTGTCGGTCGCGACCGCCATGATCCCCTTCCTGGAGCACGACGACGCCAACCGCGCCCTCATGGGCGCGAACATGATGCGCCAGGCCGTTCCGCTCATCAAGTCCGAGGCGCCGCTCGTCGGCACCGGCATGGAGTACCGCTCCGCGGTCGACGCCGGCGACGTGGTCAAGGCCGAGAAGGACGGTGTGGTCCAGGAGGTCTCCGCGGACTACATCACCACCGCCAACGACGACGGCACGTACATCACGTACCGCCTGGCCAAGTTCTCCCGGTCCAACCAGGGCACCTCGGTCAACCAGAAGGTCATCGTCAACGAGGGTGACCGGATCATCACCGGCCAGGTGCTGGCCGACGGTCCGGCCACCGAGAACGGCGAGATGGCGCTCGGCAAGAACCTGCTGGTCGCGTTCATGCCGTGGGAGGGTCACAACTACGAGGACGCGATCATCCTGTCGCAGCGCCTCGTGCAGGACGACGTCCTCTCCTCGATCCACATCGAGGAGCACGAGGTCGACGCCCGTGACACCAAGCTCGGCCCGGAGGAGATCACCCGGGACATCCCGAACGTCTCCGAGGAGGTCCTCGCCGACCTCGACGAGCGCGGCATCATCCGCATCGGTGCCGAGGTCATCGCCGGCGACATCCTCGTCGGCAAGGTCACGCCCAAGGGCGAGACCGAGCTGACCCCCGAGGAGCGCCTGCTCCGCGCGATCTTCGGTGAGAAGGCCCGCGAGGTCCGCGACACCTCGCTGAAGGTGCCGCACGGCGAGACCGGCAAGGTCATCGGCGTGCGCGTCTTCGACCGCGAGGAGGGCGACGAGCTTCCCCCCGGTGTCAACCAGCTGGTGCGCGTCTACGTCGCGCAGAAGCGCAAGATCACCGACGGTGACAAGCTCGCCGGCCGCCACGGCAACAAGGGCGTCATCTCCAAGATCCTGCCGATCGAGGACATGCCGTTCCTGGAGGACGGCACCCCGGTCGACATCATCCTCAACCCGCTGGGCGTGCCGTCCCGAATGAACCCGGGACAGGTCCTGGAGATCCACCTCGGCTGGCTCGCCAGCCGCGGCTGGGACGTCTCCGGCCTCGCCGACGAGTGGGCGCAGCGCCTCCAGGTCATCGGCGCCGACTCGGTCGCCCCGGGCACCAACGTGGCCACCCCGGTCTTCGACGGTGCGCGCGAGGACGAGCTGGCGGGTCTGCTGCAGCACACCATCCCGAACCGCGACGGCGAGCGCATGGTGCTCCCGTCCGGCAAGGCGCGGCTGTTCGACGGCCGCTCCGGTGAGCCGTTCCCGGACCCGATCTCGGTCGGCTTCATGTACATCCTGAAGCTGCACCACCTGGTCGACGACAAGCTGCACGCCCGTTCGACCGGCCCGTACTCCATGATCACCCAGCAGCCGCTGGGTGGTAAGGCCCAGTTCGGTGGCCAGCGCTTCGGTGAGATGGAGGTGTGGGCGCTGGAGGCGTACGGCGCCGCCTACGCCCTGCAGGAGCTCCTGACCATCAAGTCCGACGACGTCACGGGCCGCGTGAAGGTCTACGAGGCCATCGTCAAGGGCGAGAACATCCCCGAGCCCGGCATCCCCGAGTCCTTCAAGGTGCTCATCAAGGAGATGCAGTCGCTCTGCCTGAACGTGGAGGTGCTGTCCAGCGACGGTATGTCCATCGAGATGCGTGACACCGACGAGGACGTCTTCCGCGCTGCGGAGGAGCTCGGCATCGACCTGTCCCGGCGCGAGCCGAGCAGCGTCGAAGAGGTCTGACGGGAGTCCGGCGGGCCCTGCACCCACCAGGGCCCGCCGACCCCCAGGCCCCCGTTTCAGACCACAGACTTCACAACCCTGAGAGGGATTGACGCATAGTGCTCGACGTCAACTTCTTCGACGAGCTCCGGATCGGTCTGGCCACCGCTGACGACATCCGTCAGTGGAGCCACGGCGAGGTCAAGAAGCCGGAGACCATCAACTACCGCACGCTCAAGCCCGAGAAGGACGGACTCTTCTGCGAGAAGATCTTCGGTCCGACCCGGGACTGGGAGTGCTACTGCGGCAAGTACAAGCGCGTCCGCTTCAAGGGCATCATCTGCGAGCGCTGTGGCGTCGAGGTCACCCGCGCCAAGGTGCGCCGTGAGCGGATGGGCCACATCGAGCTGGCCGCGCCCGTCACGCACATCTGGTACTTCAAGGGCGTTCCGTCGCGGCTGGGCTACCTGCTCGACCTCGCCCCGAAGGACCTGGAGAAGGTCATCTACTTCGCGGCGTACATGATCACGTACGTCGACGAGGAGCGCCGCACCCGCGACCTGCCCTCCCTGGAGGCGCACGTCTCGGTCGAGCGGCAGCAGATCGAGAACCGCCGGGACGCCGACCTGGAGGCCCGGGCCAAGAAGCTCGAGACCGACCTGGCCGAGCTGGAGGCCGAGGGCGCCAAGGCCGACGTGCGCCGCAAGGTGCGCGAGGGCGCCGAGCGCGAGATGAAGCAGCTGCGCGACCGCGCGCAGCGCGAGATCGACCGCCTCGACGAGGTGTGGACCCGCTTCAAGAACCTCAAGGTCCAGGACCTGGAGGGCGACGAGCTCCTCTACCGCGAGCTGCGTGACCGCTTCGGCACGTACTTCGACGGTTCGATGGGTGCCGCGGCGCTGCAGAAGCGCCTGGAGTCCTTCGACCTCGACGAGGAGGCCGAGCGCCTCCGCGAGATCATCCGTACCGGCAAGGGCCAGAAGAAGACCCGTGCGCTCAAGCGCCTGAAGGTCGTCTCGGCGTTCCTGCAGACCAGCAACAGCCCCAAGGGCATGGTGCTCGACTGCGTGCCGGTCATCCCGCCGGACCTGCGTCCGATGGTGCAGCTGGACGGTGGCCGCTTCGCGACCTCCGACCTGAACGACCTGTACCGCCGTGTGATCAACCGGAACAACCGTCTGAAGCGGCTGCTCGACCTCGGTGCGCCCGAGATCATCGTGAACAACGAGAAGCGCATGCTTCAGGAGGCCGTCGACGCGCTGTTCGACAACGGCCGCCGTGGTCGCCCGGTCACCGGTCCCGGCAACCGCCCGCTGAAGTCCCTCAGCGACATGCTGAAGGGCAAGCAGGGCCGCTTCCGTCAGAACCTGCTCGGCAAGCGCGTCGACTACTCGGCGCGTTCCGTGATCGTCGTCGGCCCGCAGCTGAAGCTGCACCAGTGCGGTCTGCCGAAGGCGATGGCGCTGGAGCTGTTCAAGCCGTTCGTGATGAAGCGCCTGGTCGACCTGAACCACGCGCAGAACATCAAGAGCGCCAAGCGCATGGTCGAGCGCGGCCGCACGGTCGTGTACGACGTGCTGGAAGAGGTCATCGCGGAGCACCCGGTTCTGCTGAACCGTGCGCCCACGCTGCACCGCCTCGGCATCCAGGCCTTCGAGCCGCAGCTGGTCGAGGGCAAGGCCATCCAGATCCACCCGCTCGTCTGCACCGCGTTCAACGCGGACTTCGACGGTGACCAGATGGCCGTGCACCTGCCGCTGTCCGCGGAGGCGCAGGCCGAGGCCCGCATCCTGATGCTGTCCTCGAACAACATCCTCAAGCCGGCCGACGGCCGTCCGGTGACGATGCCGACCCAGGACATGGTCCTCGGTCTGTTCTTCCTCACCACCGACGGCGAGATGCGCGACATCAAGGGCGAGGGCCGGTCCTTCGCGTCCGTCGCCGAGGCGATCATGGCGTTCGACGCGGGCGAGCTGTCGCTGCAGGCGCCGATCGACATCCGCTTCCCGGTGGGCACCATCCCGCCGCGCGGCTGGACGCCGCCGGCCGGAGAGGAAGGCGACGACCGGGTCGCGGCGGGGGAGTGGCAGCTGGGTGACAGCTTCCGGCTGAAGACCACGCTGGGCCGTGCGCTCTTCAACGAGCTGCTGCCCGAGGACTACCCGTTCGTCGACTACGAGGTCGGCAAGAAGCAGCTCTCCGAGATCGTCAACGACCTCGCCGAGCGCTACCCGAAGGTCATCGTGGCGGCGACGCTCGACAACCTGAAGGCGGCCGGCTTCTACTGGGCCACCCGTTCCGGTGTCACCGTCGCCATCTCCGACGTCGTCGTCCCCGAGGCGAAGAAGGAGATCGTCCGCGGCTACGAGGCGCAGGACGAGAAGGTCCAGAAGCAGTACGAGCGCGGTCTGATCACCAAGGACGAGCGCACGCAGGAACTCATCGCGATCTGGACCAAGGCGACCAACGAGGTCGCCGAGGCGATGAACGACAACTTCCCGAAGACCAACCCGATCTTCATGATGGTGAACTCGGGCGCACGAGGCAACATGATGCAGATGCGTCAGATCGCCGGTATGCGTGGTCTGGTGTCGAACGCGAAGAACGAGACGATCCCGCGTCCGATCAAGGCGTCGTTCCGTGAGGGCCTGTCCGTGCTGGAGTACTTCATCTCCACGCACGGTGCCCGTAAGGGTCTGGCGGACACCGCTCTGCGGACCGCCGACTCGGGTTACCTCACCCGTCGTCTGGTCGACGTCTCCCAGGACGTCATCATCCGCGAGGAGGACTGCGGCACCGAGCGCGGTCTGCGCCTCCAGATCGCGGAGGTCGGCGCCGACGGCGTGCTGCGCAAGGCGGACGACGTCGAGACGTCCGTGTACGCGCGCTGCCTCGCCGAGGACATCGTGGTCGACGGCCGTGTGCTGGCCCCGGCCGGCACCGACCTCGGTGACGTGCTCATCGACGAGCTGGTCAAGCACGGTGTCGCGGAGGTCAAGACCCGCTCGGTCCTGACCTGCGAGTCCGCCGTCGGCACCTGCGCCATGTGCTACGGCCGCTCGCTGGCCACCGGCAAGCTGGTGGACATCGGTGAGGCGGTCGGCATCATCGCCGCCCAGTCCATCGGTGAGCCCGGCACCCAGCTGACGATGCGTACCTTCCACACCGGTGGTGTGGCCGGTGACGACATCACCCAGGGTCTGCCGCGTGTCGTCGAGCTCTTCGAGGCCCGTACCCCGAAGGGTGTCGCCCCGATCTCCGAGGCCTCCGGCCGCGTGCGGATCGAGGAGACCGAGAAGACCAAGAAGATCGTCGTCACCCCGGACGACGGCAGCGACGAGACGGCGTACCCGATCTCGAAGCGTGCCCGACTCCTGGTCAGCGAGGGCGAGCACGTCGAGGTGGGCCAGAAGCTCACCGTGGGTGCCACCAACCCGCACGACGTGCTGCGCATCCTGGGCCAGCGTGCCGTCCAGGTCCACCTGGTCGGCGAGGTCCAGAAGGTCTACAACTCGCAGGGTGTGTCGATCCACGACAAGCACATCGAGATCATCATCCGGCAGATGCTGCGCCGCGTGACGATCATCGAGTCCGGCGACGCCGAGCTGCTGCCCGGTGAGCTGGTCGAGCGCTCGAAGTTCGAGACCGAGAACCGTCGTGTGGTCCAGGAAGGCGGTCACCCGGCCTCGGGTCGTCCGCAGCTGATGGGTATCACCAAGGCCTCGCTGGCGACGGAGTCCTGGCTGTCGGCCGCCTCCTTCCAGGAGACGACCCGAGTCCTGACGGACGCGGCGATCAACGCCAAGTCCGACAGCCTCATCGGCCTCAAGGAGAACGTCATCATCGGTAAGCTCATCCCGGCCGGTACGGGTCTGTCCCGCTACCGCAACATCCGGGTGGAGCCGACCGAGGAGGCCAAGGCCGCGATGTACTCGGCCGTCGGCTACGACGACATCGACTACTCGCCGTTCGGCACCGGCTCCGGCCAGGCCGTTCCGCTGGAGGACTACGACTACGGTCCGTACAACCAGTGAGTGGTTGAACTGAGTTGAAGGGCGGTCACCCCGTACGGCACGGGGTGACCGCCCTTCGGCGTTCTCACGGTGGTCAGCACTTCGGGGCCCGCAGCGTCCAGGTCCCGCCGCTGTCGACGCGGACGGCGCAGCGGTCGGTCACCGCGAGGCTGAGCCGGGCGTGGCCGCGGCCCTCGGCCAGCACCTCGGCGGTGCGCAGGGAGCGGGTGAGCCGCCGTACGACGAACGGTGTGTCGTCGTGGTGCTCGAAGTCCAGGACGCGGGGACCGCCGCTCTTCAGCACGGTCTCGGTGCCCCGACCGCGGATCCGGCCGCCGCCGGGGAGCCGTCGCGCCTCGCTGATCGGGCGCAGGGCCAGCCGCCAGGGGCCGCGGGCGGTCACCTCGACGTGCAGGGTGTCGCCGTCCTGCGGGGGCACGGTGATGTGGGCGGCGGTGGGCTCCGGGCCGCCGTCGAGGAGCAGCTGACGCCGGGCCGGGTGGCCGGTGCGGGTGTGCACGCTGAAGCGCTGCGCGGTCTGCGTCTCGAACGCCAGCACCGCGGGCCCGTCGGTGGCGGGGCGGGGAAGGCGCAGCTTCATGGAGCCGCTGCCGTGGTTCCAGACGACGTCGGCGGTCGGGCGGTCGTCGCCGTTCAGCCGGGCCAGCGCGGAACCGCCGCGGGCCAGCAGCGCCGGCACCTGGGCGGCGGGGGCGCGCTTGGCCTGCTCGTAGACGTCGAGGGCGGTGCGGTAGTCCGCCAGTTCCTCCGCGTCGGCGGTGGCGCCGGGGACGTAGGGGTGGGTGCGCAGGAGTTCGCCGTAGCGGGTGATGGCCTGCTCGGTGTCGGTGGCCGTCCCGTCGTCCGGTGTCGTCCCGGTGCCGGTGGTGCGGCCGGCCGGGCGCAGGGCGCGGGCGGGCTCGTCCGGCGGGGTCTTCCCGGTCAGGCGCAGGCCGGCTGCCATCGGGGGCAGCACGAGCGCGCCGTAGAGCGCCAGGCCGACGGCGGCGCCGTCGAGGGAGAGCCCCCCGACGACCGCCATCAGGACGAAGAAGCCGATGTTGCCGATGAGCCAGCCGTGCAGCAGGGCTTTCGGCCTGCGTGTGCTGAGGGTGTGCCGCATGGTGCCACCTCCCCGGTCGGTGGTGCGGTAGCTGCCGGGCTCCGGCAGCTACGTCGTGTCGGAGCCGGTCAGCCGCGCACGGCGCGGTGGAAGCGGAGCAGCGCCTTGGTGCCCACGGTGAGCAGGGCGGGCACGTCCTCGGCGGGGGCCCGGCGGGCCAGGGACGCGAGGTCGAGGGCGAGCGCGTAGTCGTCGAGCGCGGCGCGCGGGACGTCCGGGTCGTCGGCGCGCGGGCCGTACTCGGCGAGGCAGTCGCCGTACTCGATGACGGCCAGGCGGACGTCGACGCCGAGCGCGTCGAGCTGTCCGGTCAGCGTGTGCGGGTCGTGCGGCATGGCGGGCCCCCCGGTCCTCGTCCCTGATTCCCCGTTCGGCCGCGAGAGGCGGCCGTACGGGTCGATGGTGCGGGACCGGGGGGCGGGCGGGCAGGGGGTGCGGTCGGATGTGTACCGACGGCGGACTCTGCCGGGGCCCGGCAAGGAGCCGGGTCAGCGCAGTGCGAGTTCCCAGACGGCGATCGCCGCCGTGGAGACCGCGGCGAGGGCGCCGATGCTGGCGAGCGGCCAGCGGGAGCGCTCCAGGGCGTCCAGCCGCTGCTCGTGGTCGGCGAGCTGCTTGTCGGTCTGGTCGCTGCGCTGCACCAGCAGGGCGAGGGAGCCGTCGACCCGGGCGAACCCGGCCTCCACGGTGCCGCGCAGGCGTTCCAGTTCGACGGCTACGGCGGTGGGGTCGGACAGCGGGTGGGGTTCGTTCACGCGTCCCCCCGGCGGGTGCTCGGGTCGTCCCGCAGGGCCGGCAGGGCGGCGTCGTCGGGGTGGACGTCCGTGCGGAGCCAGGACGGCAGCAGCGCCTGGACGCCGGGCAGGGCCATCACCCGGGTCACGGCCGCGGCGGCGGTCAGCGCGGCCGCCGCCCACGGGAGCGTCTCGGGGAAGCCGGCGGCGTCGACGACCGTCGGCAGCAGGACGCACAGGCCGACAGCGGTCTGGACTACGGTGCGGAGGGTTCGCTTGGCGGCCTCGGACACGGGAACCTCGTTTCCGGAAGGAGCGGCTCGTCTTGCGGAGCGGCTCGTTCCTCAGGAGCTGTACGGGACTTTCAGGGCCGCCCAGGACCGGGCGCCCGGCCAGCCGTCGGCGTCGGCGCCGGTGAAGCCGAGCCTGCGCTGCCACTTGGCGTAGGAGCGACGGTCGGCCTCCGTCCACTGGGGGCCGGGCCCCTTGGCGTACGCCGAGCAGCCGACCGCGACCAGGCGGCGGCCCATCGCCGTGACGATCGGGGAGTGGGGGTGGGTGCGGAACCAGGCGGCGCCGGGGTAGGGCTGGTACGCCGGGGCGGTACCGGCCGGGGCCGGCCGGTGGCCCTGCGGGGCGGGCTTGTCGGCGAGCCGTGTGGCGATGCGGGCGCGCAGGTCCGTCATCGCGAAGCCGCGCGGGTCGACCTTGGTGTCGGTCCACTCCTTGTGGCCGATCACCGAGCGGGCGGTCCAGCCGTGGGCGCGGCAGATCGCCGCGGCGGCGCGGACGACGGCCTCCAGCTGGGCCTCGGGCCACGGGTCCTTGCCGTTGCCGAGGTTGACGCACTCGAAGCCGTAGAAGTGGACGTTGCCGTCGGTGTCGTTGCGGCGCGGCGGGGGGAGGACGGCGCGCTCGGCGACGACCGCGCGCAGGACGTCGCCGTCGCCGCGCCCGGCGTGGTTGGTGCGGCCGTTGCCCACGAGGTGGACGGTGCCGTCCTTGGCGATCACGCCGTGGCAGAGGGGGCCGGGGAGGGCCGAGTGGCCGTTGAAGCAGAGGGCGACGCTGGGGGCGGTGCCGCTGGTGACGGTGTGGTGGACGACCACGCCGTTGACCGGACCCCAACTGCCCTTGTGGTTGCGGTTGTGGGTGCGCCAGCCGGGGTGTTCGGTGACGGTGACGCCTTCCTTGCGCAGCGCGGCGACGAGGGCGTCCGCGCTGAGGGGATGTGCCATGGGTGCCTGCCTGACGGGTCTGGGTGCGGGCATGGGAAGACCCCGGCCGGTGGGGCGGCTCGGGGTCCGGGAGGTGCGGGTGTGGGGGCGCGGGGCCCGGGGACTACGTCGGGTCGGGTTCCGCGGGCGGTGCCGTCGTGGCCCAGGTCCGGCACAGCGCCAGGTACGCCGCCGTGTGGGCGGTGAAGTCGTCCAGGGCGGCCGTGACGGCCCGCTGGACGGCTGTCCGGTCGGGAACGACCGGGGCCGTGCCGACCGGGAGGACGGTCACCCGGCCGGTGCCGCGCAGCACCGCGCCGTTCTCCCCGGTCTCCGTGAACTGGGCGGTGACGGTGACCGGGGAGTAGGTGCCGGTGATCGAGTCGGGCGCGATGACGCTGCTCAGGCTGGTGTCGGAGACGTTGACGTGGATGGTGTGGCCGGACTCGGCGAGGGTGGCGCGGCCGGCGTAGTCGATCGCGACGCCCCAGGGCTGGGTGGGGTCGATGTCCATGGGTTCCTCCGGGCGGTCAGGACTGGCGGCCGTACATCAGGACCGGGTGGGCGTAGACGGTGCCGGAGGCGCTGGTGACCTGGGCTTGGACCTCGACCTTGAGCAGCGTGCCGTACACCGTGGCGAAGTCGGCGGCGACCAGGGCGGTGTGGTCGAAGTCCGCGCCGGCACCGACCGTGTCGCCCCACGGGGCGCCGTTGAGCAGCACCCGGACGCTGCCGGCGGCGCCGGAGGAGGCCCGGGTCTGCAGCAGGAGCCGCAGCTTGGGCTGCCAGACCACGTTGTACGACATGGCGATCGTCGCCCAGGAGGTCGCGGTGGTCTGCGGCCAGCGGGCGACCGCGGTGTCCTGCGGCGGCAGCATGTTCAGCCAGGGCCGGGCCAGTCCGCCGTTGTTGACGTCGTCGGCGAACAGCTCCCGCCCGTCGTTGTCGTAGACGCGCAGCGGTTGCAGCGAGGTGCTGGAGCCGTCGCCGTTGTGCAGGCTCATGGCGAGCGAGCCGGTCTGGCGGCGCACCGCCATGCCGTACTCGGCGCCGCTCCACGCGCCCACCGCGAACACCGCCGGACCGCCGCCCGGCGGGCGTACGGCGAGATAGCCGCCGTCGGTGATCTCCACGCCGCCACCGGAGATCCGGTTGAGCGCCGGCCGGCTGTTGACGGCGGTGGACAGCTGCTGGATGCGGCGTTCCATCTGGGTCAGCCGGTCGATGATGTCTTCGGGCAGCTGGGGCATCAGGCCTCCTCCAGGTAGAGCTCGGCGGTGTCGGGGCGGCCGCGCTGCGCCGGGCTGACCTTGACGCCGATGACCCGGTAGCGGGCGTCCAGGCCCTCGGTCCACCACTCGTCGGTGATCCGGATGCGCACGGTCCGCCCGAGCAGCGCGGGCGGCACCAGGTCGTCGAGGCGGACGCTGACCGCGGGGATCACCACCGCCCCGGTGGCCTGCGCGAGTTCGGCGGTGGCCAGGGACTTCAGGACGGCTGCGCTGGTCGTCTCGTTGTGGTCGGAGGACAGGTCGATGCGCGGGTAGCCGGCCGCGATCAGCGCGGCCGCCTCGTCGGCGTCGGCGAACACTGGGCGCGACTCGGCGGCCTGGTTGGTGTTGTCGCTGCCGCCGCGCGCCCGGGCGGTGGTGCCGCCGCGGGTGGCGTCGCGCGGGAAGGCGTACGACAGGATGGTGCCCGGGCGGTCCATCACCAGGTCGGTGGTCCCGGTGCGGATCTTCGGGCTGCCCAGGCGCAGCCGGCGGACCCGGGCGCCGGTGGCCGGGTCGCGGTAGACGGCGATGTGGTGCTCGAAGCCGTCGTCCAGGGCGGCGAGCGCGTCGATCGCCTCCAGATAGACGGTCTCGTCGCCGTCCCGGTAGCGGGCCGAGCGCATCTGCCCGGAGGTCTCGTAGCCGTAGGTGACGCCGATGTTCCCGCCGATCACGGTCGGCTTGTCCGCCTCGTCGGCGAACCGGCCGAGCTGCAGGTGCTCCCACAGCCGGCGCGCCACGACCAGCTGGTCCACGTCGGTGAAGGACAGGTCGGCGCGGATGCGGCGGCGGCCGGCGTACGACTCGAAGGTGGCCGCCTGGATGCCGAGGCTGAGCACGCCCCGGTCGGAGCTCTGCAGCGTGGCCGTCCAGATGATGCCGCCCCACCACAGGTCGTTGCCGCGCTGGAGGTAGACGGCGGTGCGGCCCTCCTCGATGCGGCGGACCCGGGCGGCCATCTGGGCGTCGGGCACCGGGACGGTCCCGGACAGCGAGCCGGCCTTGCCGAGGTAGTCGTCGACGGTGACGTCCCGCAGCGGCAGGATGTCGATGGTGGTGTCGTCGCGCAGGTCGCAGAAGATCGCGCGGTACGGGGTGTCGGTGCTCATGAGGCGGCCTCGTAGGTGGCGGTGCCCCGGATGGCGTGGGGCGGGCTCCAGGTCCAGGGCGACAGGGCGTCGACGGTGCCCTGGCCGGCGCCGCCGATCGCCGAGGCGTCGGGCCGGCCGGAGGAGACGCCCAGCTCGAAGGCGGTGGTGTGGGGCAGGTGGATCCGGCTCATGACGCGGGCGGAGTTGGACGCGCCCAGTTCGGCGAAGCCGACGACCGGGTGGGCGGCGGACGCCGGCACCGGCAGCGAGAAGCGCCAGTTGTCGGCCGAGGTGGGGTTCGCGCCGAAGTCGGTGGTGGTGCCGAACTGGATCACGAAGTTCAGGTGCACCGTCGTACCGGACTTGAGGTAGCGGCAGTTGACGTCGGCGTTGCCGTAGGACGGGGTGGCGTTGCCGGAGTTGGTGGTCCAGGCCGGGGTCCAGCTCTGCCAGGCCGGCGGCACCGGGTAGTCGGTCCACGCCGAGCCGGTCCAGCGCTGGAGGCGGCCGCCCGCGTCGCGGTACTGGCCCGGGTAGGCGCCGATCGAGGTGTCGCTGGTGACCGGCAGGATGCCGCCGACGGCGACCGTGGCGGTACGGCGGCCGGTGAGCGCGGTGCCCCAGTCGAGGCCGCCGGAGCCGGTGCTCGCCCCGGCCGGTACGGCGACCTCGTACAGCGGGAGCGCGAGATCGGGGGCCGCGGGCGCGGCCGGCAGGGCGGCCGGGGTGCCGGGGAGGATCTCGACGACGGCCTCGGTGCGCCCGGAGCCGTCGTACGGGTCGTCGTGGACGCGCAGCACGACCAGGTCGACCCGGCCGTACTGGGGGTCGCCGTCGGCGAAGGTCAGCGGCAGGGTCTCGGTCAGCGCCACCGGGTAGGCGCCCCGGGTGTCCGTGCCCTGGATGACGGCCCGGCCGGGGTACACGAGGGCGGACATCGTGCCGGGGTCGCCCTGCACGGTGAACCCGGAGATCCGCCACTGGCCGTCGGCGGAGCCCGGCAGGATGCCGGAGCGGGTGGTGACGGGAGAGGTCGGGGTGAGCGCGCCGAGCGCCGCGAGACGGGTGTCCTCGCGGGTCTGGCCGTCCGGGGAGAGCCAGCCGGAACGTACGGGCATGTTCCCTCCTTGGGGGAAGTCGAGGCGGAGGGGGGTCAGTTGGCGGGGTCGACGCGCAGGAAGATGTTGTCGAAGCCGCAGGTGACCGAGGCGCTGCCGGAGCGGTGCAGGGCGGTCATCGTGTAGACCGTGCCGGGCGTCAGCCCGTACAGCCGCCACATCGTGGAGACCGAGCAGGAGACGGTGCCGCCGTACATGGCGGAGTACTCGTCGTTCGACGGTTCCCAGACGACCGTGGCGCCCCGGGTGATGCGCGGGGCCATGAACGCGGCGGTGGTGGTGCTGCCCTGGGTCACCATGCGGGCGCCGAAGTGGAGCAGCACCGCTCCGGTGCCCGGGGCGGTGAAGTCGAGGGTCAGCGCGGAGACGGCCGTGTTGTCGAGGGCGGCGGTGTACGTCGTCGACGCGGTGGTCCCGGCGTCCAGGGACGCGGTGAACGCGGACGGGGTGACCGCCGGCAGCCACGCCGAGCCGTTCCAGCGCTGCAGGACGCCGCCCGCCGAGTCGCGGTACTGGCCGGGGTAGCCGCCGGTGGTGACGGCGCCGGCCGGGGCGATACCGCCGATGTCCCTCGGGTAGGGCACCCAGGCGGTGCCGTTCCAGCGCTGCAGGGCGTCGTTGACGTCGCGGTACTGGCCCGGGTAGGCGCCCTTGACGGTGTCGTCGGGCTTGGTGGGTGCGATGCCGCCGAGGGCGACCGTGGTGGGGCGCAGGTCGGTGAGGGCCGTGCCCCAGTTGATGCCGCCGTTGCCGTTGCTCGCGGTGGCCGTCACGAGCACCTGGAACAGCGGCAGCGACAGGCCGGGCGCGGCGGGCGCGGACGGCACGGCGGCCGGGGTGCCGGGGACGATCTCGACGACGGCCTCGGTGCGCCCGGAGCCGTCGTAGGCGTCGTCGTAGATCCGCAGGACGACGAGGTCGACGCGGTCGTACTGGGCGTCGCCGTCGGCGAAGGTGAGCGGCACTCCCTCGGTGAGGGACACCGGGTAGGCGCCGCGCGACTCCTCGGCCTGGATCACCGCCCGGCCCGTGCTGACCTCGGCGGTCATGGCGCCGGCGGCGCCGGCCAGCCAGAAGCCGGACACGGTGTGCTCACCGGTGTAGGAGCCGGGCAGGACGCCCGAGCGGGTGGCGACGGGGGAGACCGGGGTGTGGGCGCCGAGCGCGGCGACGCGGGTGTCCTCGCGGGTCTGGCCGGCCGGGGACAGCCAGGCGGAACGGGCGTTCATCTACAGTCCTTTCGCGGACGGGTCAGGAGGCGGATTCGTAGGTGCCGTGGATCGACAGGACGTCGCCGGTGCCCCAGTCGAAGGGGTAGCCCTTGTCCCAGATGTCGCCGGTGTTGTGCAGGGTGTCGCGCAGCGAGCGGACGGAGCCGCCGTTGCCGGCGGAGAGCAGACCGCTGCCCTGCCACATGCGGTTCTCGGAGGCGTCGAAGCCGACGGCGGTCAGTACCCGGCCGTCCAGCTTCCAGCTCGTCGACACCGGCGCGACCGGGAGCCTGAACGTCCAGTTGCCGTTGGGGTCCTGGGCGGCGAGGTTGGTCGTCGAGCCGATCCTCAGGTAGATCCGCACGTGCACGACCGTGCCGAGCTTGGCGTACGACCCCGCGAGGACGCCGTTGCCGATGCTCGGGGCGGTGCCGTTCTCGGCGCCCCACACCGGCGTGTAGTCGGTCCAGGCGGGCACCGGCTGGTACGACACCCAGGAGGAGCCGTTCCAGCGCTGCAGGACGCCGGAGGAGCTGTCGCGGTACTGGCCGGTGTAGCTGGCGGTGGTGACCGCGCCGGCCGGGGCGATGCCGCCCAGGGCGCTCGGGTACGGCACCCAGGCCGAGCCGTCCCAGCGCTGCAGCGCGCCGCCGGAGTCGCGGTACTGGCCGGGGTAGGCGCCGCCCCCGGTCTCGCCTACGGCCGGCAGGATGCCCCCGATCGCGACGGTCGGGGTGCGCAGGTCCTCCACGTCGGCGTTCCAGTTGACGCCGCCGTTGCCGGCGCCGGCCCCGGCCCGGACGGTGACCCGGTAGATCGGCAGGGCGATCGGCGGCGGCGCCGGCGCCTGCGGGTTCGCGCCGGGTTCGCCCCGGACGATCTCCAGGGCGGCCTCGGTGCGGCCGGAGGCGTCGTACACGTTGTCGTAGATCCGCAGGACGACGAGGTCGATCCGGTCGCCCTGGGCGTCGCCGTCGGCGAACGTCAGGGGGGTCTGGTGGGCCAGGGCGACCGGGTAGGCGCCCTGCCCGCTCTCGGCCTGGATCACCGCCCGGCCCTCGTGGACGGTGGCGGTCATGGTGCCCGCCCCGCCGTCCAGCCAGAAGCCGGCGAGGCGGTACAGGCCGTCGTAGGAGCCGGGCAGGACGCCGGAGCGGACCTGGATCGGGTTGGTCGGGGTGGTCGCGCCCAGCTGGGTCAGCCGGGTGTCCTCGCGGGTCTGGCCGGTCTCGGCCACCCATGAGCTGCGCAGGTTCATTCGCTGGTCTCCCTGGTCGGCGAAAGGCGGTGACGGTTCGTCAGGACTTGATCCACTCGGCGGCGAGGTTCGTGTAGTAGCCGGAGCCGCCCAGCGTGGTGACGGTGGAGCCCGAGTTCTGCAGCCCGTACAGGGCGAGCCGGTCGCCGGCCGCCAGCCGCACCAGGCAGCCGCCGCCGACGCTGGTCGCGGCCGGGCCGGCGCCGACGAGCCAGGTGCCCCTCGGGACCCCGCTGCCGTTGACGTAGACCCGCGCGCCGCGGGAGCCGGCCGACGGGTTGTCGCCGGTCCAGGTGATGTTGGCGGTCACCCGCCACCAGCCGGCCCGCGGCACGGTGTAGACGCCGAAGCCGTCGTGCCCCGCGGCGTCGTCCACGTCGGCGGTCTGCAGGGCGATCAGCGTCCACACGTTGCTCGGCACCGACTGCTTGCTGGTCTGCGAGGCGCTGTAGAGGACCGACGTACGCCCCTGGACGAACTGCCACGTGGAGCCGTCCCAGCGCTGCAGCCGGCCGGCGTCGTCCTCCCGGTGCTGGCCGACGTAGGAGCCGTCGGTCAGCGCGCCGGCCGGGGCGATGCCGCCGACCGCCTTCGGGTAGCCGACCCAGGCGGAGCCGTCCCAGCGCTCCAGCCCGCCCGGGGTGTCCCGGTACTGGCCGGCGTACGCGCCGGTGAAGCCGGAGGCGGGGACGATCCCGCCGACGGCCACGGTCGGGCGGCGCAGGCCGGTGACGGCGCTGCCCCAGTCCAGCCCGCCGGTGCCGGCCGACACCCGGGCGGGCACCAGGATGCGGTACAGCGGCAGGGCACTGCCGTCGGGTGTGTTCGGGACCACGGGGGTGGCGGCCGGCGTGCCCGGGACCAGGCGGACCAGTGCCCGGGTCTCGGCGGTGCCGTCGTACACGCCGTCCTGGACGGCGAGTTCGACGAGGTCGATCCGGTCGTACTGGGCGTCGCCGTCGGCGATCGTCAGGGTCTCCGGTTCGGTCACCGCGACCGGATAGGTGCCCTGGGCCGTCCGGCCGCCCGGGACGAAGGCGCGGCCCGCGCCGATGACGCAGGTCATGGCGCCCGCGGTGCCGGTGAGCGCGAAGCCGCCGGGGACGATGCCGCCGCGGGCCCTGAGCGGGGTGTCCTGCGGGGTGGAGGCGTCCGGGGTGAGCAGCCCGGAGAGGGTGACGCGGGTGTCCTCGCGGGTCTGCCCGAACTCGGTGAGCCAGGCTGATCGTACGGTCATGGGGTCGTCTCTCCTCGTCCGGCCTTCGCGGCGGTCACGGGGTCACCACTCCGCCGCGCGCCAGCGCACCGACATGCGGGCGCCGGGGCCGAAGGTGTCGGGGCGGAACGCGAGTTGGGCGCGGCCCGGGGCGAACGCGAACAGTTCCTCGGGGCTGCTGTCGGCGGCCGCCGTGTGCCGGCGGGAGGCGGTGCCGTTGAGGGTGACCGTGCCCGCCGCGGTGTCCACGACCAGTTCGTCGCCGGCCGCCAGGACGATGGAGTAGCGCAGCCGGCGGCCCGAGTTGCGGTCGGTGACGGTCGGGTTGCCGCACGGACCGGTGAAGGTGAGCACCGGGTGGGTGGGCGCGGAGCCGCCGTTGTCCACGGTGACGTCGCCGGTGGAGGCCGCCTGGCCCCAGTACAGCGGCCAGGTCAGCGGCCAGGTCAGGCCGCTCTCCGGCTGCGGGGCGCCGGTGACGGCGGTCCGCTCGGTGACGGAGTAACGGCGCGGGTCGGTGGCGTACCACTGCACGCTCGCCCGGGAGACGCCCTGGGTGGTGTACGTCCGGTCGGCGGCCAGCACCCGCTGGCTGACCCGGGCGCGCACGGCCAGCGTCTCGCCGTGCAGCCGCACCGCCAGCCAGCGCTCGGTGTCGCCGAGCAGCAGCGCCTGGCGCAGGGCGCGGATCGCCTCCAGCGAGGCGGCGTCGTCCGGCGCCGGTACGGTCCACACCGAGCCGCCGATCCTGCGGGGGCGGGCGTAGCGGGCGCCGGGCCAGGCGCCGTGCGCGGTGGGGTGGTCGGCGTCGCTGGAGTCGTACTCCGGCAGGTCCTCCCAGCCGGTCAGGCCGCCGCGGTCGATCTCGTAGGGGGTGCCCGGGCCGAGCAGCAGTCCGGCCCACTGCATCTGCCCGTCCTGGGTGATGAGTGAGCCGGGGGGTACGTCGTCCGTGGGGGCGTATGCGGTTGTGGTCGTCTCGGCCATGGGGCCGTCACCTCACTGTCAGGGGTGTCATGGCTCTTGGGCGCGGGGCTCCTGCGCGCGGGGCTCTTGCGCATGCGGTTCTTGCGCATGGGGCTCTTGCGCGCGGGGCTCCTGCGCGGGGTGCGCTTACGCGTGGGCGTGCGCGGCCGCCAGGAAGAGCAGGTCCTCGGCGATGCCGTGCGGGCCGGCGGCGGGGCTCTCGTGGAACTCCCGGACGCGGTGGCCGCGGCGGGCGGTGGCCGGCCGGTCCCGGCGGGCGAGGGCCCGGTGCGGGCGCAGCGCGTGCAGCGGCAGGACGCGGCCGGTCCGAGGGGCGGCGCCGGGCACCGCGACACCGCCCTCGGCGAGCATGGGGATCTTGTCGATGTCGATGCCGAACTTCTTGCCGAGGATGCTGAAGCTGAGGCTGTTGAGCCCGTCGATGACCCAGTTGGCGAACGCGATCAGGCCCTGGACCGGCCCTTTGACGACGCCCGCGACGGTCTGGGCGCCCGTGGTGACGAACCTGCCGATCGCGCCGAGCGTGCCGGCGGTCGCCTGCTTCACCCGGCCGAACATCCGGGGAATGTCCCTGGTGATCCATGTCAGGACCGGCTTGACCGCGTTCCTGAACCCGCGCCAGATCGCCGACACCTTGCCGCGCAGGGCACGGGTGTCGCCGGTGGTGAGGGCCTTCAGGACGGCGAAGCCGGTGCCGACGAGCTTGCCGACGACCCTGAGCGCGGTGGTGATGACGGTCAGGTAGACGGTGACGTACGTGGTCACCGCCTTCCCGATCGCTTTCAGCAGCGGCGCCAGGATCGCCAGGTACAGCCGGACGTACTTCATGACCACCGTCGCCGTCTGCTGCATCAGACGCTGCCCGGTCCGTGAGTTCATCGCCAGGTCCAGCAGCCAGCCGGCGACCGGCAGGAGCAGGCCGGTGACGAAGCCGATGGGGTTGGCGCGGGTGACGAGGTTGAGCGCCGTCATCACGGCGGAGCCGATGGTGGTGGCGGTGCCGAACGCGCCGAGCAGGCTGCCGAGGCCGCCGGCGGCGCCGGCGAGGGAGCCGATCAGGGCGAGCAGACCGCCGGCCGACCCGAGCCTGCCGAGGGCCCGGGTGACGTTCTTGGCCCGGCCGCTGAGCGTCCTGACGCCGGCCGCGGTGGTGCCGGCGCTCCGGCCGGTCCTGGTGAGGGTGCGGGCGGCGGCGTCGGCGTCCGCCTTGGTACGGCGTACGGCGTCGGCGGCCCCGTCGGCGGCAGAGCGGATGCGGTCGGCGGCGCCGGCGGCGGAGCGGATCCGTCCGGTGAGGCCGCGCAGGGCACCGCCGCCGCGGTCGACGCCCGTACGGAAGGCGCGCAGGGCCGGTGCCACCCCGGCGAGGGGGTTGACCGGCACGCTCATGGCCGCGGCGCTCATCCGCGTGCCTTGGCCAGGAACATCAGCGCGTCGGCGGTGCGCTGGGGGCTGCTGGTCTCGGCCGCGTAGTAGTGCTCGATGTGCAGGGCGGCGCCGTCGGCGGCGGAGGCACCGGCGTACGGCATGCCGTGCGCGGCGGCGCGGCGCAGCAGCCGGTCGAGCTTGCTGAGCGGCAGGACGGCCTCGGCCTCGCCGGCCTCGGCGAGGATCGCGGGGACACCGCCGGAGCGGGGCATCACGACGCCGCCGGCGGCCAGGGCGGGGATCCTCGGCAGGTGGACGCCGAAGGTCTTGCCGCCGACGCCGGGCACCCAGCCGGGGATCGACACCTTGATGCGGTTCAGGGCGCCGATCGCGCGGTTGATGATGCCGATGACGGCGTTGATCGGGCCCTTGACGGCGCTCTTGATGCCGTTGAAGGCGCGGCCCGCGATGCCCTTCAGGCCGCCCCAGATGCTGGACAGCTTGTTCTTCACGGCGCGGAAGGCGTTCGGGACGGCCGACCTGATCCAGCGGACGACCGGTGAGATGACGGCCTTGATGCCCCGCCACACGCCGGAGACGACCGACTTGATCGCCTTGAGCGCGGTGCCGATGACCTTCTTCCAGACGCCGACGTAGGTCTTGATGACCTTGGCTACCGCCTTGACCACGGCGGTGATCGCCTTCTTGATGCCGCTCCACACCGATTTGATCAGCTTGGCGGCCTTCTTCATGATCGGCCCGATGGCCTTCATGACCTTGCTGATCACCGACTTGATGACCCCGAAGGCCGTCTTGAGCACCTTCTGCATGGTCTTCGACCTGGTCGCCATCTCGACGACCTTCTCGATGAGCGGCATCAGCAGGTCCATGAGCATGCCGAAGAAGTTGCCCTTCATCGACTTGTTCATCTTGTCCTGCCCCTTGGCCGCCTTCTTGGCGCCCGCCTCGTACTTGCCGAGGTTCCTACCGGCGGAGGATCCGGTCCGGCCGGCTCTGGCGAGGGATTTCTCGGTGCGGTCGGCGGCGGTCTTGAGCTGCTTGAGCTGGGTGGTGGAAGCCTGCGCGGAGGACTTCAGCTTCCGAATTCCTGATTCCCCGGCCTTGGCCTGGCTACCTACGGCCTTCGCCGCTTCGGCGGCGCCGGAGGCCTTCGTTCTGAATGATTGCAACGCTGTGGAGGATTTTCGCAGACTTGAAACGAGCGACACGGAAACCTCTTTTCAGGGGAGCGGGTCCGGTTGCGTGGACAGCCTTAGCCCAGGGCGCGGAGCAGGTCGGTGACCCGGGATTCGAGAGCGCGAACCTGTGCGGCCGCGTCCTTGAGGCGCTTGGGGTCCTGGCTTGTCACACTGGGGGCGCCGGCGGCGGCACGGATGGCCTCGCCCTGCCGTCGCCTGACGCGGTCGACGGCGTCGAGGCGCCTGTGGGCCCGCTTGGCCGACCCCTCCACGACCTTGATGTCGCCGTCGACCCTGCCGAACCGTCGCCTCATGTCCTGTTCGAGATCCGCGACGAGATCGACGGCGCCGTCGTGCGCGGATCGCGCGATGGTCCGCGCCCGGTCGACATCGGTGCGGAGGTCCGCGAGTCGACCGTCGACGCGGGTCCTCGACTGGGCCAGATCGTCCACCCGTCCTTCGAGGGCCGTGACCGTCCGAGCTGCGGCGGACGCGGTTCCGCGTCCGTTCTCCAGCGCGCTGACCCAGGGGAATTCGTAGATCTTCGCGCCCATGAGGTACACGCCGGACTCATCCACTTTGAAGCCGTCGAACGACGCCGTCACGGCGCTGACGTCGAACTTGGCCAACTGCTCGCTCCAGTACAGGCTCTGACTCGACGCATTGATCGAGCTGCCGTCCGGATCCATGTGCTTCAGCCAGTTGGCCGGTGCTTCGAAGGCGCTGCCCACGGAGCTGTAGGCCACCTCGATGTAGTGATTGATCTGGTCTATCATGCCGTTCACGAAGTTGCTCAGTTCGCGGAATGCCGGGTTGGGTGGGACGGTCATAAGACCTCCTTTGGATTCCGATGTCCTACGAAGGGGTCCGTGATTCCGTGCTCGTTTCCCTAGTTGCCGCCCTCATCGTTTCTTCGCTACCGGCGCTGGGGCTCTATTTCTCCCTGCGGGCGATGCGGTTTGTCATCCGACTGCTCTCGGATGAACGGCTGTTGGGAAGGGTGGGCGAACGGACGGACGGAGAATGCGTCGGTCTGATACCGGCCCGGCGTGGAGTTCGGCTGATGGTTCTGTTCCTCGACGATTCGGGCGACGAGCACACTTTTCAGAGCAAAGTGCTGACGGAGGCACTGATTCCACAGGTCGGGGAGTCTGTGGGGGTCGTCTATCTGCCGGACCGGCCGGCGGTCGCGCGGATCACACCGCGGAAGGCGGCCGCTGACAACGTGTCCTGGGGCTGCCTCGCGTTGCCCTTCCTGGCGGCCGTGGCCTTCGGGGCGGCGGCGCTCATCGCGAGGCTTCTCTGGGAGGCTCTCGCCACCTGAGGCGGATTCGGGTGTCCGCAGGCAGTCGGACCCCCGGCGCGCGGACGCCCCACATCTGTCCGCTCTGGGGGGCGGGCCTGCTTCCGTCAGGGCCGCTTGGGAGGGGTGTTGCGGCGGGCCGCCGTCAGCGCGTCCGACCAGCCGGCGGCGTACGCGCGCGACTCCCGGGCCAGCAGCTCCTCGTAGACGCGGTCGAGCAGGGCCTCGCGGTCGCCGGTGGGGGTGTGCAGGAGGTGGGCGAGGCGGGTGTAGGTGTCGATCGGCTGCTGTCGGGAGTCGCTGGTGCCAGTCGCCATGTCTGCTGCCTGCTTTCCGGTCTGTCCGCTGGGCTGGTGGTACAGGTGGCGCCTCTGGGGGTGTTCGAAGCGTCTGTTCGAACTAGTGTACGAGTAATCCCGTGGTGCCGTTCCGTGTTTGCCGAGGAACCACCCGGTGGCGCCGTCCGGACCTGCGGTGATGCGGGGTGCGGTGGAGGTCGCGTCAGGTCCGTGGAGTAGGATCCGGCCGTCCTCCCGTCGGTGAAGAGACAGTGAACACAGCGCTCGCAGCGGGGAACTGAGAGCGCGTCAGACGACGGTGGACGGCGGCCGGGCAGCCGTCCTCGCGCGGGGGGCGCGATGGGGCAGGGACGAGAGCAAGGCCAACGGGGTGGACGGGGACGCGAGCAACGCGCGGCATCAGCATGTGATCGACTGGCTCGAACAAGCCTCCGATCTGCCACATCTCATCGCCCGTGTCTCCGAGCTCGTCCTCCGTCTGGGACACGCGCCGGAGGACCTGGTCGTCCTCCCCCGGGCGGAACTCGACCGGCGTGAGCTGGCCGCGTACAGCGCGGGCTGGGCCGACGTGGTCGCCGAGCAACTGCCGGCGATACGGCGGGCCTACGAGGAGCGGATCACGGCGGCCTACGTGCAGGGCCAGGAGGACGCCCGGACGGGACGCCGGCCGCGCCGGGCCCGCCGGGCCGAGGGGGAGCGGGGCGGTGAGGTGATCCCGCTGCCGTACGTGGAACTGCTGCGGCCCCCTTCCGAGGTGACGCGCGTGGAGCGGCGGGGGGAACGGGAGCGGTCGGTGGCGGACGGGTCGGTGGTGCCGGTGCCGCCCCCGGCGGACGGTGACGAGGATGACGCCGAGTACGAGAGGGACGGACGGGCCGGCGAGGAGCCGGTCTCCGGTCCGGCGGCCGACGTGCGGCTTCCCGGGCGCGAGCCGCGGGAGAAGCGGACGGCGCCCTCCGAGCGGCGCACGGTCGTACGCCGCAACGGCCGGCCGAGCGTGCCCCCGCTCGCGCTGCCCGGTGACACCGGAGCCGCCCGCGACCGGGGACGCCGCGAGCCCCTCGAACAGCGGTCCCCGCACGGGCCGGTCGAGCAGCGATCCCCGCACGGGCCGGTCGGACAGCCGCCCGCGCAGGACCCGGTCGACCCGCCGCCTCCCGTGCCCAGGGGCGAGGAACGCCCCCGACTCTCGGACAGGGCCCGGGCCCTCGCGGAGGAGCTGGAGGGCCGGGCGGCCGTCCGCCGCCGGGACGACGAACAGCCGGGCGGCGGCCACTGAGCGAACCGCCCGCCCGGGGCTGCCGCACCCGCGACCCAGGCGAAGAACCGGAACTCAGGCGAAGAACCTCGCCAGCTGGGCCGGTGACGGCGCCGACGGGTCCCGGCCGCCGGAGTCCGGGCCGGCCGGGCCGGACTCCGGCCCGGTGTCCCCGGACGGGTGCTCCGCCGGGTCGTACGCCTCCTCCGCCGGCCCGGTCGGCCGCGGCACCGGGACCGGCGGTTCCGGCTGGTCGCCGTCCTCCGCCGAGTTGACGCAGGCGAACATCCAGTTGGCGGCCGCCAGATGGTCCACGGCGGCGGCCAGCAGATGGTCGGTCACCGACCAGTCGGCGGCCTCCCCGTGCAGTTCCCGGTTGAGCGCGCTGTCCCGCGGCAGGTGCTTGACGAGCACCGTGAGCCGCCGCTCGGACAGCCGCTCGCGGTGCCAGTCGAGCAGGTCGATGCCGTAGTAGCGGAGCAGGTCCGCTTCGAGTGCCTCGGCGTGTTCGTCGACGAACCCGACGAGGCTCAGTCTTCCCCCAGGCCGAGCCCGGTCTCCTTGCCGTAGGCCTCCAGGACGGCGGCGATGTCCTGCATGGTGACCTCGTGCCGCTCGAAGCGGGCGAACTGCTGCTCGCCCATGAGGAGGCCGAGGAGCCCGTCGACGTCGTTGTCGTCGAGCCCCCGCAGTGCCCGCGCGGTGGCCCGGGTCAGCTCGGTGGGCAGGGTGAAGGTCTCGCCGTCGAGCTCGAACGACCAGGCCCGGCCGAGGGCTTCAAGGCGCTGGGCGCGGGCGGCGTTGACATCGAAAGAGGCCATGGTGACGCGTACTCCTTTTCAGGCGTGCGGGGAGAGCGGTGAAGGGCGGGCGGGGCGGGCGGCGGGTGCCGGCCGCCCCGCCCGGTGGGTCAGGACGCGGCGTACGAGACGTCCTTCATCAGGAAGCTGGCCAGCGCCGACTTGCCCGGGGTGGCCATCGCCGTGAAGGTGATGCCGAGCTGCGCGGCGGCCTTGCGGCCCAGCTTGATGTCGTCCACGGCGGTGACCTGGCCGCGCGGGATGCCGAAGCGGTAGGTCACGGCCTCGTCGGCGGCGGCGTCCGCGCGGACGTCGGTGAACTCCAGGCCGAGGGCGTGCGCGTCGGCGTACGGCCGGTCGGCCACGTCGTACTTGTAGACGCCCGGGTTGTTGGTGGTGTCCAGCGCGGTGACGTCACCGCCGCCCATGAACAGGGGCAGCGTGTCCTCGTTGAACTGCATCAGCGAGAACTTCAGCGTCAGGTCGCGGTCCGAGTACACGAAGTGCACCGGGCTGACCGCCTGCCACACGTCGATCGGCTCCAGCTTGTCCTTCTTGCTGAAGGTGACGCCGTCGCCGGAGGTGAAGCCGAGGTCCGTCCAGCCGGTCCAGTCGGTGGCCGGGGTGCCGGTGAAGGCGGTCGGCAGCTCGGTGCCGGCGGCGGCGTAGTAGAGCCGGCCGACTCCGGCGATGCGGATCTCGGAGGAGTTGGTTCCTGCCATTGCTGGGTCTCCTTGAAGAGAGGGTGAGGAAAGGGGTGGTGCTGCCGTTCCCGGGAAGGCCCGGGTACGGCGAAGGCCCCGCCGGGGACGGCGGGGCCTTCGGCCTGTGGGGTGCGGCTACGGGCGCACCGGTGTCAGTACACGTCCAGGAACACCTTGAGCACGCACACGTAGCGGTGGGCGGCGGCGTACAGGTAGTCGGGCAGCCAGCGCGGGCCGTCCTGCTCCTCCACCTCGGTGATGAGGTTCCTGCCGTAGCGGTTGCCGGCGGCGGCCATCAGGGCGCGGCGGGCCGAGTTGGCCAGGACGTGCGCCTGCTGCTTGGTCGGGCCGTACACCTCCAGCTCGATCAGCGGCTGGTCGACGTGGAGATCGCCGATCCAGGCGCCGCCGCGCCGGTTGACGAGGACGGCGGCGCTGGTGCCGTTGAAGTCCGTCGGCGGCTGGACGGTGACGAGCGCCGTGGACAGGGCCGAGTCGGCCTCCAGGATGTCGACGACCAGGGCCTCGACGTCGGGGAAGGCGCTCGGTGGGGTGGGTGTGGTCATGCCGGGTCACCTCGGGTCGACTGGGCGGGGTGAGGGACGCCGGGCGGGCGCCGCGCGGGGAAGGCGAGCAGGGGCCGCGGCGCCACGGCCCGGCTTACGGCGAGGTGGCCTGGCCCGTCTCGCGGGCACAGCTCCGCCGCTGCACCAACTGTGACATGCGAGCGTGCGCGCACGCAACTCAATCCGGGAGGCGATGGAGATTTCCGTTGCCGCAGGGGGTGAAGGGGGAGGGGAGGCCGCTGGCGCGGAGGAGGGTGCTGGGTGCGCCGAGGCGGCTTCCGGGATCCGGGACCGTCCCGCACGCCCGGGGTGGTGACGCGTGACCGACCGGCCGGGCGGCGCGGTCGCGCCCTCGTGCCGCCCGCGGGCGGGCGCACCCGTCGGCCCACGGGTGCCCGTCAGGGGCGAGGCGGCGAGGTCAGCCGACGCCGGGGGTGTCGGCCGCCGCCTCGGCGAGGACGCGGTCGTCGGCCTGCACCGCCGCCCCGGCCTCCCCCTCCGGCCGGGCCTCGTTGGGCAGGAACTGCTCCACCACCCGGACGAACATCTCCCGCCGGTCGGCCGGCACCCCCAGCAGGTCCGCGACCTCCTCCAGCGTGGGACGGCGGACGGACTCGGCCCCGGGGCCCGGGCCGGCCAGGTGCGCGTGCGGATCGGCCAGTTCCTCGGCGGTGAGGCGGCCGGAGCGGATCAGCATGTCGCGCACCGGGACGCCGAGCACGCGCGCGAGCCGACGCGTGGTCTCCAGGTCGGGCATGCTCTGGCGCTGCAGCAGCCGGGTCACCGCGGCGCGGTGCACCCCCGCCTCGTCGGCGATGCGCGACTTGCCGCCGCCGCGTGGACTGTCGATGTCGTACCCGCGGTCGCGCATCAGGTCTTCGACCCATGCCGCGAACGCGTCCAGATCCTGGCTGGTCATCTCTGTGCTCGCTTCCCTAGGAGAGGGCAAGTTTAGCTTGCTTGCGCGCGCGGTATTACGCGCTCTCGTGCAACGACTGGGGAAAATTCGTGGGATTCGCGGAGAATCCGTGACCGAGTCCCACTGGTCGGGCGCCTGCCCGGCGGCAAGTGATCGAAACTCATTGCGAGCGCGCACGCAATCTGTAAGGCTGAGGGGCGCGTTCACTTCGCGCGCCCCGTTCACGCGTCCACGCGACATCAGGGAGGCCCCCATGTCCGCAGCCGGTTCCTGCCCACCTCCTGATCCCTGGCAGTCCGCCGCGGCCTGCGCCGGACTGCCACCGGGGATCGTCTTCGCCAAGAAGCCCAAGGCCGCCGCGCCCGCCCTGCGCGCCTGCGCCCGCTGCACCGTGCGGCACGCCTGCGAGCAGGTCGTGGCCCCGGCCGAGAACGGGTTCGACGGTGTCTGCGGCGGCCGCCTGTGGCGCTCCGGCCGTCCCGTCCCGGTTCCGGACGCACTGCTGCCGACCGCCCTGCGGTACCTGCCCCGCCAGGGAGGCGCCGGTGCCTGAGCAGAGCGCCACCGCCCACGCCGCCCTCTGGATCTCCACCCTCCTGCAGCAGTTCCCGGAGCTGTCCGCCGAACTCGCCCCGGGCCGCGCCTCCGCCGTCCACCGCCCGGCCGCACCGCCCCCCGCGGACCTCGCCGGCCGGCTCCGCGAGGAACGCGCGGAGGCGCTGCTGATGCAGCAGCGCCACGGCCTGGCCGTCCCCGGCCACAGCGCCGCCCCGCTGCGGCTGCACATCTCCGACACCATCCGCGACATCACTGACGGGGTGACCGAACTGGAGGAGGCCGTCCGCGACCGGCTCGGGCTGCCCCGGGTGCGCCGCGCGCCCGTCGCCGAGCGGCTGCGCCGGATCGCCGCCCTGCTCGACGGCATCGCCGCCGACCCGGTGCTGGCCGCCCACGTCCGCGACGAGACCCGCCGGATGGCCCGCCGCTGCGCCCGCGCGCTCGGTGACACCGAGACGGTCGTACGGGTGTCCGGGCGCTGCCCCTGGTGCGACTCGGTGTCGCTGCGCGCCTTCCCCGACCGCGGCGCGGTGCTGTGCGTCAACCCCGCGTGCCGCTGCACGGACCCGCTGTGCGGCTGCCACGACGACCCGGCCTACCGTCACACCTGGGCCGAGGGCGAGTGGGAACGCGCGTCGGCCACCGGGGAGGCAGGCCGGTGACCCCCCGGACGCCCACCCTGATCCCCGGCCCGCTCGCCGCCCGGGAGGCCGGCGTCGCGCCCGCGACCATCCGCAAATGGGTCCAGCTCGGCCGTCTGACACCGGCCGGCAAGGCGGGCCGGGCCCAGCTGTTCCGCCTGGAGGACGTCTTCGCTGCCGAACGTGCGGCACATGGCCCGGGCCACCGGTCGCGGCGGGGAGACGCGCCTCAGCGCGGAGAAGCCGAGGATCACGGAGAGAACGGGCGGAACGCCGAGAAGGGGCGGATCACGGAGAACCGGCGGATCGCCGGAGAACGGCGGGTTGACGGCGGTCCGGCGGTTCAGCGGGGGAACCGTCGGCGGCCGGGGCGCGTTGGGGAATGATGGAGGCAGTCAGTCGTCCGGGGGAGGTGGGTCCGTGTCGTATCCGTCGCCATGGCAGCCGTGGCAGGGGCAGAGCAGCCCGTCGATGCTCGCCTCCCACGCCGATCGCGAGCGCGCCGTCGACGTGCTCAGAGCGGGCTTCAGCGAGGGGCGCCTGCAACAGAGCGAGTTCGAGAAGCGGGTGGCCCGGGCGTACGAGGCGCGGACCGTCGCCGAGTTGTCCATGCTCGTGGCCGATCTGCCGGTCGGGCCCCTGTCGGTCCAGCCGGCCGTCCCGCCGGTGCAGGGCTTCGGCGCGCCCGTCCCACGCACCTTCCTGCCGACGGCCCCGCCGCCGCCCACCAACAGCAAGGCGGTCGGCTCCATGATCTGCGGGGTCCTCACCACCATGACCCTGGGGATCACCGGCCTCCCCGCCGTCATCCTCGGGCACTCGGCACGCGCCGAGATCCGCCGCACCGGCCAGGGCGGGGACGGGTTCGCCCTCGCCGGACTGATCCTCGGCTGGCTCTCGGTGGCCGGCTGGGCGGCGTTCTTCCTGCTCATGATGGTCATCGGGGTGTCGTCCGGCGGGTGACCCGCCCCCGGTACCCGACCCGGCGCCCGCCCCGGACCGCCCGCCCCGGACCGCCCGCCCCGGACCCTCCGTCCGAGGCAGCCCCGGTCGGCCCGGTCCGGCCTACGGAATCCCCAACTCGAAGATCACATAGTGCGCGTACCACCCGGAGGCCACCGCGGCCGTCGTGAAGAACACCGTCAGGCTCGGCCACTTCAGCCGGCTCATGGCGGCCGCGGGCGCCAGCAGCAGCGGGAAGGCCGGCAGCAGATAACGCGAGGTGTTGCCGAACATCTGCTGGGTCCCGAGCACCGTCACGATGCTCGCCAGCGTGTACGCCACCAGCACCAGGGGCGGACGCCTGCGCAGCATCAGCGCGACCAGGAAGGGCAGCGCGATCACCAGCTGCACCGCGAGCAGATCCGGCGTGGAGAAGGCGAACAGGTAGTCGTCGTGCCCGACGGCGACGTTGCGCAGCACGTCCAGGGTGTAGGAACCCCAGTCGAAGTAGTGCGCCCACCCCTCGCGCTGAAGGGTGAAGTAGGCGGTCGCGTCCCCCATGCGGTAGCTGACCCAGCCGATGTACGTCAGCAGGCCGAGCGGCGCCGCGACCATCGCGTACACCGGCCCCGCCACCCCCTGCTCGCGCCGGCTGTCCCGGCGCAGGACCGTGACGAGTGCCGCGAGCCCCACCGCGCCGATGAGCGCGGCCGAGGTCGGGCGGTTCAGCCCCGCCAGGAAGGCCAGCAGGCCCGCCGCCACCCAGCGCCGCCGCATCACGCAGTAGCAGGTCCAGGCGGCGACGGCGACGAACAGCGACTCCGAGTACACCGCCCACTCCACGCCCGCACCGGGCGCCACGGCCCACAGCCCGGCGGCGATCGTGCCGGCCCGCACGCCGGCGAGGGCGGCCACGACGGCGTAGATCCCGGCAGCCGCCACGAACGAGGCGAGGACGGAGACCAGGATGCCGGAGCCGAACAGGCCGAGGCCGGTCACCTCCGACACGCCGCGGATCAGGCCGGGGTAGAGCGGGAAGAAGGCGACCGAGTCCTGCTTGACCGTGAACAGACCGCCCGACGGGAGCCGCTGCAGCGGCTTGGGGTCGTACCCTTTCTCGGCGACCTGGAGGTACCACCAGCCGTCCCAGGTCGACAGGACGTCCCACCAGTGGGCGCCGCCCCCGAACCGCGGCTGCTTCTTCCGGTAGTCGCCGGCGTACTCCAGCAGGATGGCGAAGATGGTGAGGCCGACGAGCTTGGTGACGCCGTACAGCACCAGCGGCGGGACGTACGGCCGCGCCGCGGGCGGCACGGTGATCCGTCGTCCCCGGCCGGAGCGGCCGGCGCGCGCGCCGGGCAGGACGGAACCCGCGGGGCCCTCGGCCGGGGCGCCGTTCGATGCCGTGTCCTCGGAAGCCATGCTCAAGCCCGCCGTCCCCCCTCGGCCGACCGCCGGGGGCAGGGGACGTACCGCTGTCCGGATAGTCGTGAAGTGTCAGTCATAAGATCGCATCAGGGTCGCACGTGTGCGGCGCCAGACTCGCACGCAGCCGTCGAAGAGGGGAGGACCGGGTGTCCGAACCGGTGACCGTGCTGTCCGTCGTCATACCGATGTACAACGAGGAAGAGGCCCTGCCCGCTCTGCTCAGCCGCGTGCGTCCGGTCCTCGCGGACCTCGGCGTGCCGTACGAGCTGATCGCCGTCGACGACGGAAGCACCGACCGTACCGCCGAGCTGCTCGCCGCCTTCCGGCTCGGCTGGCCCGAACTGCGCGTCATCGGCCTGCGCCGCAACTCCGGACACCAGGCCGCGCTGACCGCCGGCCTCGACCGCTCGGTCGGCGAGTACGTCGTCAGCCTGGACGCCGACCTCCAGGATCCGCCGGAGAAGATCCCCGACATGCTGACGCTGGCGCGCGGCGAGGGGCTCGACATCGTGTACGGGATCCGGGCGGACCGGGCCAGCGACACCGGGTTCAAGCGGTGGACCGCCGGTGTCTACTACCGGCTCGTACGACGGCTCGCCGGGCCGTCGGTGCCCGCTCAGGCGGGGGACTTCCGGCTGCTCAGCCGGGCCGCCGTCGACGCGCTGAAGGCCCTGCCGGACCAGCAGCGGGTCTACCGGCTGCTGGTGCCGTGGCTGGGCTTCCCGAGCGGCCGGGTCACCTACGAGCGCGCTCCGCGCACCGCCGGCCGCAGCAAGTACCCGCTCGGCCGGATGATCCGCCTCGCCGTCGACAGCATCACCGGCTTCTCGGCGGCGCCGCTGCGGCTGGCCACCTGGCTGGGCGGCTTCGCGTTCCTGGTGTGCCTGGGGCTGATGGCGTACACGCTGGGCGCCTACGCCTTCGACCGCACGGTCCCCGGGTGGACGTCGCTGTTCACCGGGGTGCTGTTCATCGGGGCGGTGCAGCTGATCTGCGTCGGGCTGCTGGGGGAGTACGTGGCGCGGATCTACACGGCGGTACAGAACCGGCCGACGTACTTCGTCGGGCACGACTCGGCGGACCGGGCAGGCACGGCGACTCGGGAGGACGCGGCGACTCGGCCGGGCGCGGCGGACGGCGGGGGCGCGGCGGGTCGGGCCGCCCCGGATGGACCGGCGGCTCCGGCCGGCCCGGCGATCCCGGACGCCCCGGCAGACCCGGCGATCCCGGACGCCCCGGCCGGCCCCGCGCCCCTCACGGAGGCGGCGGTTCCGGCGGCCGCGGCCGACCGGACGGAGCGGCCCGGGGACGCGGCGCCGGCGGATGCGGAACCCCGTTCGGTGTGGTAGTGGGCCCCGGGAGGAGGCCGGGCGCGTCGCTTTTGTTTTGACCGGAGTCTGTGGGCCGGTTACGCTCAGACCTTGTGCCTGGGGTGTGCCCTGGCTTCCGTGCGTGCCTTCGACCGCACGGCGAGTCGGCAGTGGCCACCGTAATCCGCGTTCCCTTTCGCCTGGCGGCGGGAGTGCGCCGGATTCGACACACCCGACCGCGTGGGTCGGCAAAGTTCCAGGTTAGCTGTACCCATCGGCACACAGAAACCGGAGAAGTAGTGCCTACGATCCAGCAGCTGGTCCGCAAGGGCCGGCAGGACAAGGTCGAGAAGAACAAGACGCCCGCACTCGAGGGTTCCCCTCAGCGTCGCGGCGTCTGCACGCGTGTGTTCACGACCACCCCGAAGAAGCCGAACTCGGCCCTGCGTAAGGTCGCGCGTGTGCGTCTGACCAGCGGGATCGAGGTCACCGCTTACATTCCGGGTGAGGGACACAACCTGCAGGAGCACTCCATCGTGCTCGTGCGCGGCGGCCGTGTGAAGGACCTGCCGGGTGTTCGCTACAAGATCATCCGTGGCTCCCTCGACACCCAGGGTGTCAAGAACCGCAAGCAGGCCCGCAGCCGTTACGGCGCCAAGAAGGAGAAGTAAGAATGCCTCGTAAGGGCCCCGCCCCGAAGCGCCCGGTCATCATCGACCCGGTCTACGGTTCTCCTCTGGTGACCTCCCTGATCAACAAGGTGCTGCTGAACGGCAAGCGCTCCACCGCCGAGCGCATCGTCTACGGCGCCATGGAGGGCCTGCGCGAGAAGACCGGCAACGACCCGGTCATCACGCTGAAGCGCGCTCTCGAGAACATCAAGCCGACCATCGAGGTCAAGTCCCGCCGTGTCGGTGGCGCCACCTACCAGGTCCCGGTCGAGGTCAAGCCCGGCCGTGCCAACACCCTGGCGCTGCGCTGGCTCGTCGGCTACTCCCGCGCCCGTCGCGAGAAGACGATGACCGAGCGTCTGCTGAACGAGCTCCTCGACGCGTCCAACGGCCTCGGCGCCGCTGTGAAGAAGCGCGAGGACACGCACAAGATGGCCGAGTCCAACAAGGCCTTCGCGCACTACCGCTGGTAGTCGCTACCCCATCGAGAACCGAGAGAAGACGAAAGCCTTATGGCTACCACTTCGCTTGACCTGGCCAAGGTGCGCAACATCGGCATCATGGCCCACATCGACGCGGGCAAGACGACCACCACCGAGCGGATCCTGTTCTACACCGGCGTTTCCTACAAGATCGGTGAGGTCCACGACGGCGCTGCCACCATGGACTGGATGGAGCAGGAGCAGGAGCGTGGCATCACGATCACCTCTGCTGCCACCACCTGCCACTGGCCGCTGGAAGACGTCGACCACACCATCAACATCATCGACACGCCGGGCCACGTCGACTTCACCGTCGAGGTGGAGCGTTCGCTGCGCGTGCTCGACGGTGCCGTGACGGTGTTCGACGGCGTCGCCGGCGTCGAGCCCCAGTCCGAGACGGTGTGGCGTCAGGCGGACCGCTACGGCGTTCCGCGTATCTGCTTCGTCAACAAGCTCGACCGCACCGGTGCCGAGTTCCACCGCTGCGTCGACATGATCACCGACCGTCTGGGCGCCCAGCCGCTCGTCATGCAGCTGCCGATCGGCGCTGAGGCGGACTTCAAGGGTGTCGTCGACCTGGTGACGATGAAGGCCTTCGTGTGGTCCGCCGAGGCCACCAAGGGCGAGATGTACGACACCGTCGACATCCCGGACACCCACGCCGAGGCCGCCGAGGAGTGGCGCGGCAAGCTGGTCGAGGCCGTCGCCGAGAACGACGAAGAGATCATGGAGCTGTACCTGGAGGGCCAGGAGCCCACCGTGGAGCAGCTGTACGCCGCGATCCGTCGTATCACCATCGCCTCCGGCAAGGGCACCGGCACCACGGTGACCCCGGTGTTCTGCGGCACCGCGTTCAAGAACAAGGGCGTCCAGCCCCTGCTCGACGCGGTCGTGCGCTACCTGCCGTCCCCCGTCGACATCGAGGCCATCGAGGGCCACGACGTCAAGGACGGCGAGACGGTCATCAAGCGCAAGCCGTCCGACGACGAGCCGCTGTCGGCGCTGGCGTTCAAGATCATGAGCGACCCGCACCTCGGCAAGCTCACCTTCGTCCGCGTGTACTCCGGCCGCCTGGAGTCCGGCACCGCCGTGCTGAACTCCGTCAAGGGCCGCAAGGAGCGCATCGGCAAGATCTACCGCATGCACGCCAACAAGCGTGAGGAGATCGAGTCGGTGGGTGCCGGCGACATCGTCGCCGTCATGGGTCTGAAGCAGACCACCACCGGCGAGACGCTCTGCGACGAGAAGAGCCCGGTGATCCTGGAGTCCATGGACTTCCCGGCGCCGGTCATCGAGGTCGCGATCGAGCCGAAGTCGAAGGGCGACCAGGAGAAGCTGGGCGTCGCGATCCAGCGCCTGGCCGAGGAGGACCCGTCCTTCCAGGTCCACACCAACGAGGAGACCGGCCAGACCGTCATCGGCGGTATGGGCGAGCTTCACCTCGAGGTGCTCGTGGACCGCATGAAGCGCGAGTTCAAGGTCGAGGCCAACGTCGGCAAGCCGCAGGTCGCGTACCGCGAGACGATCCGCAAGGCCGTCGAGAAGGTCGAGTACACCCACAAGAAGCAGACGGGTGGTACCGGTCAGTTCGGTAGGGTCATCATCGCGATCGAGCCGATCGAGAGCGGTGACACCTCGTACGAGTTCGTGAACAAGGTGACCGGTGGCCGTATCCCGAAGGAGTACATCCCTTCGGTGGACGCCGGTGCGCAGGAGGCCATGCAGTTCGGCATCCTCGCCGGTTACGAGATGACCGGCGTCCGCGTCACCCTGCTCGACGGTGCCTACCACGAGGTCGACTCCTCCGAGCTCGCCTTCAAGATCGCCGGTTCGCAGGCCTTCAAGGAGGCCGCGCGCAAGGCTTCGCCCGTGCTCCTGGAGCCGATGATGGCCGTCGAGGTCACCACGCCCGAGGACTACATGGGTGACGTCATCGGCGACATCAACTCCCGCCGTGGCCAGATCCAGGCCATGGAGGAGCGGGCCGGTGCCCGCGTCGTGAAGGGCCTCGTGCCCCTGTCGGAGATGTTCGGCTACGTCGGCGACCTCCGCAGCAAGACGTCGGGTCGCGCAAGCTACTCGATGCAGTTCGACTCCTACGCCGAGGTTCCGCGGAACGTCGCCGAGGAGATCATCGCGAAGGCCAAGGGCGAGTAACGCACCGCGTTCTCACGCCGTAGGCTTGACTCCGGAGCCTCACGGGGCAAACGTCCGCAATCGTCGGCGTTTGCCCCAGGTTCCGGGCATTAACAGCAAAGATCACCTGGCGCCGATGAAGTAAGGCGTACCAGAACCACTCCACAGGAGGACCCCAGTGGCGAAGGCGAAGTTCGAGCGGACTAAGCCGCACGTCAACATCGGCACCATCGGTCACATCGACCACGGTAAGACGACCCTCACGGCCGCCATTACCAAGGTGCTGCACGACGCGTACCCGGAGCTGAACGAGGCCACCCCGTTCGACAACATCGACAAGGCGCCCGAGGAGCGCCAGCGCGGTATCACCATCTCCATCGCGCACGTCGAGTACCAGACCGAGGCGCGTCACTACGCCCACGTCGACTGCCCGGGTCACGCGGACTACATCAAGAACATGATCACGGGTGCGGCGCAGATGGACGGCGCCATCCTCGTGGTCGCCGCCACCGACGGCCCGATGCCGCAGACCAAGGAGCACGTGCTCCTGGCCCGCCAGGTCGGCGTTCCGTACATCGTCGTCGCCCTGAACAAGGCCGACATGGTGGACGACGAGGAGATCCTGGAGCTCGTCGAGCTCGAGGTCCGCGAGCTGCTCTCCGAGTACGAGTTCCCGGGCGACGACCTGCCGGTCGTCAAGGTCTCCGCGCTCAAGGCCCTCGAGGGCGAGCCGGAGTACGTCCAGTCCGTCCTCGACCTGATGAAGGCCGTCGACGAGTCGATCCCGGAGCCCGAGCGCGACGTCGACAAGCCGTTCCTCATGCCGATCGAGGACGTCTTCACGATCACCGGTCGCGGTACGGTCGTCACCGGCCGTATCGAGCGTGGTGTCCTGAAGGTCAACGAGACCGTCGACATCATCGGCATCAAGACCGAGAAGACCACCACCACGGTCACCGGCATCGAGATGTTCCGCAAGCTGCTCGACGAGGGCCAGGCCGGTGAGAACGTCGGTCTGCTGCTCCGCGGCATCAAGCGCGAGGACGTCGAGCGCGGCCAGGTCATCATCAAGCCGGGCTCGGTCACCCCGCACACCGAGTTCGAGGCGCAGGCCTACATCCTCTCCAAGGACGAGGGTGGCCGCCACACGCCGTTCTTCAACAACTACCGCCCGCAGTTCTACTTCCGCACCACGGACGTGACCGGCGTCGTGCACCTCCCCGAGGGCACCGAGATGGTCATGCCGGGCGACAACACCGAGATGCGCGTCGAGCTGATCCAGCCCGTCGCCATGGAGGAGGGCCTGAAGTTCGCCATCCGTGAGGGTGGCCGGACCGTCGGCGCCGGCCAGGTCACCAAGATCGTCAAGTAAGTTCCGCTTGCTTGGGGTCTGTTGACCCGGTAGCTCCAGCTGCGAGCACCTGAAGGGGCCCGTACGACTTCGGTCGTACGGGCCTCTTCGTCTGTGTCCGCCCGTGTCCGTCTCTCTCCGGCGGTGTCCGCCTGTCGCCGCCTGTCGCCGCCTGTCGCCGCCTGTCTCCGTCCGTGTCCGTCTGTGTCCGGCCGGGTGCGGTTTCGTTACACGGCGCTGGCACACTCCTTCCCGACGGGGAAGGGGAACGTTCATGAAGAAGCGTCTGAGACGCGGTGTGGTGCCGGTACTGCTGGGGGCGGCGAGCCTGCTGCTGGTGGCGGGCTGCGGGCCGGAGGACGAAGCGGACACCGGGGCGGCGGGGCGACCGAGCAGCGCCGCGGCCGGCGATGCTTCGACGACACCCGAGGCGACCTCACCGGTGTCCCCGTCCGGCTCGTCGTCGCGACCCGGCTCGTCGTCCCCGTCCGGGGCACCGTCCTCGTCGGCCAGGCCGTCCCCGTCCGTGTCCGCGCCCGCATCGGCGTCTCCCACCCGCCCGGCCTGGCCGCGGGTCACCTTCGCCCGGCTGTCCTTCGAGACACCCCCGGGCTGGACCCTGACCCGGTCCGGCGAACACGGCGCCTGCCTCGAGCCGGTGAGCCGGGCCGGCCTGCCGAAGGTGTTCGGCTGCGCGGGGATCGCCGTCCTGACCGGCTCCATCCCCGGCAACGAACTCAGCCCCTACGAGGCCCGGCAGCCCGGCGGCTGGTACGCCGCCACCGACGTCCAGCCCTGCCCGGTCGGCGGGCTCCGCGCGGACGGCTCCCTGAACGGCATCACCGGTGGCTCCTCGTCCCCGCCCGTCGAGTCCGGCCTGCGCCCGGTCGGCGACCGCAAGGCGGCCTATGACCGCTGGACCGCCACCTGCGCCTCCGGCTACCGGTTCTCCCCGCAGGCCTGGTACCTGCCGGTCTCCCGGGTCCTCTTCCTCGACTACACGGGGCATCCGGAGACGGGGCGGGTACTGGGGTCGGTGCGGTTCCCGGGCTGAGGCTCGCGGGCTGGGCGGACCGGCACGCGGAAGCTCCCGGCAGGACGGCGCGGACTCGGTATCCGCGCGCCCACCAGGAGCTTCTCCGCAGGTGCCCACCGTCCCGCATCCTCAACGGCCGCAGTCGGCGGACCGGTTGGAGAACGCCAGCGAGGGCGGGGGGACTCAGGCGTCGCCGTTGAGCAGGGCGGCGGTCAGCACGTTGCCGGCGACGCCCCAACCGCCGTCGGGGACCTCGTCGACGAGGACCACGGTGGTGGGGCGGGCCCGCTCGCCGTAGATCTCGGCGTACAGGTCGGTGGTGCGTTCGACGATCTTCTTCTTGTCCTCGACGGTGAGGGTGCCGGCTGGAACCTTGAAATGAGCGAAAGGCACGGTGCTTCTCCTTGGGTTGTCTTCTTCCGTGGACCGGAAGTGCCTGTTCGAGGGAGGCCAGGGAGGCCAGGAAGGGCAGGGAGGCCAGGAAGGGCGGACGGCCCCGCGGGTGGAGGAGGATCCGGCGCCGCGCTAGTCCTTGAACTCGGCGAGCGGCGCGAAGGCGGGGGCGTTGCGGCCGGCGGTGGTGCGCATGCCGGTCCAGGTGTGCTGTCCCGACGGGTTGGTGACGCGGCCGGCCGGGGTGTGGCCGGCCTCGGCGAGGGCCCGTACGGTGACGCTCCCGAAGCCGCCGGAGGCACCCGTCACGACGACGCTCGGCTGTGCCGTCACACCAGGCCGCCGTTGGCGCGCAGGATCTGCCCGTTCACCCAGTGGCCCTGCGGACTGGTGAGGAAGGCCACCACATCGGCGATGTCCTCCGGGCTCCCCAGTCTCTCCAGCGGCGGGATCTTGGCGAGCCGGTCGATCTCCTCGTCCGTCTTGCCCTCCAGGAACAGATCCGTGGCCGTGGGTCCGGGGGCGACGGTGTTCACGGTGATGTCGCGACCGCGCAGCTCGCGGGCGAGGATCATCGTCATCGCCTCGACAGCGCCCTTGCTCGCCGCGTACGCCCCGTAGGAGGGGAACTGCGTACCGACCACGGAGGTCGACAGCGCCACGAACGAGCCGCCTGTCCGCAGCCGCCGCGCGGCCTGCCGGGCGACCACGAAAGCGCCCCGGACATTGGTGCGGTGCACGGCGTCGAAGACCTTCAGATCGAGCTCGGCGATGGGGGACAGAGCGAGTCTGCCCGCGGAGTTGACGACGGCGTCCACGCCGCCGAACTCCTCTTCCGCCCGGTGGAACAGTGCGGCGACCGCGTCTTCGTCGGCCACATCGCCCTGGACCGCGATCGCCCGCCCGCCGTCGGCGGTGACGGCCGCCACCGTCTCCTCTGCGGCCCCCGCGTCGCGGGCGTAGTTCACCACGACGGCCAGACCGTCCTGCGCCAGTTTCCGGGAGATCGCCCGGCCGATGCCGCGTGATCCGCCGGTGACGACGGCGACCCGCGTGGCCGATGGGGGCCGAAGGGAAGGATCTGCGTTCATGTCACCAGGGTGGTTGCTGCCGGCCGGCGCAACCAGGGGATCTCATCCCCTGTGTCCGTGCCCCGGCCGAACGCAGAATGGACAGCATGGGTGCTGCGAAATACACCGAGCTGGGATCCTTCCTGCGTTCGCGGCGCGAACGCATCCTCCCGGCCGAGGTGGGCCTCCCCACCGGGCCCCGCCGCCGGGTCCCCGGTCTGCGGCGTGAGGAGGTCGCCCAGCTCGCCGGGGTGTCGGTGGACTACTACAACGAGCTGGAGCGCGGAGCCGGATCCCAGCCGTCGGAGCAGATGATCGCCGCCCTGGCCAGGGCGCTCCGGCTCAGCGCCGACGAACGCGACCACCTCTACCACCTGGCCGACCGCCCGGTGCCCGTGCACGGCGGGGCCGCCTCCCATGTCCACCCCGGCATGCTCGACCTCCTCCAACGCCTCACCTCGACACCGGCGCAGGTCATCACCGACCTGCACGTCACCCTCGTGCAGAATCCCCTCGCGGTGGCCCTGCTCGGAGACCAGTCCGGCTTCCGGGGCGTCCGGGCCAGCTTCATCCACCGCTGGTTCACCGAACCCGAAGCCCGGCGGCTCTACCCCGAAGCCGACCACGAGGCACAGTCCCGCGCCTTCGTCGCCGATCTGCGGGCAGCCGCCGCCAGGCGGGACGCGAAGGACGTCGAGGCCGGCTCGATGATCAGAGGGCTGCTCGACGCCTCCTCGGAGTTCGCCGCACTGTGGGCCCGCCACGACGTGGCGTTCCGGCGAGACGACCGGAAGCGCCTCAACCACCCCTCGCTCGGACTGGTCGAGGTCAACTGCCTCAACCTCTTCAGCGAGGACGGCCGGCAACGACTGCTCTGGTTCACCCCGGCCGTGGGCACGGACAGCGCCGGCCTGCTCGACCTGCTCACGGTCATCGGCACCCAGGACATCGCCGACTCGACTCGCTGAAGGGCTCGGCCCGGCCGTGCGCCTCGGCTCCGCCGGACCGCGTCGGCCCCGCCCGCAGCCCGGAACCCGACGGCGGCACCTGAGTACCGGCCGCCAAGCCCTGCCCGCCCTCACCCACGTGCACAACGGCCACCCGTACCCCGGACTCGCCGCCGGGCCCGGACGACGACGTCACTGCGACTCACCCGCCGGGCCGGGAGAGGAGTCCGGCGCGTGGTGCGGCTCGGCGTCGGACGGCGCCGCGGCGGACCCGGGCGGCCCGGCGGCCGGCCCGGGCGGCATCCCCGCCTCTGCGGCAGGCAGCGGTGACACCCCCGGAGGCACCGGCGCCTCTGCGGCCGATACTGGCGACGACACCCCCGGAGGCACCGGCGCCTCTGCGGCCGATACTGGCGACGACACCCCCGGAGGCACCGGCGCCCCTGCGGCAGACACAGACGGCCCGGCAGTAGCCCCCGGCGCCGGAGGAACCGGAGGCACCGGCCACGGCCCCGGGGCACCAGACCACCCAGCGGGCGCCCCCGACCACCCAGCGGGCGGCGCGGGCCACCCCACCGAGGCCGCGCCCCAACCCCCCGGTACCGCACCCTGACCTCCCGGCACCGCATGCCACGCCCCCGGCCACACCCCTGGCGCCCCCGGCCACGGCAGCGGCGGCTCGGGCCACCGCGCCTGGACGATCGGCTCGGCGGTCCGCCGGGGCCGGCGGCGACGGGCCCAGAGCAGGATGAGAGCCGTGTAGACGGCCATGGACACGACGTCGATGACGAAGAACTGCCACGGCATGTCCGCCGCCGTCTCGTCCGACGCCAACCCGTCCGTCACGGTGGCCCCGAGCGCGAAGAACGACAGGTTGTTCAGTGCGTGCAGCGCCACCGCCGCCTCAAGTCCTCCGGTGCGGACCGCCAGCCACCCGGCCACCATCCCGAACAGCAGCAGATCGATGAACCCCCAGACCGTCCCCCACCCGTGGGCCGCCGCGAAGAGGGCCGCCTGCGGCACCAACGCCCACCAGTACGACCGGAAGAAGGCACCGACCGACTGGAGCAGCCAACCCCGGAAGAGGTACTCCTCGGCAGCGGCCTGCAACGGCACCATGACGGCGAGCACGGCCAGCGAGAACAGATAGAACCGCCACCCGACCCATTCCGACGGGGCCGACGACGACGTGTCCTGCTCCTCGCCGGAGACGAGGAAAGATCCCACGACCAACAACAACACCGGTGCCACGGCCACCACCAGACACCGCGCCAGCCACCCCCACCGCAGCCCCCCGCTGACGGACGACACCGTGCCCGCCGGGCGTCGGCCCAGCCACAGCACTGTCAGCAGGACGACGGGCAGAGCGACGGCTATCGCCGCCAGGTCCAGCACCGTTCCCTGGAGCGGGCTGAAGTCGACACCCCCGTCGTCGAGTTCGGGCATCCCGGTCACGAAGCCGAAGACCTCGCTCGCCCCGTACAGCACGACACCGGCCACCAGCCAGGCGACCACCGCCACCAGCGTGCCGACCAGCGGACGCCACCAGCGGTGCCGCCCCGTCACATGGCCCAGGCGATGATACGGAAGAGGGGCGGGCCGAGGGGCCTCAGCCGACTGGACCCCGAACTCCGGTGCGATCGTCATGGCACAAGAGTGCCGCCTGATCGATACCCCCGGCGACCTCCGTGATCGTCTTCACCCCGCCGATCCGGGCCCCGCTCCCCACTGCGTCACTCCGCGACAGCACCTTCTGCGAACCTCGCCAGCCGGGCACCGCCACCCTCCCCGCATGAACCGCACCCCGACGGACACCCCGAACCCGGCACGACAGTGTTGACGACCGGCATAGAGGCACCCCACGGCCGGCGGCGAGAGTCCTTGCCTCCGCGCAATCGCCGGAACGGGGAGGAGCAGTCGGCGGGGCCGGCAGCATTCCAGCGGTCGTGCGGCACAGCTCAGTGAGGCAGCGCGATGCCGAAGGCGTCGCGTAGGGCGCGACGACGTCGTCGACGGCGTACGTGTACGACAAGGCATCCCGTCTGACCGGGAAGACCACGACCGGCACGGCCGGTTCGGGCACCCAGTCCTACGGCTACGACCGGACGGGCCGCCTGACCAGTTGGACCGGCGTCGACGGCACCGTGACGTCCTACGGCTGGGACGCGGCGGGCAACCGCACGAGTGCGGGAGACGTCACCGCCGTCTACGACGAGCGCAACCGGCTGCTGTCGGCCGGGAACGTGACGTACACGTACTCGGCGCGCGGCACCCGCACCGGCAGCACGGACACGAGCGGTACGCACACCGCGGCCTTCGACGCGTTCGGCCGGATGGTCTCGGCGGACGGCACGGCCTACGCCTACGACGCGCTGGGCCGCCTGGTCCAGCAGGGCGCTGACCGGCTGACGTACGCCGACCAGTCGAACAACCCGGTCGCTACGGCGGCGGGGCTGGTCTTCAGGGACCCGGCCGGTGAGGCGGTGTCGAGCGCGGCGACGGACGGTACGAACGCCCGCGCGCTGCTCTCTGACATGCACGGTGACGTGACGGGCGCGATCGACGCGGCGACGGGTGAACTCGGCGCCTCGACGTCGTACTCCCCCTTCGGCGAGATCACCGCCCGGTCCGGCGCGGCCGGCCCCCTGGGCTACCAGGGCGAGTACACCGACCCGTCCACGGGCCAGGTCAACATGCACGCCCGCTGGTACGACCCGGCGACGGGCGGGTTCTCGTCCCGGGACTCCTGGACGCTGAACCCGGTTCCGTCGATCAATGCGAATCGGTATGGGTACGGCGGTGGTGATCCGTTGGCGAACACGGACCCGAGCGGTCATTCGACCATCGGCAGCTTGATCAGCCGAGGTACCCAACTCGCAGAGGAAGCGGCAAACAAGGGCGCCGAGGTGGTCAAGGCTGGAGGCCGCTGGGTCTACAAACATCCCGGCAGGGCGCTGCGTATCGGCGGCAGCAGGGTGTTCGGAGGGTGGATCGGCTGGGCGTTTGAGTCCCGCACCCACGAAGTCTCGCGGGAATCAATCTGCCGTACCATGCCGTGGTTCTCGGAGTGCGTCGCACCGCTCCCACCATCACAGCGCACTCCCGTTCCTCCCGGTCATCCTCGGCCGAGCCAAGGAGACGGCAAAAGTTATCTCGTCAAGACTGGCCACGGAGCTGGAGCTGGAGCTGGTGCCGGAAACGGCCCATGTATCTTCTGCTGTGGTGGCGGAGGGGGCGGCGGCGGAACCGGCGTCGGGGCTGGCCCGTGCGTGTCCCATTGTCACAACGAGGGACCGCCGCCCCCGCTGGACTGGGATGACCTCCTCGGGAAGGCACTTGGCACCAAGGTTGATCATCCGGTCACGGGCAGGGAGACCGATGACGAGGTCTCCGAGTTCGTCGACGACTCCTTCATCCGGGCGCAGAAGGACTTGGAGCTCTCGGAGAAGGAACTCCTCAGGTACTTCAAGAACTTCCCTCGCTTGGATGATCAGAACGGGCTGAGCGAGGAATTCAGGAATTTCCTGGCCGCATGGAATAACCAGCCGAGTAACTGCATGATGGGTGAGGGAAAGTCCTGGGTTTACTACCACCCGCTGGATCGGGGACGAGCCACGGGCGTAACTGCATGCCTGAGCGCGGATGCGGTCGACTACCGGGGTCGCGGAAAGAAGGCAGACCCGAATAAAGACACGGATATCATGGGTGGCGACACCACCCGGGGTCGTGGCACGGATCGCAGTAACCCGGCAGGATGGCAATATCTCGACGGGCAGCGCGATTGGGCGCGCGGTCATCTGCTGGGGCGGCAACTGGGAGGCAATGGTCGAGATCGACGCAACTTGGTGAAGCTGTACAACAAAGCTAATTCGGTAATCATGGAAGATCATGAGTCGATCGTGCGAGGGAGACTCGATGCAGGCGAGCGGGTGTTCTATGCGTCAATTCCGATGTACGAGGGAAGCAACCCTGTGCCTGACACTGTCGAGCTGTACGCATTCGGAAGCAGAGGCAGCTTTTCGCACTGGACGGTGTACAACACCCCTGACGGGCTTCCGCCGAACCAGGACGTGGCAGGGCGAGTTTTGAGCATCTGCATGCGCGGAGTCGGAGTGCGGCAACGCTGAGCTGCTGCGTGCCCCACCTCATCGGTAGCAGGTGTGCCGGGTGACGGTGCTTACGTGCATCCATGAGTCTTCGTCTACAGTCTGGTTACTGCTGCCGACCTGGACTACGTCATGCCTCTCAATCCATCGGACTTCACTGCACTGTTCGCAGATCAGCACCGCTGCACCCTCCTGGGGGGTCGACCTGCCACCATAAGCTTGAGTAAGCCCGTGGACCTTGCGCTACCCACTGGGCAGGTCGTGGTCGGCGATCCCTTTACCGGACTCGGCCCCTTCGCGCCCCGTCCGTTCACTGCCGCAGTCTGCCCTGGCAGATATCCGGTCACCTTGGCGGTCGCTTCTTTCGGCAACGATGGCACCCCGGCTCAAGTGGCGGCCGCCGCTCGACTGTCCGTCAGTGGCGCTCCAGTAACTCGATGGGAACTTGCGCTCAATGAAAACCAGAATATCGAGGAACTCGGCGATCATGAATTTTTTGGTTACGAGACCGACTATGGGGACGTATGCTTCGTCGACGCATCTGCCGTCTCCGCACTGGCTGATCACGAGGAATGGCTCGTCGAGGCTCTCGCTGCCTATGCGGCGGCAAGTTTCGGTCTGCCTCCCGTAAAGGCGGTCGGATCGGACGGAGAAGAGATAGTGGCGTTTACCACTGGCCGTGGATACGGCTTCTACCCAACCTGGGTCGGCCGTACCAGCAGCGGTGATGTCGCATGCTTTGTTACCGACTTTCTCGTTCTCGAGGAGCCGGAACTTACTGACAGCGGGTCATCGTAAATCTCGACTTTGGTTCGCCCCCATCGTTGGAAGCGGACTAAACTTAGCCTCGATCTTGTGGCTTTTTCTGCAGGTGGGCAGGTTGGTGGCCCGGCTGATGCCTCTATGGATGTCAAGCGGCTGGTAGCTGGTGTCACCGGTCACGTCCGCTGGAGTGGTGTATCGACGGCCACTCGGTGATCTCGTTCTGAGGCTATGCGGTGAGTTTGGTGGGCAGGGCGGTGTCGTCGTCGGTTTCTGACTCGATCGGGTGGAGGAAGGCATTGGCGAGGAGTTCGCGGCCCATGTAGCGGCGGGCCTCGGTCCACTCGTCGTTCTGCTCGGCCAGGACCGCCCCGACGAGCCGGATGACGGCGGTGCGGTCGGGGAAGATGCCGACCACGTCGGTGCGGCGCCGGATTTCCTTGTTCAGCCGTTCCTGCGGGTTGTCCGACCAGATCTGCCGCCAGATCTCACGCGGGAAGGCCGTGAAGGCCAGCAGGTCTTCCATTGGCGCTCCGCGCCGACGGAATCACCCCGCCGGAGACGAGTTCGCCGACCGCGTCGGCGTGTTCGCGGACCAGGTAGTCCATGGCGTGCTCCGTCGAGGACTGGTATTCGAGCTGCTCGCCGTAGAAGCGCAGGCGTTCCTGGCAGTCCTCGATGATCTCGCCCCAGGTGCGGACCCAGATGCGGAACCGGGGCTGGAGGAGTGCGCAGCCGGGCATGCGGTCGTGCTGGTGGGCGAGTTGGCGGAGGCCTCCGTCCATGCTGTTGCCGACCAGCCAGAAATCCCAGGTCACGGGTGCGTCCCGGAACCGGTCGGCGGTCACCACGGCTTGGGCGTAGCTGTTGAGCTGCCCGAAGTCGGTCATGGTCAGGACGGTGCTCGGTCGCTTCAGTTCAACGACGAGGTGGTGCCGTTCGCCCTTCCCGCGCCGGGCCGCCTGAGAGAGCATGAGGTCGACGCGGCCTCGGCGGCCGTCGTCCATCAGCACGGACTCGGTCGGTACGAGGTCCTCGCGGCCGAGAAGCCGGCAGTGCTGCCGCAGTACCTCGTCCAGGCTGCGGTCGCTCACATGCAGCCCGTACTCCTCACCGAACACCCAGCATTCCTTCTCCAGGATGCGGTGCAGTTCGCCGTGCTCCTTCACACGCTTGCGTGATTCGCTCTCGAAGACGAGGTGTTCCAGGGCTGCGAGGAAATCCAGCCGATTGGTGGCCGCCGCTGATGCCCTGACCAGAGCCGTGAGCGGCGTACGGTCGAGGAGACGGGCCAACTCCTCCTGTTCCTGCCTGGAGAGGGTGAAGAGTTCCTCGGCGATCCGCAGGACATCCCCCGGCTCGTGCGCGATGACCGATCTGAGGAGGGCGAAGGTGGTTCTGCGGGCGCGCGTGTACCTGGGGAGATGTCGTACGACGGTGGTGGCCACGGCGTCGAACGTCTCGCGTTCGGCGCGCTCACGTTCGTCGGCGGGTTCACCGGCGTACGGGTAGATCCCTTCCTTCCGCCACTCGCCGACCTGCTCCCGTCGGCGCTGGTCCACCCGGGACCGGAAGTGGCCTCTGAGGTGCTCCCGTGCCGCGGCGACGACTTCGGCGGGGACACCGTCGGGGGCCCATTCGGCGAACGCCAGCTCGTCGGCGTCGAGTTCATCGAACCCGGACCACTGAAGGTGTGCGGTGAACTCGAAGCCAGGAGCCTGGATACCTGGCTTCAGCTGGACCCGTGACATTCCCTCCCCGTCGCACAGGAAGAGCGCACGGGTCACCGGCTTGCGCCACTCGATGACCTTGAGGTGTGCGGGCTCGCCGTCCCAGCCATCGCCGCCTGGCAAGGGGTAGTTGCGTACGAGAAGTTGCTCCGAGGATGGATCTAGGTCGCGGCCGTCGTAATCGATGTGGACATCCGGGTATTTCTCCAGGTAGGTGGCGAAAGCCGCGGTCAGTGAGGATCTGGTGCGCTCTTCCGCGAGCACGTCCAGTTGTGCGCTGCCGAACGCCTCGAAGAGAGTGCCGGTGTCGGCGCAGGTGGGCTCCGGTTCGCCGATGTCGAACTCGTCCATGGAGTGGCGGTCGGACTCGACCACCAGCCGCTCATGTCCGGTCGTTCCTTCGCTCACGCTGGTCCAGCGCACCTCGACACCGAGCGCAAAGGCTCGCACCCGGCCGCGTCCGTTCTTGCCGTGCAGGGCCCGCTTCTTCACCGGGCTCTCGCGAGCGCTCTTCTTCCAGGAAGCCCCGATGGGGCGGAAGTACTCCGCGCACTGCTCGGCGGACATACCGCTGCCGTCGTCCTCCACCCGGACCCGCTCCACCCCGCCGAGGTCGTTGCGCTCCAACTCGACGGCGACCCGAGAAGCGTCGGCGTCCAGGGCGTTCCAGATCAGTTCCTCGATCGCCCCGACAGGGTCGCGCAGCCGAGCCAGCTCGGCGACATGCTCCCGGCTGGTCTCCAGCCGTACCTTGACTATCACGGGCCCTTCCGTTGCGCGTCCTCCGGGTCGGAGTGGCCAGTGTGCCTGTTCGGGTCGTCCGATGTGCCGCACGACCTTTGAAATCACCCGAAGCGGTCGTCCGCCTCGGGGCTGGGGCACCCGTACCGGTTCGATCACGGGTTTCGTACGATCCTGCACAGCTCTGTGAATTGCCTGTGGTGACGCGAACAATGCCGTTCGGCGATCTTGAATGGCTGTCGTCTTCGTATTGTCCGCCCTATCCCATGTGAGCGCTTCCGTGAGCACCGTCCCCCCTCCCGAGAACCCCGGTGAGAATTCCGCTGAGTCCTCCTTCTCCGACGAGCAGTTGGAGGCGTTCATGCGTGAGGCGGCGGAGGGCGGTGGCGCGGGTGCGCCGAAGGAGCCGTCCGCGCGGGCTCGGATGGTGGCTCGGCGGTTGCGGGAGCAGGACGAGGCGGCCGTGCGTGAGCAGGGCCGGCGGCGGCGCTGGGGACGGAAGCGGAAGCCGGAGCCGGAGGCGTGGACGCCGCCGGGGTGGCGGACCGGGCCGGCGTGGCAGGAGATGAACGGGCGGGCCGGGCGGCGGCGCACGGTGCGGTCCGTGGTGTGGGTCGTGCTGGCCGTGGCGCTGGCGGTGGTCGCCGTGAAGCCGTCGCTGGTGCTGGACCGGATACCGGGGCGGGCCTCGGGCTCGCCGGAGGCGGCCGTGTCGGCGTCGCCGCTGCCCGCCGAGACGGCGCTGCCGACCGCCGCGCCGGGTGAGGTGACGCAGGCCGGACTGCCGACACGGGAGCATCCGTTCCTGGGTTCCCCCGCCCTGCAGTGGGCCGACGGCGCCGGTGCCATCGAGCTGCCGGACGCCAAGGCGGTCCCGGGGCTGAGCAAGGATCAGGTGGCGCTGGCGCTGCGCCGCACCAAGGAGTTCCTGGTCGCCGCGAACCTCGATCCCGCCGTGCTGCGGGGCGAGCAGCCCGAGAAGGCGCTGGGCCTGTTCGATCCGAAGCAGCAGAGTCTCCTGTCCGAGGTGCGGCGGTCGCTGCGCGAGCCGACCCGCGAGAACGAACCCGTCGAGTTCTTCAGCCGCTTCAACCCCGATGAGGTCGTCCTCGTCGGTGACGTGGTCAAGGTGCGCGGGCACATGACGTTCGAGCCGGGGCGGCGTGGCGAGGTCCGGGTGCACGCCGACTACACCTTCGTCTATCCGCTGGCGCGGGCGCACGGCGACGGTGACGTGGTGACCCGGACCATCATCCGGCGGTACCTCACGGTGACCATGGCGGACCCGGCGCGGCTGCGGGCCACCGAGGGCAAGCTCTGGATGGAGGCGTGGGACGCCAGTTACGGCAACGACGAGTGCGGTGTCGACGACGGCTACTTCCACCCCTCCTTCCCAGACGCCGGGCCGACCGGTGCACCGCCCACCGGCGAGGCCGCTGACCCGTACGACCGCAGCCGCGATCTCCTGACCGACGGGGCCGGGGACGGGGCAGAGGAGGAGTCGTGCGGCGTGGTCAGCCGCGTCTGACCGGAGCGCTCACCGCCGGGCGACGGCGTCGAGGATCGCCTCGGCCTGCTCGGTCCATGAGGCGGTGGCGGTGACCTCGGTGCCGACCTGGAGGCGTTCGAGCAGCGTGGCCCAGGCTTCGCCGCGCGCTCGGATCCGCTGTTGGCCGGGGAGGTCGGGCTCGTCCGCGTTGCGCCACTTGAGGGCGATGCGGCCGCCGGTCCTGACGTAGGGCTTGGTCTCGTCCCGCAGTTGGGTCAGAAGCGCCTCGACCTCGACACGGTGGCCGATCTCGACGCGAGTGGTCAGGGCGCCGGGCCTGTCCTCGAAGGTGTGGTCCGCGAACGCCGTGATCTCCGGTACGAGGGCTTCCACCCGAGCCCATTCCTGCTCGCTCCACGGGCCCAGGCCCACGGTGGAACGGAGGACGTGCAGCTCCCTGGCACGGATCGCCGCCTCTATCGCCTCGCACACCGTGAACCACGGCAGGTGCGCGCGGAAGCCCGTCCCGCCCCCCACCCGCAGAATGCGGTCGCCGCGCAGGAAGAGGTCGAGGGAGCGCAGCTCGTCCTCCCCGCCCGCGTAGGAGAAGTCCGCGCTGATGACGTCCGCCAGCGGGTACCGGCGTGCGCGCAGGCCCGGGACCGGTACCCACCGCCGCACCACCGTCACGTGGCGACCGTCGAAATCCACCCGCCACCACAGCCCGGCTGCCCGCACGCGTCGTCCGCCCGTTCTTCTCATGTTCCGGTTCTGCCCTTCTTCTGCCCGTTCTTGCGCGGGGGGGGGCGGGTCCTTCTCCTCCCGTGGTTCTTTGAGGGGGCCACCCTCACCTCGCCTACCTTGAGCAGTGACGACGTCGTTGCGTACGGTGACCGCCCAGTCGTTGGCCGGCCGTGTCGGCGCGGTCGGGCGGGGCGTACGGGGAGGCGTCGCTGCCGGGGCAGCCGTACGACGGAGGGGTGTGCGGGGATGGCGACGGACGTTCAGGTGGTGACCGGGGCGGACGGACCGGGGTGGGTGGTCACGGAGCCGAGGCGACCGCGCATCCTGGAACTGCGGTACGGCACGATCCGGGCGCAGGCTCTCCCCCCACGGGAGTCGCTGGAGTTCATCGAGAGAGTGCGGGGAGAGGCATGATCCGGGTCAAGAGCGGCTACAGCAGCGGCACCGACGGCGAGTCATGCGTCGAGATGGCCACCACCCCCGGCACCATCCACATCCGCGACTCCAAGTACCGCGACCAGAGCCCCCGGCTCGCGCTCGCGCCGGTGGTTTGGGCGGAGTTCGTGCAGGGCGTGATCATGGAGGGGTGAAGACAACTCTCGCTCGTAGCCTCGCCCTCACCGCTCTGCTCGGCCTCGGCGCCCTCGGGTGCGGTTCCTCCTCCGGGTCCGGGGTGAGCTGGCCGCCGACCGCGTCGGAGAGCCCGACCGCCACCGAGACGGCCGCCCCGACCGGTACCGGCGGCGGCTCCGCCGAGTTGCTGATCGGGCAGGTCAACGACACGATGCGCAGCCTCGCGTTCACCGGCATCGGGAACTCCACCGCCTTCGACGGCGGCACCACGCAGGTGGCGTGGAACCCGGACCAGGGGCTGCGGATCTCGTACTCCGCCACGGCCGACGGCGGCAAGGACATGTACTGCAAGGACGGGGTGACGTACACCAGCGCCCCGCTGCTGAAGCAGGGCCTGGCCGGCAAGGGCATAGAGATCAGCGTGCCCGACCGGCTCGCCGACGTGTACGTGGTCACCGAGGCCGACGGCCGGGACTGTTCCATGTACTTCGTGCTGCCGGGCAGCGGGACCTTCGCGCCCGAGAAGGACACCACGGTGAACGGGGTCCGGGCGCGGGCCGTCGTCGCCTCCTCGGGGCCCACCTCGGACACGTACTACATCAGCGTCGACGACCCGGCCCGGCTGCTCAAACTGGTGTCGGTGCGCGACGGGCGGACCAGCTCCACGACCTACTCAGGCTTCGGGCAGAAGCAGGACATCACGTTCCCGAGCCCGGAACGCACCATGACCATGGACGAGTTCCGGGCTCAGGTCGACGCGGGATGAGCCGGGTGCGTCAGAGGCGCTGCCAGAGGGCGGGGACGTTCGGGGGCTCCCAGCCGGGCTGGGCCTGGTGGCCCTGGAGGCAGCGGTAGGCGGCGCCGCCGTAGGTGACCTGGTCGCCCGCCCGGTAGACGGTGCCGGCCGCCCAGGTGCCGCCGGGCTCGCCGGGATCTCCCGGGTCACCGGGGTCGCCCGGGGCGCCGCCCGTGGTGCGCAGGGTCAGGCCGTACGTCTGGAGCAGCGGGTTGATCGGCTGGAAGAACGTCGTGCCGCCGCTGGAGCAGTTGCCCGAGCCGCCCGAGGTGACGCCCTGGGCCTGGCTGCCGGAGATGAACGAGCCGCCGGAGTCGCCGGGTTCGGCGCAGACGGTGGTGCGGGTGACGCCGGAGATCGTGCCCTCGGGGTAGGTGACGCTGGTGTTGTGCTGCTGGATCGTGCCGCAGTGCCAGCCGGTGGTGGAGCCCGAGCGGCACACCGACGCGCCGACGGGCGCCTGCGCCGACCCGGTCACCTGGACCTGCGTCCCGCCCGCGCCCTTGACGTACGGCGTCGCCGTCCAGCTGGAGTTGACCGCGACCCAGGCCATGTCGTTGCCGGGGAAGACCGACGCCTGGAAGGTGCCCTGGGCGACCTGGTTGTAGCCGCTGGTCGAGGAGCCCGCGCGGCCGCAGTGGCCGGCGGTGGCGAAGCCGTGCTGGGAGCCCCGGGTGACGGGGAAGCCGATCGAGCAGCGGCTGCTGTTGCCGATGTAGTACGCCTCGCCGCCGCGCAGGTCGTACAGCGGGCGCGGGCGTTCGGCCGACTTCACGGTGCGGGTGAGGGCCGGGTCCACCCCGGCGGCGGCGGTCAGGGCACGGGCGGCGTCCGGTCGTATCGCCTCCATCACGACCCTGTTGGAGCGGACGTCGACGTACCGGACGGGCACGTCGGCGGTGGTGCGGCGGGCGGCCGCCGCCCGGTCCAGGCGTTCCTTCGCCGCGTCCAGGTCGGCCAGGGAGTGGCGTACGACCAGCGGCTCGGCGCCGGTCGCGCGGATGGCCGGGGCGTCCGCCGGGTCGGTCGTCGCCACGGTCAGGGTCCGGGACTCGCGGCCGGAGACCCAGGCGCCCGCGTAGTCCGCGCCGAGGGCGGACCGCAGGGTGCCTGCCCGGGCGCCCGCCGCGGCCTCGTTGGCCAGGCGGCGTTCGGCCTGCTGCCGGTCGGTGAGGCCGAGGTCGCGTTGCATGGCGGTGAGCACGGCGGCGGACGTGTCGGCGGTGCGGAGGGTGTCGGCGGCCGTTGCCGCGGCCACGGCCGCCGTGTCCGCCGCGTCCGCCGTGGGTCCGGCCGGCCGCGCGCTCGCGGAGCCGCTGAGCCCGGCCACGAGCAGTGCGGCCGTCGCCGCGGCGACGCTGCCCGCGGCTCTCCTGTGCCTGTGGAGCATGGGGAACTCCTCGGTGTCGGAAGGTGTCGCATCGATCGGTGGGGAAGCTCCGACACCGTATGGAGCGCCGAGTGGGCTCGGTAAGCAGTCAGTTGACCCTCCGGGTCGGTGTTATGGAACGGTGCGCGGCTCGGGCCTGGGCGAGCACCCCGGCCGCCGTCTCCTCCCGCTGGGCCGCCGGGTGCCAGCCCAGCAGGTGGCGCCAGAGCAGTGGCGTACCGGCCACGGGTCGGGTGGTCAGGCCGGGGGTGGATGGGAAGGTGGCCCGGCACAGGCCCACCGCGCGGCCCACCCGCACCAGGTGGACGCAGGACGTGGTGTCCGTCTCGTACATCCGGCGCGGGGCGAAGCCCGCGTGCGCGCAGGCGGCGGTGAAGCAGTCGGCGAAGCAGCCGTCCCCGGGCACGCACGCCCACGCCCGGTCCGCCAGGTCGGACAGCTCGATCTCGGGGCGCCCGGCCAGGGGGTGGCCGTCCGGGAGCATGACGTGGACCGGGTCGACGGCCACCTCCCGCCAGCGCAGCCCGTCCGCGCCGGGCGGCGGGGCGGAGCCGCAGGCGCCGGTGAGGGCGTAGTCGAGGCGGCCGTCGGCCAGCAGCCCGGCCAGCTCGCGCTCCGACCACGACGTGCGGGTGGTCACCGTGGCGTCGGGGACGGCGGCCGCCAGCCGGTCGACGAGGGCGCCGAGCAGCGGGCCGTGGGTGCCGCCGAGCCGCAGCCGCCCGCCGGCCGTGTGACCGGTGTGGGCGAGACGGGCCGCGTCCTGCTGGAGCGCGGTCACGGCGGGGAGCAGGAGCCGGGTGCGCTCCAGGACCAGTTCGCCGAGCGCGGTGGCCCGTACGCCGTGCCGCCCGCGCTCGAACAGCTCGCCGCCCAGGGCCCGCTCGATGCGCCTGAGCTGTGCGCTGAGCGCGGGCTGGGCGAGCCCGAGCACCGTCGCCGCCCGGGTGAGGCTGCCCGCCTCGGCGATCGTCCGGACCGTCTTCAGATGCCTCAACTCCAGCTCCATAGGGGGAGCTTGCTGCGGGTTCGCGGAGGGGGCAAGAGGTTGGTATGGACCAATGGGGCGGGGTGGCCGGGTGATCACTCCCCACGCGTCAACAACGATCCGGAATGCGCCCCGGGCGGTCAACATAGTGATGTCCCGGCTACGTCTTCGGGGGCGTATCCGAAACCTCGCGCGCCGGTGAGCGCGGGGATGCGATCGTTCGGGGCGTACGAGAGGCCCCCGGCCCCCTAGGCTGAGGGCGTTCGATGGCAGTGCGAGGAAAGTGACGGGAGGGAAGACTGGTGGAACTGACCGGTTACGCAACGGACTTCATCGTGGACTTGTCGTTGCCCTCGGCCATGGTCCGCTTCGTCCGGAGCGCGCGGCGGCGCTGGCCGGGGCTGTTCCTCGACGGGGAGTACCTGACACCGGAGGCATGGCAGACCTGGGAGTTGGACCCGCCGCAGGACGCCACCACACCGGCGGCCGTCACGTTCACCTCCGGCAAGGAGATGGAGGACTTCTGGGAGGAGAACGGCTACGCCCTGGACCCGTCCTCGGGACAGGGACCGTACGCCGTCTTCTACCGCCGCAGCCAGCCTCCGCTGGAACCGGGGTTCGTGGTCAGCGTGGTGACCCCCGCGAATCCGGACACGGACCCCTTCTCCCTGGAGATCACCCGGGAGTTCATGGAGGCGTTCGAGGGCGAGCGGCCGGGCGCGGTACGGCACGCCTGAGACATCGCCGCCCTCATGAGGCGTCGCGGAGGCGGACCACCACCGCGTGTCACCGCTCCGGCGGTACGCGGCGCCTCATGAGGGCGACGAGTCGGGCCCGCCGGGCTTCTGGCGGCCGGGGCGCACAGGGCCCGCAGCAGCGCGGGCCGACGGGCGCTGTGCACCAGCTCGGCGTCGTGGCGAGCCCACAGGGTGTCCCAGGTCAGGGCGGTCAGGACCCGCACGCCGCGCGAGGCGTCGGGCGCGGCGCCGCGCGGACGGGCGCCCGGTCCGCGCCGTCCCACGCGTGCGGCGTACGGGCGGTGAAGAACGGCGCGCGCAGCAGCCGGGCCTCGCGCAGGTCGTCCGGCGAGACGTAGGCGTCCACGCAGCGCACCCGTGGTCGGTGCTCAGGTCTCTCAGCACCTGCCTAAACGGCGTCACTTTGCAGGAAGGGGAGCCCGCAGCCATCCTCATATTCAACAATGCGACTAGGTGCCTAGTTGTTGACTGGTGGTCGTGTGCCACTTCCATCAGCAGCGTTGCCGAGAGGCGGTCGGCTCCGTGTCGAGCAGTGGTATCTGCGCTGTGTCGTCCTGCGTCACGCTCCCAGCTCCCACTTTGTTGATTGACCGCGTGGCTGGGACCGCCGCAGGTCAGTTGTCGGCGCGGAGGCCGGCCGCGCGCTGTTCGAGCCTGCGCAGCGCCATGTCCCCCCACTGGAGGTTCTCCCGCTCGAACGACATCCCGCGCAGCAGAGTCAGATACGGGCCGATGCACTCGGCCTCAGCGAAGTACGCCTCCTCGGAGCGCCCGTCGAGCAGACGCTGCCGGAGCCTCTCGTAGCGGGCCAGCTTGGCGGTGGCCCACCCCATGCGCTCGGCGATGGCAGTCCGGACCGCTTCCATGTCGCCCGCATCCAGGCACTGCACCTTGACCAGCAACTCGTCCCGGATCACGGCCGGTTTGCCCAACGGCTCGGCGGTGTAGGCGTGGACGGCCTTCCGTCCGGCCTCCGTCAAGGAGAACAGTCGCTTGTTGGGGCGGCGCTCCTGCTCGACGACGCGGGCCGTGACGAGTCCTTCGGTCTCCATGCGATCCAGCTCCCGGTAGAGCTGCTGAGGCGTCGACATCCAGAAGTTGGCGACCGTCGCGTCGAACGCCTTCGCGAGGTCGTACCCGGACGCCTCGCCCTCCAGCAGCGCGGCCATCACTGCGTTCCGCAAAGCCATGGATGCACGCTAGCAGATTAATCAACAAGGTGACTAGCGGGCGCCCTTTCCCTGTAGACAAGCCCTAATGGGCTCTCTAATCTCCATCACACCTATTCACATTTCTGATTAGAGGTAGGCTCATGCATCCCTTCCGCGAGGCCGTCGAGAGCGACGACCTGGAGGCCGTGGCCGCTCTGCTGGCCGACGACGTCGTCTTCACCAGTCCCGTCGCCTTCAAGCCGTACCCGGGCAAGGCCATCACCGCCGCGATTCTGCGCGGCGTGTCCCGGGTCTTCGAGGACTTCACCTACATCCGTGAGATCGCCGACCCCGACGGCCGCGACCACGCCTTCGTCTTCACCGCCACCGTCGCCGGCAAGAAGCTCCAGGGGTGCGACTTCCTGCACTTCGACGACGACGGGAAGATCGACGAGTTCACGGTGATGGTGCGTCCGCTCTCCGGTGCCCAGGCGCTCGCCGAGGCCATGGGCGCCCAGTTCGAGCAGATCGCCCGAGAGGCCGCCGAACAGTAGCCACGACGACGGACTTCCACGCGGTGGTCATCGGCGCCGGCAACGCCGGACTGACCGCCGCCGTCACCCTCCACCGCGCGGGACTGCGCACCCTGCCCGGAGGAGCGCCACAACCCCGGTGGCTGCGCCACCTCATTCCGACGGCGGCGCTCAGAGATCGAGACGGCGCTGCAACCGCTGTCCGGAGTCGGCCTGGAGGCCAGCCGTACATGCTGCGCGGCTGTTCTGCCGGCCCTGTCGCCACACCGCCACGGCCCGCAGCCAGGGACGAGCCCCCGTGACGGCCGACGTGGCTGATCAGCGTAGGAGCGCGGGTCGGCGACGGACGAGCGCATTTCGCTCGGCGTCGGCCCGCCCGTACCTGTGTGGGACCCGCGACGTACCGGTTCCCTCACGGCTTCCGCACGATCCCGTACAGCGTCCTGGCGCGACCCGGTGTGGCCGAAAACAATGCCTCCGGCAAGTGGTCTTTCCGGCGCGTCCGCATCGGCTGCCGATGCCGTGGTCGCGTGACGGAGACATCGAGGGCGAGAGTTGGGACTGATCGGTGACGACCGAGGTGCAGCAGGCCGGTGAGCGACGGGTCGAGGTCCGGCACACGACGACGGCCGATCAGTTCCGAGAGGCGCTGCGGGGCCATGCGAAGGTGTCGCCGGCCGCGCGGCGGCAGCGGTGGAGCGTGCTCGTGGTGGGGGCGTTCCTGGTGGTCATGGCGGTCCACACCACGGACGACAGCATCGTTGTCGACCCGGTCTCCATGTTCCTCGCCGTGCTGTTCCTGCTCTTCGGACTGGTCGGCATACGCAGCATGACCGCTCGAGCCCAGCAGCGGATCCACGAGGCTCACGGGGAACGGCGGATAACCGTCGACGAGTCGGGGGTGACCGTGGAGACGGCCCACACCCTCACCAGGTATGGCTGGCCCTCGATGTCCCGGTACGTCGAGACGCGCCATCTGTTCGTGCTGGTGAGCGCGGACAAACGGGCGTCCTGCCTGGTGATCCTGCCCAAGCGGGGCACGGACGGCACGGACCACGCCGCCCCCTTGCGCGATCTGCTCGGCGCCCACCTGCCCGCCTCCGGCTGACCGGGCGGCGGAGCCGCGAGGGGGACGTGGTCAGGCGGAAGTCAAACGCGGGGGCTCGTCGGCTGCGCCGCCCGTGCGGCCGGGGCCGGCTCGGTGCCGCCGGGGCGTTGCCTGTCGTGAGCCGTGATCATCTGGCGCAGCCGGGCCAGTACCGGACCGCGCCCCGTGCCCAGTTCACGTGCTTCACCGGCCGGAGCCTCGGCGATGGCCGACTCGATGGCAACGCGGGTCCTCTCGGGCTCGCGCCGGTACCGGACGCCGGAGACCTTGGAGCGGTTGGTCACCCGCATCCACGTGATGTCCCGGCCCGAGTGCTCGACGTGGACGAGCTTCGCGAAGAGCCACTCGCGCCTCGTGCCACCGACGAAGAGCACCCGCTGCCCGGTCACCACGAGCGTTCCGGAGTCCCGTACGGAGCCGCCGCCAGGGACGTCCATGCCGTTCTTACCGTGCTGGACCATGTCGGCGTCCGTCACCCACCACACCGCCTCGCCCCGCTTTCGCTTGCCCCATGCGGCCGGCCACTCACCGCCGGGCCCCTCTGCCTCCCCCAACTCGGCGGCGAACTCGGCGAGGTCCACCAGGCGCTCGTGTTCTTGCTCCCAGGCGCGCAGTTCCCGTGCGTGCCGCTCCGCCGCCCGTCGCGCCCGGCGGGCCTCGCGAGCGGGCCGGGTGCGGTGGTACACGTACCCGGCTGCCGCGATCAGCCCGAGCACCAGTACCGCCTTCAGCACGAGGGCCAGCCATTGCCCTGCGGTCCGCTGATCGCCCACCTCGATGCTGAGGTGCTCGGTCGAGGTGTTGCCGTACGCGTCCGTGGCGGTGACGGTGACCTGATAGGTGCCGGGAGCGAGCGCTCTGGTCACTGTGGCGCGGTGCCCGGAGGAGGTGAAGCCGTCGCGTGCGCCCGACCCGTACACCACCGAGACCTTGGCCCGCGCCTCGCTCGTCACGGCCAGGGACAGCTCCCCGTGAGTGGCCCGCTCGGCGTCCGACACGACCTTCAGCACCGGGGCGACGGTGTCGACGACCAGGCTGCGGCCACTCGTACGGCCGCTGCGCCCGTAGCGATCGGTGACCGTGACGACCGGTGCCGGGTGGCTGCCGTCCGGCAGCTCCGCACTGACCGTGGCATGTCCGTCCGCGTCCGTCGTGAAGGCCCGCTCAACGGCGTCGCCCACCGTGAGAGTCCCCTTGCTCCGTGGCGGGGCAGTGACGGCGAACCGCACAAGGCCGGAGCCGGGTGCGTGGTCGGCGGTCACCCGCGGGGCGAGTGCCTCGACGTCCACGGGCAGGCTCCGCTCCGCGCGGCCGACGTTGCCCGCGTCGTCCGTGACCCGTACCCGGGCGGTGTAGCTGCCGTTCGGGAGGACGAGGACGGCGTCCGAGACCGTGCCGTCACCGCCGACGGTGCCGGTGATCCGCTCCTTGCGGCCCGACACGGCGAGCTCGTACGCCGCTCCCGCCTCGGAGGCGAACGACACGCGCGTGGTGGCGGTCGTCGCGTCGGGGTCGGACACGGAGAGGGCGGTGATCTCCGGACTGTCGGCGTCCACGTCGAGGGCGATGCCCTCGGACACGTCGCTGGTGTTGCCGGCGGCGTCGGTGGCCGTGACGGTGTAGGTGTGGGAGCCGCTGGCGGCCTTGAAGGAGAGGGGCTGGGCGTTCCCGGTAGCCGTGGCCACGGCGACCGTCCGCCCCGCCCCGCCGTACTCGTCGGTCTCCGAGACGTCGATCCGCGCCCCCTGTTCGGCCGTGACGGTCAGGCTGACCCGGCCGCCCTCGCCCGCATGCGGCCGGTCGACCTTCGGTCGCCGGGGAGCGGTCACGTCGACGGACTCGGAAGGGCCGCTGTCGTCGTCGCCCGTCCCGCCGCAGTAGGTGTCGTAGCCGAGATCACCGCACACGTACGAGCCGGTGTCGGACGGGCACGAATGCCAGCGGTGGCACCCGTCGTGGTGCGCCTCGGCCGTGACCGGCAGCAACCCGAGCAGGAGCACGGCAGCGCCGACGGCGACCCCGGCACGTGGCGCCCAGCGGCCGAATCTCCGCAGCATCGATGACAAGGTCGACCCCCACCCCGGCGCGCCCCCACGCGCTCCGCGTTCGTCCGGTGGCACAGAGTAGAGCAGGGGACGGCGGGCGGCACCGATATGACCCGACTCGTTACCTGCGGTGGCCGGCGTTTGACCTTCGTCACCCCCGGGGTATTCTCTCCGGCTCGATTGGCCAGGCCCCTGCCCCATATGGCAGACTGTCCGAGTTGCTCGGTCGAGTGTTGATGCTGCGCGCCTCCCGCCGGGGGGACCGGAAGCGAGTCCCACAGTACTCGTCGCCCTAACTGCCGCGAGGCAGCGCTGGGGCGGACGTACGGGAATCTTCCGGGAAGTGTGGTGCGGCACCGGCCAGGCGCCCGGTGGGCCTTCGCCCCCGGCTTGCGGTTCCGGAAGGGCCGTGTTCATTCCGCAGGGATGTTCGAACAAGGGACATCTGTGTCAGCGGAAGCGCGACACGCCCGACCGCGTGGGTCGGAGAAGCGAAGGTGGCAGGAACCGCCGGGTTCCAGAGCGTGAAGAGACAAAGGACTACTGAGTAGCCATGGCGGGACAGAAGATCCGCATCCGGCTCAAGGCCTACGACCACGAGGTCATCGACTCCTCGGCGAAGAAGATCGTCGAGACGGTGACCCGCACTGGTGCGTCGGTCGCGGGCCCGGTGCCGCTGCCCACTGAGAAGAACGTGTACTGCGTCATCAAGTCGCCGCACAAGTACAAGGACTCGCGCGAGCACTTCGAGATGCGCACGCACAAGCGCCTGATCGACATCCTCGACCCGACCCCCAAGACCGTTGACTCTCTGATGCGACTCGACCTCCCGGCCGGTGTCGACATCGAGATCAAGCTCTGAGGCCGGTGATCTGAAGATGACCAAGCAGATCAAGGGCATCCTGGGCGAGAAGCTCGGCATGACGCAGGTGTGGGACGAGAACAACCGTGTTGTTCCGGTCACCGTCGTCAAGGCCGGCCCCAACGTCGTCACCCAGGTCCGTACCAACGACACCGACGGCTACGAGTCGGTCCAGATCGCCTTCGGCGAGATCGACCCGCGCAAGGTGAACAAGCCCCTCAAGGGCCACTTCGCCAAGGCCGACGTCACGCCGCGCCGCCACCTCGTCGAGATCCGCACCGCGGACGCCTCCGAGTACACGCTCGGCCAGGAGATCACCGCTGAGGTGTTCGAGGCCGGCGTCAAGGTCGACGTGACCGGCAAGAGCAAGGGCAAGGGCTTCGCCGGTGTCATGAAGCGCCACAACTTCGGTGGCCTCGGCGCCGGTCACGGCACCCAGCGCAAGCACCGCTCCCCCGGCTCCATCGGTGGCTGCGCCACCCCGGGCCGTGTGTTCAAGGGCCTCCGCATGGCGGGTCGCATGGGCAACGAGCGGGTCACCACCCAGAACCTGACCGTCCACGCCGTTGACGCGGAGAAGGGCCTGCTGCTCATCAAGGGCGCGGTTCCCGGTCCGAACGGCGGCCTCGTCCTGGTCCGCACCGCGGCCAAGGGGGCCTGAGGTAACCGATGAGCACTGTTGACATCCTTTCGCCTGCCGGCGAGAAGACCGGTAGCGTCGAACTCCCCGCGGAGATCTTCGGCGTGGAGAAGGTCAGCATCCCGCTGATCCACCAGGTCGTCGTCGCGCAGAACGCGGCTGCCCGCCAGGGCACGCACAAGACCAAGACCCGCGGCGAGGTTCGTGGTGGCGGTAAGAAGCCTTACCGTCAGAAGGGCACCGGCCGTGCGCGCCAGGGCTCTACCCGCGCCCCGCAGTTCGCCGGTGGTGGCGTCGTGCACGGTCCCGTGCCGCGCGACTACTCGCAGCGGACCCCGAAGAAGATGAAGGCCGCCGCCCTGCGGCACGCCCTCACCGACCGGGCCCGCGCCAACCGCATCCACGTCGTCACCGGCGTGATCGAGGGCGAGACCCCGTCCACCAAGGCCGCCAAGGCTCTGTTCGGCAAGATCAGCGAGCGTAAGAACCTCCTGCTGGTCGTCGACCGCGCCGACGAGGCCGCGTGGCTGTCCGCCCGCAACCTGCCCCAGGTCCACATCCTGGAGCCGGGCCAGCTGAACACGTACGACGTGATCGTCTCGGACGACGTGGTCTTCACCCAGGCCGCTCTCGAGTCCTTCGTCGCCGGCCCGAAGAAGGCCAACGACACCGAAGGGAGCGAGGTCTGATGGCCATCCGTCACCCCGCTATCGCCTCGAAGGCGGCCAAGGCCGCCAAGGCCGCGCGCGTCGCCAAGGCCCGCCGCCACGCCACCGAGGGCAAGAACACCGTCGAGACCCCGCTGAGCAAGTCGTACACGGACCCCCGTGACGTCCTGCTGAAGCCGGTCGTCTCCGAGAAGAGCTACGCGCTGCTCGACGAGAACAAGTACACGTTCGTCGTCGACCCGCGGGCCAACAAGACCCAGATCAAGGAGGCCGTCCAGGCGGTCTTCGACGTCAAGGTCACTGGGGTCAACACGATCAACCGCCAGGGCAAGCGCAAGCGGACCCGCACCGGCTTCGGCCAGCGCGCGGCGACCAAGCGCGCGATCGTGACCCTCGCCGAGGGCGACCGTATCGACATCTTCGGCGGTCCGACCGCCTGAGGGCGGTCCGGATCGTCCGATATCGGACGAGGACTGAGAAATGGGAATCCGCAAGTACAAGCCGACTACGCCGGGCCGTCGTGGTTCCAGCGTCGCCGACTTCGTCGAGATCACGCGGTCCACGCCGGAGAAGTCGCTGGTCCGCCCCCTGCACAGCAAGGGTGGCCGTAACAACTCCGGTCGTGTGACCGTCCGTCACCAGGGTGGTGGCCACAAGCGCGCCTACCGTGTGATCGACTTCCGTCGCCACGACAAGGACGGCGTGCCGGCGAAGGTCGCGCACATCGAGTACGACCCCAACCGCACCGCGCGCATCGCGCTCCTGCACTACGCGGACGGCGAGAAGCGCTACATCCTGGCGCCGAAGGGCCTGAACCAGGGCGACCGGATCGAGAACGGTCCCGGTGCCGACATCAAGCCCGGCAACAACCTGGCGCTGCGCAACATCCCGGTCGGTACGACGATCCACTCCGTGGAGCTTCGTCCGGGCGGCGGTGCCAAGTTCGCCCGCTCCGCCGGTGCCTCGGTGCAGCTGCTGGCGAAGGAGGGCACCATGGCCCACCTCCGCATGCCGTCCGGTGAGATCCGTCTGGTCGACCAGCGCTGCCGCGCCACGGTCGGCGAGGTCGGCAACGCCGAGCAGTCCAACATCAACTGGGGCAAGGCCGGCCGCAAGCGCTGGCTGGGCGTCCGCCCGACCGTTCGCGGTGTGGCGATGAACCCGGTTGACCACCCGCACGGTGGTGGTGAGGGCAAGACCTCCGGTGGTCGCCACCCGGTGTCCCCGTGGGGCCAGAAGGAAGGCCGTACTCGTTCGCCCAAGAAGGCGTCGAACAAGTACATCGTCCGCCGCCGCAAGACGAACAAGAAGCGCTAGGAGCGGGTTTAGATGCCGCGCAGTCTCAAGAAGGGGCCCTTCGTCGACGACCACCTGATCAAGAAGGTGGACGCCCAGAACGAAGCCGGCACCAAGAACGTCATCAAGACCTGGTCCCGTCGCTCCATGATCGTGCCGGCCATGCTCGGCCACACGCTCGCGGTGCACAACGGCAAGACCCACATCCCGGTGTTCGTCACCGAGTCGATGGTCGGCCACAAGCTCGGCGAGTTCTCGCCGACGCGCACCTTCCGGGGTCACGTCAAGGACGACCGGAAGTCGAAGCGCCGCTAGCAGCGGATCGCATTCAGACACGTAAGTAACTGAGAGGGACAACCATGGAAGCCAGGGCCCAGGCGCGGTACATCCGCGTCACGCCCATGAAGGCCCGCCGCGTGGTGGACCTGATCCGTGGCATGGACGCCACGGAGGCTCAGGCTGTTCTGCGATTCGCTCCGCAGGCAGCCTCAGTGCCCGTCGGCAAGGTGCTCGACAGCGCCATCGCCAACGCCGCGCACAACTACGACCACACCGACGCCGACAGCCTCTTCATCTCCGAGGCCTACGTCGACGAGGGCCCGACCCTGAAGCGGTTCCGGCCGCGTGCCCAGGGCCGCGCCTACCGGATCCGCAAGCGGACCAGCCACATCACCGTGGTCGTCAGCAGCAAGGAAGGAACCCGGTAATGGGCCAGAAGGTAAACCCGCACGGGTTCCGGCTCGGTGTCACCACGGACTTCAAGTCCCGCTGGTACGCCGACAAGTCCTACAAGGACTACGTGAAGGAAGACGTCGCCATCCGTCGGATGATGACGTCCGGCATGGAGCGCGCCGGCATCTCCAAGGTCGAGATCGAGCGCACCCGTGACCGTGTCCGCGTGGACATCCACACCGCGCGTCCGGGCATCGTCATCGGCCGTCGTGGCGCCGAGGCCGACCGCATCCGCGGTGACCTCGAGAAGCTCACGAAGAAGCAGGTCCAGCTGAACATCCTCGAGGTCAAGAACCCCGAGACGGATGCCCAGCTGGTCGCCCAGGCCGTCGCCGAGCAGCTCTCCTCCCGCGTCTCCTTCCGCCGGGCCATGCGCAAGAGCATGCAGTCCGCCATGAAGGCCGGCGCCAAGGGCATCAAGATCCAGTGCGGTGGCCGTCTCGGCGGCGCCGAGATGTCCCGCTCGGAGTTCTACCGCGAGGGCCGCGTGCCCCTGCACACGCTCCGCGCGAACGTGGACTACGGCTTCTTCGAGGCCAAGACGACCTTCGGCCGCATCGGCGTGAAGGTCTGGATCTACAAGGGCGACGTCAAGAACATCGCCGAGGTCCGCGCCGAGAACGCCGCCGCGCGTGCGGGCAACCGCCCGTCCCGCGGTGGTGCCGACCGCCCGGCCCGTGGTGGCCGCGGTGGCGAGCGGCGCGGTCGCAAGCCGCAGCAGTCCGCCGCGGCGGCCGAGGCCAACACGGCCGAGGCGCCCGCGGCACCGGCCGCCGAGCCCAGCGCTGCTGGAAAGGAGAGCTGACCCATGCTGATCCCCCGTAGGGTCAAGCACCGCAAGCAGCACCACCCGAAGCGCAGCGGCATGTCCAAGGGTGGGACGCAGGTTGCGTTCGGCGAGTACGGTATCCAGGCGCTGACCCCGGCGTACGTCACGAACCGCCAGATCGAGGCGGCTCGTATCGCCATGACCCGCCACATCAAGCGTGGCGGCAAGGTCTGGATCAACATCTACCCGGACCGTCCGCTGACGAAGAAGCCGGCCGAGACCCGCATGGGTTCCGGTAAGGGTTCTCCGGAGTGGTGGATCGCCAACGTCAAGCCCGGACGCGTGATGTTCGAGCTGTCGTACCCCAACGAGAAGATCGCCCGTGAGGCGCTGACCCGTGCGGCCCACAAGCTGCCGATGAAGTGCCGGATCGTCAAGCGCGAGGCAGGTGAAGCGTGATGTCGGCCGGTACCAAGGCGTCCGAGCTGCGCGAGCTGGGCAACGAGGAGCTGCTGAACAAGCTCCGCGAGGCCAAGGAAGAGCTGTTCAACCTCCGCTTCCAGGCGGCCACGGGTCAGCTCGAGAACCACGGCCGTCTCAAGGCGGTCCGCAAGGACATCGCCCGGATCTACACCCTCATGCGTGAGCGTGAGCTCGGCATCGAGACGGTGGAGAACGCCTGATGAGCGAGAAGAACGTGACTGAGAACAGCACCGAGGCGCGCGGTTTCCGCAAGACCCGTGAGGGTCTCGTCGTCAGCGACAAGATGGACAAGACCGTCGTCGTCGCCGTCGAGGACCGTGTCAAGCACGCGCTGTACGGCAAGGTCATCCGCCGTACCAACAAGCTCAAGGCGCACGACGAGCAGAACGCCGCGGGCGTCGGCGACCGCGTCCTCCTCATGGAGACCCGGCCGCTGTCCGCGACGAAGCGCTGGCGCGTCGTCGAGATCCTCGAGAAGGCCAAGTAGGTAATTCCCGCAAGGGAATTCCAACAAGTACGCCTGCGGGGCAGACCCCGCAGGACAGTTCCGCCAGGCTCCGGGTGGGTGTGCAAGTGTCGCACCCACCCGGGGAACCGGCAGACAAACAGGAGATAGACGTGATCCAGCAGGAGTCGCGACTGCGTGTCGCCGACAACACTGGTGCGAAGGAGATCCTTTGCATCCGTGTGCTCGGTGGCTCCGGTCGCCGCTACGCGGGCATCGGTGACGTCATCGTCGCCACCGTCAAGGACGCGATCCCCGGTGGCAACGTGAAGAAGGGTGACGTCGTCAAGGCGGTCATCGTTCGCACCGTCAAGGAGCGCCGCCGCCCGGACGGCTCGTACATCCGCTTCGACGAGAACGCCGCCGTCATTCTGAAGAACGACGGCGACCCTCGCGGCACCCGTATCTTCGGCCCGGTCGGCCGTGAGCTGCGCGAGAAGAAGTTCATGAAGATCATCTCGCTCGCGCCGGAGGTGCTGTAAGCATGAAGATCAAGAAGGGCGACCTGGTCCAGGTCATCACCGGTAAGGACAAGGGCAAGCAGGGCAAGGTCATCGCGGCCTTCCCCCGCGAGGACCGCGTCCTGGTCGAGGGTGTCAACCGGGTCAAGAAGCACACCAAGGCCGGCCCGACCGCTCGCGGTTCCCAGGCCGGCGGCATCGTCACGACCGAGGCCCCGATCCACGTCTCCAACGTCCAGCTGGTCGTGGAGAAGGACGGCAACAAGGTCGTCACGCGTGTCGGTTACCGCTTCGACGACGAGGGCAACAAGATCCGCGTTGCCAAGCGGACGGGTGAGGACATCTGATGGCTACCACCACCACTCCGCGTCTGAAGACGAAGTACCGCGAGGAGATCGCGGGCAAGCTGCGTGAGCAGTTCCAGTACGAGAACGTCATGCAGGTTCCCGGCCTCGTCAAGATCGTGGTCAACATGGGTGTGGGCGACGCCGCCCGCGACTCCAAGCTGATCGAGGGCGCCATCCGCGACCTCACCACGATCACCGGTCAGAAGCCGGCCGTGACCAAGGCCCGCAAGTCCATCGCGCAGTTCAAGCTGCGTGAGGGCCAGCCGATCGGTGCCCACGTCACGCTCCGTGGCGACCGCATGTGGGAGTTCCTGGACCGCACCCTGTCGCTCGCGCTGCCGCGCATCCGCGACTTCCGCGGTCTGTCCCCCAAGCAGTTCGACGGCCGTGGCAACTACACCTTCGGTCTCACCGAGCAGGTCATGTTCCACGAGATCGACCAGGACAAGATCGACCGTGTCCGGGGTATGGACATCACCGTGGTCACCACGGCGACCAACGACGAAGAGGGCCGCGCCCTTCTCCGTCACCTCGGCTTCCCGTTCAAGGAGGCGTGAGCGAGATGGCGAAGAAGGCTCTCATCGCGAAGGCTGCTCGCAAGCCCAAGTTCGGCGTGCGTGCGTACACCCGCTGCCAGCGCTGCGGTCGTCCGCACTCCGTCTACCGCAAGTTCGGCCTGTGCCGCGTGTGCCTTCGTGAGATGGCTCACCGTGGCGAGCTGCCGGGCGTGACCAAGAGCTCCTGGTAATCCCTGCTTTCAGGGATTCCTGGACCTCTCGGTAAGCAACCGGGACGGCAGAGGCCCCTCCCCGCATGCCTTAGGCTGGGAGGGTTGGGCCTCTGCCGCCCTGAACGACTTACTACGCCGTAGGTCCCCGCACCGCACCCGTCCCGTCTGAGAAGTACGGGGAGAGGGATGGCGCATATAGGAAACCCCGGCGAGAAAGGCCACAGGCCAATTCATGACCATGACTGATCCGATCGCAGACATGCTGACGCGTCTGCGTAACGCGAACTCGGCGTACCACGACTCCGTGACGATGCCGGCGTCCAAGATCAAGTCTCACATCGCGGAGATCCTCCAGCAGGAGGGCTTCATCACGGGCTGGAAGGTCGAGGACGCCGAGGTCGGCAAGAACCTCGTCCTGGAGCTGAAGTTCGGCCCCAACCGTGAGCGCTCCATCGCGGGCATCAAGCGGATCTCCAAGCCCGGTCTCCGGGTGTACGCGAAGTCCACCAACCTGCCGAAGGTGCTCGGCGGCCTGGGCGTGGCGATCATCTCCACGTCGCACGGGCTCCTCACCGACAAGCAGGCCGGCAAGAAGGGCGTGGGTGGGGAAGTCCTCGCCTACGTCTGGTAGCAGAAGGGAACGGAGGAAACAGCTATGTCGCGCATCGGCAAGCTCCCCATCGCGGTTCCCGCCGGCGTGGACGTCACCATCGACGGCCGCACGGTGAAGGTCAAGGGCCCCAAGGGCGAGCTGACCCACACCGTTGCTGCTCCGATCGACATCGCCAAGGGCGAGGACGGCACCCTGCAGGTGACCCGCCCCAACGACGAGCGTCAGAGCAAGGCCCTGCACGGCCTGTCCCGCACGCTGGTGGCGAACATGATCACCGGCGTGACCCAGGGTTACGTGAAGAAGCTCGAGATCAGCGGTGTCGGTTACCGCGTGGCCGCGAAGGGCTCGAACCTCGAGTTCGCGCTCGGTTACAGCCACCCGATCACCGTCGAGGCGCCCGAGGGCATCACCTTCAAGGTGGAGACCCCGACCCGATTCCAGGTCGAGGGCATCGACAAGCAGAAGGTGGGCGAGGTCGCGGCCAACATCCGCAAGCTGCGCAAGCCCGACCCGTACAAGGCCAAGGGCGTCAAGTACGAGGGCGAAGTCATCCGCCGCAAGGTCGGAAAGGCGGGTAAGTAAGCCATGGCATACGGGCAGAAGATCCTGAAGGGCGACGCCTACAAGCGCGCCGCGATCAAGCGCCGTCACCTCCGGATCCGCAAGCGGATCAACGGTACGGCCGAGCGCCCCCGTCTGGTCGTGACCCGCTCCAACCGCCACATCGTGGCGCAGGTGATCGACGACCTGAAGGGCCACACCCTGGCGTCGGCGTCCTCCCTGGACGCGTCGATCCGCGGTGCCGAGGACAAGTCCTCGCAGGCCAAGAAGGTCGGCGCCCTGGTCGCCGAGCGTGCCAAGGCCGCCGGTGTCGAGGCCGTCGTGTTCGACCGTGGTGGCAACCAGTACGCCGGCCGCATCGCGGCCCTGGCGGACGCCGCCCGCGAGGCCGGGCTCAAGTTCTGAGCCGGTTCCGTAGCGCTAGCGGAAACAGAGAGAGGTAATTCCAATGGCTGGACCCCAGCGCCGCGGTGGCGGTGCCGGTGGCGGCGAGCGGCGGGACCGGAAGGGCCGTGACGGCGGCGCTGCTGCCGCCGAGAAGACCGCGTACGTTGAGCGCGTTGTCGCGATCAACCGCGTCGCCAAGGTTGTGAAGGGTGGTCGTCGCTTCAGCTTCACCGCGCTGGTCGTGGTGGGCGACGGTGACGGCACCGTGGGTGTCGGTTACGGCAAGGCCAAGGAGGTGCCGGCCGCCATCGCCAAGGGCGTTGAGGAGGCCAAGAAGCACTTCTTCAAGGTCCCCCGGATCCAGGGCACCATCCCTCACCCCATCCAGGGTGAGAAGGCCGCCGGTGTCGTTCTCCTCAAGCCGGCTTCGCCGGGTACCGGTGTGATCGCCGGTGGTCCCGTGCGTGCCGTGCTGGAGTGCGCCGGTATCCACGACGTGCTGTCGAAGTCGCTCGGCTCCGACAACGCGATCAACATCGTGCACGCCACCGTGGAGGCCCTGAAGGGCCTGCAGCGTCCCGAGGAGATCGCGGCCCGCCGCGGTCTGCCCCTCGAGGACGTCGCTCCCGCGGCCCTGCTGCGTGCGCGTGCCGGGGCGGGTGCGTAATCATGGCGCAGCTCAAGATCACGCAGACGAAGTCCTACATCGGCAGCAAGCAGAACCACCGTGACACCCTGCGTTCCCTGGGCCTGAAGCGCCTGGGCGACGTGGTCGTCAAGGAGGACCGCCCCGAGTTCCGCGGCATGGTGCACACCGTCCGCCACCTCGTGACGGTCGAGGAGGTCGACTGATCATGGCGGAGAACAACCCGCTCAAGATCCACAACCTCCGTCCCGCCCCGGGCGCCAAGACCGCCAAGACCCGTGTGGGTCGTGGTGAGGCGTCGAAGGGTAAGACGGCCGGTCGTGGTACCAAGGGCACCAAGGCCCGTTACCAGGTTCCGGAGCGCTTCGAGGGCGGGCAGATGCCCCTCCACATGCGTCTCCCGAAGCTGAAGGGCTTCAAGAACCCGTTCAAGACCGAGTACCAGGTCGTGAACCTCGACAAGCTGGCCGCGCTCTACCCCGAGGGTGGCGAGGTCACCGTCGAGAGCCTGGTCGCCAAGGGCGCCGTTCGCAAGAACAGCCTCGTCAAGGTCCTCGGCCAGGGCGAGATCTCCGTGGCGCTGCAGGTGACGGTCGACGCCGTCTCCGGCTCCGCCAAGGAGAAGATCACCGCCGCCGGCGGCACCGTCACCGAGCTCGTCTGAACCACTCGGACGTGTCAGTGACATGAGCGATCCCGACCGGGGATGCCCTACAAATGGGGCATCCCCGGTTGGTCGTTCCTAGGGGGGCAGTGTCGCCGGTAAGGTGGCCTGCACTGTTCTTTTTCTGTATCCGTCGAACCTCAAGACCGTCACCCTTGACGCAGATGCGCGGGGGTCGCAGGAGGCACCGTGCTCACCGCGTTCGCCCGGGCGTTCAGGACGCCCGACCTGCGCAAGAAGCTGCTCTTCACGCTCGGCATCATCGTGGTCTACCGGGTCGGTACCCACATCCCGATCCCGGGCGTCGACTACAAGTCCGTCCAGCAGTGTGTGGACGAGGCGTCCGGCAACCAGGGCCTCTTCGGACTGGTCAACATGTTCAGCGGCGGCGCGCTGCTGCAGATCACGGTCTTCGCGCTGGGCATCATGCCGTACATCACGGCGAGCATCATCCTCCAGCTGCTGACCGTGGTGATCCCACGCCTGGAAGCCCTCAAGAAGGAGGGCCAGGCCGGCACGGCGAAGATCACCCAGTACACCCGGTACCTGACGGTGGCCCTCGCCATCCTCCAGGGCACCGGCCTGGTGGCCACGGCCCGCAGCGGCGCTCTCTTCTCCGGCTGCACGGTCGCGTCGAGCATCGTCCCGGACACCGCCATCTTCACGACCATCACCATGGTCATCACCATGACCGCCGGTACCGCCGTCGTCATGTGGCTCGGTGAGCTGATCACCGACCGCGGCATCGGCAACGGCATGTCGATCCTGATGTTCATCTCGATCGCCGCGACCTTCCCGTCCGCGCTGTGGGCCATCAAGAAGCAGGGCACCCTCGCTCAGGGCTGGATCGAGTTCGGCACCGTCATCGCGGTCGGCCTGGTCATGGTCGGCCTGGTGGTCTTCGTCGAGCAGGCCCAGCGCCGGATCCCCGTCCAGTACGCGAAGCGCATGATCGGCCGCCGTTCCTACGGCGGTACCTCGACGTACATCCCGCTGAAGGTGAACCAGGCCGGTGTGATCCCGGTCATCTTCGCCTCGTCGCTGCTCTACATCCCGGCCCTGATCGCGCAGTTCTCCGACAGCGACTCCAGCTGGAAGCGGTGGATCGAGGCCAACCTGACCAAGGGCGACCACCCCATTTACATCAGCATGTACTTCTTGCTGATCGTTTTCTTCGCGTTCTTCTATGTGGCGATCTCCTTCAACCCCGAGGAAGTCGCCGACAACATGAAGAAGTATGGTGGCTTCATCCCGGGCATCCGGGCTGGCCGACCGACCGCTGAGTACCTCTCGTACGTGCTCAACCGGATCACCTGGCCGGGTTCGCTGTACTTGGGTCTGATTGCTCTCGTGCCGACGATGGCGTTGGTTGGTTTCGGGGCGAACCAGAACTTCCCGTTCGGCGGGACCTCCATCCTGATCATCGTGGGTGTGGGCCTGGAGACGGTGAAGCAGATCGAGAGCCAGCTCCAGCAGCGCAATTACGAAGGGTTCCTCCGCTGATGCGAATCGTCCTCGTCGGGCCGCCGGGTGCCGGAAAGGGCACGCAGGCCACTCGCCTTGCTGAGAAGCTGCGCGTCCCGCACATCTCCACGGGCGACCTGTTCCGAGCCAACATCAGCCAGCAGACGGAGCTCGGGAAGCTCGCGAAGTCCTACATGGACGCCGGCAACCTCGTCCCCGACGAGGTGACCATCGCGATGGCCAAGGACCGCATGGAGCAGCCCGACGCCGAGGGCGGTTTCCTGCTGGACGGTTTCCCGCGCAATGTCTCGCAGGCCCAGGCGCTCGACGAGCTGCTCAAGACCGAGGCCATCAAGCTGGACGCGGTACTCGACCTCGAAGCCCCCGAGGAGGAGGTCGTCAAGCGGATCGCCGGTCGGCGCATCTGCCGCAACGACTCCGCGCACGTCTTCCACGTGTCGTACAAGAAGCCGGCGAAGGACGGCGTGTGCGACGTCTGCGGCGGTGAGCTGTACCAGCGCGACGACGACACCGAGGGGACCGTCCGCAAGCGGCTGGAGGTCTACCACACGCAGACCGAGCCGATCATCGACTACTACAAGGCCCAGGGCCTGGTGGTGACCATCGAGGCCATGGGCCCGGTGGACGAGGTGACCGGCCGTGCGCTGGCGGCGCTGAAGCGCGAGGGCGACGGCGAGTAGCCGTCGGCCGACCTGGCCGTGGCGCCCCTCCCGGGTGCCACGGCCTAGTGTTGTGTAGGTAATCGGTTGACGTGAGTGACGGAGAGCGCAGGCTTCCCATGGTGCAGATCAAGAGCCCCGAGCAGATCGCCAAGATGCGTGCGGCCGGGCTGGTGGTCGCCGCCATTCACGCCGCCACGCGTGAGGCGGCGGTACCGGGTGCGACCACCAAGGACCTGGACGAGGTCGCCCGCAAGGTGATCGCCGAGCACGGCGCGAAGTCGAACTTCCTCGGCTACGGCGGCTTCCCGGCCACCATCTGCACCTCCGTCAACGACGTCGTGGTGCACGGCATCCCCTCCGAGGACGTCGTCCTCAAGGACGGCGACATCATCTCCATCGACGCCGGCGCGATCATCGACGGCTGGCACGGTGACGCCGCCTACACGGCCTTCGTGGGCTCCGGTCACGCTCCGGAGCTGGTCGAGCTGTCCCGGGTCACCGAGGAGTCGATGTGGGCCGGGATCGCGGCCATGCGGCAGGGCAACCGCCTCGTGGACGTCTCCAAGGCCATCGAGACCTATATCCGGCGCCAGCCGAAGCCGGGCGGCGGCCGCTACGGCATCATCGAGGACTACGGCGGCCACGGCATCGGCACCGAGATGCACATGGACCCGCACCTGCTGAACTACGTCGACCGGCGCCGCGGCAAGGGCCCCAAGCTGGTCCCCGGCTTCTGCCTGGCCATCGAGCCCATGGTCTCCCTCGGCACCCCCCGGACCAAGGTCCTGGAGGACGACTGGACCGTCATCACGACGGACGGCACCTGGTCCTCGCACTGGGAGCACTCGGTGGCCCTGACCGAGCAGGGCCCCCTGGTCCTGACGGCCCCGGACTGCGGCCGGGCGAAGCTGGCGGAGTACGGCGTCACGGCGGCACCGGATCCGCTGGCGTAACGACCATCGAGGGTGGGCAGACTCCCTCGATTCGTGTTTCCGGGTGGCCTGACGTAGACTGACTCGTCGGCTCTTGTGTGTCCGCATGTCTTCGTGCGCTCACAGTGAGTCGATCAAGGTAGTCGATTCGAAGGGCAAAGCGTGGCCAAGAAGCAAGGTGCCATCGAGATCGAGGGCACTGTCGTCGAGTCTCTGCCGAACGCCATGTTCAGGGTCGAGCTCCAGAACGGCCACCAGGTCCTGGCACACATCAGCGGCAAGATGCGCATGCACTACATCCGCATTCTCCCTGACGACCGGGTCGTGGTGGAGCTGTCTCCTTACGACCTGACGCGTGGCCGGATCGTCTACCGGTACAAGTAGATCTTGCCCGCGCCCCGGGCCTCCCGCGGCGATGGCACTGACCCGGAGAACCTCACCCAATGAAGGTCAAGCCGAGCGTCAAGAAGATCTGCGACAAGTGCAGGGTGATCCGCCGTCACGGCCGGGTCATGATCATTTGCGACAACCCGCGCCACAAGCAGCGCCAGGGCTGACGCACACGGATCACACCCTCTGCACCTCTATCGCAGAGACTTCGCGCGACGCGAGCTGAATTTGTTCATACGCAGAGCCCAGGCGGGGATTCCTTCGCGCCTGACACCCCCGGTTCGGAGGCTGGGGACCCAGTTCGTACCTGGTACGGCGGCTGGGAGCCGGCTCTGTGGAAGACCTCCGAAGATCACCAGGAGCCATTGAATGGCACGCGTTTCCGGTGTTGACATCCCGCGCGACAAGCGCGTGGAGGTCGCCCTCACCTACGTGTTCGGCATCGGCCGGACCCTTTCGCAGCAGACGCTGGCCGCCACCGGCGTCGACCCGAACACCCGCGTCCGCGACCTGAGCGAAGAGCAGCTCGTCGCGATCCGCGAGTTCGTGGACAACAACATCAAGACCGAGGGTGACCTCCGTCGCGAGATCCAGGCCGACATCCGCCGCAAGGTCGAGATCGGCTGCTACCAGGGTCTGCGTCACCGCCGCGGCCTGCCCGTCCGCGGTCAGCGCACCAGCACCAACGCCCGCACCCGCAAGGGCCCGCGTCGCGCCATCGCCGGCAAGAAGAAGCCGGGCAAGAAGTAGTCCGCAGCGGACACGCCGTCCAGCGGTCTTCGCTGTAGGACCGACCACCTCCCGTAGGAGATTCAGACATGCCCCCCAAGGGACGTCAGGGCGCTGCCAAGAAGGTGCGCCGCAAGGAAAAGAAGAACGTCGCGCACGGCCAGGCGCACATCAAGAGCACGTTCAACAACACGATCGTGTCCATCACGGACCCGACCGGCAACGTGATCTCGTGGGCCTCCGCCGGCCACGTCGGCTTCAAGGGCTCGCGCAAGTCCACGCCGTTCGCCGCGCAGATGGCCGCCGAGTCGGCCGCCCGCCGCGCTCAGGAGCACGGCATGCGCAAGGTCGACGTGTTCGTCAAGGGCCCGGGCGCCGGTCGTGAGACCGCCATCCGCTCCCTGCAGGCCACGGGCCTCGAGGTCGGCTCCATCCAGGACGTCACCCCGACCCCGCACAACGGCTGCCGTCCGCCGAAGCGTCGTCGCGTCTGACGACCGCTTCGTCACGGTCTGTGGTTTCGGGCGGTACGGCTCTGCAAGGCGCCGTATCGCCCGTACCCTTGCAATACCCGCACTTCTCACAGGTGCGGTTTCCGTCGGGCGTCAAATAGCGGGCGTCCACGAAAGAAGGATCTGATCCACACATGCTGATCGCTCAGCGTCCCTCGTTGACCGAAGAGGTCGTCGACGAATTCCGCTCCCGGTTCGTGATCGAGCCGCTGGAGCCGGGCTTCGGCTACACCCTCGGCAACTCCCTGCGCCGTACCCTCCTGTCCTCGATCCCCGGTGCCGCCGTCACCAGCATCCGGATCGACGGCGTGCTGCACGAGTTCACCACCGTGCCGGGCGTCAAGGAGGACGTCACCGACCTGATCCTCAACATCAAGCAGCTGGTCGTCTCCTCGGAGCACGACGAGCCGGTCGTGATGTACCTGCGCAAGCAGGGCCCGGGTCTGGTCACCGCCGCCGACATCGCGCCGCCGGCCGGTGTCGAGGTGCACAACCCCGACCTCGTCCTCGCCACGCTCAACGGCAAGGGCAAGCTGGAGATGGAGCTGACCGTCGAGCGCGGTCGCGGCTACGTCTCCGCCGTGCAGAACAAGCAGGTGGGCCAGGAGATCGGCCGTATCCCGGTCGACTCCATCTACAGCCCCGTGCTGAAGGTCACGTACAAGGTCGAGGCCACGCGTGTCGAGCAGCGCACCGACTTCGACAAGCTGATCGTCGACGTCGAGACCAAGCAGGCGATGCGTCCCCGTGACGCCATGGCCTCCGCCGGTAAGACCCTGGTCGAGCTGTTCGGTCTCGCCCGCGAGCTGAACATCGACGCCGAGGGCATCGACATGGGCCCGTCCCCCACGGACGCCGCCCTGGCCGCCGACCTGGCGCTGCCGATCGAGGAGCTGGAGCTCACGGTCCGCTCCTACAACTGCCTCAAGCGCGAGGGCATCCACTCCGTGGGTGAGCTCGTCGCCCGCTCCGAGGCCGACCTGCTCGACATCCGCAACTTCGGTGCGAAGTCGATCGACGAGGTCAAGGCGAAGCTGGCCGGCATGGGCCTGGCCCTGAAGGACAGCCCGCCCGGATTCGACCCGACCGCCGCCGCGGACGCCTTCGGCGCCGACGACGACGCGGACGCCGGGTTCGTCGAGACCGAGCAGTACTGAGCGCTCCGCGGGGAGTCCGTACTGCGTCCGCGGGCTGGTCGTGGCCGGCCGCGCCCGCGCGGCGGAGCCGCGAATGCAGCGGCCCCGCGCCCCTTCCAGGCCCCTTCGGGGGCCTGGATCTTCGACAGACAACCGTCTGCTCGGATACTGACCCCGGTACCTGATACGGCCGGGGCAGACACACAGGAGAAAGATCATGCCGAAGCCCACCAAGGGTGCCCGTCTGGGCGGCAGCGCCGCGCACGAGAAGCTGCTCCTCGCGAACCTGGCGAAGAGCCTCTTCGAGCACGGCCGCATCACCACCACCGAGGCGAAGGCCCGCCGTCTGCGGCCGTACGCCGAGCGTCTGATCACCAAGGCGAAGAAGGGTGACCTTCACAACCGCCGTCAGGTGCTCCAGGTCATCACGGACAAGGGCATCGTCCACACGCTCTTCACCGAGATCGGCCCGCGGTACGAGAACCGTCCCGGCGGCTACACCCGCATCACCAAGATCGGCAACCGTCGCGGCGACAACGCGCCCATGGCGGTCATCGAGCTGGTCGAGGCGCTGACGGTGCAGCAGAACGCCGTGGGCGAGGCCGAGGCCGCCACCAAGCGTGCGGTCAAGGAGGCCGAGGAGGCCAAGGTCGAGGAGACCAAGGCCGACGAGGCGACCGAGGCGCCGGCCGAGGAGTCCAAGGAGGCGTAAGGCCGTCCTTCGACTGCGGCGCCGCTGCGGTTGTTCGCGCGGTTCCCCGCGCCCCTGTGGGGCGCGTGAGTGGGCCCGTTCCTTCCCGGAGCGGGCCCGCTTTCGTGTACCTGAGAGGATCTGTACGTGAGTGATGAAGCAGCGCCCGGTCATGTCCGCGTCCGGCTCGATCTGTCGTACGACGGGACCGCGTTCTCCGGGTGGGCCAAGCAGGCCGGCGGGCGGCGGACCGTCCAGGGGGAGATCGAGGACGCGTTGCGGACCGTGACGCGGTCCCGGGAGACGTACGAGCTGACCGTCGCCGGGCGGACGGACGCCGGTGTGCACGCGCGGGGGCAGGTCGCCCATGTGGACCTGCCGGAGGCGGTGTGGCGGGAGCACCACGAGAAGCTGCTCAAGCGGCTCGCGGGGCGACTGGACCGGGACGTGCGGGTGTGGGCGCTCCGGGAGGCGCCGAGCGGGTTCGACGCACGGTTCTCGGCGGTCTGGCGGCGCTACGCCTACCGGGTCACCGACAACCCCGGCGGGGTGGACCCGCTGCTGCGCAACCACGTGCTGTGGCACGACTGGCCGCTCGACGTCGACGCGATGAACGAGGCGGCCCGGGCGCTGCTGGGCGAGCACGACTTCGCCGCCTACTGCAAGAAGCGGGAGGGCGCCACCACCATCCGCACCCTCCAGGAGCTGAGCCTGGTCAAGGGCGACGACGGGATCATCACCGCGACCGTCCGGGCCGACGCGTTCTGCCACAACATGGTGCGGTCGCTGATCGGGGCGCTGCTGTTCGTCGGGGACGGGCACCGGCCGGCCGACTGGCCCGGCAAGGTGCTGGCCGCCGGGGTGCGCGACTCGGCCGTCCACGTCGTACGGCCGCACGGGCTGACGCTGGAGCAGGTCGGCTATCCCGCCGACGAGTTGCTGGCGGCGCGCAGCCGGGAAGCGCGCAACAAGCGGTCGCTTCCCGGCGCGGGGTGCTGCTGAGCGCCGCTCCTACCGCTCCGCCGCAGCCGACGCCTGTGCCTCGCCGCGCTTGCGGATCTGCTGGAACGTGAACTCGGCGAGGTCGTCGCCGGCGGTGAAGACCGGCGTGTCCTTCGTCGTCACGTCCTTGCCGTTGGTGAAGCCGGTGAGGGTGAAGTAGGCGTACCGGCCGTAGGAGTTGGTCGTCGAGCGGCAGATCGCGGCGTTGCAGAAGGCGGGGACGCCCTTGCCGGACAGGGCGCGCACGATGCTCTTCTTGTCGGCGGCCTTCTTCGCCTTCAGGGCCTGGGCCTCGCTGTCGAAGACGGCGACGCCGACGGTGACGGCCATGCCGTTCCTGGTGTAGGTGACGCGCATCAGGCGGGTGCAGCCGTTGTCCTTGAGGACCTTCGGCAGGGTGCCCTGGGTGGCGGCCACGCAGTCCTGGGTGTCGGCCGTCGCGCCCTTCTTGTACACGGCCGAGCCCATGGTGAGCTGGGTGCCCGGGAACATGACGTTCGGTCCGTTGGGCGCGGTGTCCTTGGTCTTGCTGGACACGAACTCCTTCGGGTCCAGCGGCGGCGGGGCGCTGGTCGGCGCGAAGGACGGGGTGCCGGACGCGCTCGGCAGCCCGCTCGCGGGCAGCGAGGAGGTCGGCCGGTTGGGGTCGTCGCTGTTCGCGGAGACGACGGCCATGGCGACGGCGGCGCCCACGCCGACCACCGCGAGGGCGCCCCCGCCGATGAACAGCAGCCGACGCCGCTTGTTGCGGGTCTCGGACGCCTCGGCGAGCGCGGCCCAGTCCGGGCTCTGTCCGTCAGCGCCGCTGTTCCACGGCTGCTCGGAGTTCGGTTTCCAGGGATCCCACTGGGACTGAGACCCCCCCTGCCCATAGCTCATGGGGCGCATCTTAGACGGGGCTCGGGGTGTGCTGGTCCGACCCAACGGCCCGTAGCCGCCTCAGCGTTGCCCTGATGAACCGGACCATAAGCGACATCTCCGGGTGCTTGGTGCGGTGGTGCTGCCGGTGCTGCCGGTGCTGCTCGCGGGGGTGCCGTACGAGGGGGGCGGTGGCCCGGGGCCGTGATTCTGGCTGCCGGTGGTGCTGGTGGTGCTGGTGGTGCTGGTGGTGTCGCAGGTGAACGGGGGTCGTGGGGCCGTATCCGGAGGCGGCCCGCTGCCGGGCCGTCCGGGGCGCGGCGACGCTGGGGGTGCTCGTGGGGGCGGTCAAGACGCGGGCTCGGGTCACCGGGCGGCGCCCGGGCCCGCGTGGCGGCGGCGCGCCGGGGCGGGGCCCCGGGCCGGTGGAAGCGGGCGGTGGCGCCGTCCGGCGCCCGGACGACGCCGGACGCGCCTCTCGGGGAGCCGGGCGGTGACCTCGCCGCCGCCCTCCGCGCGGCCACGCTTCGTGCCGCCGCACCCCACCACCACCGCGGCCACCACCGCCTTGGCGCCGGCCCGTGGCGGTGGCGGCATGCCGGCCCGCGCTGTCGGGCGTAGGCCGGCCGTGGCTGGTCCGTGGCTGGTCCGTGGGGCGGTCCGCGCCGGGCCGCGGGTCGGTCCCGGGGTCGGTCCGGGGGGCGGTCCGTGCGGGGCCGCGGGTGCCCGGTCGCCGGGGTGTGTGCCGGGGGAGGAGGGGGGACCGAGGGGCGGTGGCCGCCCCGGCGTCCCGGCCTGGGGGCCCGCGGAGACAGACGCGCCGTGGGGGTGGCGCCGGGGTCGTTTTGACCCTTCGGCCGGGGCACGGGTATTCTGCCTAGTCGTTGTGTATTGGCTTGCTCATTCTCACGGGACGGGCCCTTACACCGGTCCACCGGGCCGATGACCAGCGACCCCATGTACGCGGTATGCGTCGCCGCCATGCGGTCAGGGCTGTCGTGATCGTTTCGGTGACCTTGTCAGGACCATTCACTCGAAGCGAAGGCTACGAACCGTGCGTACGTACAGCCCCAAGCCCGGCGATGTGACGCGCCAGTGGCACGTCATTGACGCTCAGGACGTCGTCCTGGGCCGTCTGGCCACCACCGCCGCCACGCTCCTCCGCGGCAAGCACAAGCCGATCTACGCCCCGCACGTCGACGCTGGTGACTTCGTCATCATCATCAACGCCGACAAGGTGCACCTCTCCGGCAACAAGCGGACCCAGAAGATGGCGTACCGCCACTCCGGGTACCCGGGCGGTCTGCGCTCCGTGCGCTACGACGAGCTGCTGGCGAAGAACCCCGAGAAGGCCGTCGAGAAGGCCGTCAAGGGCATGCTCCCCAAGAACACCCTGGGCCGTCAGATGCTCTCCAAGCTGAAGGTCTACTCGGGCGACCAGCACCCGCACGCTGCCCAGCAGCCGGTGCCGTTCGAGATCACCCAGGTCGCGCAGTAAGTCCGGCCACCCCCTAAGACTGAAGAGAATCTGAGGAGCATCGTGGCCGAGACCACTGCCGAGCAGCCGCTCGAAGAGCTTGACATCGACAGCTACACCACCGAGTCCGAGGTTCCGGTGGAGGGTGAGTACACCTCCGAGTCCCTCGCCTCGCGCTTCGGTGAGCCCCAGCCGGCCGCCGGCCTGGGCCGTCGCAAGAACGCCATCGCCCGCGTCCGGATCGTCCCGGGCACCGGCAAGTGGAAGATCAACGGTCGCACCCTTGAGGACTACTTCCCCAACAAGGTGCACCAGCAGGAAGTCAACGAGCCGTTCAAGGTCCTGGAGCTCGAGGGCCGCTACGACGTCATCGCCCGCATCGCCGGTGGCGGTGTCTCCGGTCAGGCCGGTGCGCTCCGTCTCGGTGTCGCCCGCGCGCTGAACGAGGCCGACGTCGACAACAACCGCGGCGCGCTCAAGAAGGCCGGCTTCCTCCGCCGCGACGACCGTGCGGTCGAGCGCAAGAAGGCCGGTCTGAAGAAGGCCCGCAAGGCGCCGCAGTACAGCAAGCGCTAAGCGCCCGCTGCCTGCACGTACTCCGAACGCCCCGGCGGCACGCCACAGTGCCGTCGGGGCGTTCGTATATCACCGCCTACGGGCGTATAACGACACAAGACGTTCTAAGGCTTGTGCGACCGCGTGACGGTATGACTCTGTGACTGTGTGTTTTGGGAACTGACGCTTCCTCAGGAGGACAAGTGGGACGACTCTTCGGCACGGACGGCGTGCGCGGTGTCGCCAACGCGGATCTGACGGCCGAGATGGCTCTCGGGCTGTCCGTCGCGGCGGCGCACGTACTGGCCGAGGCGGGCACCTTCGAGGGCCACCGGCCGACGGCGGTCGTGGGGCGGGACCCGCGTGCGTCCGGGGAGTTCCTGGAGGCCGCGGTCGTCGCCGGCCTCGCCAGCGCCGGCGTCGACGTGCTGCGGGTCGGTGTGCTGCCGACGCCGGCCGTCGCGTACCTGACGGGCGCGCTGGGCGCCGACCTCGGGGTCATGCTCTCCGCCAGCCACAACGCCATGCCCGACAACGGGATCAAGTTCTTCGCCCGCGGCGGCCACAAGCTCGCCGACGAACTGGAGGACAAGATCGAGACCGTGTACGAGGAGCACAAGCGCGGGGAGCCGTGGGAGCGGCCCACCGGGTCCGGCGTCGGCCGGGTGCGCTCGTACGACGAGGGCTTCGACCGGTACGTCGCCCACCTGATCGGGGTGCTGCCGAACCGGCTCGACGGGCTGAAGATCGTCCTGGACGAGGCGCACGGGGCCGCCGCCCGGGTCTCCCCGGAGGCGTTCTCGCGGGCCGGGGCCGAGGTCATCACCATCGGTGCCGAGCCGGACGGGCTCAACATCAACGACGGCTGCGGCTCGACCCACCTCGGCCTGCTGAAGGAGGCCGTCGTCGCGCACGGCGCCGACCTCGGCATCGCTCACGACGGGGACGCCGACCGGTGCCTCGCCGTGGACCACACGGGCGAGGAGGTCGACGGCGACCAGATCCTCGCGGTGATCGGACTGGCGATGCGCGAGCGCGGGGCGCTGCGGTCGGACACCGTCGTCGCCACCGTGATGTCCAACCTCGGGTTCAAGCTGGCGCTGGAGCGCGAGGGGCTGAAGCTCGTCCAGACGGCGGTCGGCGACCGCTATGTGCTGGAGTCCATGAAAGAGCACGGCTACGCGCTCGGCGGCGAGCAGTCCGGCCACGTGATCATCCTCGACCACGCGACGACCGGTGACGGCACGCTCACCGGGCTGATGCTCGCGGCCAGGATCGCCGAGACCGGCCGGACGCTCCGGGAGCTGGCGTCCGTCATGGAGCGACTGCCGCAGGTGCTGGTCAACGTCCCGGACGTCGACAAGGCGCGGGTCACCACGTCGGCCGAGCTGGCGGCGGCGGTCACCGAGGCCGAGCGGGAGCTGGGTTCGACCGGGCGGGTGCTGCTGCGGTCCTCCGGCACCGAGCCGCTGGTGCGGGTGATGGTCGAGGCCGCGGACATCGAGCAGGCGCGGGCCGTCGCCGGGCGGCTGGCGGACGTGGTGAAGTCGGCGCTGGGCTGAGGACCGGGTTCCGGGGGCGGGGTCAGGACGGCTTCCGCCACCCGGAACGATCGCGCCGGCGTCGCCAGAAGTACTTCTGGGCCAGCAGCGTCATCGTCCCCGCCAGGATGATGGCGCCCAGGTTGAGCAGGAGCTGCTGGGACGAGCGCAGGGTCTGGAAGAAATCGCCGTAGATCAGGGCCACGGCGGCGTTGGCGGCGGCCGGGATCGTGGTCACCGAGATGGCCACACCCACCAGGGCCCCTGACTTGGCGGAGGTCAGCGACAGGGTGCCGGCCGTTCCGGCCAGGAGCGCCACGACGAACGAGAACCAGTCGGGCGCGTAGACGAAGCCGGTGTTGGGGCGCTCGCTCTCCAGCCGGCCCTTGGTGAACAGGCTGACCGCGTCCATGAGGACGCTGAACCCGGCGGTCACCGCGATCGCCGCGGCGAAGCCGACCAGCAGGGCGACCAGGGAGCGCAGCGCGAGGCGCGGGGTGCGCTGCACGATCGCGGTGGAGATGCCGGCCAGCGGGCCGAACTCCGGGCCGACGGCCATGGCGCCGACGATCAGGATCGCGTTGTCCAGGACGACACCGCAGGCCGCGATCATCGTCGCCAGCGTGATGAAGGCGACGTAGGTGACGGACAGCGAGGACTCGTCGTACGTCACCTCCTCCAACTGCTCCCACAGAACGGCGTCGGTGCTCTCGCCCGGGGACTCGTGCTCGGCCTCGTCCGCGCTGGCGGACAGGGCCAGGTCGAGGCCCTGCACGGTGATGGCGCCGGTGCGGTGCACGCCGAGGTCGTGGAGGCCGCTGATCAGCTCGTCGCCCGCCTCGCGGACCACGTCACAGGTGACGACGTCACCGGCCGGCCTGCGGGCCGCGCCCGGCAGCACGACCAGATGGGTGGTGCCGACCGACCGCTCGATCAGGTTCACCACGTCGTCGGTGCGGTCGGACGGCGTGATCAGGCGCACGTGCAGCATGGCGCCTTTCTACAGTTTGCGCAGCCGCAGGCGCTGCACCTTGTGGTCCGGGCCCTTGCGCAGGACCAGGGTGGCCCGGCCCCGGGTGGGGGCGATGTTCTCCACCAGGTTGGGCTTGTTGATGGTGCGCCACAGGGTGCGGGCGTAGGCGAGGGCCTCGTCCTCGGAGACCTGGGTGTACTTGCGGAAGTAGGAGTCCGGCTTCTGGAACGCCGTCTGACGGAGCTTCTTGAAGCGGTTCAGGTACCAGCGCTCGATGTCCTCGGCGCTCGCGTCGACGTAGACGCTGAAGTCGAAGTAGTCGGCGAGGCCGACGCGGGTGCGGCCGTCCTTGCCGGGCAGGGCGGGCTGCAGGACGTTCAGCCCTTCGACGATCAGGATGTCCGGGCGGCGCACCACCAGCCGCTGGTCCGGGACGATGTCGTAGATGAGGTGGGAGTAGACCGGGGCGCTCACCTCGGCCTTGCCGGCCTTGATGTCGGCGACGAAGCGGGTCAGGGCGCGGCGGTCGTAGGACTCCGGGAACCCCTTGCGCGACATCAGGCCGCGGGCCTCCAGGTCCCGGGTGGGCAGCAGGAAGCCGTCCGTGGTGACCAGCTCCACGCGGGGGTGCTCCGGCCAGCGGGAGAGCAGTGCCTGCAGCAGGCGGGCGACCGTGGACTTGCCGACGGCCACCGAACCGGCCACCCCTATCACGAACGGGGTGCCGGACTGGGAGCCCTGCTCGCCGAGGAAGGTGTTCAGCGCGCCGCGCAGGCCGTCCGTGGCGCCGACGTAGAGGTTGAGGAGCCGGGAGAGGGGGAGGTAGACGTCCCGCACCTCGTCCAGGTCGATGACGTCACCGAGGCCGCGCAGCCTCTCGACCTCGGCCGCGGTGAGCGGCAGCGGCGTCTTGTCGCGCAGGGCGCTCCACTCGGCTCGGGTGAGGTCGACGTAGGGAGTCGCCTCCGGCCGCTGCCGGTGGGCGCTCCGGGGCATCGAGGAGGCCGGAGAGATCACAGTTCATTGTTAACGGACTTCGAACGGGATGGCGGGTGGGGTCGGTCACGTCGACCACTTCCCGCCATCCCGGTCACGGCGGTGTCGGTCAGCCGAGCTTGGCGAGCTGGACGTCGAGCATCGCGGTGGGGAAGGCGTAGTCCTCGCCGGTGAGGAACGCGCCCACGTTGACGGTCGGGAAGTAGACGAGGGTGGCGCCCTCGCGGACGACGACGAGCTTGGTGGTGCCCGTGACGCCCTCGCCGAAGTTGATGCTCAGGTTCACGGCCAGCGCCTCGTCGCCGCCCTTCGGCGCCTCGCCGGTGGTGACCTTGGTGACCTTGATGCTGTCGCTGTTCTCGGTGTGCGAGTAGCCGCCGGCGCAGTTCTTCACGGCCGCGCTCAGGTCCTTCATGGCCTGCTCGGCGCCGCCGTTGTCGTAGGAGGCCAGCGTGATCACGGACTCCACGGCGTTCAGGGAGGCGTACATCTTCGCCTCCTCGTCGGCGCCCGCGGCGGGCTTCTTCGGGTCGTCCTCCCACTTCCGCTTGACGGAGGCGGCGGGCTTGCCGACGAAGGTGCCGGCCTGGAGGTAGGCGAGCGGGGCGCAGGCCGGCTTGTCGACGCTCACCTTGTCCTGCGAGACGTCGTCGTCCGCCGTGAGCTTCACGGTGATCTTGCCGCTCTTGGCGTCGGCCTGGGTCAGCGCCGCCTTCTCCAGCTCGGCGGCGGTGAGCGCCTTGGCGGCACCGGCGGCCGGGGCGGAGGCGGTCGCCTCGGCCGGGGCGGTCGCGTCGGCGGCGGCCTTGGTGCTGTCGCCGCCCTTGGCCTTGTCCCCGTCGTCGGAGCCACCGCAGGCGGTGGCCAGCAGGGCGAGGGCGGCGGCGGAGGCGGCGAGCGCGGTACGGCGGACGGCGGTGGATCTCACGTCTGGTGTTTCTTTCTCTCGGAGCCGCGGACACGGACCGCGGGCGTTCCGCTGCACTGTATGCGGGGCGTTCGCACAGGTGATCGGCGGGCCGCTTCCTGGGACGAGACTGTGACGGGGGTGTGATCAAGAGCGGAGATGACCGGCGCCCCTCTCCGATGTGCTGGTGGAGAGGGGCGCCGGCCGTGCCGTTACAGCTGTTCGACCCGGTACCTGACCGAGTCCACGAGGAACTCGCCGTACTGGAGGGCCGATCCGAGGGATTCCAGCCTGCGGTACTGGTCGGGGGAGAGCACGGCGTCCTGGGCGGCGGACCTGATCGCCCTCAGGAGTATCCGCAGAGCCAGGTCCGGAGTGCACCGGCGCGCGCAGTCGACGAGCGCCGCCCGCACCTCGGCCGGCAGGAACCGCGTCGCCTCGATCTCGGCGACCACCGCGTCGAGGCAGTCCGTGCCGTCCTCGGTGTCCGCGCCCGTGAGCGGGCGGACGCCGGCCTCCGCCGACAGCCGCGTGTCACACAGTTCCACGACCGTCCGGGTCCACCCTGCTCCGCCCCCCAGCCGGCCGAGGTCGGGCAGGTACTCCGCCCCGGCGTTCCAGAGCACCTCCAGTGTCGTCGACGGGAGGTCGCCGAGGAGCAGCGCGTCACGGCGTACCGCCAGGGCGGCTTCGCCGCTCCACCCCGCCAGGTGGTTCGCGACGATCTCGGCGGCCGTGTCCCCGTAGTGGGTTCCGTCCTGATGGAAGAAACCCATCACCCAGGACACGCCGAAGTCGAACGGTGTGAAGCGTGGCACCGATCCTTCCCTCCTTACTTCGGATAGCACGTCTGCACGTAGAAGCCGCCCTTGTGTCCCTTGGAGCGCACGAGCTTGATGTAGAACCCGTTGCCCGCCGTCCGCACGCTGCCGTCCGGGAAGTAGACCTTGCCGAGGGAGTTCTTCGCGCCGAAGAAACCCTGCCAGTCCAGGTCCGGCTCCCTGGTCTTCTGGAGCCAGGTCTTGATGCGGTTCGCGTTGTTGGCCAGTGCGTAGTCCACCACCTGCTGGGCGGTCTGCTGGTCGACGAAGAGGCTGTTGGGCGTGGTGCGCCCGTACTTCCTCGTCTTCTCGATCGCCAGGTCCACCGCTCGCTGCGCGCTGACGACGCCCGCCGTGTGCTCGTCGAGCGTGTGGGCCAGTCCGGGGAACTTGCTCGCGTCGAACACGAGGTCGTTGCAGTTGTGGACCAGGACCGGGCTGTCGCCCGCCACGGCGTAGAAGGTGTGCAGGCCGGAAACGGTCAGGTCGTAGACCGTCCGGGGCTTCGCCTCCTGCCGTTCGGTCAGCGCGGCCACCGTGCGGACACCGTCCGGGGTGGGCAGCACGTAGCCGGGTCGCAGGTCGGCGGCCAGGGTCCAGCCGCGGCCGGTCACGAAGAACTTGTGTCCGGGGGTGCTGGTGAGGCTGCCGCCGTCCGTCAGCGTCACGTCGACCAGGTCGGTGGCGCCGTGCTGGAAGGTGCGGGTGACGGGCTCGCCCCGGGTGCGTCCGGTCTCCGGGTCGGCGGCCAGCAGCAGGTCGCCGGTCCGCACGTCACGCAGCGCCTTGCGGCCGCCGTCGGCGAGGACCACCTCGGTGGTGCCGGGGAAGCTGTTGGTCAGGCACGCCGTGCGGAGCTCCTCGTAGAGCTGGACCTCCCGCTCGATCGCGGCGACCGCCGCCGCGTCCACGCCTTCGAGCGCCTTGAGCGCCTTGAACGCGTCCCGGACGCCGACGCCCGTCACGAACGCGGCGTCCACGGCGCGCACCGCGTCCGCGATGGGCCGGATGACCTTGCCCGCGAACAGGCTGGCGACGTCCAGGGACGCCCAGGCGCAGCCGCCCCAGCTGCCCGACTCACCGCCGGGGGTGAGCTTCTGGGCGCACTTGATCCAGCTGCCGAAGAGGATGTCGACCGGGTCGATGTTGGACTGGTACTCCGCGATGGTGATGGTGTGCGTGACCGTCTGGGACAGTTCCTTGGTGTGGATCTGGCCGAGGTAGTCCGTCGCCGCGGACGGGCACGTGTACTTCTGCGGGTCCAGGTCCTGCGCGGTGCACAGGTACAGGTCGAGGACGGCCTTGTACCGGATCTTCTCGGTGATCGTGCAGTCGCCCTTGTAGAAGAGCTTGTCGATCCAGCCGTCGCAGCCGCCCGTCTTCTTCACGACCTCCGGGTCGCCGACGGTCTCGATGTGGTCGACGACGTAGAACACGTTGCCGATCGAGCCGCCGTTCCCGTCGGGCACGGTGCCGTCGCTGAGCTCCTTGGCGTTCGCCGCCTGCTCGGCGCGGTCGGCGGCCTCCTGGGCCTCCTTGGCGTACTTGTCGGCGTCCTTGGCCGCCTGTTCGGCCTCGGTCGCCGCCGCGTCGGCTCGGTCCGCCGCAGCGCGGGCCTCCTTCGCGGACTGCTCGGCCTGCGCCGCGGCGGCACGGGCCGCGGAGGCGTCCAGGGCGGCCTGGTCGGCGCTGGCGCGGGCGTCCCGGGCGTAGCCCTCGGCGCGGCCCGCCGCCTTGTCGGCGGCCGCCGCGTCCTCGCCGGCCTGGCGGTCGTACTCGGTGGTGCGGGCCAGCGAGGCCGACGCCTTGGCCGCCGCGCCAGCCGCGTCGGCCGCGTAGCCGAGGGCCTCCTTGGCGTACGTCCGGGCGTTCGCGGCGTGTCCGGCGGCGTTCGCCGCGTGGACGTACGCCTCCTTCGCGTCGCCCTTCGCCTGCTCGGCCAGCGCCTTGGCGGCGGCGGCCTCGGCCTGCGCGTTCTTCGCGTGCGCGTCGGCGACGGCCTTCTGCTGCTCGGCGATCGACTTCGACGCCTGCCCGCTCAGCACCACCAGCGCCGCCGCCGAGTCGGTGGTGACGTAGGGCGAGCCGAGCTGGATCGCGTCGTTGGCGGGCTGCGCGACCTGGGCGGCCGCGTTGCCGGCGTCGACGGCGGCCTGGGCGGTGACGTAGGCGAAACCCGCCGCCTTCGCCGAGGCGGCCATGGCCTTGGCGGCCTCCGCCTTCGCGCCGTCCGCCTGGGTGCGGGCGTCCTCGGCGTGCGCCTGCGCCTGGTCTGCCAGGGCGACGGCCGTCCTGGCCTCGTCGGCGGCGTGCCGTGAGGCCGCGATGGCGTCCGCGGCGGCGCTGGTCGCGGTCTTCACCGCGGCCTCCGCCCGCAGCTTGGCGGCCTGGGCGGCGTCCGCGTCGGAGCGGGCGCGCTTGGCGGCGGCCTCGGCGCGGGTGGCGGCGGCGTCCGCCTCGGCCGCGGCCCGGGTGGCGGCGTCGGCCTCGGTACGGGCCCGGCCTGCCGCCGCCTCGGCGGCGGTCGCCTGCCGGTCGGCCTCGTCGGCGGCGGCGCGCGCGGCGGTGGCCGCGTCACCCGCGGCCAGCGAGTCGGCGTAGGCGCCCTTGGCGTCGGCCTTGGCGCGCAGGGCCTCGGCCTTCTGCTCGGCGTCCCAGGCGTCGTCGCGCTTGGCCTTGGCGTTGTCGCGAGCCGTCACCGCGTCGTTCTTGCGGGCGACGGCGGTCTGCTCGGCGGTCTCGGCCTTCTTCCGGGCGTTCTCCGCGTTGACGGCCTCGGCCTGGGCGTTCTTCTTGTGCTGCGCGGCCTCGGCCTGCTTGGCGGCGGCGGTGTCCTTCTCCGCCTTCGCCGTCTTCTCCTCGGCCTCGGCGGCCAGCCGCTTGGCGTGCGCGTCGGCGGCGGCGGCCTTGGCGTCGCCCTCCGCCTTCAGCGCCACCGTCAGCTTCGCCTCGGCGGTCTCCTTGTCCTTCCTGGCGTTGTCCCGGTGGACCTTCGCCGCGTCCGCCGCGGCCTTCGCCTGCATCTCCGCGGCGAGTGCCGCCGCCTTGCGGAACTCCGCCTTCGACTGCGCGGCCTGCGCCAGGGCGCGCTGGGTGATGGTCGCGCTGTCGCCGGCGGCGGCACGGGTCGCCGCCTCGGCGGTCTCACCGGCCTTCACCAGCGCTTCGAGCGCGGCGACCGCGCCCTTGGTGACCTGGGCCTTCTGCTGCCCGGCCAGCAGGCCGCGACCGCGCGGGGCGCCGGTCTTGTCGGCGATGGCGTAGGCGGCCTGGGTGGCCGTGTCGGACGTGGTGGCGGCCTTGCGGGCGACCGCGAGCTGCGCCTTGACGACCGCGAGCTGCCTCTTGGCCTGCGCCTGGGCGTCGGCGATGCCCTTCCTGGCCTTGGCGAAGTGGGCCGCGGGCGGGACCTCGCCCTTGTGTCCCTTGGGGACGACCTTGTACTTCTGCGGGTTGCCGCCGTTGCACGTCCACAGCCACGAGTCGCGGCCCTTGTCGAACGTGTGCAGGTCCAGGCACTTGTCCGTGGCCGCGTTCCGCAGCGCGCCGGTGGCGCGGACGTCGAAATTCCACTGCTGGGCCTTGCTGCCGTTGCAGGTCCACAGCTGGATCTTCGTGCCGTTGGCGTCCTTGCTGCCGCTGACGTCGAGGCACTTCATCGAGTTGACGTTCCACAGGGCGTAGCCGTCGTGGTAGCCGATGATCTGCCAGCGCTGGGCGGCGGAGTCGTTGCAGGTGTAGATCTGCACCGGGGTGCCGTTGGTCTTCTTGCCGCCCTGGGCGTCCAGGCACATGCCCTTGGCGGCCGCCACCTGGATGACCGTGTCGGCGTCACCGATCCAGCCGACGCCACCGGGGCTGTAGTAGTCCTGCCAGCGGGTGAGGTGGTCGGCGATCCAGGACTGGCCGAGCAGGTCGGCCATCGACTCGGACGCCTTGGCGAGGGCCGTGGTGGCGTCCCGGTTGGCGTCGAGGATCTGGTTGCGCTGCGTGGACTGTCCGGCGATCTCCTGCTGCCACTCGGCCGCCGCGGTGGTCTCGACCCCGCGCAGCGCCTTGTTCGGGTCGATCGGGTCCCGCCAGGCGCACGAGGCGAAACGGGTCTTCAGGTCCTCCACGGCCACCCGGTACTCGGCCGTCCCGAGCCGGGGCGCGGTACGGGGCCAGCCGCCGGAGGCCAGGAAGATCCGGGCGTCGTCGGCGCCGGTGCCGTGCATCCCGCCCTCGGTCAGGTACTCGAACGCCTGGCGTTCGTAGTACTGCCGGTTCCACTCGTCGGTGGGCAGGGAGGTGTCGCCCTCCTCGGGGTAGAGCGGCGTGCCGAGGTCCGTGACGGCCTGCCGGGTCTTGTCGTCGGCCCTCGGCGTCGGGTCGTAGAAGTTGAACTTCTCGTTCCAGTCGGGGCCGCCGGCCCACTTGCCGAGGCCGGTCTGGTCGTAGAAGTCGTCTCCCTCGTGGACACCGGGCACCCAGTGGAACGAGGCGTCGGTGAACCCGTGCGGGGCGGAGAGACCGTCGAGGGGCTTCTCCCAGGCGTCCCGGCGGGCGTACAGCCGTTCCCAGTTGGCGTTCCAGTCGGCGCGGTCCTTCTCGTGCGCCTGGCGCAGCGGGCCGTCGAACGCGCCGTCCAGTGTCGCCAGTTCGCGCAGCTTCTGCGGCGTCTGGTCGAGCGCGTTCTGGGCGAAGCTGTACATGCCGGATCCGCCCAGGCGTACAGCGTCGTTCATCAGGCACTGGTCGAACCGCAGTTGTTCGTCCGGTGTGGTCTCGTACCAGTCGTCCGGCCGGTCACTGGCCGTGGGGGCGGCGGGCGGTGCCGCGAGGGCGGGAGAGGGGATCAGCGAGGCCAGGACGGCGGCCGCGCCGACGAGTGGGACGAGACGGGCGAGGGCGGGGGCCGATCTCGACAACCCCCGTGGTCTGGAACGCAAGAGCGCATTCCTTCCTGTGTGCAGGCAGGGACCGGGGGAAGCGCGAGCTGCGGTGACAAGGCCGATGGGCCAGGGCAGGGAAGGACCGGACGCGGGCATGGCACAGCGCGCCCCCTCCCCGTCAGGCGACGCAGTTCCCCCGGTCGCGAATGGTCGTGCACGCGCTTCGGACTGGTCGGATCCGGACACGTGCGGCGCCACCTTAACCAAGATCGGTCGCCGACGGACAGGGGGTATCCGGGACGGGATACCCCGGCGTACCGGCGCGAGAATTTCCGAAATCGGGCACAGGAAGGGCGTCCGGAGGTGCGTTCGGGCCGCTGACGGGTCGTAGGCTGCCGCGCATGTGCGGAATCGTGGGATACGTGGGGGCGCAGTCTGCGCTCGATGTCGTCATGGCCGGACTGAAGCGGCTGGAGTACCGGGGCTACGACTCGGCGGGCGTCGCGGTGCTCGCCGACGGCGGGCTGGCCGCCGGGAAGAAGGCGGGCAAGCTCGCCAACCTGGAGAAGGAACTCGTCGAGCGGCCGCTGCCGGCCGGCACCACCGGACTCGGGCACACCCGCTGGGCCACCCACGGCGGGCCGACCGACGCCAACGCCCACCCGCACCTGGACAACGCCGGGCGGGTCGCCGTCGTCCACAACGGCATCATCGAGAACTTCGCCGTCCTGCGGGCGGAGCTGGCGGAGCGGGGGCACGAGCTGACCTCGGAGACCGACACCGAGGTCGTCGCCCATCTGCTCGCCGAGGAGTTCTCCTCCTGCGAGGACCTCGCGGAGTCGATGCGGCTGGTCTGCCGGCGGCTGGAGGGCGCGTTCACGCTGGTCGCGGTCCACGCGGACGAACCGGACGTGGTCGTGGGCGCGCGCCGCAACTCGCCGCTGGTGGTGGGCGTGGGGGAGGGCGAGGCGTTCCTGGCCTCCGACGTCGCCGCCTTCATCGACCACACCCGCGACGCCGTCGAGCTCGGCCAGGACCAGGTCGTCGAGCTGCGGCGGGACGGGGTGACGGTGACCGGCTTCGACGGCCGGCCCGCCGAGGTCCGCTCGTACCACGTCGACTGGGACGCCTCCGCCGCCGAGAAGGGCGGCTACGACTACTTCATGCTCAAGGAGATCGCCGAGCAGCCCAAGGCCGTCGCCGACACCCTGCTGGGACGTATCGACGCGTCCGGCGCGCTCACCCTCGACGAGGTGCGGATCCCGGCCGGCGAGCTGCGCGAGGTCGACAAGGTCGTCGTCGTCGCCTGCGGCACGGCCTTCCACGCCGGGCTGATCGCCAAGTACGCCATCGAGCACTTCACGCGAATCCCCTGCGAGGTGGAGCTGGCGAGCGAGTTCCGCTACCGGGACCCGATCCTGGACTCGCGCTCGCTGGTCATCGCCATCTCCCAGTCCGGCGAGACCATGGACACGCTGATGGCGCTGCGGCACGCGCGCGAGCAGGGCTCCCGGGTGCTCGCGATCTGCAACACCAACGGGTCGACGATCCCCCGGGAGTCGGACGCGGTGCTGTACACGCACGCCGGGCCGGAGGTCGCCGTCGCCTCGACCAAGGCGTTCCTGACCCAGCTGGTCGCCTGCTACCTCGTCGCGCTCTACCTCGGCCAGGTGCGGGGCACCAAGTGGGGCGACGAGATCCGGGCCGTCATCCGCGACCTGGCGCAGATCTCGGGCCAGGTGGACCGGGTCCTGGAGACGATGGAGCCGGTACGGGAACTCGCCCGGTCCCTCGCCCACAAGAACACGGTGCTGTTCCTGGGCCGGCACGTCGGCTACCCGGTCGCCCTGGAGGGCGCCCTCAAGCTCAAGGAACTCGCCTACATGCACGCCGAGGGCTTCGCCGCCGGCGAGCTGAAGCACGGGCCCATCGCGCTCATCGAGGAGGACCTGCCGGTGGTGGTCGTGGTGCCCTCACCGCGCGGGCGGTCCGTCCTCCACGACAAGATCGTCTCCAACATCCAGGAGATCCGGGCGCGCGGTGCGCGCACCATCGTCATCGCGGAGGAGGGCGACGAGGCGGTGGTCCCGTACGCCGACCACCTGGTCCGCATTCCGGCGACGCCGACGCTGCTCCAGCCGATGGTGTCCACGGTGCCGCTCCAGGTCTTCGCCTGCGAGCTGGCGACGGCCCGGGGCAACGAGGTGGATCAGCCCCGGAACCTGGCGAAGTCGGTGACGGTGGAGTGAGTCTCCGAGTCCTCCGACTTCAGCGCTGAGAGGAAGGGGGCGAAGGCTCCGGCCGGGAAGGTGAGGACGGCTCTGGCCGGGGCCTTTGAGTCGCGCAGGGATATACGGGTGGGGGAGGTGGCGACCTCCACACACTCATTGCCGTCGTCGGGACCCGAGTACGACGACTTCCGCCAGTTCTCCATGGGGTGCCTCACAGCTCGTTCGCCAGCCGGTGGATGAAGTCACGCGATGGTCCGGGTTCGAGTGACACGGCTTCTACCCTACGGAAGCGCGTTCGAAAGGCGTTGAGCTGCGCCTCGGAGTCGATGAAGGCCGATCCGTGGGGCACGTCGCGCACCACCGTGTCCAGCTTGGGGACGGGGCCGCCGACGTACGTCATGGTGCTGGCCGCCGTGGCGAAGCCGTCCAGGTCGAACGGGATGACCCGCACGGTGATGCCGTCGCTCTCGGAGAGTTCCATGAGCTTGGCGAGCTGTGCCCGGGAAACGGCGCGGTCGCTGACCCGGATACGCAGTGCCGACTCGTGGATCACCAGCTCGTACGGGACGGTGATCCGCTGGCCCGCCATCCGGTGCCGGACCCTCAGTTCCAGTTCCTCGGACGTGAGTCGCGGCACCCGCGCCGAGAAGACGGCGCGTGAGTAGTCCTCGGTCTGCAGCAGGCCCGGTACGTAGAGGATCGCGACATCACGCCGGAACGAGGCGTGGTGGTTCAGCTCGGAGAGGTCCAGGAACGACGTGGGCAGCAGACCCCGGTACTCCTCCCACCAGCCGCGCGTCCGGTCCGTGGCCATCGCGGCCAGCGCGTCGACGAACTCCTCGTCCGTGCACGCGTAGTGGGACGCGAGGCGGCGCAGCCGCTGCTCACTCACGCCTGCGGAGCCGGATTCGATCTGGCTGATCTGGACTCGGTTCACCCCGAGCAGCGCCGCTGCCTCGATGGCGCTCAGCCCTGCCGCCTCGCGGAGCCTGCGCAACTCGACTCCCAGCCGCACCTGACGTGCTGTGGGTTCGAGCCTCTTGGCCATGAGTTGCTTCCTCTCGATCGGGTTCAGATTACGCGAACGGCTTGCTCGGTCCTACATGTACCCCCTACCTTCGGTGACGTAGGGAACACGCTGCGGAAGCGCACCGCTCCGTCCTGCCGTGACGGCTGCGGCAATGACACCGCGCCTCGGTCCCGACCCCCACATCGCCGAACGGGAGCTGACGTATGCCTGAAGACGAGAACCCCGACTCCTGGGAGTACTCCCTCCACATCCCCAACGACCCGCGTGCCGTGCCCGTCTCGCGCCGGATGATCCGCATCGTCCTCACCGTGCACGGCCTCATCCACCTCGCCGACACCGCCGAACTGCTCGGCGCCGAGCTGATCTCCAACGCCGTACGGCACACCAAGGGACCGGCGGCCCTCCGGGTGCGCTGGCGGGGCGGGGTGCTGCGGATCGGCGCCTGGGACGCCGACCCGGAACCGCCCGACTTCCCGGGTGAGGCGGCCGGCCTCTGCGATCAGGAGGACGGGCGGGGGCTCCTCCTGGTGCGGGCCTGTTCCCAACTGTGGGGGTGGCAGCCGCTGTCCCGGTCCGGCGACCCGGGCAAGTACGTGTGGTGCGAGCTGAGTTCGGCGGCGTGAACGTTTTTCCGCGACTCGAAAGAGTAAACGTCCCCGAATCGCCCGATCGGCCGTCCCTCCGACCCCGCAAGGTGGCGCACATGGTCACATCCACCCACGAGGCATCCCACCGGATCTTCCAGGACCATCCGGAGGTCCTCGCCCCCGTCTTCCAGGCGCTGGGGCTGCCGCCGCCCGCGAAGGCGGAGGTCACCGTCGTCACGCCGGACACGACGGAGATCAAGCCGCTGGAGCGCCGTGTGGACTCGGTGCTGAAGTTCGAGCTCTCCGAGGGGGAGAGCTTCCTGCTCGCCATCGAGGCCCAGACGAAGAAGGCTCCCGACAAGGGCGTCAACTGGGCGTACTACGTCGCCTACCTGCACGCGAAGTTCGGTCTGCCGGTGCTGTTGCTGGCCGTCTGCCGGAAGAGGTCCACCGCGACCTGGGCGGCCGGGCCCTTCGAGTGCCGCGTCAGCACCTGGCAGAGCCAGGTCACGCGCCCGTTCGTGCTGGGGCCGGACACCGTCGCGGAGATCACCGACGAGTCGGAGGTGGCACGGCAGCCCGCGCTGGCGACGTTCTCCGCCATCGTGCACAGCGAGAGCGCGGGCATCGACGCCATACTGAATCTGCTGGCGCGCGGAATGCGGTCGTTCGACCTGCCCACCGTCAAGTACTGGTCCGAGATGCTGGAGATCGGGCTGGATGGCACTCCGGCCCGGGAGACGTGGAGGGAACTGGAGAAAATGGTCGTCACTTACTTCCCGGGCCGGGGCACGGTCTTTGAAGAGGCGTATCTGGAAGGTCAGGCCGAAGGCGAGGTGAAGGGCGAAGCGAAGGGAGAAGCAAAGGGGCAGGCAAAGGGGCAGGCCAAGGGCATCCTGCGGATCCTGGACCTGCGCAACCTGCCCGTTTCCGACGACGCCCGCGAACGCATCACCACATGCACCGACCTAGACCGTCTCGATGACTGGTTGGATCGGGCCGGCACGGTCGAGCGCGCCGAGGACCTGTTCGGCGAGGAATGACGGGGAATGAGGGGCCTCGGGCGGTCACCCGCCCCGCCCGATCGGAATACGTCCGGACGGCGGACGGTTGGAGTCGGGCATGCGCGATGATCCAGAGCAGCCCAGCGGAATCCATCCGCTGCTGGCGGAGCGGTTCAGCCCCACTCGGTTCGACCCGTCGGCCGTCGTCGACGACCACACCCTCGGGCTGCTCCTGGAGGCCGCGCGGTGGGCGCCGTCCGCCGGGAACTCGCAGCCCTGGGCGTTCTTCACCGCGCGGCCGGGTGAGCCCGAGCACGCGCGGGTCGTGCCGCACCTCGCGCCCAGTTCGGCGCGGTGGGCGACGGAGGCGGGCCTCCTCGTCGTCGCCCTGACCCGCCGCCACGTCGACGACTCGGAACTGCTCTACTCCGAGTTCGCCGACTACGACCTCGGCCAGGCCGTCGCCCACCTCACCCTCCAGGCGGCGGCCATGGGGCTGGCCGCGCGTCAGTTCCGCGCCTTCGACCTGGAGGGGCTGACGGAGGAACTGCGTCCCGACGCGGGCTGGTCGATCGTCTCCATGGTCGCCGTGGGCAGGGCCGTCGGCGCGCCGCCGGGGAGCCGTGGCCGGCGTACCGTCTCCGAGCTGCGCTCCGCACCCTGGTCGGCGTCCGCGTCGGAGTAGCTCGGAGTAGCGCTGCTGTCATGACGGGTGGGGCGTGGTCGTGGCGACCAGGTGATCGACGACGTCGGTGAGCCGGCCGCGCCGGCGGTGGGCGGCGCGCTGGGCGTCGGCCCGGCTGCCCTGGGCGCGCAGGCGGGACCAGAGACGGGTGACGAGATCGGCGTCGCCGTGGTGGTGGAGGGCGGGGCGCAGATGCGCCAGCAGCTGTTCGACCTGGGCGGTGGCGGGTACGAGGCGGCCGGTGGCGGGGTCGATGCCCTGCCCGGCGAGACCGTCGCGGGCGGCGCGCCAGCAGGCGGCCCGCAGGAGGTCGGCGGCCGGCTGCGGGGGGCGTTCCCCTGCGCGGACGGCGGCCAGGGCGGTCGCGGTCAGGGCCCTGACGACGCCGGCGACCAGCACCGTGTCCTCCGGGGTGGCCGTCGCGTCGGCCGCCCGGAACTCCAGGGTGGGCACGTGGTGGGAGGGGCGGATGTCCCAGTAGAGACCGCCCCGGTCCATGACGGCCCCGGTGGCGAGGAAGCCGGCGACGAGATCCTCGAAATGCGACGGGGACGCGAAGTACGGCGGCGGGCCCGCGACGGGCCAGCGCCCCCAGGTGGTGGTACGCCAGCTGGCGTAACCGGTGTCCCGGCCGGCCCAGTAGGGCGAGTTCGCCGACAGGGCGATCAGGGCGGGGATCCAGGGGCGGAGGTGGTTGCTGACCTGGAGGGCGGTGGCGAGGTCGGGAACGCCGACGTGGACGTGGCAGGCGCAGGCGATCTGCTCGTCGTCCAGGGCCCTGAACTCGGCGGAACTCCGGGCGTAGCGGGGGCCGTCGGTCAGGGGCGGCGGGCCGGGCGGGGCGATGACGGGGGTGCCGCTGGAGATGACGCGCAGGCCCTCGCGCGCGGCGGCCCGGGCCAGGGCGGCGCGGGTGGAGCGGATCTGGTCGGCGAGGCCGGCGAGGTCGGTGTGGGGGTCGGTACGGGTCTCGACCTGGAAGCGCGTGATCTCCGGGCCGATGCGGTCGCGCAGGTCGCGGGCGGCTCGGGCCACGACGGTCTCGGCGTCGGCACGCAGTTCCCGGGTGACGGGGTCTACCAGGAGGAACTCCTCCTCGGCGCCGACGGTGAGAGGCGCGAGGGGGGTGAGCCGTGCGGCGGGGGCCGGGGATCGCCCCTGGCCGGGCGCGGGTGACGGTGTGACAGCCGGCGTGTGCCCTGTACTCGTCATGGCGGTCATGCTGGCACGGGCGGTGCCCCGGGGGCAGAACGCCAAATGGGCCATTGCCTCCTTCGGACGCGGAAAGGCGTGCGGACGCGGCAGGGGTACGGGACGCCCCTCTAGCGCACGGACCCGCTCGACGGTTCCCAGTCGTCGGTGCCGCCCAGCAGCTCCGTCAGCCGCAGGCCCGGGTCGTCGGCCTCGGCCGCCCAGCGGTCGTAGGTCGCCTCCCGGAACGGGGCCAGCTGGAGCAGCCACGGCAGCCGGTAGCGGTGGGTGAGGCCGGGCTCGCCGGGGGTCGACACGGTGAGCCGCTGGAAGAGGACGCCGCCGCGGTGCCGGACGATGGTGTCGGGGCGGATCACCGTCCGCCGCACGCCGACGGTGAGCACCCGCCGGCCGTCGGTCTCGTCGAGCCGCGCCGGCGTCCCGCCGAGAACGCCGGACCAGATCAGCACGTTGCCCGCCCCCGCTCAGCCGCGTCCGAGCAGCCGTGCCCGGTACAGGTGTACCGTCCCGGCCACCAGGACCAGCTCGGTGACCCACATGCCGGCGAACTCCGTCCAGTCGTCGGGGCCCGCGCTGCCCTGACGGACCGTGACCACGAGGACCAGGCAGCTCCACAGGGCGGCCGGCAGGCCGACGAGCCACAGGTCCTGGGGGCGGGTCGGGCCCGAGCGGCTCACGGCCGGCCGCGGTCGGGGGATCTGGTCCGGCGTGCGGGCCGGCATGGGGACCACGGCGTCACGGGGCACCGCCGCGTCGATGGCCGAGACGCGCTCGGCGGTCACGTCCTTGTAGAGGGTCGGCTCCACCGTCACCGAGAAGCCGTCGGTGCCGGTCAGCGCCCGCGCGCCGTCGGGGCGGACGGTCATCGCGGCGCAGGCGTCGTAGCGGACGGTGACCGGGCCGCCCGGCGTCTGCAGGGTGACCCCGTCCTCGCCGATGACGAGGGTGACCCGGTCGTCCTCCAGAGACGGGTGACCGGTGCCGGTGACGGCCTGCGCCGAGTACTGGGGAGCGAGCGTCAGGCCCGCCCAGTCCACGCCCCGGCCGGGCACCTGCAGCAGGGCCGTCTCCCACGCCTCCCGGGCGACCTCCCGCAGGTCGGTGAGCGTCACCGCGGCCAGCTCGGCCCGGTGCTGCTCGGGGGTGAGCAGCTCGTGCCCCATGAGCAGCGACAGGGCGTACGAGGGGAGGGCGGCGGCGCCGAGGTCGGGGGTGTCGTACTGCTTGAGGAGGCGGGTCCTGGCCGAGTCCAGCTCGGCCTGCTCGATCCGGCCCGCCCGGAGCCTGGCCAGGGTGTCGACGAACCCGCCGACCACCGCGTCCTGCTTCTGCGGCAGCGCGTCCGCGTACGCCGTGATCGTCGCGTGGGTGGTGTCGCGCGGGCTGTAGTCGGCCTCCGCCGAGTAGGAGTAGCCGCCGTCCTGGCGCAGGTCCCGGAACAGGGCCCGGCCGAGGACGTCCGCGAAGACGGTGGCGGCGGTGGAGCGGCGGACCACGGCGGAGAACGCGACGTGGCCGTCGTCGCCGGGTATGTAGGCGGGGGTGACCGGGAGCGCGCTGGTCACCGGGGGCGGCGCCAGGTGCTCCCCGGTGGGGAGGGTGAGGTCGAGGCCGTCGGGTACGCGGTCGCCGGTGAGCCACAGGACCGCGTTCTCGCGGGTGAAGCGGGTCGCCGCCCAGTGGCGCACCTGGTCGGCGGTGAGGGACCAGGTGCCGAGTTCGTTGTAGCTGCACAGGCCGTAGCCCTGGGCGCCGTAGCGCCACAGCGGCAACTGGGCGAGCGGGCCGGTGCCCCGGCCGGCCGCCTCGGTGCGCAGGATCTCCTTCTCCGTCTCCAGCCGCTCCAGCGGCAGCTCGCGCAGGCCCGCGCACACGGCGTTCAGGTAGGCGACGACCTCGTCCTCGTCGCCGGTGACGTGGAAGAGGGTGTACGCGTTCGCCGTCCTGCCGTTGTAGTGCAGGTCGGTCAGGCCCAGCCGGTGCAGGGCGAGATGCTCGACCAGGTGGGTGAGGCCGGCCGTGGCCAGCGTCTCGTCGGCGCGGCCCACCCGGAAGAAGAGGCCGGCGGTGATCTCGCCGGTGCGCGGGGCGTACAGGGTGCGGACGCCCTGCGTGGTGGTGTGGGAGATCAGGCCGGACAGGGCGTCGAGCGCGCCGGAGGCGGGTGCGGCGGGTTCGGTGCGCGGGTCGGTGGTCATGTCGCTCTCGGCTCCCCTCAGGCCGCCGCCGACAGGGCGGACTTGCGGAACTTGCGGAAGGCCGTCCCGGCGTCGGACAGGTACCGCCACGGATGGTCGGACGCGCGGTCGCCGAGGAACGCGAAGTGCGGGGCCGCGTCCGCGAAGTGGCCGCCGAGGGAGAAGGCCATCGCGAACGCGCTGTGGGCGCCGACCGAGTCCCAGCCGGGCCGGTGGGCGGGGTGCAGCACGGACACCTGGGCGGCGTTGCGCAGGTCGTCGCGCACCGGGACGCCGCGCAGGTAGGCCCGGCCCTCCAAGTCCTCCAGGTCCAGCCACTGTTCGAGGTGCGCCTGGGCCACCAGTGCGGCGTTGACCGCGCCGTCGGGAGCCGCGACGGCGCACTCCCGGGCGAAGGCGTGCGCCGCCTCCCAGGAGCCGCCCCACTTCGGGCACAGCTGCTGGAGCAGCCGGCTCTGGGCCGCGTACGGGTGCGGGTGGTGGGCGCGCAGCCGGTCGTAGCGGCGGCGGGCCTCCGCCTGACCCAGGCCCAGCCCGAGCGCCGTGAGCAGGCGGGCGGTCCAGGCGGGGGCGTACGCGGGCTGCTCGGCGCACACCTCGATGAGGAGCAGTTCCGCCCGGCGCAGCCAGTCGTGGAACCGGTCGAACTGCTCCCGCGAGACGTGTTCGGCGGTGGCCCGGCCGCGGACCTGCCAGCCGATCTGGATGTAGCGCTCGGCGAGCAGGGTGCGGGGGAGCGGGTCGGCGGGGAGGTCGGCGGCCGCCTTCTCCAGGAACGTCTCCACGCCGGGGACCTCGGCCAGGGCACTGGCGGCCGTGACGAGTTGGTCGGCCGACTCCAGACGGGTGAGGCGGGCCCGTACCGCCGGCCAGTCGCCCGCCCGGGCCGCGGTGCGCAGCGGGACCAGCTCCGGCACGTTGTCGAACGGGTCGAAGGTCGGCTTCCTTCCCCCACCCCGGCCGGGCGTGCCGTCGGGTCTGTGGCCGTCGCCGGTGCCGCTCATCTCCGCCCCCCTGGCGCCTTGAGTGTGGATCAGCCGCCGCAGGCTAGCAGGAGGGTCCGACAGCGGCCGTAGGGTGCACCGCATGAGCATCATCGGGGTTGGTATCGACGTCGCCGAGATCGAGCGGTTCGGCACGTCGCTGGAGCGGACGCCCGGGCTGGCGCGGCGGTTGTTCCTCGACGCGGAACTGCTGCTGCCCAGTGGGGAACGGCGGGGCGTGGCCTCGCTGGCCGCCCGGTTCGCGGCGAAGGAAGCCCTGGCCAAGGCGCTGGGGGCGCCGGCCGGGCTGCTGTGGACCGACGCGGAGGTGTGCGTCGAGGAGAGCGGGCAGCCCCGGCTGCGGGTGCGCGGGACGGTGGCGGCCCGGGCCGAGGAGCTGGGGGTGCGGAGCTGGCACGTGTCGTTGAGCCACGACGCGGGGATCGCGTCCGCGGTGGTGGTGGCCGAGGGGTAGGGCCCCTCGCGGGGGCTGTCGGTGGGCGCCGGCCGGTGCGGGGCGTTCGTGGCCGATCGCGCGGTTCCCCGCGCCCCCGGGCGGGGTGGTGTTTGACTGGGCTTCATGCGTACTGCCTATTCCGTGGAGACCGTGCGGGCCGCCGAGCGGGAGCTGATGGCACGGCTCCCCGACGGGGCGTTGATGCAGCGGGCCGCCGCCGGTCTGGCCGCCGCCTGCGCCGGGGTGCTGGGGCGGGTGTACGGGCGTCGGGTCGTGCTGCTCGTGGGCAGCGGGGACAACGGCGGCGACGCGCTGTTCGCCGGGGCGCGGCTGGCGCGGCGCGGCGCCGGGGTGACCGCCGTCCTGCTGTCACCCGAACGGGCGCACGGCGCGGGACTCGCGGCGCTGCGGCGGTCCGGGGGCGTCACCGTCGCCGCCGAGGGCGGCGAAGCGGCCGTCCGGCGGGCGGATCTCGTGGTCGACGGGATCGTCGGCATCGGCGGCAGGGGCGGGCTGCGGCCGGAGGCCGCCGCGCTGGCCGCGTGTGCCGCCGGCTCGCCGGCCACCGTGGTCGCCGTGGACCTGCCGAGCGGGGTCGAGGCGGACACCGGAGAGGTGCGCGGTCAGGCCGTCCGGGCCGACCTGACCGTCACCTTCGGCACGCACAAGCCGGGCCTGCTGGTCGACCCCGCCCGGGAGTACGCCGGGTCCGTGCGGCTGGTGGACATCGGGCTCGGCCTGTCCGGCGAGCGGGCCGTGCTGGAGGCGCTCCAGCACGCGGACGTGGCGCGGCTGCTGCCGGTGCCGGGCGCCGAGAGCGACAAGTACCGGCGGGGCGTCGTGGGCGTCGCCGCCGGGTCGGACCGCTACCCGGGAGCCGCCGTGCTCGCGGTCGCCGGGGCGCTGCGCGGCGGGGCGGGGGCCGTACGGTACGTCGGTCCCGCGCGGGACGCGGTGATCGCCCGGTTCCCGGAGACGCTGGTGTCCGACCAGGGGCCGCGGCGCGCCGGGCGGGTGCAGGCGTGGGTCGTCGGGCCGGGCGCCGGGGACGACGCGGACACCGTGGGCCAGGTGGTCGCCGCCGAGGTGCCGGTGCTGATCGACGCGGACGGGCTGCGGCTCGCCGACCGGGCCGCGGTGCGCGCGCGGACCGCGCCGACGCTGATGACCCCGCACGCCGGTGAGGCGGCCGCGCTGCTCGGCGTCGCCCGCGAGGAGGTCGAGGCGGGCCGGCTGGCGGCCGTACGGGAACTCGCGGCGGCGTACGGGGCGACCGTGCTGCTGAAGGGTTCGACGACGGTGGTGGCCGGGCCCGGCGGGGAACCGGTCCGGGTGAACCCCACCGGAACCCCGTGGCTCGCCACCGCGGGCAGCGGCGACGTGCTCTCCGGCCTCGCCGGCTCCCTGCTGGCGGCGGGTCTGAGGGCCCGCGACGCCGGCAGCGTCGCCGCCTACCTGCACGGCCTCGCGGCCCGCCTGGCGGCGGCGGGCGCACCGGTCGGGGCCCACGACGTGGCGGCGGCGGTACCCAGGGCCTGGCGAGACGTACGGCGGTGACTCACGCGACCTTGCGCGGGCCTGCCGCGACTCACGCGCGCGTGCGCGGCACTGCGGAGCCGTACCAGGCACAGAGCTTGGTGCCGTGCGACTCACGCGCGCGTGCGCGGCACTGGCTCGTCCCCGCCGTCGGGCGCCGCTCGCGCCGGAGACTCACCCGCGTGTGCCCGCGGAACCGCCGGATGCCGTTGCACCCGGGCACAGGAGCCCTGCGCCACGGCCGCCGCCGGAGGCCTCTGAGACACTGGGCGCGATGAGTGAGACTGCACGACTGACAAGCGCGCCGTCGCGCGCCCGGGCCGAGATCGATCTGGCGGCGCTGCGGGCCAATGTGCGCGCCCTGCGCGCCAAGGCGCCCGGGGCGGCCTTCATGGCCGTGGTGAAGGCCGACGGGTACGGGCACGGGGCGCTGCCGTGCGCCCGGGCCGCGGTCCAGGCCGGCGCCGGCTGGATCGGCACCGCCACGCCCGAGGAGGCCCTCGCGGTGCGGGCCGGCGCGGGGCTGCCCGCCGACGTGCGGATCATGTGCTGGCTGTGGACGCCGGGCGGGCCGTGGCAGGAGGCGGTCGAGGCGGACCTCGACGTGTCCGTGAGCGCCCTGTGGGCCCTGCGGGAGGCCGTCGACGGAGCCCGGCGCGCCGGACGGCCGGCGCGCGTGCAGCTCAAGGCCGACACCGGTCTCGGGCGGGGCGGCTGCCAGCCCGGGGACTGGGACGAACTCGTCGGCGAGGCGCTGCGCGCAGAGGCGGACGGGCTGATCCGGATCACCGGCCTGTGGTCGCACTTCGCCTGCGCCGACGAGCCGGGGCACCCCTCCATCGCCGCCCAGCTCACCCGCTTCCGCGAGATGACCGGACACGCCGAGCGGCGGGGCGTGCGGCCCGAGGTGCGGCACATCGCCAACTCGCCCGCCACGCTGACCCTCCCGGAGAGCCACTTCGACCTGGTCCGGCCGGGCATCGCCATGTACGGACTGTCGCCCGCGCCGGCCCTCGGCAGCTCCGCCGACCTGGGACTGCGCCCGGTCATGACGCTCACCGCCTCGCTCGCCCTGGTCAAGCGCGCCCCGGGCGGGCACGGGGTGAGCTACGGACACCACTACGTCACCCCCGGCGCGACCACCCTCGGCCTGGTCCCGCTCGGCTACGCCGACGGGGTGCCCCGGCACGCCTCCGGCGCCGGCCCGGTGCTGGTCGACGGCAAGTGGCGGACCGTCGCCGGGCGGATCGCGATGGACCAGTTCGTCGTCGACCTGGGCGGTGACACGCCCGAGGCGGGCACCGAGGCGGTGCTGTTCGGGCCGGGCGACCGGGGCGAGCCGACCGCCGAGGACTGGGCGCAGGCCGCGGGCACCATCGGATACGAGATCGTCACGCGCATCGGTCCACGCGTTCCCCGCGTCCATGTGAACGAGGGCCCCGAGGGGTAACCGCGGGACAGGGCGGCACCGCCGCGGTGGGCGGCAGGCAGCAGTGGTCAGGAGGACCGGTACGTGAGCGAGAGCAGCGCGGAGGCGGTGGCGGACGTCGCGACGGCGGCCGTCGTGGCCGCCTCCGCCGCGGAGGCGGGCGGCTGGCGCCGGGCGACCGGCATCGCCGGCGCCGCGATAGGCGTGATCGCCGCGGGCGCGGCGGCGGGCGTGGCCATCGAACGGATGACCGTGGGCCGGGGCATGCGGCAGAAGGCGCGGCTCGCGCTGGACTCCGCCGGACCCTTCGGCGCGCTGCGCGGCACGCCGGGCAAGGCGTACGCCGACGACGGCACCGAGCTGTACTACGAGGTCGACGAGGTCGAGCCGGACGCCCCGCTGGGCGGCCGCCGGCGCCGGCTGTTCGGCCGCAAGGCGCCCGCTCCGGTCACCGTCGTCTTCAGCCACGGCTACTGCCTCAGCCAGGACTCCTGGCACTTCCAGCGGGCGGCGCTGCGCGGGGTCGTCCGGACCGTGTACTGGGACCAGCGCAGCCACGGGCGCTCCGGGCGGACGGCCGAGGAGGACGGGCCGCCGGTCACCATCGACCGGCTGGGCCAGGACCTGAAGGCCGTGCTCGACGCGGCCGCGCCCGAGGGGCCGATCGTGCTCGTCGGGCACTCCATGGGCGGGATGACCATGATGGCGCTGGCCGCGCAGTGCCCCGAGCTGATCCGGAAGCGGGTGGTCGCCACCGCCTTCGTCGGCACGTCGTCCGGGCGGCTCGGCGAGGTCAACTTCGGGCTGCCGGTCGCCGGCGTCAACGCGGTGCGCCGGGTCCTGCCCGGGGTGCTGCGGGCGATGGGGCGGCAGGCGGCGCTGGTGGAGAAGGGGCGGCGGGCCACGGCCGACCTGTTCGCCGGGGTCATCAAGCGGTACTCGTTCGCCTCCCGCGAGGTGGACCCGGCGGTCGCCCGGTTCGCCGAGCGGATGATCGAGGGCACGCCCATCGACGTCGTCGCCGAGTTCTACCCGGCGTTCACCGACCACGACAAGACGGACGCGCTGGCCTGCTTCCGGGACATGCCGGTGCTGGTGCTCGCCGGGATCGGCGACCTGGTCACGCCGAGCGAGCACAGCGAGGCCATCGCCGACCTGCTGCCCGACGCCGAGCTGGTGCTCGTACCGGACGCCGGGCACCTGGTGATGCTGGAACACCCGGAAGTGGTCACCGACCGGCTCGCCGACCTGCTCACCCGCGCGGGTGCCGTACCCGCAGGGGCTACCGTGGGGGGCTATGGAAGCACCAGCACCGCACACCCGCACTGAGACCGAGCTGACCGTCACCTCGCCCGAGCAGATGCGGGAACTGGGCCGCCGGCTCGCCGAGCTGCTGCGCGCCGGGGACCTCGTGATGCTCAGCGGTGAGCTGGGCGCGGGCAAGACGACGCTGACGCGCGGGCTCGGCGAGGGGCTGGGCGTGCGGGGGGCGGTCACCTCACCGACGTTCGTGATCGCCCGGGTGCACCCGTCCCTCGGGGACGGCCCGCCGCTGGTCCACGTCGACGCCTACCGGCTGTCCGGCGGACTCGACGAGATGGAGGACCTGGACCTCGACGTGTCGCTGCCCGAGTCGGTGATCGTCGTGGAGTGGGGCGAGGGCAAGGTCGAGGAGCTGACCGACGACCGGCTGCAGGTCGTCATCCACCGGGCCGTCGGCGACACCACCGACGAGGTGCGGCGGATGACGCTGACCGGGATCGGCGAGCGGTGGGCGGCGGCGGACCTGAGCGCGCTGTCCGCCTGAGGGTTCCTTCGCGGGTTCCTCGGGGAGGAGGTCGGCCCGGCCTCGCTCCGACAGGCTGTCGGCAAAACGTTGCGCCGGGTGTGCCGGGCGTGGTCCTATGGTACCCAGCTCGTGGTTAGGTTTGCCTAACCGCTCCCGCCCCCGCCCTTCAGGAGGCGTCCATGACCGCTCCCTCAGCCGTCTCCATGAGCGACCTGCTGGCCTCCTGCGCGGCGGCGGAAGCGGTCTCGCGGCCCCCCGCCGCGCCGGCCGCCCCCGCCGGGGCGGCATCCGAGGGTGCGGCCGAGTCGCCGTGCGGCTCCGCCGCATGGGCGAGACCGGCCACGACGCTGCGGCACCCGAAGGGCGACGCCACCCGGCACCTCCCGCGCAGCGCCTGACGTGCCAGGGCCCTGACGGGTCTGTGCCCTGACGGGTCAGCGACCGATGGGCCTGTGCCCTGACGGGCCAGTCCCTGACGGGCCAGCGTCCGACGGACAAGTGGCCTGACGGACCAGCGGCTGACGGGCCTGTGCCCGGCGGGCCAGCGCCTAACGGATCACCACCACCCGCTGCCTGATCGTCGCGAAGTCCCACATCACCGCCCCGTCCTCCCGGGTCTCACGGATCGCCCCGGTCCGCAGCGTGCGCAGCGGCGGCTCCGTGGACCCGCTCACCGCCGCGCTGAACCCGACGGCCAGCCCGTCGACGCTGGTGAAGCGGACGACGTGCTCCACGGGGGCGCCGTCGGTGCCGGTGACGGCGACCGCCCGCGAGGTGACCCGGTAGCCGCCCGGCGCCGGCTCCACGGTGCCGGGGTACACCCGGAAGGTCCGCACCACCTCGCCGTCCGAGCCGACCAGCCACACCCGGTCGCCGCCCAGCGAGTACACGACCCGGCGACCCGTGCCGGACCGCGCCGGAAGCGCGGCCGGGTCCCGCTCGCGCGGCGCCCTGACCGCGGCCGCCCCGGCGGCGTCGCCACCGGCGGGCGCCCCGGCGAGCCGCTCCGGGGCGTTCTCGGCGGCCTGCCACGCCAGGAAGCCGACCGTCGCCAGGGCCGCCGCGGTGAGCCCGGCCACGCATGCCGAGCTGCTGCCTGCCACCCGCACCCACCTCACATATCGCGTCGTACGTCCGTTTTGCGCCGACGGTAGCAGCAGCCGCCGGAGCGACCTGTGCGGCTGTCCGGCGGCCCCGGGACCCGTAGGCTGTTCGCGTGCTCTTGCTCGCTCTGGATACCGCCACCCCCGCCGTCACCGTCGCGCTGCACGACGGGACGGACGTCGTCGCCTCGTCGAGCCAGGTGGACGCCCGCCGCCACGGCGAGCTGCTGCTGCCGGCCGTGGACCGGGTCCTCGCCGAGGCGGGGACCGGGCTCGACGCCGTCACCGGCATCGTCGTCGGCGTCGGCCCCGGCCCGTACACCGGGCTGCGCGTCGGGCTGATGACCGCCGACACGTTCGGCCTCGCGCTCGGCGTCCCCGTGCACGGCGTGTGCACGCTCGACGGCCTCGCCCTCGCCTCCGATCTCGACGGCCCGTTCGTCGTGGCGACCGACGCCCGGCGCAAGGAGGTCTACTGGGCGACCTACGCCGACGCGCGCACCCGGCTCACCGGGCCCGCCGTGGACCGGCCCGCCGACATCGCGGAGCGGGTCGCGGGGCTGCCCGCCGTCGGGGCGGGCGCGCTGCTCTACCCGGACACCTTCCCGGCCGTGCACGAGCCGGAGCACGTCTCCGCCGCCGCGCTGGCCCGGCTGGCCGCCGAACGGCTGGCCGCCGGGGCGGAACTGGAGGCACCCCGGCCGCTGTACCTGCGCCGGCCGGACGCCCAGGTCCCCAAGAACTACAAGGTGGTCACCCCCAAGTGACGGACACCGCCGCGACCTTCCGCCTGCGCGAGATGCGCTGGTGGGACATCGACCCCGTGCTGGTACTGGAGAAGGACCTGTTCCCCGAGGACGCCTGGTCCCGGGGCATGTTCTGGTCCGAGCTGGCGCACGCGCGCGGCCCCGAGGCGAGCCGGCGGTATCTCGTCGCCGAACTGCCCGACGGCCGCCTCGTCGGATACGCCGGGCTGGCCGCCGCCGGCGGCACCGGTGACGTGCAGACCATCGCCGTGGCCCGCGACCAGTGGGGCACCGGGCTCGGCGGGCTGCTGCTCACCGAACTGCTGCGGGCGGCGACGGCCTTCGAGTGCGCCGAGGTCATGCTCGAGTGCCGGATCGACAACGTCCGCGCCCAGAAGCTGTACGAGCGGTTCGGTTTCGAGCCGATCGGCTTCCGGCGCGGCTACTACCAGCCGGGGAACGTGGACGCGCTGATCATGCGCCTGACCGACCCCACCACATCCGTACGAGGAACCGAGATCAATGGCTGACGAACCCCTGGTCCTGGGGATCGAGACCTCCTGCGACGAGACCGGCGTCGGCATCGTGCGCGGCACCACCCTGCTGGCCGACGCCGTCGCGTCCAGCGTCGACGAACACGCCCGCTTCGGCGGGGTCGTCCCCGAGGTGGCCTCCCGGGCCCATCTGGAGGCGATGGTGCCGACCATCGACCGTGCGCTGAAGGAAGCCGGGGTCACGGCCCGCGACCTCGACGGCATCGCCGTGACCGCCGGCCCCGGCCTCGCCGGCGCGCTGCTGGTCGGGGTGTCGGCGGCGAAGGCGTACGCCTACGCGCTGGGCAAGCCGCTGTACGGCGTCAACCACCTCGCCTCCCACATCTGCGTGGACCAGCTGGAGCACGGCCCGCTGCCGGAGCCGACGATGGCGCTGCTGGTGTCCGGCGGCCACTCCTCGCTGCTGCTGTCGTCCGACATCACCTCCGACGTCCGGCCGATGGGGTCCACCATCGACGACGCGGCCGGCGAGGCCTTCGACAAGATCGCGCGGGTGCTGGACCTGGGCTTCCCCGGCGGTCCCGTCATCGACCGGTACGCCCGGGAGGGCGACCCCGAGGCGATCGCCTTCCCGCGCGGCCTGACCGGGCCGCGCGATCCGGCGTACGACTTCTCCTTCTCCGGGCTGAAGACGGCCGTGGCCCGCTGGATCGAGGCGCGGCGGGCGGCGGGGGAGGAGGTGCCGGTGCGCGACGTGGCGGCCTCCTTCCAGGAGGCGGTGGTCGACGTGCTGACCCGCAAGGCCGTGCGGGCCTGCAAGGACGAGGGCGTCGACCATCTGATGATCGGCGGCGGCGTCGCGGCCAACTCCCGGCTGCGGGCGCTCGCCCAGGAGCGGTGCGAGCGGGCCGGGATCCGGCTGCGGGTGCCGCGCCCCAAGCTGTGCACGGACAACGGGGCGATGGTGGCGGCGCTGGGCGCGGAGATGGTGGCGCGGAACCGGCCGGTGTCCGACTGGGAGCTGTCGGCCGACTCGTCGCTGCCGGTGACGGACCCGCACGTGCCGGGGAACGGGACCGGCCACGACCACGTGCACGAGGCCGGCGAGGAGAACCTGTACGCATGACCGTGGCGTTGATGTGGGAGGCACGGGCGGTCGCGGGCCGCGGCCCGGAGCTGCTGGCCTGGGCCCGACGGCAGCGGCTGGCCGCTCCGCCGCTGCGCCGCGAGACGTTCCACGCCCCGGGCGACCGGGTCCTCGTCATCAGCTGGTGGGACGCGGACATGGACGCCGAACTGCCCGAACTGCCCGAGCCGGAGGGCCGTCTGGTGAGCCGTCCGGTGCACCGGTGGCGGTTCGAGTCGGCCGGCACGGACTGAGGGCCGTCAGGGCCGCGTCGTCTCCGCCTCCAGGGAGGCGCGGGTCGCGGTGCCGTACACCCCGGACTCCTCCGTCAGCAGGAGGCGGGTGAACTGGTAGGAGCGGACGGCGTTCGCCACGTCGTCGTCGTAGGCGCCGTCGGCCTCGCCGCGGTAGAAGCCGATCTGGGCGAGGCGGAGCTGGAGCTCGGTGACTTCCGGGCCGCTGTCGCCGGGGCGCAGGACCGTCGGCGGGACCGCGGTCGGCGTCGCCTCGTCGCTGGGCGGCTGCTGTGTCGGACCCGGCGTGAGGGTGGGGGCCGTCGCGCCGGGGGACGGGGCCGGGCCGCCGCTCGGTGCGCGGCTCGACGCCGAGGGGCCGGCCGCCGACGGGCTCGGCGCGGCCTGTGCGGCGCTCGTGACCGGCGCGGGGGCCGGAGCGGCCTCCCCGGACGCCGACGTGGCGCCGGGCACGGGCGCCCGGCCGTCCTCGGGCGCCGTACGGTGAGAGGGCCCCTCGTACCGCAGCACCGCGACGAGCGTCGCCGCCGTCAGCGCCGCCATCCCCACCGCCACCAGGGCCGGCACCCGTCCCCGTGACCGCGCCCGGCGCCCGTCCTCGGGGGCGCCGCCCTGCCGGGTCCCGCCGCCTTCACGTGCCGTGGCGCCTGTCCGGGTCCCCCCGTCGGTCTCCTCGGGGCCGCTGGTCTCCCCCGTCCCGCCGCGTTCGGTCTCCGGGGTGGCTTCCCCGGCTTCCTCGGCGCCGCCCTCCCCGGTCCGCCCGCCGGTCCGCGTGTCCTCGCCCGGACCGGGTGCCCGGCCGGGGCCGGTGTCCTCGCCCGAACCGGTCTCCTCGCCCGAACCGGTCTCCTCGCCGGTCTCCGGGGCCGGGTCCGTCTCCGTCGTCCGGGACGTTCCCCCGTCGGGCGCCGCGTCCCCGTCCGGCAGGTGCACGAACGGGCGTATGCGCACCGGGTCGAAGTCCTCCGCTGCCGCCGCCTGGGCCGTGCGCTCGCTGCGGTGGGCGTCGGAGGCCAGGCGGGGGCAGGCGCAGGTCGGGGCGGCTCGGTGGGATCGGGGCGCGCCGCATAACGGGCAGACCCGGCCGGTTGGTTCGCTCATCTGCAGCACCTCTCCATGAGGGCTCCAGATTTTATTCATGCTTGAACCAGAGGGTTCCGGTTGTGGTCCCCCGCGAGACTACGTCACGTCCGTGTCGCAGTGCAGCCGCCGTTCCGCGCCCAACTCGCGGACGGGGCCGACGAGTTGGATGGCGGACCGGTGCCGGATGTCGGCGCTGGACGCACCCAGCCGCAGTTCCAGCGCTCCCGGCTCCACGATCCGGCGGCCGTCCCGGTCCGTGAACGCCGACAGGTCCGCGTGGAAACGGAACGACACCCGGCGCGCCTGGCCGGGCGCCAGCTCCAGCCGCCGGTAGCCGATCAGCCGCACGTCGGGCCGGGTCACCGAGGCGACCGGGTCGTGCAGGTAGAGCTGGACCACCTCGGCACCGGCCCGGTCACCCGTGTTGCGGACGGTCACCGCGAGGTCGTGGGAGCCGTCGGTCGGGATGTCCGCCGTACCGGCCGCCTCGAAGTCCTCCCAGGCGAAGGTGGTGTACGAGCGCCCGTGGCCGAAGGGGTACAGCGGCGTCGGGTCCAGGTTGCTGACCTCGCCCGCGAGGCCCAGCGGCGGCTGGAGGTACGTCCACGGCTGGCCCCCTGGCACGCGCGGCACGCTCACCGGGAGCCGGCCGGACGGGGTGACGCGGCCCGACAGCACCCCCGCGACCGCCGGACCGCCCTCCTCCCCCGGGAAGAACGCCTGGACGACGGCGCCCAGCCGGCCGTGCCAGCGGCCCAGCGCGTAGGGGCGGCCGGTCAGCAGCAGCAGCACCACCGGCACCCCGGTGGCCACCAGCGCGTCCAGCAGCTCCCCCTGCGCGCCCGGAAGTCCCAGGTCGGTGACGTCGCAGCCCTCCCCGGAGGTGCCCCGCCCGAAGAGGCCCGCCCGGTCGCCCAGCACCGCCACGCACACGTCCGCCTCGGCGGTCCGGGCGACGGCCTCCTCGAAGCCGGCGGTGTCCGGGTCGCGGACACCGCACCCGTGCGCGAACGCCACCTTCGCGTCGGGCAGTTCCGCGCGCAGCGACTCCAGCACGGTGGGGATCTCGATGCCCAGGTCCACCTCCGGGTGACGGGGCAGGACGTGGGAGGGGAAGGAGTAGCAGCCCAGCATGGCGAGCGCGTCCGCCGCGCGCGGGCCCACCACCGCGATCCGGGTGTCCGGGGCCAGCGGGAGGACCCCGTCGGGATTGTCCAGCAGGACCACCGACTGCTCGGCCAGCCGCCGGGCCACCGCCCGGTTGGCGGCCGAGTCCAGGTCCACCGACTCCGGGGCCTCCGGCCGCCAGTCCTCGTCCAGCAGGCCCAGCTCGCACTTCTGCAGCAGCACCCGGCGGGCCGCCCGGTCGACCAGCTCCCGGGGGATCCGGCCCTCCCGTACGGCCGCCAGCAGGGGCTCGCCGTAGCACTTCAGGGTGGGCAGTTCCACGTCGATGCCGGCCTCCAGAGCCAGCCGGGCCGCCTCCTCGGGGCTGCCCGCGACCCGGTGCAGGGTCTCGAGGAAGCCGATGCCGAAGTAGTCGGCGACCACCGTGCCGGTGAAGCCCCACTCCTCGCGCAGCAGGCGGGTGAGCAGCTCCGGGTCGGCGGAGGCGGGGACGCCGTCGCGCTCGGTGTAGGCGGCCATCACCGAGCGGGCGCCGCCCTCGCGCAGCGCCATCTCGAACGGCGGCAGGGTGACGTCCGCGAACTCCCGGGTGCCGGCCCGCACGGGGGCGAGGTTGCGGGCGCCCGCCGACGAGGCGTACCCGGCGAAGTGCTTCAGCGTGGCGACCACGCCCGCCGACTCCAGGCCCCGCACATAGGCCGCGCCGACCGTGCCGACGAGGTACGGGTCCTCGCCGATGGTCTCCTCCACCCTGCCCCAGCGCGGATCGCGTACGACGTCCAGCACGGGCGCGAGCCCCTGGTGGACGCCGACCGAGCGCAGGTCGTGCCCGATGCGGCGGGCCATCTCCTCCACCAGCGGCGGATCGAACGCCGCACCCCAGGCGAGCGGCACCGGATACGCCGTGGCCCGCCAGGCGGTGAACCCGGCCAGGCACTCCTCGTGGGCGACCGCCGGGATGCCGAACCGGCCCGCCTCGACGATCCGGCGCTGGGCGCGGGCGAGGGCCCGGGCGCCCAGGCCGGGGTCCACGGGCGCGGTGCCGAAGGAGCGGGTGAGCTGGCCGAGCCCCTGCCCGATCAGCTCGTCCCAGTCGTAGTCGGTGGTCATGTCGTGCTGGTGCGGGGCGACGCCGCCGCCGTCCGTCTCGGCGCCCACCCACACGCCGTACAGCTGGGCGGTCCGCTCCTCCGGGGTCATCCGGGCGAGGAGGTCGTCGACACGGGCGGCGGCGGGCAGGGCGGGGTCACGCCAGGGGGCGGTGGTCATGAAGCTCCAGTCCCGGTTCGAATGTTTCGTAAGTCAATTCGAATGTTCCGGGAACCTATGGTGCCGTGCGGGGTTCGTCAAGAGGCCGCGTATGGATACGATCGCCGCCATGACACCCTCCGAGTCCGCTGAAAAGCGCGCGCAGACCGCGACCCTGGCGGAGATCGCCCGCGAGGCCGGCGTCTCGGCGCCGACTGTTTCGAAGGTCCTCAACGGGCGTGCCGACGTCGCCCCGGCCACGCGCAGCCGCGTCGAGGAGCTGCTGCGCGCCCACGGCTACCGGCGCCGGCGGGCCGAGGCGACCCGCTCCCCGCTCATCGACCTGGTCTTCCACGAGCTGGAGAGCGCCTGGGCGATGGAGGTCATCCGGGGCGTGGAGAACGTCGCCCGGGACGCGGGGCTCAGCGTGGTGCTGAGCGAGAGCGCCGGACGGCTGACCCCCGGGCGGACGTGGGCCGACCAGGTCGCCGCGCGCCGCCCGCACGGCGTGGTGCTGGTGCTCTCGGGGCTGGACCACTCCCAGCGGGCGCTGCTGACCAGCCGGTCCATCCCGTTCGTGGTGATGGACCCGGCCGGGGACCCGGGGGCGGACGTGCCGTCCATCGGCGCCACCAACTGGCAGGGCGGGCTCGCCGCCACCCGGCACCTGGTCGAGCTCGGCCACCGGCGGATCGGCGCCATCAGCGGTCCGCCGCAGATGATGTGCAGCCGGGCCCGCATCGACGGCTACCGGGCCGCGCTGGAGACCGCCGGGCTGCCGGTCGACCCCGGGCTGGTGAAGACCGGTGACTTCCACCACGAGACCGGCTACCGGCTCGGCCGCGAGCTGCTGGCCCGCCCCGACCGGCCCACCGCCGTCTTCGCCGGCAACGACCTCCAGGCCCTCGGGCTGTACGAGGCCGCGCGCGAGCTGGGGCTGCGCATCCCGGAGGACCTCAGCGTGGTCGGCTTCGACGACCTGCCGGTGGCCCGCTGGGTGGGGCCGCCGCTGACGACCGTACGGCAGCCGCTGACCGAGATGGCCGAGGCGGCGGCCCGGCTGGTGCTGGAACTCGGGCGGTCGTCGGGTGAGGACGAACCGGCGGCGACCCGGGTCGAGTTGGCGACCAGTCTGGTGGTGCGTACGAGTACGGGGGCGCCGCCGCTGGCCGGAAGTTGACGTTCTGACGGGCGTGGCGGACCGCCTCGCCCTCCGTCAGAGTAAATCGGTTGTCAGGTCGAAACTTTCGATAGCCGGGGCTGTGAGCGCCTGACTCCGTCGCGACCGGGAAGGCCGGTCGGCGGTCACGGCGCCCGGACCGCCGGCCCGGTGCTCCTCAGGGGAGCAGGCCGGCGACGACCTTGCGCACCTGCTCGGCGACGTCGTAGGCCGCGGTCGTCTCCTCCCAGTGGTCCGCCAGTGCCGCCAACCGGGGCAGTTCCCCGGCGTCCTCCGGGGTGAGCAGGGAGGCGAACAAGGGCCGCCGGCCGGGATCGGCGGCACGGCGCGCCTCGGCCCGCGCGAAGACCAGCGCCCCGTAGACGACGTACCAGATGGTCCGGTACGCGTGCACGGCCTGCTCGGGGGTCAGCCCGCAGGCGACGCACGAGTCGACGATCTCCTCCGTCATCCACAGCGCGCCCTTGTCGGTGAGGTCGCCCAGGCCCAGCACGTCGACGACCCAGTCCATCTCCCGCAGCACGCCGTGCATGTGGACGGCCGTGGCGACGATCCGCGCGCGGGGGTCCTCGGGCAGGTCCGGGCGCGGCACGGTCGCCGCCGTCCCCGACAGGGTCAGCATCAGCAGCTCGTCCTTGTCGCGCACGTGGTGGTAGAGCGCCATCGGGGTGGCGCCGACCTCCTTGGCGACCCGGCGCATGGACAACGCGGCCACGCCCTCCTCCTGAAGGATGCGCCGGGCCACGTCCACGATCTGCCGCCGCTCGATCCGGCGGGGCCGGCCGACCGCCCGCTTCTCTCCGTTGGCTGTCACCCGAGCATTCTCCACGGCCGCCTCGGGGCGGTTTTCCGTACGCGTATAGCAATTTTCTATACGCGTATATTAATCTCGTCGTCATGTCGAACTCCCGGACGAACCCATCCCGTTGGTTACTCCCGGTGCTGCTCACCGTGCAGTTCCTGGTCTCCCTCGACGTGTCCGTCGTCAACATCGCCCTGCCGGACATCGGCAGCGGCCTCGGCTTCGCGCCCGCCTCGCTGGCCTGGGTCGTCAACGCCTACGCGCTGACCTTCGGCGGACTGCTGATGCTCGGCGGCCGGCTCGCCGACGTCGCGGGGCGGCGCCGGATGCTGGTGGCCGGCTTCGCCGTGTTCGGCGCCGCGAGCCTGGCCGGCGGGCTCGCCCAGGCGCCCGGCCAGCTCATCGCCGCACGGGCGGTGCAAGGGGCCGGCGCCGCCGCCCTCGCGCCGGTCGCCCTCGCCCTCATCACCGTCACCTACGCACCGGGGCGGGCCCGTTCCCGTGCCCTCGGACTGTGGGGCGCGGCCGGCGCGGTCGGCGGAGCCGTCGGGGTGCTGGCCGGCGGGCTGCTCACCGACTGGGCCGGCTGGCGCTCGGTGATGCTGGTCAACGTGCCGGTGGTGGCCGCCGCGCTGGCCGTGACCGGGCGCGCGGTACGCGGCGACGGCCGACCCGACGCGGCGGACCGCCCGCGCCTGGACCTCGTCGGCGCGCTGCTCGTCACCGCCGGGACCGCACTGCTCGTCCTCGGCCTCGCCCAGACCGAGTCCCACGGCTGGAGCTCATGGCGGTCGACCGGCGTACTGCTCGCCGCCGGGCTGCTGCTCACGGCCTTCACCGTCACCGAGATCCGGGTCCGCCACCCCCTGCTCCGCCTCGGACTGCTCGCCGACGGCCCGGTCCTCGCCGCGAACGTCTTCGCGCTGCTGATGTCGGCCGGCCAGTTCGCCGCCTTCTACTTCACCTCCCTGTACGTGCAGCGGGTGCTCGGCTACGGCCCCACGGCGGCCGGCGCCGCCTTCCTGCCCTTCTGCGCGGGCATCGTCGTCGGCACGGCGGTCGCGACCCGCCTGATGGGCCGCCTCGGCGTCGGCCGACTGCTGACGGCCGGCGGCCTGCTCGGCGCGACCGGACTCGCCCTGTGGGCGCTGACGGTGTCGGCGGACGGCGGCTACGCGCTCTCGGTGCTGCTGCCCTCCCTCGTCACCAGCGTCGGCACCGGCATGTGCTTCGTCCCCCTCGGCACGGCGGCCACCGACGGCGTCGCCCCGGCGGAGACCGGCATGGCGTCGGGCCTGCTGAACACCTCCCGCCAACTCGGCGGCGCCATCGGCCTGGGCGTCCTGGTCACCGTCGCCGCGGCCCGGTACGCCACGAGCGATCCCCAGGCACTCGTCGACGGCTACCGCACCGCGTACTGGGCCGCGGCGGCCCTCATGACGGCGGCCGCCGCGGCAGCCGGCCTGCTGACCGCCGGGCGCTCCACGGGGTCCGGCGGCCCGAGACCCGACGAACGGCGCCGAGGTACCGAACTGGCCGGCCGCCGCTAAGAGCTCGTAACACGATCACGCTGCCCAGTCCCAGTAGTCCTGTCGTGGTGGAGCGTGGGAACGTGGCTCTGGATCGTGGGCGACGGCTTGCGTGGGGAAGAGGGCTGGATGAGCGTGATGTGGGCGGCGACGTCGCCGGAATCTGGACTCTTCCATCCGGTTGAGAGACGTTCAGAGGTGAAGGATCTGTCAGATCGCTTCAACGACCTGCGTTCCTGTGGCCAGGGGTACCTCGAGGTTCGGTCGCCGAACAGGGAGTTCCCGGTGCTGATCCTGGCCTTCCGGGATAATCACGCGGTGGTCCACCTGATGAGTGACACCGAGCGGATGTCTCTGCTCGTAGGAGACGGTACCGTGCCCTCGGGTGCCGAGGTCGAAGTCCCGATCATGGACGAATTCGCCGTGTTCACGGGCGACTTTGTCCTGGATGTCGATCGGGCGTGGGAGCTGGTGCACGACTTCACGCAGATGCGGGCGGCCGGCCCTCTGGGTGAGTGGTGTGAGTTGTAGCCAAAAGCTCGTGACACGATCATGATCGGTGTTTCTTCAGTCGCCTCGAGTAGATGAGGCCGTAGGCCAAGGAGACGAAGGCGTCGTGGAGTAAGGTTCGGCGTTCCCAGCGGACGGCGAGGCGTTTGAACTGGTGGAGCAGGGCGAAGGTCTGCTCGACGACGTAGCGGAGCTTGCCCAGGCCCTTGATGTTCGGGGCGCCCTTGTGGGAGATCACCGGCAGGATCCGCCGCTTGCGCAGCTCCTCGCTGGTGGGGTTGGAGTCGTATCCCTTGTCCCCGAGCAGCGAATCGGGGCGGCGGCGTGGTCGGCCGGGGCGCCCGGCCACCGGCGGGATGCCGTCGTCATCGACGATCCACGGCCGAGTACTCACACCCTCCCGAACGGCCGAATCGTCGCATCGGTCACGCCCGGCCAGGACACCTCAACAAGATCGTGTTGCGAGCTCTAAGGGTCGGCAGCCGGTCCTTGAGGTGGCTCCGGACTCACGGCTGGGGCCACCTTCCCGTTATGGACGAGAGAATGGCTAAAAGGGTGGAATGCCTCGACCTGTCGCCTTATGAGTACATGGAATTTCCGATTCCCCTGGTCTGTGTTGGATGGCTCGGGAAGGAAAACGGGATTCAGCGATGGAATCATCCCGCCATGTCGCGGGAAGTCGTCGATGCGTTCGAACGTGCATCTCGCCGGGTGGTCAGTCGCACATTGGGTGAGCACGAGTGTGAGTTCTGTGTGGACGGCTTGACTGCAGTCGGGAACGGTGAATACCGGTATTACGCACACGACGGCCTTACATACACTGCACCCGTCTTGATCAAACATTATGTGCACGACCACGGGTACCGGCTCCCCGCGCCCTTGCAGAAGAGCCTGCTCGACACCCGCCCGCTCCCCTGGGACCCACGCGCGGAGCGTCTTGCGGCTCTCGTGTCGGACCCGACCGAAGACGTCATCGCGCGCTGCTGGGCCGTCGCCGACCTGGCTCACTGGCCGGATCGCCGGGCTCTCGACGCGCTGGAGTTCGCCGTCCTCGACGAGGAACTGGTCGACCTGACGGGACGCGAGATCGGGAGGTCGCTGAGCGAGGTCCTCTCAGGCATGCCCGGGCAGGACCTGAGCATGCCCGAGAATGATCTACCACTCGAAGTCCGGGCGGGTCTGGCCAGTAACCCGGCGATGGGGTGAAGCCGCCGTCCGCACCCGTCAGGAAGATCCGTGTTGCCTTGCCTACCGTTGTTCTCCTCAGTCCCCCGGAGGGCGGACGTGTCGCGGGATTGCACAGTGAGTTCGATGAAGAGGGACTCGCTGAGATTCGCCGGAGCATCGGGGAGTTCCGGGCGATCACGCTGGAGCACCCCGATGTGCCGTGCGTGGCGATCTTCTGATGGACGTTCTGCACGGAGTCCCGGGCTTGCCGGATACGAACCACGGCGAGCTGGCCGCCTTTGGTGAGGTTGCGGGCTCGTTTTCGAGCGGACCCCCTGTGGGACTGGCGCATCGTGGCGGACAAGCAACACCGAGGGCGAGTGCCGTGAACGATCGAAGGCGCAGGCCGACAAGCGGCCCGCCTCATCTTCTTCGTGGGGCCGCCTGCAGCGGCTGCCTCAACCACCGAGCCACTTCCAACCTGCCGGCGGTGGCCGCCTGTTGTGACTGAGCGCTTCGTTGCCGACTGCGTCCGGACGAAGCCAGCCACGTTGGAATCAACTGGGTGATCGATCCCGATCATGACAGGATGACGGTTCAGGACAGGGGAGGCGGGACGGTATGGGGCTGGACTACAGCTATGAGATCTTCATGCCCCCTCGGAACGTTGCAAGAGCGCTGACCCGGCTGGCCGAGCTCGCGCCCCGAGGCCGCGAGACGCCGCCGCTTCCGGTGACCCTGCCGGGCGGAGAGCAGTTGATCGTGCCGTTCACCTCGAAGTTCAAGAGCGAACCGGTCGACTGTTCGGCAGGCGGCTCGCTCGAACTGGACACCTCGATCGTCGTCGGCGTCGACGACGCGGTGCGCGAGTGCTTCCTCCGCGATTCCGACAGAGTCGACGAGCAGGGACGGGTGTCGGTCGGGTACATCTACCTGACGGTCAGGTTCTCCCCCGCATGGCACCCGAACTTTGCGTCACTGCAGTTCACAGCCGCTACCTCGAGTATGAGCCGGATGTTCGTGCAGTCCGCGAGCGTCAGGAAGGTGTTCACCGACCTCACCGCCACCACCGGTGGTGTGTGCTGCCTCCTCGACACCGAGACCGACATCTTCGACATCTGCTGGCTCAACGGCGAGACGTTCAGTGGTGAGACTGTTCCTGGCACCCGTTTCTCGGGCTTCCAGGATCTCGTCGCCGCCTGGTGCGAGCCGGTGGAGTAGATCGGGGACGGCGCCCGCACGGGATACGGCGCACCTGCCCGGTCAACGCTCAACCGGCCAACTCAGGCGCTCAGTCACACGTGTTGGACGGAACTGCGGAACGACGAAGCTCCCGGTAGACGGGTTCTCGACCAAGATCACCCGTGTCCGCCAGGGGTTTCGCGTGCTGGTCTACCCGTCCTCTAACGACCTGTCCAGTCGCACCCTGCGGTTCCTGACCGAGCGTCTGACAGCCAGGCGGCAGGAGATCGGGACCCGGTGGCGGCGTCTGACCGCCGGTCGTCAGGCTCTGCTCGCCCTGGCCCGTCTGCGCTGTGGTGACACCTACGCCCGGCTCGCCGCCGGGTCCGGTATCGGCATCGCGACCGCATACCGCTACATACGCGAGGCCGTCGATGTGCTGGCCACACTCGCGCCCACCCTGGCCGAGGCGATGCGCATCGCGCGGACCAAGGCGTTCGTGATCCTGGACGGCACCCTGCTGCCGATCGACCGGATCGCCGCCGAAGCCCCGTACTACTCAGGCAAACACAAGAGGCACGGCATGAACATCCAAGTCCTCACCGACCCGTTCGGCCGCCTGTCGTGGGCCTCGCCCGCGTTGCCCGGCTCCACCCACGACCTGACCGCCGCCCGCACTCACGGGATCGTCGAAGCACTCACCGACGCCCACCTCAAGTGCCGGGCCGACAAGGCATACCAGGGCGCCGGCGGCTCCATCCGGGTGCCCTTCCGCGGCCGTCGCCTCAAGCGGTGGCAGCGCTGCCACAACAGCACACACGCCAAGATCCGCTGCCTCGGCGAGCAGGCCATGGCCACCCTGAAGGGCTGGCGTCTCCTACGGAAGCTCCGCTGCAGCACCAACCGCATCACAGCGATCGTCCAGGCCGTCCTCGTCCTTCACCACGCGTCAGCGTGAGGTTGGAAAAGGCTCACTGACCTTCCAAGCGTGGAGTCGACAGGGACTGACGGCTCGTCATCCCTGCGGTTGCTTGCACGACTGGAGCTGCCACGTGCCGGCCCGCCGGGCGGTGGAGCGCGGCGAGGCGGCGGTGGTCGGCTGGGTGAAGGGAGACCTGATGTCCTCGACGGCTGCCTCACCGGCGCCGGCCGATCAGCATCGCCGGGGCGCCGGCCACCCGCGTCAGGAACACCGTCGCCGAGTTCGGCCCCTGCGGCTTGACCTTCTTGCGGAGTTCCTCCGGCTCCACGGCCGAGCCGCGCTTCTTCACCGTGAGGACGCCGACCTGCCGCTCCCTCAGCAGGGCCTTCAGCCGCTTCACGTTGAAGGGGAGGTGGTCGGTGATCTCGTACGCGGTGGCGTACGGCGTGGGGCGCAGCTCGTCGGCGGTGACGTAGGCGATGGTCTCGTCGATGAGCCCGCCGGAGAGCCGCTGGGCCACGTCCGCGACCAGGTGGGCGCGGATCACGGCCCCGTCGGGCTCGTAGAGGTAGCGGCCGACGGGGCGGACCGGCGGGTTGGGCAGGCCGGCGGCGAGGAGGGTGTGGGGGCCGGGGAGGAGGGTGGCGCGGACGGTGCCCGGGGCGGCGGTGCCGAACCACAGCACGGCCTCCTTCACGTCCCCGCCGTCGGAGATCCACTCGGCCTCGGCGTCGCCGGGGACCGTCTCGTGGGGGATGCCGGGGGCGATCTTCAGCGCGGCGCGCGGGGCCGTCCGGGCCGCCTCGATCGCCCAGGACAGGGGCGGCGAGTATGCCTCAGGGTCGAAGACGCGGCCCCGGCCGCCGCGCCGGGCCGGGTCGACGAAGACGGCGTCGAAGCCGGCCGTGTCGACCTCCGTGACGTCCGCCTCCCGGACCTCGATCAGCTCCGCCAGCCCGAGCGCCTCGGCGTTGGCCCGGGCCGTCGCCGCCGTCACCGGGTCCCGGTCCACGGCGAGGACCCGGATCCCGGCCCGGGCCAGGGCGATGGCGTCCCCGCCGATGCCGCAGCACAGGTCGGCGACCGACCGTACGCCCAGCTCCCGCAGGCGCGCCGCGCGGTACGCGGCGACCCCGGCCCGCGTCGACTGCTCCACCCCGTTCGGCGTGAAGTACATCCGGAGCGCGTCCTCCGCACCGAACTTCGCCACCGCCCGCTCCCGCAGTCGGGCCTGGCCGAGCGCCGCCGACACCAGGGCGGCGGGGTGGTCGCGGCGCAGCCGGGTCGCCACGGCCAGCTCGTCGGCGGGCCGGGTGCCGCGCACCTGGTCGAGGAGGGCCCGGCCCTCGGGGGTGAGAAGGGAGGCGAGATCGACTTCGTTCACCGGCTCATTGTCGGTCAGGCGGCGAGTCGTCCGTCGGGCGGCGGCCGGTCGGTCACGCGACGGCCTTGGGCCAGTCGGTGGACGGCGTGCCCCCGGCCGCGGTGTCGGAACCGGGAACGGGAGGCCGGCTGGGAGGATCCGGCGCCATGGGAGTCGTACGACAAAACGATAAAAAGCGTGCGCCTGGGTGGAGTCGGCCGACGCTGCGGCGGGCAGGAGTCCGGGGCGGGGCCGGTGTCCTCGCGGTCGTCGCCGCCGTGTCCGGCTGCGGGCGCGACGACGGCGCCGACGGAACCCGCCCCGCCGCGGGCCAGCAGGCCGGTCAGGAGCAGCCCGGCCGGGCCCTCACGGCGTACGCCGACCGGCTGGAGGCCGCGTACGCCCGCCGGGTCGCCGCCGCCAGGCACTGGAGGCTCAAGCGGGTCCCGCTCACACCCCCGGCGCCGCCCGCGCACAAGCCGCGCATCACCACCCGCAAGGGCTTCGAGGTCGACGACCACGAGAAGCTGGGTCTGCCGCCCGTCTTCACCACCGTCCCGACCAAGGACAAGGTCGTCTTCCTCACCATCGACGACGGCGCCGAGAAGGACCCCGCGTTCCTGCGGATGATGCGCGAACTGGACGTGCCGTACACCGCCTTCCTCTCCGACTACCTGGTCAAGGAGGACTACGGCTACTTCAAGAAGATGCAGCGCGCCGGGATCACCCTCAACAACCACACACTGCACCACCCCTATCTGCCCGCGCTGTCGTACGCCCGGCAGAAACGGGAGATCTGCGGCATGCAGGACGTGATCGAGAAGCACTACGGCAAGCGGCCCCTCCTCTTCCGCCCGCCCTACGGCAACTACAACCAGGACACTCTGCGGGCCGCGAAGTCGTGCGGCGTGAAGTACGCGCCGCTGTGGGACGAGGAGGTGTTCGTGGACCACTGGGAGTACCGCGAGTGGGACCGCGACCTCCACCCCGGCGACATCGTCCTCACCCACTTCCGGGGCCGGAACGACTGGAAGGGCACCATGCCCGACATGGTCCGCCGGTTCCTGGACATGGTCACGGCGAAGGGGTACGCGGTGGCCCGGCTGGAGGACTATCTGTGAGGGCACCGCTGCCCGCGTCGGCGCCATGGCCGGCGACGGCCCTGGCCCTGGCTCTGGTGCCCGCCATGGCGGTGGCCGGCTGCGCACGGCCCGCCGAGCCGGTCGAACGGCCCGCGGGAGCGACGGTCCAGCGGCCGGGTGGGGCGACGGTCGAGCGGCCCGCGGGAACGACGGCCCCGCGGCCCGGGGGAGCAACGACCCGGCGGGCGCGGCCCGACGGCCCGGCGCCGGCCGCGCGCCCCCTGGCCGGCCCCGCATCCCTCCCGCCCGTCGTCCACCGCGTCCCCACCCGCGACAAGGTCGTCTTCCTCACCTACGACGACACCGCCGAGCGCGACGCCCGCTTCCTCGACCTGGTCCGCGAACTCCGGCTCCCCGTCACCCTGTTCCTCACGGACCGCGTGACCGGCCCCGGCTACGCCCGGTTCGCCCGGCTGCGCTCGGCCGGCGCGCGCCTGCAGAACCACACCCTCGACCACACCGCCCTGCGCGGCCTGCCGTACGCCGGGCAGCGCGCGGAGATCTGCGGCCAGCAGCACAAGCTCAGGTCCCGCTTCGGCGTGCGCCCCCGGCTGCTGCGCCCGCCCTACGGCGCCCACGACACCGCCACCCGCCGTGCCGCCGCCGACTGCGGGATCTCGGCGGTCGTGCTGTGGCGCGCCTCGGCCGGGCCCGCCGGCCGCCTCACCTTCACCCGCGGCCCGCGCCGCCTCCTGCCCGGCGACGTCATCGCCGTGGCCCCCGACGAGCCCGCCACCCCCGACCTGCGCGCCCGGACCACCCGCCTGCTGCGGACCGTACGGGAGGAAGGGCTGCGGGTGGCGCGCCTGGAGGACTACTTCTGAGCGGCATCCGGCGGCTTCTGAGCGGCATCCGGTGGCGCATTCCGGCCGACGCGCGGTCCGCATTGGCACTCCGCTTGACCGAGTGCTAATCGCGGTCATAGTCTCGGCTCTGGCACTCCCCACTGGAGAGTGCCAAAAAGCGACGGGCAGGTCCGGCACCCGCGACGACGGATCCACCTGGTCGCCACCTCAGACAGTCAACCCCGTGAGATCTCCGAAGGGGGAGGTCGGATCGTGACGACCGCCAGCACCAAGGTTGCCATCAAGCCGCTCGAGGACCGCATCGTGGTCCAGCCGCTGGACGCCGAGCAGACCACGGCCTCTGGCCTGGTCATCCCGGACACCGCGAAGGAGAAGCCCCAGGAGGGCGCCGTCCTCGCCGTGGGCCCGGGCCGCTTCGAGAACGGCGAGCGCCTGCCGCTCGACGTCAAGGTCGGTGACGTCGTGCTCTACAGCAAGTACGGCGGCACCGAGGTCAAGTACAACGGCGAGGAGTACCTCGTCCTCTCGGCTCGCGACGTCCTCGCGATCATCGAGAAGTAGTACCCGTCGAAGCGGGGAACCGCTTCGAACTGCGCCCCTGGCCCCCCGCGAACACTGATCAGCCGGGCGCCGGGGGCGCAGTGCCATTCCACCCCGTTTTCCGCGTTATCCGCCCAAGATTTCCGAGAGGGCTGCCGCTGTCATGGCGAAGATCCTGAAGTTCGACGAGGACGCCCGTCGCGCCCTTGAGCGCGGCGTCAACAAGCTGGCCGACACGGTCAAGGTGACGATCGGCCCGAAGGGCCGCAACGTCGTCATCGACAAGAAGTTCGGCGCCCCGACCATCACCAACGACGGCGTGACCATCGCCCGCGAGGTGGAGATCGAGGACCCGTACGAGAACCTCGGCGCCCAGCTCGTCAAGGAGGTGGCGACCAAGACCAACGACATCGCGGGTGACGGTACGACCACCGCCACGGTGCTGGCCCAGGCGCTCGTCCGCGAGGGCCTGAAGAACGTCGCCGCCGGTGCCTCCCCGGCGCTGCTGAAGAAGGGCATCGACGCCGCTGTCAAGGCCGTCTCCGACGACCTGCTCGCCTCGGCCCGCCCGATCGACGAGAAGTCCGACATCGCCGCCGTGGCCGCGCTGTCCGCCCAGGACCAGCAGGTCGGCGAGCTCATCGCCGAGGCCATGGACAAGGTCGGCAAGGACGGCGTCATCACCGTCGAGGAGTCCAACACCTTCGGTCTGGAGCTGGACTTCACCGAGGGCATGGCCTTCGACAAGGGCTACCTGTCGCCGTACTTCGTCACGGACCAGGAGCGCATGGAGGCCGTCCTCGACGAGCCGTACATCCTGATCAACCAGGGCAAGATCTCCTCGATCGCCGACCTGCTGCCGCTGCTGGAGAAGGTCATCCAGACCAACTCCTCCAAGCCGCTGCTGATCATCGCCGAGGACGTCGAGGGCGAGGCCCTGTCGACCCTGGTCGTCAACAAGATCCGCGGCACCTTCAACGCCGTCGCCGTGAAGGCCCCCGGCTTCGGCGACCGCCGCAAGGCGATGCTGCAGGACATGGCCGTCCTCACCGGTGCCACCGTCATCTCCGAGGAGGTCGGCCTCAAGCTCGACCAGGTCGGCGTCGACGTGCTCGGCAGCGCCCGCCGCGTCACCGTCACCAAGGACGACACCACGATCGTCGACGGCGCCGGCAAGTCCGAGGACGTGCACGGCCGCGTCGCGCAGATCAAGGCCGAGATCGAGAACACCGACTCCGACTGGGACCGCGAGAAGCTCCAGGAGCGCCTCGCGAAGCTGGCCGGCGGCGTGTGCGTGATCAAGGTCGGCGCCGCCACCGAGGTGGAGCTGAAGGAGAAGAAGCACCGTCTGGAGGACGCCATCTCCGCGACCCGCGCCGCGGTCGAGGAGGGCATCGTCTCCGGTGGTGGCTCCGCGCTGGTCCACGCCGTGAAGGTCCTGGAGGGCAACCTCGACAAGACCGGCGACGAGGCCACCGGTGTCGCCGTGGTCCGCCGTGCCGCCGTCGAGCCGCTGCGCTGGATCGCCGAGAACGCCGGCCTGGAGGGCTACGTCATCGTCTCCAAGGTCGCCGAGCTGGAGAAGGGCAACGGCTACAACGCCGCCACCGGCGAGTACGGCGACCTGGTCAAGGCCGGCGTCATCGACCCGGTCAAGGTCACCCGCTCCGCCCTGGAGAACGCCGCCTCCATCGCCTCCCTCCTCCTGACGACCGAGACCCTGGTCGTCGAGAAGAAGGAAGAGGAAGAGCCGGCCGCCGCCGCGGGCCACGGCCACGGCCACGCCCACTGAGCGGGCCCCTCGTAGGTCGTCTTCGCCCCGTCGCCGCGCGACGGGGCGAAGTGCTGCCCGGCGAACATGTGCTCGTATGATGATCTCGATACTGCAGAGGCTTACGGGGGCGCAGGACTCGGGGGGCATTCGCCATGAGTGGGCAAGCAACCGGGTCGCCGCAGGGGGCTACTCCAGACCTGAAGGTGACCCGCACCGACCTGACGAAGCTCGCCGGCGACCTCGGCGATATGGGTGACCACCTGGACCAGCAGGTCACGCGTATGGATGCGATCGTGGACCGGATCGAGGCGGGCTGGCGCGGTCCGGCCGGGACGGTGTACCGCGAGTTCCACCGTGCCGCGGCCGAGGACGCCGTACGTATCCGTGAAGTGGTGAAGGTGCTGCAGCAGGCCGTGCTGCTGAGCCGGGACGGATTCTCCGAGACGGACCTCGATGTCCTCCACCGCATTCGGCAGGTCCACGTGGACATCAGTAGTGAGGTCGGCCGGCTGTCCACACCGGATCCGCAGGCGGCGCCGCAGGCCACCGGCAGCGCGCTCGACGCGTACTGACGCTATGACAGGGGGGGAACATGTCGAGCAAGCCTGAGTCCGAGGAGCAGATAACCGTCTCCTTGCCGGCGCTCCAGGAACTCGCCGCCGACCTTGAGGACATCCTCAAGCAGCTGAACGAGAAGCTGGAAGCCCTGTACGGCCGTGTCGAACCCGTGGTGCTCTCCTGGCGGGGCGAGGCCAGGGAGGTCTTCGTCGAGAAGCTCGACGAATGGGACCGTTCCGCACAGGACCTGGAAGCGGCCCAGAAGTGGCTGCACGCTTTCGTCACCACGGGTCACCTCAACTACGCCGCGGCGCACCGGGCGGTGCTGGGCGGCTGGGGCGCACTCTGATGGGCACGCCGGTTCCGGCGCCGTCCGCGAGCCCCACCCCCACGCCGTCGACGGGCGGTGGGCTTCCCCAGCCGTCCGCCTCCGGCGGCGGTGCGAGCCCCACGCCCCACCCGTCGCCCGGCGGCCTGACCGACCCCGACGGCAAGGACATCTCCCAGGGCGACACCGATTCGGACCGGCACCAGCGGGCCGCCGAACTGGCGGCGATGAAACCCGCCCCGCCGGGCAGCGCCGTCGCCTTCGACGTCCAGCCGCCGCACGTGTACTACGCGTCGTACATGCTGCGCAATGCCCAATACGACTTCGCCGCCCGGGCCAGGAGGCTGGTCGGCGCGCTCGACGGTCATGAACACGCCGTCGGCTGCGGCACCGGGCCGGAAGCCTTCGCGAGGGCATACGCCGATGTCGCCGGCCTCTTCCTGGACGTGTGGAACAAGACCGCGGAGGGGGTCGGCGGCGCGGCCGTCGGCCTCACGGTCACCGCGAACAACTACGCCCAGGCGGACCACGTCACTCTCGCCCCGACTCCGGTGCTGGTGAAGAAGAGCCCCCCGGACGTCCTGAAGAACACCGGTGCGACCGGTCCCGTGGCCCAGCTCGGCTGGGGCCAGGCTCCCGCCGAGGACGGCTGGGGCAACGCGATCATCGATGAGGTCTCCGGGGCGCTGAGCACGATCGGCGCCGAGATCCTGCGCCCGATCCTCGGCCACGCCCTGCGACATGGCAAGGTCGCCGACATCACACCCGGCGGCGACGACACGGCTCTGCCCGAGATAGCAAAGGTCTGGCGTCTGGCCGCCCAGGACGCCAGGTCGTCGGCGGACGAGTTCAACGACGCGATCGCGTACATCACGAACCCGGCTCCGGGACACGACGAGTGGCAGAACGCGATGAAGCAGTTCTGCTCGTCGATGTGGGGCACGACGGCATGGGGCAAGGAGCGCCATGGCCACAAGTGGAACCACAGGGACGGTCAACGACCCGCGCTGGACGTTCTTCAGGACACGGCTCGCGCTGTCGCGAGCGGATGCGACTCGGTCAGTGCCGAAGTGACGAAGATCAGGTCCACCATCGTCGATGTCTACAAGGACGCGGCGACCCGGACCTTCGCGATGAAGAGTTTCAAGGACGCCCTAGAACTGATCGGCAAACTGCCGGAGTTGGCCGCGGAGTTCATCGCGAACATCGACACCGGCCGTTTGAACCACGCGGTGGACTCGTACAACAGCGAGATCCACAAGCTCGCCGACGGTCTGACCGATCTCAAGGAGGCACTGGAGGAGGCCGGACGGAGCGTCCCCACGTACGCGGCTGAGGAGGCGCGAGCGGAAGCGTTCGGTGCCCGGTCGCTCGACGAGTTCAGACACGAACTCCGGTGGTCCGATCCGGAGGACACCAAGAACGGGATCTATCGGATCGACTTGGCGAGCAGTGAGTGGCTGGGAGACGGACACACCCTGGACAAGCATGTGGGGAAGAGCTCTGAGCAACTCGCTCAACGGCTGCGCGACCAGGGGGACGCCCCGACCGCGAATTGGCCCCATGGCAAGCCGACGGTCGGCGCGGCATCCAGTTTCGCCGACCTGGCGAGCGCACAACGCTTCACGCAGTACAACATCGATGCACATTCCGCCGAAGTCAAGGCATGGCTTCAGGGGCCGCCCCCGCCTGCGGACGGAGACGTGAAGAAACTCGTCGGCCCAGGCCCCAACGGGGAGGTGACCGGGATGGGTGTCATGAAGCAGCCGTACGATCCGAGCGATCCGCTGTCCGGTTTCAAACAAGGCGGAATGAATGTGAGGAGTACCGACCTGAAGAACCTCGACACCCGGCTGAAGTACGATTCGACTCTCGATCCCCCCTTCGTTGTGATCACTTCTATGCCGGCGCGTTGACCGGTCGATTGTGGAAGAGAAATTGTCAACGGTAACCCGAGCGGCCTGGGAGGCAGCCGCACTTCGCCTTCTGGACGATGTGTACGCGTTCGCGGCGACGGGGCCCAGGACGCATGGCGACTGGCAGGGCGACGTGCTCGCCGTGATGAGCCGGGAGGCTGACGATCCGCGTGGCTGGCGGACCCTCGACTGGGACAGGGGAAGGGTGCGTCACGAGCGGGGAGTTGCGGAGGGCGCGGTCTTCCCCTTTCTCGCTCTGTCGGAGGCCACCCTGAGTCAGAAGCTCCACCCCGTGGACCTGGAGACGGCGGCTCGCCTCCTGGTCATCATGTCGTACGAGTGGGGGCCGATCGGGCCCTGGGACGAGGCGGGGGACGCACTCGCCGATGCGTGGACTGTACTCGGCCGATTCGGCAGCGATGTGCACTGTCACAGCAACATCGCCGCCGCCCGGGTGTCAGTTTCTCCCGACTTGACCGCTGGGGTGGACAGCTGGACGCCTCTCACGGATTACGTCGGCGACTTCGGCTTCGTTGTCGTCGCGCCCGAGGAAGTCGGCGTCTTCTGGTCCTTCGATCCGACGTGAGGCAGCACATGGTGGCCTCGACCTCCCGAGCGAAATGGTGACCGTGTCCAACACGACTCCTGTACGCATCAGAACTTCGACCTACCCCGACCGCGACACGGCCCAGTGGGCCACCCAGCATGCGGTCACCGCCAACGAGCAGCTCATCCATCGCTGGCTCGCACAGTCCACCCGTGCCCGTCTGACCATCGAAGCCTCGTGGCCGTCTAGGGAGGAGCCGGTGGGGCGGGTGTTGTTGCAGGCGATGATGCTGGCCGGTCGTGAGCCCGTCGACGTACGAGCGTCCCGGGTCATCCTCAGGCGGGACGCCACCCGCCCCCATGGCTTCGTCGTGCAGGCCACCTTCCCCGTCTACCTGTAGCTCCCCACAGAGGCTGACCCCCGTGCCCTTGAGCCCCCTCGAACACGACCGCCGCTACGGCGAACTCGATCAGGTGATCCGCGCCTACGCCGGACAGTCGGCCGACGACACCCCGGACAGGCCCAGCCGGGCCCTGGTCGCCTACCTGCGCCACACATGGCACACCCGGCCGTGGGCGCTCGCCGTGGCCGAGCGGCAGCTGCGGGAGTACGCCGAGCACCCGCCGGGACGGCTGCGGCTGCGACTGGGCGAGTTCTATCCCGTTCCCGACGTCGGCCTCCCCGAGGGGGAGATCCAGGGGTGGCTGCGCTGCCTCGCCGACCACATCGGGCACAGCATCGAGCAGGGAGAGGTACCGCCCCCCGCCGTGCCGGAGACACACTGGGAATGGCACGCCCGCTTCCCCGAGCTCGCACAGTTCCTCGGCGGCTGGTTCTCGCAGGACATGCCCGACGAGTTCGCCGATCACGACGCCGCTGTCGCCGACTACCGGGCCACCACGGACGCGCGGCTCACTGCCCGGCTGGTGGGCGAACTGTATGAGTTGCTCGCCCTTGACCTGGAGGAAACCGACTACGCACTGGCCCTGGCCGAGCTGGGCATGGAGGTCGACCCGCCGGCTCCGTACTCACCCAGCGGCTGGCTCGCGTTGATCGCCGGTCGGCTCGGCGGGCCGCGCGCCGACCACCCACCGAAGGAGACAGACGGCGGCTGGAATGGTCGGCACTGAACAGTTCGAGGGCACAGGGAAAGCCCCGGCACCCGAGTAGCGCCGGGGCCCACCCCGTCCCCGGCGCTACTCGCCCACCACCCCCAGCTGTTCCATCAGCCCCGCCCGGTCGTACTGCCACCACGCCTCGCAGAGCCTGCCGTCACGGAGGCGGTGCAGGGTCATGCCCGTCATGGTGACGTCCTGGCCGGTCGGCGGGATGCCCAGGTAGTCGCCGTGGTGGCGGGCCAGCCACGTCCAGCGGGTGCAGACCCGGTCACCCTGGGCCATCTGGTCGTCGACGCGGAACGAGAAGGCGAAGGCCGCCCGCCAGTCCGCGTACTGCTCGCGCAGCCGGTCCAAGCCCTGCACGGCCTCCGGGAACGACGGATCGTGGTCCACGTAGTCGTCGGTGAGGTGGTCGGCCAGCGCGTCCGGCTCGACCTGGCCCATCGCCGCGAAGAACGCCCGCGCGGCCAGGACGTTCAGCTGCTCGTCGCGGACGACGTCGAGGTCGGTGAAGGTGGGCGCCTCGTCGCACAGGGCGACCATCTCCTGGAAGATCCGGTCGGTCTCCGGCAGCCGCGAGTTGCGCATCGCCTCCTCGTACGACGGGAACTCCACGATCTCGATCAGGTGCGAGGCGTCGGACCGGTCCTTGCCGATGATGTCGTGCGTCGCCGTCCGCCTGCCCCGGGTCTGCTCGACCCACCTGTCCATCAGCTGGTTCATCTCCTCGAACCGGCTGGTCCTGCAGTCGATGAGCTGTACGAAGGTCATGAGCCGCCTCCGGTCCTCCGTGGGTCCGGTACCGTCGGGATCATTCTCCCACCGGGACGGCGGCGCCACCCGTCGGCGCGGTTCGGGTCAGCGGGGGCCGTACTTGCGGCCCGCCCGGGAGCTCACCCCGCCCAGCATCCCGCGCGGCACCAGCTTCGCCGCCCCCATCAGCGCCTTGTACCGCGGGTCCGGGATGGACAGCGACTTGCCGCGTGCCAGGTCGGCCAGCGCCGCGGCGACCAGCTTGTCCGCGTCCAGCCACATCCAGCCCGGGATGCCGTCGGTGCCCATCCCGGCCCGCTCGTGGAACTCGGTGCGCACGAAACCGGGGCACAGGGCCATCAGCCGTACCCCGCTGCCCGCGAGGTCCCGCGCCGCGCCCTGGGTGAACTGCACGACCCACGCCTTGGACGCCCCGTACGTCCCGCGCGGCACGAAGGCCGCCACCGACGCCACGTTGACCACGCCGCCACGGCCCCGCCCGCGCATCGCCTCGGCCGCCGCCGACGTCAGCCGCAGCACCGCCTCGCAGTGCACCTTCAGCATCCGCAGCTCGTCGGCCATCGACACATCGAGATAGCGGCCCTTGTTGCCGAAGCCCGCGTTGTTGACCAGCAGGTCGACGGGCTTGCGGCGGTCGCCGAGCCGCCCGGCGACCGTCTCGATGCCGTCGTCCTCCGCCAGGTCGGCGGTGAGCACCTCCGCCTCGATGCCGTGCCGGTCGTGCAGCTCGGTGGCCTGGCGCCGCAGCCGCTCGGTGTCCCGTGCGACGAGAACCAGATCGTGCCCGTCCGCCGCCAGCCGCCGCGCGAACGCGGCACCGATCCCCGCGGTCGATCCCGTAATCAGAGCCGTTGTCATGGCAGCAGCGTAGTGACCCGGAGTGTGCGCGTCCGCTCCCCGCGGCGTGCCTCGCGGGCGGCCGGGCCGGCGGGCTGCCGACGGGGTACGGGCAGCTCAGCCGCCGTGCCGCTCGACGTACGCGCGGGCGGCCGCCAGGCTCTCCGGGTGCAGCGCGGCACCGGCCGCCAACAGCCTTGGCAGCAGCGTGCGTTCGGTGGTGGCGGCGCGGAACTGCAGCGCCACGGTCACGTCGTGAGCGGGCCGGTGGGCGATCTCGATCGCGTCGCCCGCCCGGATCTCGCCGGGCCGGATCACGCGCAGACAGGCGCCCGGCGCCCCCTGCGCGGTGAACCGCTTCACCCACCGCGGCTCCGCCATGTGGCCCTGGAAGGTGGCGCACGGGATCCGGCTCGCCGTCACCTCCAGCACCACGTCGGGCCCGATCCGCCAGCGCTCGCCGATCAGCGCGCCGGACACGTCCAGGCCGCGGGTCGTGAGGTTCTCGCCGAACATCCCGTTCGCCAGCGGCCGGCGCAGCTCGCGCTCCCAGGCGTCCATGTCCTCGCGAGCCATCGCGTACACCGCCTGGTCGTCACCGCCGTGGTGCTGCTTCTTGCAGACGTCGTCCCCGGCGAGTCCGCTCCCGCCCACGCCCTTGGGCCCGGGCGCCGCCACCCGCACCGGCTCCGTGACCGGCCTCTTGTCGATCCCGGTGAGCCCCCCGGGGCCCTCCGCGTGCGGCACGGCCGCGGCCCGGCCCAGATTGACGGAGAGAAGCGTCATGTTCGGCATGAGGGGCACGCCAGGTGAGCCGGCATCAAAGCATCGACCCATTATTCGCCGCTCCGTCCAAGCCTCGCTTATGCTCGGAGGGTGATCGAGGCCCGTCATCTGCGCGTCCTGCGCGCCGTCGCCGCCACCGGCTCCTTCTCCGCGGCGGGGCGGGAGCTGGGCTGCACCCAGCCCGCCGTCAGTCAGCAGATGAAGGCCCTGGAGGCGTCCGTGGGCACCCCGCTGCTGGTGCGCACCGGCCGCGAGATGCGGCTCACCCAGGCGGGCGAGGCGCTGGTGCGGCACGCCGCCGGCATCCTCGCCGGGCTGACGGCCGCCGAGGAGGAGGTCGCCGCCATCGCCGGGCTGCGGGCCGGCCGGGTGCGGCTGGTCTCCTTCCCCAGCGGCAGCTCCAGCCTGGTCCCCACCGCCCTGGCCGCGCTGCGCGCCGCCCACCCCGGCACCCGGGTCTCCCTGGAGGAGGCCGAGCCGCCCGAGTCGGTCGACAAGCTGCGCGCCGGCGACTGCGACATCGCCCTCGCCTTCCGCTACCAGGACGCCGCCGGCGGCTCGGGGGAGTGGGACGACCTGGTCGTACGGCCGCTGCTGACGGACCGCCTGGTCGGTCTCGTGCCGGAGCGGCACCGGCTGGCGCGGACCGCCCCGGCCGACGCGGTGTCCATCGGCGAACTCGCGGAGGAGCCGTGGATCGCGGGGTGCCCGCGGTGCCGGGGGCAGTTGGTGGAGGTGTGCGAGAGCGCCGGTTTCACGCCCCGGATCGACTTCGCGACCGACGACTATCCGGCGGTCGTCGGACTGGTGGGCGCGGGCCTCGGTGTCGCCGTGCTGCCCCAGCTGGCCCTGGCGTCCGTACGGCCGAGGGGTGCGCGCACGGTGGCGCTGGAACCGGCGGTGCGGCGGGAGATCGTCGCGCTGACGCTGCCCGACCTGGCGCAGGTGCCGGCGGTGGCGGCCACCTTGGACGAGCTGCAGCGGGCGGCGGCTGCGCCCGCGCGGCGGTGACGGCCCCGGAGCAGTGAGAACGGAGGGCGCCGGCCCGCCCTCCGTTCTCGATGTCCGCATCCTTCTGCGGGGAAACGTTCCTTCAATTGTTCGACGCGACGTCCCTGCCACCGGTCGCCGCCGCTGTCACGAGGCGGTTGCGTGCCCGCCCCATGAGCTCCTCGCGTTCGTCCTCGGTCAACCCGCCCCACACGCCGTACGGCTCGCGCACCGCCAGGGCGTGTGCCGCGCACTGGGCGCGGACCGGACACCTCATGCAGACCTCTTTGGCCGAGTTCTCGCGGGCACTCCGGGCCGCCCCGCGCTCGCCCTCGGGATGGAAGAAGAGCGAGCTGTCCACCCCGCGGCAGGCAGCCAGCAGCTGCCAGTCCCACAGGTCCGCGTTCGGTCCGGGAAGGCGGGAGAAATCTGCCATTGCGTGACCCCTTGCAGCCGTTTCGAGCGGATACGGTGCCCACGACCGTACAACTACGATCTAAGGAGATGAAAATATGACTCATTGCGAATCTAGCCTCAGACACCAGGTAATGGGAAGAAATGGGGCCGAACGGGGCACGGGATGTGGTGAAAGCTTGAGGGTCCACCGCGCCTACCTGCACCGTGTCCGCGCCCTCACGTAGAGTGCCGAAGACTGCACGCGGCCCCGTAACTCTTTCGAGTGACCATCGTTGAGAGTGCGAGGCGGTTGAAAACACAAACGCTCGGGCAGGCGTCCGAGACGGTCGACCGCACAGGTGACGATTCGTACCAGCCTGGAGGCACAAGGTGACGCGCATCAGCTGCGGAGGACGGCCATGACTTCCGTCCTCGTCTGTGACGACTCCCCGCTTGCCCGAGAGGCGCTGCGCCGCGCGGTCGCGACCGTGCCCGGCGTCGAGCGCGTGACCACGGCGGCCAACGGCGAGGAAGTCCTCCGCCGCTGGGGCGCCGACCGCTCCGACCTCATCCTGATGGACGTCCGCATGCCCGGTCTGGGCGGCGTCGAGACCGTCCGGCGGCTGCTGTCCGCCGACCCGGGCGCGCGGATCATCATGCTGACGGTCGCCGAGGACCTCGACGGCGTGGCCCTCGCCGTCGCCGCCGGCGCCCGCGGCTACCTGCACAAGGACGCTTCCCGCGCCGAGTTGCGGGCCACCGTCACCCAGGCACTCGCCGACCCGACCTGGCGGCTCGCCCCGCGCCGGCTCCGCTCGGCCGAGATGGGCGCGGCGCCGACGCTCACCGCGCGTGAGATCCAGGTCCTGGAAGGCATGAGCCATGGCCGCTCCAACGCGGAGATCGGCCGCGAACTGTTCCTCTCCGAGGACACCGTCAAGACCCACGCCCGTCGACTGTTCAAGAAGCTCGGCGCCTCCGACCGCGCCCACGCGGTGGCCCTCGGCTTCCGGTGGGGCCTCGTCCGCTGAGCGGCGCCCCGCGAGGTGGCCCGGCCCGGCCGGGCGGCGTCCGCGCCGCAGGCCCCCGCAGGCCGGCCGGGGCCGCGGGGTCGCGCGGTACGCCGTACGGGGCAGGCATCGTACGGCGGGCCTGCGCGCGGTTCGGGCGGGGCGGCACGGGCCCGTCCCGGTGCCCGGTGCTCGTTTCGCCGCGGATGCCGCATCCTTGAGGTGTGGAGTTCCTCGGGGACGAGTCGGGAGAGCGGAAGGGGAGGGCGCAGGGGATGACTTCCGGCGCACCTGCTCATAACGCTTCGGTGCACAACGACGGGCGCGGAGCGGCGGACCGTTCGGCCGCAGGGCACCATGGACCGATGCGCGACGACGAGGCGGTCAGTTCTGCCCAGGGGGCGATCGGCGGACTCGTCCTACGCGCGGTGGACGGCGACGAGCAGGCCACCCACGACCTGCTCGCCCACGTCCACCCCCTGGCGTTGCGCTACTGCCGTACCCGGCTGTCCCGGCTGCCCGGCGACGCCCGTCACTTCGTCGAGGACCTGGCACAGGAGGTCTGCGTCGCCGTCCTCCTCGCCCTGCCGCGCTACAAGGACACCGGCCGTCCCTTCGAGGCGTTCGTGTTCGCCATCGCCGCGCACAAGGTGGCCGATCTGCAGCGGGCCGCGATGCGCGGCCCCGGGTCCACGGCCGTGCCGTCCGACGAGATGCCGGAGCGGCCGGACGACTCCCTCGGCCCCGAGGAGCGCGCCCTGCTCAGCAGCGACGCCGAGTGGGCGAAGAAACTGCTGGCCAACCTGCCCGAGAACCAGCGCGAACTGCTGCTGCTGCGGATCGCCGTCGGCCTGACCGCCGAGGAGACCGGCCAGATGTTGGGAATGTCACCCGGCGCCGTCCGGGTCGCCCAGCATCGCGCGCTCAGCCGGCTGCGCGCCCTCGCCGAGCAGTAGGACGGGCCCGCAGGCCGTTGGCCGCACCTTTGTTGAACAGGCGACCCCGCGTTTCCGTACGAACATACGAAGCCGTGAGCGGTCCCGAACCGTGGAATGAGACGGGTCCATCTCCCGTTAGCATGGACATCCGCACCGATCAAGGCCATTTGGGGAAGGTGTCATGACTGCCAACGTCGACGGAGTGCCCGACAAATTCGCGACGCTCGGGCTGACCTACGACGACGTGCTGCTGCTGCCGGGCCCGTCGGACATGGCACCCGACGAGATCGACACCGCCTCGTACGTCTCCAAGAACGTGCGGGTGAACATCCCGCTGCTGTCCGCCGCCATGGACAAGGTCACCGAGTCGCGCATGGCGATCGCGATGGCCCGTCAGGGCGGCGTCGGCGTTCTGCACCGCAACCTGTCCATCGAGGACCAGGCCAACCAGGTCGACCTGGTCAAGCGCTCCGAGTCCGGCATGGTGACCGACCCGATCACCATCCACCCGGACGCCACGCTCGCCGAGGCCGACGCGCTGTGCGGCAGGTTCCGGATCAGCGGGGTGCCGGTCACCGACGGCGACAAGAAGCTGCTGGGCATCGTCACCAACCGCGACATGGCCTTCGAGTCGGACCGCTCGCGCCGGGTGCGCGAGGTCATGACCCCGATGCCGCTGGTCACCGGCAAGGTCGGTATCTCCGGTGTCGAGGCCATGGAGCTGCTGCGCAAGCACAAGATCGAGAAGCTGCCCCTGGTCGACGACCACGGCGTGCTCAAGGGCCTGATCACCGTCAAGGACTTCGTCAAGGCGGAGAAGTACCCGAGCGCCGCCAAGGACGCCGAGGGCCGGCTCCTCGTCGGCGCCGCGGTCGGTGTCGCCGGTGACGCCTTCGAGCGGGCCCAGGCGCTGATCGAGGCGGGCGTCGACTTCATCGTCGTCGACACCGCCCACGGCCACTCCCGGCTGGTCGGCGACATGATCGCCAAGATCAAGTCCAACCACACGCGCGTCGACGTCATCGGCGGCAACGTCGCCACCCGGGACGGCGCCCAGGCGCTCGTCGACGCGGGCGCCGACGGCATCAAGGTCGGCGTCGGCCCCGGCTCCATCTGCACCACCCGCGTGGTCGCCGGTGTCGGCGTCCCGCAGGTCACGGCCATCTACGAGGCCGCGCAGGCGGCCCGCGCGGCCGGTGTCCCGGTCATCGGGGACGGCGGCCTGCAGTACTCCGGCGACATCGCCAAGGCCCTCGTCGCCGGCGCCGACACCGTGATGCTGGGCTCGCTGCTCGCCGGCTGCGAGGAGTCGCCGGGCGAGCTGCTGTTCATCAACGGCAAGCAGTTCAAGTCGTACCGCGGCATGGGCTCGCTGGGTGCCATGCAGACCCGCGGCGACCGCAAGTCGTTCTCCAAGGACCGCTACTTCCAGGAGGGCGTCGCCTCCGACGAGCAGCTGGTGCCCGAGGGCATCGAGGGCCAGGTCCCCTACCGCGGACCGCTGTCCTCCGTCGTCCACCAGCTGGTCGGCGGCCTGCGCCAGTCGATGTTCTACGTCGGCGGCCGGACGGTCCCGGACCTCCAGGCCAACGGCCGCTTCGTGCGGATCACCTCCGCCGGCCTGAAGGAGTCCCACCCGCACGACATCCAGATGACGGTCGAGGCGCCGAACTACAGCCGCAACAAGTAGGCCGCGACCACCGCCGCGAACGCCGACGAGGGCGGCCCCGGGACACTCGGGGCCGCCCTCGTCGTGCCCGTCGGCGATACTGGGAGACGCTGAAACGCATCAGGGAAAGGCCACACATCGTGACTGAGATCGAGATCGGGCGCGGCAAGCGCGGCCGCCGGGCGTACGCCTTCGACGACATCGCCGTCGTCCCCAGCCGCCGTACGCGGGACCCGAAGGAGGTCTCGATCGCCTGGCAGATCGACGCCTACCGCTTCGAGCTGCCCTTCCTGGCCGCCCCCATGGACTCCGTCGTCTCGCCGGCCACCGCGATCCGGATCGGCGAGCTGGGCGGCCTCGGCGTGCTCAACCTGGAAGGGCTCTGGACGCGGTACGAGGACCCGCAGCCGCTGCTGGACGAGATCGCCGGGCTGCCGGTCGAGACGGCCACCCGCCGGCTGCAGGAGATCTACGCCGCGCCGATCAAGGAGGAGCTGATCGGGCAGCGCATCAAGGAGGTGCGCGACTCCGGTGTGGTCACCGCCGCCGCGCTCTCCCCGCAGCGCACCGCCCAGTTCTCCAAGGCCGTCGTCGACGCCGGCGTGGACATCTTCGTCATCCGCGGCACCACGGTGTCGGCGGAGCACGTCTCCGGCTCGCACGAGCCGCTGAACCTGAAGCAGTTCATCTACGAGCTCGACGTCCCCGTGATCGTCGGCGGCTGCGCCACCTACACCGCCGCCCTGCACCTGATGCGCACCGGCGCGGCGGGCGTGCTGGTCGGCTTCGGCGGCGGCGCCGCGCACACCACGCGCAGCGTGCTGGGCATCCAGGTGCCGATGGCGACCGCGGTGGCCGACGTGGCCGCGGCCCGCCGGGACTACATGGACGAGTCCGGCGGCCGGTACGTGCACGTGATCGCGGACGGCGGGGTCGGCTGGTCCGGCGACCTGCCCAAGGCGATCGCCTGCGGCGCCGACGCCGTGATGATGGGTTCCCCGCTGGCCCGCGCGACCGACGCGCCGGGCAAGGGCCACCACTGGGGCATGGAGGCCGTCAACGAGGAGCTGCCGCGCGGCAAGAAGGTCGGCCTCGGCACGGTCGGCACCATCGAGGAGGTCCTGACCGGGCCGTCCCACACGCCCGACGGCTCGATGAACTTCTTCGGCGCCCTGCGCCGCGCCATGGCCACCACCGGCTACAGCGAGCTGAAGGAGTTCCAGCGCGTCGAGGTGACGGTGGCGGACTCCCAGCACTGACCGCGAACGACGGCTGAGGTCCGGTCCGTACGACGGCTGAGGGCCGGTCACCCGGGTGGGTGACCGGCCCTCGCTGTTCGGCGCGGGCGCCTACGCGGCGGCCTTCTTCGCGGCGGAGAAGGCGGCGGCGCCGGCCAGCGCGAAGAACAGGAAGGTGAGCGGGTCGGCGTCCTCCTTCCAGAGCTTGTGCAGGTCACCGAAGTGCTCGAAGAAGACCTCGTTGAAGCTCACGGGGAACTCCTTGGTGACGAGGATCGCCTCGCCGACCATCTGGCCGAGGTAGACCGCGCCCAGCGCCAGGACGGCACCGATCACCGGGAGAGCGGGGTTGCGGCCGCCGATCTTGCCGGCCGCGAGGCCGACGACGAAGCCGACGCCGACGGCGGCCCAGCCGATCTCGTGCTTGGTGGCGCCGATGATCCCGCCGTAGACACCGGCCACGACCACCGCGGCGGCGACGGCGGCCAGGATGCCGAGACCCATGCTGTTCCGGCCCGGCGCGGGCGGCGGCGGGAACCCGCCGGGCTGCTGGGCGAAGGGGTTGCCCGGCGCCGGGTGCGGGGCGTAGGGGGCGCCGCCCGGCTGCTGGGGGTACGGGGTTCCGGCCGCGGGCTGCTGGCCGTACGGGGCCTGCGGCTGCTGCTGGGCGTACGGGTTGCCGTCGGCGGGCTGGTTCGGCGGCGGAGTTGGTTGGGTCATGACAGCTGGTTCCCCCCACGGGACCGGAGACAGGAAGAGAGCGGCGATATCCGCGCACACGTGTGCGAAGAGTCGCCGCAGAGTAGCAGGGGGCGGTCGCTGTCTTCACCTGCGAATTCGCAGGACGGCACCCGGGCGTGCGGTCGGGGGCGTGCCCATGGGCCGTCGCCACAAGCCCACTCGCCGGGATCGGATCCGGCTCTGGCTGGTGAAGTGCCGGAGGAGGTTGCGGATCTTCCGTTGGTGAGCGGCCGCCCCTCTCAGAGCCAGGGGCGGACACCCGTGAATGAGCCCGGAGCCCGCCGCAGTGACCGCTGCGGTGGGCTCCACCGGTGCCCAAGCTGCCGGCGCCGGGTGCCGGCACCCACCGGCCTCGCAGCACCTGCACCCGCGCGCCCCCTCACAGCCGGTGCGCCGCCCCCGTCGGAGTGGCCCCCCGCGTGTCGAGCAGCAACTGTGCCTTCACCGACAGGCCCTGGAGGTCGTACGTGCGGTGCTGCTGGAGCAGGATCGTCAGGTCGGCGTCGGCGGCGGCGTCGTAGAGGGCGTCGGCGCGGGGGACGGGGCGGTCGTGGACGGTCCAGGACGGGATGTGCGGGTCGTGGTAGCTGACCTCGGCGCCCAGTTCCATCAGGCGGCCGGCGATCTCCCGGGCCGGAGTGCCCTGCAGGTCGGCTAGGTCGGGTTTGTAGGTGACGCCGAGGAGCAGGACGCGGGCGCCGCGCGCGGACTTGCCGTGCTCGTTGAGGAGGGCGGCGGCGCGCTGCACGACGTAGCGGGGCATGCGGCTGTTGACCTGCTGGGCCAGCTCCACCAGGCGCAGCGGACCGCCGGGACGGCCGGGCAGGTCGGTGCGGTCCAGGGGTACGGCGTGGCCGCCGACGCCGGGCCCGGGGCGGAACGCCTGGAAGCCGAACGGTTTGGTCTCCGCGCAGCGGATGACGTCCCACAGGTCGACGCCGAGGTCGTGGCAGAGCACGGCCATCTCGTTGACGAGCGCCATGTTGACGTGCCGGAAGTTGGTCTCCAGCAGGTGCACGGTCTCGGCCTCGCGCAGCCCGCGCGCGCGGACCACCTTCTCGGTGAGGCGGCCGTAGAAGGCGGCGGCCGACTCGGTGCAGGCGGGGGTGAGGCCGCCGATGACCTTCGGGGTGTTGGCGGGTGTGAAGACGCGGTTGCCGGGGTCGACCCGGCAGGGGGAGTAGGCGAGTTGGAAGTCGCGGCCGGCGCGCAGCCCGGAGCTCTCCTCCAGCAGGGGGCGCAGGAAGCCCTCCGTGGTGCCGGGGTGGACCGCCGACTCCAGGATGACCGTGGTGTGCGGGCGCAGATGGCCGGCGAGGGTGCGCGCGGCCTTCTCCACCTGGCCGAGGTCGAGTCCGCCGTCCGCGCCGCGCGGGGTGGGCGCGCAGATCACGGCGGTGCGGACGCGGCCCAGTTCGGCCGGGTTCGCGGTGGGGCGGAAGCCCCCGGCGAGCATGCGGCGCAGTTCGGCGGGGCTGAGGGAGCCCGTCTGCGGTCCGGTGGGGTAGCCGAGGGTGGGGATGCCGGCGGCCACGGCGGCCTGGGCCAGGGGCAGGCCGAGCGGGCCGAGTCCGATGACGGCGAGATCTGCGGGCATGGCGTGGGCCGTCCTTCCCGATAGCCGAAGTGGGACAGGCGCGCAAGCCCTGTGGACAGGATGAGCGAGCGCAATGTCAGACTAGGAGTAAATATGACCGATATGCGGCATTGATCGGTTGTGTTGTCCGGTCGGAGTGGTCCGACCGGATGCCTCAGTTCCGCGCCGGTTGTCCGCAGGCTGGGGGTGAGTGGTGGCTGAACCCGGGCAACCCGGTCAGAATCTGGGCATGAGGTAGGGGCTACGCGACACCGGACGGACAGCGGGAGGCAGCGGTGAGGACAGCGGCACTGGGACCGGCGCAGCGGGCGGAGTCACTGGCGGCCATGGCCGAACGCGAACTGGACGTGCTGGTCGTCGGAGGCGGCGTGGTCGGGGCGGGCACCGCCCTCGACTCCGCGACCCGCGGCCTGTCCACCGGTCTGGTGGAGGCGCGGGACTGGGCGTCGGGCACCTCCAGCCGGTCCAGCAAGCTCATCCACGGCGGCCTGCGCTACCTGGAGATGCTCGACTTCACGCTGGTGCGCGAGGCGCTCAAGGAACGCGGACTGCTGCTGGAGCGCCTCGCCCCCCACCTCGTCCGGCCCGTGCCGTTCCTGTACCCCTTGCGGCACAAGGGCTGGGAGCGGCTCTACGCGGGCTCCGGCGTCGCCCTGTACGACATGATGTCCCTGGCCCGGGGCCACGGACGAGGGCTGCCCGCCCACCGTCACCTGAGCCGCCGTCACGCCCTGCGCGTGGCGCCCGCGCTGAAGAAGGACGCGCTGGTCGGCGCGCTCCAGTACTACGACGCGCAGATGGACGACGCCCGCTTCGTCACCACGCTGGTGCGCACGTCCGCCGCGTACGGCGCGAAGGTGGCCAACCGGGCCCGCGTGACCGGCTTCCTGCGTGAGGGCGAGCGGGTGGTGGGCGCGCGCGTGCGGGACGTCGAGGGCGGCGGCGAGTACGAGATCCGGGCCAAGCAGCTCGTCAACGCCACCGGGGTGTGGACCGACGACACCCAGGCGATGGTCGGCTCGCGCGGGCAGTTCCACGTGCGCGCCTCCAAGGGCATCCACCTGGTCGTGCCCCGGGACCGCATCAACTCCGCCACCGGGCTCATCCTGCGCACCGAGAAGTCCGTCCTCTTCGTCATCCCCTGGGGCCGGCACTGGATCATCGGCACCACCGACACCTCCTGGGACCTCGACAAGGCCCACCCCGCGGCCTCCAGCGCGGACATCGACTACCTGCTGGAGCATGTGAACGAGGTCCTCGCGGTGCCCCTGACCAGAGACGACGTCGAGGGCGTGTACGCGGGGCTGCGCCCGCTGCTGGCCGGCGAGTCCGACGCCACCAGCAAGCTCTCGCGCGAGCACACCGTGGCCCACCCCGTGCCGGGGCTGGTCGTCGTCGCCGGCGGCAAGTACACGACGTACCGGGTGATGGCCAAGGATGCCGTCGACGAGGCCGTGCACGCGCTCGACCTGCGGGTCGCCGACTGCGTCACCGAGGACGTGCCCCTGCTCGGCGCGGAGGGCTACCGGGCGCTGTGGAACGCCCGGGCCCGGATCGCCGCCCGCACCGGTCTGCACGTGGTGCGGATCGAGCATCTGCTGGGCCGCTTCGGATCGATGGCCGAGGAGGTCCTCGACCTCGTCGCCGCCGATCCGTCGCTGGGCGAACCGCTGCACTCCGCCGACGACTACCTGCGTGCCGAGGTCGTCTACGCCGCCTCCCACGAGGGGGCCCGGCACCTCGACGACGTACTGACCCGGCGCACCCGCATCTCCATCGAGACCTTCGACCGGGGCACCCGGTGCGCCCGGGAGGCCGCCGAGCTGATGGCGCCCGTCCTCGGCTGGGACAAGGACCACGTGGAACGCGAGGTCCGGCACTACGAGAAGCGGGTCGAGGCCGAGCGCGAGTCCCAGTTGCAGCCCGACGACCACACGGCGGACGCGGCGCGGCTCGGAGCGCCCGACATCGTGCCGTTGTGAGTCACGCTCAGTCCCCGGGTGCGGGCGCTGAGTTGAGTGGCCGAACCGTGACGGGGGGATTGGCCGGAATATGCCCCTGGGTGGGGGTGTAGAGGGGCCCCTGGGCGTCGGGCACTTGCCGCGTGGGGGACAATGGAGGCTCTGTCAGGGCGGTTTGCTTGAGGGGACGCATGTCGGAGGCGGAGCGGGCGGGGACACCCCGTCAGGACAAGAGCGCACGTCTCCTCGCCGGGCGGTACCGGCTGGGAGACGTACTCGGCCGCGGCGGCATGGGGACGGTGTGGCGCGCCGAGGACGAGACCCTCGGGCGGACCGTCGCCGTCAAGGAGCTGCGGTTCCCGTCGAACATCGACGAGGAGGAGAAGCGCCGGCTGATCACCCGGACCCTGCGCGAGGCCAAGGCCATCGCCCGGATCCGCAACAACAGCGCGGTGACCGTCTTCGACGTGGTCGACGAGGACGACCGGCCGTGGATCGTGATGGAACTGGTCGAGGGCAAGTCGCTCGCCGAGGTCATCCGCGAGGACGGCGTGCTCGACCCGCGGCGCGCCGCCGAGGTCGGCCTTGCCATTCTCGACGTCCTGCGCTCGGCACACCGCGAGGGCATCCTGCACCGCGACGTGAAGCCGTCCAACGTGCTGCTGGAGACCGGCACCGACCGGGTCGTGCTCACCGACTTCGGCATCGCCCAGGTCGAGGGCGACCCGTCCATCACCTCCACCGGCATGCTCGTCGGCGCCCCCTCCTACATCTCCCCGGAGCGCGCCCGCGGCCACCGGCCGGGCCCCGCCGCCGACCTGTGGTCGCTCGGCGGTCTGCTCTACGCGGCCGTCGAGGGCACCCCGCCCTACGACAAGGGCTCGGCGATCGCCACCCTCACCGCCGTGATGACCGAACCGCTGGAGGAGCCGAAGAACGCCGGCCCGCTGCGGGACGTCATCTACGGCCTGCTCAACAAGGACCCGGCCCTGCGCCTCGACGACGCGGGCGCGCGGGCCATGTTCAACCGGGTGATCCACGCGCCCGCCCCCCAGGACGCCCCGCCGGCGGACGCGACGAAGATCGTGCCGCTGCCCGCGCAGCCGGACCGCGGGTCCGGCGACAAGAGCGGGTCCGGTGGCGAGGCGGCCGAGAAGCTGCGCGGTGCGCTGCGGTCGGTCCGCAAGGCCGCCGTGGCAGCGGGGGCGGCGACCACGGCGGCGTCCCGGGGACGCTCCGGGGGCGAGAGGGACGCGGCGGGTGTCGCGAGCACTTCGCGTGCGGCGGGTGGCGTCGGCGGCTCCACCGCGGCGCCGGGTGCGCGCGGCGGCGCGGCGACGGAGGGCGGTGCCGCGACCACGGCCGCGTTCGGGGCTCCGACGGTGTCCCCGGCCGGATCCGGTGGCTCCGGCCGGGGCGCGGCCGGCGGCGCCGGGGTGCCCGGTGCTGCGGGGCCGGCCGACACGTCCCGCGGACCGGGCGGCGAGGCAGGCATTCCGGGCGGCGGGCGCAGCTCCGGCTGGCCCGTGATGACGCCGCCGGCCGATCTGCCGCCGCCCCGGCCGGTCCCGAGGGCACCGCTGACGGACGTCGTGCCGAGGCGCACCCTGGTGATCATCGCCGTGGTGGCCGTCCTGGCGGTCCTGGGGACCGTCCTCGCCCTCGTGTTCGGCGGGGGCGACGACACCAAGGGCGCCGACGACGGCGGTGCGCGGCAGGTGGCCGGCGGTGCCGCGAGCGCCGACACCAAGGACGACACCGACGACGGCGCCCGCACGGACGGGGCCTCCTCCCCGTCCGGCGCGGACCCGGCCGCCGGGGCGGACGCCTCCTCCGAGGGGAACCGCGGGGCCACTCCGGACGGGGCCGCCGCCACCGGGGGCGCCGGCGCTCAGGTGTCCCCGGGCACGGGCGGCGGTACGGCCGCCGCGACGACGTATCCGGGCGGCCAGGGATACTCCATCGGCCTGCCCGCCGGGTGGAAGTTCCAGACGACCGGCTCGGCCGGCGACCGCTTCACCGGCCCAGACGGGCAGAAGCTGCTGATCGGCTGGACCAGCACACCCAAGGACGACCCGGTCGCCGACTGGGAGAACCAGGCGCGCTACATGAAGCGCGCCCAGTACCGCAAGATCCGAATAGAGCAGGTGGACTACCGGGGCTGGAACACGGCCGACTGGGAGTTCACGTACGCGGAGGACGGCACGACGTACCGGACGATCGACCGGGGCTTCGTCGTCGACGACCACCAGGGCTACGCGCTGATGTACACGGCGAAGGCCGACGGCTGGGACGGCGCGCAGCGGCTCGCCGCCTGGGAGACGTTCACCAGGACGTTCCAGCCCAAGGACTGACGGCACGTCCGGGAGCCGGGCGCGCGACGCGCAGGGGAATCCGGGGCCGATCCCCGAACGGAAGCCCGAACCGAGGCATCAGATCTGGCATCCCCTCTTTGCGGGTTGCCTCCGGCACGTATCGTGAGTGCTTGCGGACCGTACGCAGCCGCGTGGGCGCGCGGAACGGAGCGCGTCACGAACGGATTTGACCGACCGGGCGGCCGGGGGAGGCATCGTGGACGACTATGCGGGGCGGGTGCTCGCCGACCGCTACCGCCTGCCGCTGCCGCCCGCCGACGCGTACGAACTCACCGAGACGCGGGCCTTCGACACCTACAGCGGGCAGGAAGTCCTGGTGCGCCAGGTGCCGTTGCCGGAGGTCGTCGAGGCGGAGGTGCTGGACGCGGAGGGGCTGCCCGACGGGTTCACGGCCCGGGAGTACGCACGGCCCGGGCAGCACGGGCAGCACGGCGGTCCCGGCCGCGCGGCCGGGGCGGCGCGGCGGCCCGCCGACCCCACCGTACGGCGGGCGGTGGAGGCCGCGCAGGCGGCGGCCCGGATACCCGACCATCCCCGGCTCGACCAGGTCTTCGACGTGTTCGCCGAGGGCGGTTCGCTGTGGGTCGTCAGCGAGTTGGTGGCCGCGCGCCCGCTGTCCGCGCTGCTCGCCGAGCGGTCGTTGACGCCGTACCGGGCGGCCGAGGTCGCCTCCGACGTGCTCACCGCGCTGCGGGTGCTGCACGCGCACGGCTGGGTGCACCGCAACATCACCGCCCGTACGGTCCTCGTCTGCGAGGACGGCCGGGTCATGCTGACCGGCCTCGCGGTCGGCGCCGCGGAGGAGGCCCTGTGCGGCTACGACCCGGTCCCGGCGGAGCCCGAGCCCCTGCCGGGCTCCGGGACCCCGGCCGGCGGCGCGGCTGACGGCGGGACCGCCGACGGCCGCGGTCCCACCGGCCCTGCGGGCGGCGCCGGCGGCGCCGGACACGGGCCGGGCACCTTCGGTGGTGCGGCGTACGGCGCGGCGGGGTCCGGTCGGGCCGGTGAGCGGGGCATGACCGCGGCTGAGGCCGAGGCCGCCCGGCGTGCGGCCATCGAGGCGCGGGCGGCGGGCGGGCTGCCACCGCTGTCCGGGGGCGGCGGCGCTCCCGGGGGCTCGGCGCCGGGTGCCCCGGCTCCCCGCGCCCTGGAGTCCAACGGCGATGTCAGAGCGGCCCGGGCCGGTGCCATCGCCGCCTACCGCGCGGGCGCGCGGGCGGCGGCGCGGGTCCAGGAGGCCCAGCAGAACGGCGCGGCGGCCCTGCCGGCCTCGCGCACGCAGGGCGCGGGCCCGGACGACCCCTCGCCCTCCTCGACGCCCTCGACGCCCTCGACTTTCTTGCCGTACGCGAACGGACGCACGGGCCAGGGGACCGACGACACCGCCACCGGGGGAACCGCCCTCCCGCCCGGGCAGATCGTCGACCCCTACGGCGTGCGGCGCCCGCCCGGCGCCATGCCCCCCGTGCCGCCCGGGTTCGAGCTCCTCGCCCCGGGCGGGCATCCTTCGGCGCCGGCCGGTGGCGACCCCCTCGGACCCCCGAGCGGGCAGCGGAACCCCGGCGCCCCTGTGCCCGCCGTGCCCGCCCCGCACACCGCACCCGGGGTCCCCGCCGTACCGGACGGCTGTGCCGCCCCGCCGGAAGGGACCGCGTCCCGCTGGGGCGGTTCCGACGCGGAGCGGGCCGGCGCCCGGGGCCCCGCCACCGCGCTGGCGGCCGAGCGGGCGCGCCAGGCGCGGATGGCCGTCGTGGGGCCGGTGACCGAGCGGTGGGCGCCCGAGCAGGCCGGACCGGTGCACGAGAACTGGCAGTTGGCGGCGCCCATCGGCCCCGCGACCGACCTGTGGGCGCTCGGCGCGCTGCTCTTCCGGGCCGTCCAGGGGCACGCCCCCTACCCGGAGGAGTCCACGGCCGACCTGGTGCAGATGGTGTGCGCCGAGCCGCCCGCCTTCGCCGAGGAGTGCGGCCCGCTGCGCCCGGTCGTGGAGTCGCTGCTGCGTCAGGACCCCACCGAACGACCCGACTTCGAGGAACTGCGCGGCTGGCTGCGCTCCCTGGTCAGGTCGGCGCCCGAGCCGGAGGCCGGCACCCATGTCGTCGCCGCGCCGCCCACCGACCCGAAGCGGCTGCCGATCGTGCGCCGCAGGGGCGAACTGGTGCGCAGGCGGCGGGCCGCCCTGCCCGCGCACCACGGCCGGCACAAGCGGCGGGAGACGGACCGTTCGCCGCGCAGCCTGGGCCGGACGCTGCTGGTGGTGATACTGCTGGCGCTGGCGGCGGCGGTCGCGTACGCCATGCTCTTCATGCCCAAGGCCGACGGCGGCGACGGCACCGAGCGCACCGGATCGGCCGGTTCCCCCACCGGATCGGCCGGTTCCCCCACCGACTCGGCCGGCGGGCCCGCGTCGGCGAGCGGCGAACCCCGGCCCGACGAGCGGACCCAGACCTCCCCCGCCCCCCGGCACAGCGGGAGTTCGGCGCCCGAGACCCAGTCCGGTGCCGGCCCCGCCGTCGCCGACGGCTTCACCCTGCGCACGGACCCGGCGGGCTTCCGCATCGCCGTCGCCGACGGCTGGGACCGCACGCCGGGCAACGGCAACGGCCAAGTGGTGTACTCCCACAGCGGCTTCACGCTGATCGTGGTCCCCGGGCGGGACTCGGCCGGGCGGTACGGCAGCGACCCGATGACCTACCAGCGGGAGAAGGAGAGCGAACTCCAGCCCTACCGCAACTCCAGCTGGGCCACCGCCTCCGGGCTGCGCACCACCACGGTGGGCGGACGCACCATGGCCGAGGGGCAGTTCACCTGGACCGGCGGCGACGGCCGGGAACTCTTCGTGCGCAACCTCGCGATCCTCCTCGGCGGTCGCTACCACGTCGTCCAGGTACGCGGCCCGGAGGCCGAGCGCGACGAGGTGACCCGACTGTACGAACAGGCGTCCGCGACCTACGAGTACACCGGCTGAGCGGGCTGGCGGGCACCGGCTGAGCGGGCCGCGGACACCGGCCGGGCCGACGGCCGGCGGCCGGTCTCCCGACGGTGGCGCGAGCGACAACCGTCACAGTGCGGTCACCGTGACACCCCGCCGGTTCCCCGGACGCGGACCGGTTCTTTACGCTGACCTTGTCAAGACCATCAGAGGGGCGATGTGAATCAGATGCAGGGCCAGCTCCTCGCGGGTCGCTACCGGCTGGCCGACGCCATCGGCAGCGGCGGCATGGGGCGGGTGTGGCGTGCTCATGATGAGCTCCTGCATCGAGGCGTCGCCATCAAGGAGCTGACCGCCGCCCTCTACGTCTCCGAGAGCGACCAGGCGATCCTGCTGGCACGAACCCGGGCGGAGGCCCGAGCGGCCGCGCGGATCAACCACTCCGCCGTGGTCACCGTGCACGACGTGCTGGAGCACGACGGCCGCCCCTGGATCGTGATGGAACTGGTCGAGGGCCGCTCGCTCGCCGACGCCGTCAAGGAGGACGGGCGGATCGAGCCCACCGAGGCGGCCCGGATCGGCCTGTGGGTGCTGCGCGCCCTGCGCGCCGCGCACTCCGCCGGTGTCCTGCACCGCGACATCAAGCCCGGCAACGTGCTCCTCGCCCACGACGGCCGCGTCCTGCTCACCGACTTCGGCATCGCCCAGATCGACGGCGACACGACCATCACCCGCACCGGCGAGGTCGTCGGCTCCGTCGACTACCTCGCCCCCGAGCGCATCCGGGGCAACGACCCCGGCCCGTCCAGCGACCTGTGGGCGCTGGGCGCCACGCTGTACACGGCGGTGGAGGGCCGCTCGCCGTTCCGCCGCACCTCCCCGCTGTCGACGATGCAGGCCGTCGTCGAGGAGGAGGCCGGCCCGCCCGAGCACGCCGGTCCGCTCACCCCGGTCATCGCCGCACTGCTGCGCAAGGACCCGGCCGGCCGGCCCACCACCGCCGAGGCCGAGCAGATGCTGGCCGACGTGTCCGAGGGGCGCCACGCGGGCGGCACGGGCCGGTCGGCCGTGCCCCCGCAGTACGCGGGCCCGGACCGCACGACGAGCGGCGGCACGTTCTCGTACGCCGGCGGGGACGGCACGACACCCGGCGGGGTGGCGCCGCCCACCGGCCGGAACGGCGCGTACACCGGGCTGGACCGGGCCGGCGACGGCCCGACACACGTCCACAACGGTCACGACGGTGACAACGCCCAGGGCCGCGGATACGACGGCCAGGACCGTACGACCGGCGGCGGACCGGCGGGCACCTACGGCGGCGGGCACACCCCGCCCGGCTCGTACGGCGGCGGAGCCACCGCGCCCAACGCGGGAGCCGCGGGCGGGCCGTACGCCCCGGCGCCGCACCCGGCGAGCGGTGCCATCGTCGTCGGCCCCACCCCCGTGGGGGAGCCCGTACGCCCCCGGCGACGCCGGCTGCGCACCCTCGCCCTGGTCGTCGCCGTCGCCGCGCTGGTCGGCGGTGGTACGGCGGTGGTGCTCCAGCAACTGGAGCAGAACCGGACGGGGGACGACCCGGTGGCCACGTCGCCGGACACCTCGCCGTCCACGCCCGCCACCGGTACCGTCACCGCCGACGGCGTCCCCAGGACCTGGGTCGAGAAGACGGACCCCCTGGGGTTCCGGATCTCCGTGCCGCAGGGCTGGGAGCGCAAGCCCTTCCAGGACGACGGCGACCTCAAGCAGGTCGACTACACCCCCGACGGCGGCGAGCACTTCATCCGCATCGCCATCGACACCTCCCCCGACTTCGACGACCCCCACGCCCACCAGCGCGACCTCGACCAGCAGTTGCGGCGGCTCGTCGACTACCGGCCACTCAAGCTGGAGCGGAACGTGTACCGGGACCGCGAGGGCTCGGAGTGGGAGTACACCTGGACCGCGCAGCTCAAGGACACGGACTTCCCCGGGCCGCGCCACGCGATCGAGGAGACGTACATCGCCCGCGACGGCACCGAGTACGTCCTGTACATCTCGTCCCCCGCGGAGGACTGGGACGCCACCGAGGAGCAGTTCAGGAGCCTGCTGCGCAGTTGGCGCGAACCGGGCACGACGTCCTGAACGGTGCCCCGGAGTTGGCCGGTGGCCGTCCCGGAGGTGGGTGCTCCGGTGGGGCATGATGGGCGCATGGGGACCGAGGGGGACGGCGACTGCCGTGTGATCGCGGGCCGCTACCGGCTCCAGACGCGGATCGGACGCGGCGGCATGGGGGTCGTCTGGCGGGCCACCGACGAACTGCTGGGACGCCGGGTCGCGGTCAAGGAACTGGCCCAGGACGCCGGCGACTCCGACACCGAGGCCCGGGACCGCCGCGACCGCAGCCTGCGCGAGGCGCGCGCGGTGGCCCAGCTGCACCACCCGCACATCATCGTCGTGCACGACGTGGTGGTCGACGGCGAACGCTCCTTCATCGTCATGGAGTTGATCGACGGGGTCTCGCTGGCCGACCGGATCGCCGAGGACGGCCCGGTCGACCCGGACGAGGCCGCCCGGATCGGTCTGGCCCTGCTGGGCGCGCTGCGCGCCGCCCACTCCGCCGGCGTCCTGCACCGCGACATCAAACCGGCGAACGTCCTCATCGAGTCCGGCACCGGCCGCGTCGTCCTCACCGACTTCGGCATCGCGCAGGTCGCGGGCGCCACCACGCTCACCGAGACCGGGTCCTTCGTCGGCTCACCCGAGTACACCGCGCCCGAGCGGATGTCCGGCGCGCGCACCGGCCCCGAGTCCGACCTGTGGTCGCTGGGCGCGCTGCTGTGCACCGCGCTGAGCGGCGAATCGCCGTTCCGGCGCGACTCGCTGGGCGGCATCCTGCACGCCGTGGTGTTCGGCGAGATCCGCACTCCACCACAGGCCGAGCCGCTGGCGCCGGTCGTGCGGGGGCTGCTGGAGCGCGACCCCGACCGGCGGCTGGACGCGGCGGAGGCCGAACGGATGCTGCGCGCCTTCCGGGACACCGGCCGGACGCCGGTGATGCCGGTCGACCACCCGCCCACTCAGCGTGACGCGCCCGGGCGCCCGCCCGCCCCGGAGCCGGACGACACCGCCGTACCACCGCTCCCGAGGCGCGAGCAGCGCTCCACCCGGGGCGTGCTGGTGGCGGCGGCGCTGGTCGCGGCGATGGCGGGCGCGGGCGTGTCGGCGGTCGCGCTGCTGCTCAACCACGACGACGACGGAGGCGGTGGCCGGCCCACGAGCAGTGCGCCGCACACACCGGGGGAGGGAACGGGCTCCTCGCCGGCTCCGACGGTGACCGTCACCCGCGTACCGTCGGTGTCGCCGTCGGCGTCCTCCGCCGCTTCCGGCGGTCGGCCCACGGCTCCCTCCGGATACCGGCTCGCCGACGAACCCGCCGGGTTCGCGCTGGCCGTACCCGAGGGGTTCCTGCGCAGCCCGCAGGGCGAACGCGTCTTCTACCTCTCGCCGGGCGGAACCTTCCGCCTGGGCGTCAAGGTCACCGAGCCCGACCCCGGCGGCCCGTTGACGGTGATGCGCCGCCAGCACGCCGACGGGCCGGTCAGCAACCCCGGCTACCGCGACGGGCGGGTCACCGAGACCGAGCGCCGCGGACGCCCCGCCGCCTTCTGGGAGTTCACCTGGGACGGCTTCAGCGCTGCGGAGGGCCCCCGGCACACCTACGACCTGTGCTGGGAGGAGGGCGGCCGGCTGTACGACGTGTGGGTGTCGGCGCCGGTGGGCAAGGCGCGCGAGGCGCGGGAGTACTTCGACGTGGCGGTCGACACCCTGGTACCGGCATAACCGTCACATAAGGAGCGGTGCGGGTCACATGTCTGTGACCGGTGCCGGTCGGCTGTGGCCGTGGCCGCGGGCGGCGCGATAAGGATGGAGCCATGAACGACTTCGGGGGAGCCCGTCAGGAGGCTTCCGGGGGAGCCCTTCCACAGCCTGACGACACGACGAGTTTTGTTCTGCAACCGCCGAACGCGGCCGCCGTCCCCGCCCGGTCGTCGGTCGCCCAGCCTCCGGCCGCGCAGGCCCCGGCCGCGCCGGGGCAGCCGCAGCCCACCGGGGTCGGCCGGCTCATCGCGGGCCGTTACCGGCTGCTGGCCAAGCTGGGGCACGGCGGCATGGGCACGGTGTGGCGCGCGCACGACGAGACGGTGGACCGTGAGGTCGCCGTCAAGGAACCTCGTGTGCCGGAGCATCTTCCCGAGCGCGAACAGGCCAACGCCTTCGAACGCATGCGCAGGGAGGCCCGCGCGGCAGCCCGCCTGGACCACCCGGCCGTGGTCGACGTGCACGATGTGGCCGTGGTCGACGGCCGGCCCTGGATCATCATGGAGCTGGTGCACGGCCGTTCCCTCGGCGCGGTCCTCCAGGAGGGCACCCTCAGCACCCGCGAGGCGGCCCGCATCGGCCTGCAGGTGCTCGGCGCGCTGGAGGCCGCGCACGCCGCCGGCGTCCTGCACCGGGACGTCAAGCCGGACAACATCCTGCTCGGCCGGTACGACCGGGTCGTCCTCACCGACTTCGGCATCGCCCGGATCGAGGGCGACACGAGCCTCACCGACACCGGCGGATTCGTCGGTTCGCCCGAGTACATCGCCCCGGAACGGGTGCTGGGCCGGCGGCCCGGCCCGGCGTCCGACCTGTGGTCGCTCGGCGTGGTGCTGTACGCGGCGACCGAGGGCGTCTCGCCGTTCCGCCGCAGCAACACCCCGGCGACCCTGCAGTCCGTCCTGAACGCGGCCCCCGCCCCGCCCGCCGCCACCGGCCCGCTCGCGGAGGTCTTGGGCGGGCTGCTGCACAAGGATCCCGCGCACCGCCCGGACGCCGCCCGCGTCCGCGCACTGCTGGAGGAGGCGGCCGACCCTCCCGCGCCGGAGCCGGTGCGCACCGTGAGGGGGGCCGAGGTCACCACCCGACGGCGGCTGCCTCGCCGGGCGCTGTGGCTGGGCGTGGGCGCGGCCGTCGTCGCGGCGGCCACCACGGCGTACCTGCTGCTCGGCGGCGACTCCGCCGACGGCGAGCTGCCCGCGGGCTGGGCGACGCACCACGAGAAGGACGTCACCGCGACGCTCGCCGTCCCCGAGGGCTATGTGCGGACCGGCCCCGACCGGAAGACGGACGACGACCACTGGGTCGCCTACACCGACCCCAGCGGCGTCCTCTCCGTCGTCCTGACCGTCGACCGCCGGGCGGAGGACACGAGCGGCGACATCGAGGCGTCCGCGAGCGCCGAGATGTACGCCGACAACGGTGCGTTCCAGAAGCGGGGCGACTACGAACTCGACATGCCGAAGGGGCCGCGGACGACCACCGACGACGACGTGACCTTCCACGGCCGCGCCGCCGCCCGGAACACCGTCAGGTACGACACGGACGACAGCTCGGACCCGCGCCCCCGGGAGGTGCGGATCCTCTACTACCGGAGCAGCGCGGGCGACATGTACAGGCTGACCGTCCTCTACCCGGGCAAGGGCGACGTCACCGAGCGGGGCCGCGAGGTCGCCCGTACGGCGATGGAGCACCTGGAGCTGGACCGTCTCTGACCGGCGCGCACGGGGCGACCAGGGCTTGGGAGGGCCGTCGTCCCGGCCCCGCGTCGACAAGCAAGGGCCCTGCACGGTAGTCATGGGGCATGAGGAACGACCGGGGCGCCGGAGGCGGCAGGGGCCGGACCGTGGGCGGGCGCTACCGGCTGCTGGACCGCATCGGCTCCGGCGGCATGGGCACGGTCTGGCGGGCCCACGACGAACTGGTGGACCGCGAGGTCGCCGTCAAGGAACCCCGGCTGCCCGGCGACCCCGGGGACGAGTCCCACCGCCGGGCCGCCCACCGCCTCTACCGGGAGGCCCGGGCGGCCGCCCGCGTCGACCACCCCTGTGCCGTCGCCGTGCACGACGTCGTCGTGGAGGAGGACGACGGCGAGGACGGCCTGCCCTGGATCGTCATGGAGCTGGTCCGCGGCGAGTCCCTGCACGAGGTGCTCAAACGCGGCCCGCTGGAGCCCGCCGAGGCCGCCCGCGTCGGCCTCGCGGTCCTGGGCGCGCTGCGCGCCGCCCATGCGGTCGGCATCGTCCACCGCGACGTGAAGCCCGCCAACGTGCTGATGGGCAGGCACGGCCGGGTCGTCCTGACCGACTTCGGCATCGCCCACGTACAGGGCGAGGAATCCCTCACCGCCAGCGGCGAGTTCATCGGCTCACTGGAGTTCATCGCCCCCGAGCGGATGTCCGGCCGCCGCGCCGGTCCCCCCTCCGACCTGTGGTCCCTCGGGGTCCTGCTGTACGCCGCCGTGGAGGGCTGGTCGCCGTTCCGCCGTACGACGCTGGAGTCGACCCTCGCCGCGATCCTCGCCGCCGAGGTGCCCGAGCCGAAGCAGGCCGGCCCACTGGCCCCGCTCATCGGCCGGCTACTGGTGAAGGAACCCGCGCTGCGCCCCGACGCGGCGGCGACCGAGGCCGCGCTGGCGGCGGCGGCCGGCGAGGAGCCGTCGCCCGGGGGGTACTCGGCGTGGCCGGCGGCGGGCCCGGGACAGGGCACGCAGGAGGCCGCCGAGGCCCAGGACACCTCAGCACTGCGGGAGTTCGGGGACGACGTACGGACGGCCCGGCTCGGGGCGACCGGGGACGCCGGGGCGGCCGGGACCGCCGGGACCGCTGGGGACGGCGGGGACAGCGGGGAGAACGGCGGGGTCGGCGGGGACGGCGGGGACGGCGACGCGGCCGACACTGACGACCTGGCTCGCGATGCCGGGGTTCCCGGTGCCGGTGCCGGTGCCGGGGCTTCCGGCGCCGAAGTTCCCGGCACTGAGGTTTCCGGCGCCGCGGATTCCGGCGCCGGGGCTTCCGAAACCCCGGCTCCCGTGCCGATATCCACCCCGGCCTCGCCGTCCCCGCTCGCTCCGCGTCGCCCCCTGCACCGCCGCCCCGTCCCCCTCGCACTCCTCGGCGGTCTGCTGGCCGGTGCCCTCTGGTTCAGCACCTCCGTCCTCGTCGGCCCCGACAGCGACGCGGCCGCCGGAAGCAGTCCCGGCGCCGCCACCGGCCCGAGCCGGAGCCCGAGCCCGAGCCCGAGCGTCGGCTCCGGCCCCGGCGGTAGCCCGGTCCCCCTCCCGGAGGGCTGGCTGGCCCACCCCGAACCGACCATGAGCGCGACGCTCGTGCTCCCCGCCGCCTACGAGGAGTACGCCCGGCAGGGCAACGCGAAGGTCCAGCCCCGGGTGGTGGAGTACTCGGCCGGCTTCGTCCAGGTCCACCTCACCCAGTGGGACACGGCGCCGGGCACACCCAAGGGCCAGGCCATGAAGCACGCCCGCACCTGGAAGTTCCTGGGCGACGGCGACGCCACCACCTCCTACACCCCCACCACCTTCCACGGCTGGGAAGCGATGCAGTGCGACACCACCTACGGCGAGGGCGACCTGCGGCGCCGGCTCGTCGAACTGCTCGTCGTCACCGACGACGAGCGCTTCTACGAACTGCGCGTCGAGATGCCCAAGGACGAGGCCGCCGAACGGCAGGGCCTGTCCGTCTTCAAGGCCGCGCGGGACCGGCTGCTGATCTCGGACCACCCCGACAACTGAAAACCCGCCGCTCCTTCCGTCGCCCGTCGTGCAACGCCCTGATCAGCGCGTTCGTTGCCAGTGGTCGCTGGCGGGATGTGAGTACTCGGTGAATGCAGATTACCGACGGGTACACAAAGGCTGTCCCGCCGCATACCCTGCGCCTCATGAGCGAAGCGCAGGCTCCTGAGAAGGCCGCTGACGGCACCAATCCCGTCGCCCCCGCACCGGCCGGTGTCCGTACCGCCGCCGACGTGGTCACCCCGGCGCTGGTGGCCCGGCTCACCAAGGGCGTGGCCGGTTCGGGCCGGACCGCCAACCACACGCCGTTCACCGGCGAGAAGCTCACCGACCTGCCGGAGTCCACACCGGAGGACGTCGCCGCCGCCTTCGACCGGGCCCGCGCCGCACAGGCGGTCTGGGAGCAGATCCCGGTCCGCGAGCGTGCGGCGGTGCTCCTGCGCTTCCACGACCTCGTGCTCCAGCGCCAGGCCGAAGTGCTGGACCTCATCCAGTTGGAGACCGGCAAGGCCCGGCTGCACGCCCACGAGGAGGTCCAGGCGGTCGCCGTCGCGGCCCGCCACTACGGCCGCAAGGCCCCCGGGTACCTGCGGCCCAAGCGGCACGCGGGCGCCATACCGACGCTGACGAAGGTGACCGAACTGCGCCACCCGCGCGGGGTCGTCGGCCAGATCGCCCCCTGGAACTACCCGCTGGAGCTGTCGGTCGGCGACGCGCTCCCCGCGTTCGTCGCGGGCAACGCGGTGGTGATGAAGCCGGACACCGAGACCTGCCTGACCGCCCTGTGGGCCCGTGACCTGCTCATCGAGGCGGGGCTGCCGGCCGAGGTCTTCCAGGTCGTCCTCGGCGAGGGGCCGGTGGTCGGCCCCGAGGTCGTCCGCCACGCCGACTACGTCTCCTTCACCGGCTCCACCCGCACCGGCCGCGAGGTCGCCCAGGGCGCCGCCGCCCGCCTGGTCGGCGTCTCCCTCGAACTGGGCGGCAAGAACGCCATGCTGGTCCTGGAGGACGCCGACATCGAGAAGGCCGCCGCCGGCGCCGTGCGCGCCTGCTTCTCCTCGGCCGGCCAGCTGTGCATCTCCATTGAGCGGCTCTACGTCCACGAGGCCGTCGCCGACGCCTTCGTCGAGCGGTTCGCCGCCCGCACCCGGGCCATGCGGCTGGGCGCCTCCCTGGCGTACGGCGCCGACATGGGTTCGCTGGTCGGGGAGCGCCAGCTGGAAACCGTGACGCGGCACGTGGCGGAGGCCGTGGCACAAGGCGCCCGTATCGTCGCGGGCGGGGTCGCCCGGCCGGACATCGGCCCCTACTTCCACGAGCCCACCATCCTCGACGGCGTCGACACCACCATGTCCGTCTGTACGGAGGAGACCTTCGGGCCGGTCGTGTCCGTCTACCGCTTCTCGACGGACGACGAGGCCGTCGGGCGCGCCAACGCCACGCCGTACGGCCTGAACTCCTCGGTGTGGACCAAGGACGCCAAGCGCGGCCGGGCCGTCGCGGCCCGTCTGCGCACCGGCACGGTCAACATCAACGAGGGCTACGCCCCCGCCTACGGCAGCGTCCAGTCGCCCATGGGCGGCATGAAGGACTCCGGTCTCGGCCGCCGCCACGGCTCGGAGGGCATCCTCAAGTACACGGAGGCCCAGACGGTCGCCCATCAGCGCCTGCTGCCGATGGCCCCGGCCCTGGGCATGACGGACGAGAAGTACGCGGCCTTCATGAGCCGCAGCCTGAGGGTGATGAAGGCACTCCGGCTCGGATAGCCGGCCGGGGCGGGGCGGCCCGGGCGGGGCCCGCGGCGCATCCGGCCCCAGGCCGCACCGCACGCCCACAGCGCATGCCCACAGCGCACGCCCACCGCATGTACGCACGCCCGCACTGCACACTCGAAGAGGAGAAGCACGTGCCAGAGGACGCCCACGACTACGACTACGACGTGATCGTCGTCGGCTCCGGCTTCGGCGGGTCCGTATCCGCCCTGCGCCTGACGGAGAAGGGCTACAAGGTGGGCGTCCTGGAAGCGGGCCGCCGCTTCACCCGCGCCACCCTCCCGAAGAACTCCTGGGACCTGAAGAACTACCTGTGGGCCCCCAGGCTCGGCCTCTACGGCATCCAGCGCATCCACCTGCTGGGCAACGTGATGGTCCTCGCGGGCGCGGGGGTCGGCGGCGGATCGCTGAACTACGCCAACACCCTGTACGTACCGCCGAAGCCGTTCTTCGAGGACCCGCAGTGGCGGGACATCACCGACTGGCAGGAGGAGCTGAAGCCGTACTACGACCAGGCGCGGCGCATGCTCGGCGTACGGCTGAACCCGACGACGACTCCCTCGGACGTCCATCTCAAGGCGGCCGCCGAGAAGATGGGCTGCGGCGACACCTTCCACCTGGCCCCGGTGGGCGTGTTCTTCGGCGACGGCCAGGACGCCGACGGAACGGCCCGGGCGACGCCCGGCGCGACCGTACCCGACCCCTACTTCGGCGGGGCCGGCCCCAGCCGCACCGCCTGCACCGAGTGCGGGGAGTGCATGACGGGCTGCCGCCACGGCGCGAAGAACACCCTCAACGAGAACTACCTCCACCTCGCCGAGCAGGCCGGCGCGACCGTCCACCCCATGACCACGGTCGTGTCGGTGACCGACGACTCACGCGGCGGCTACGCGGTCACGACCCTCCCGACGGACCGCCGCAAGGGCAAGGGCAAGGGCAGGGACGGGGACGGGGGCAGGGGGAGAGGCACGGGCACAGGCACGGACACGGGCACGGGCGGGGGCCGGGTGTTCACCGCCCGCCGGGTCGTCCTGGCGGCCGGTACCTACGGCACCCAGACCCTGCTGCACCGCATGAAAGCAAACCGCCAACTGCCTCACCTCTCCGACCGCTTGGGCGAGCTGACCCGCACCAACTCGGAGGCGCTGGTGGGCGCCCAGACGGACGACCGCCGCTACCGCAAGGTGACCGGCGCGGCCCGCGTCGACTTCACCCGCGGCGTCGCCATCACGTCGTCCGTGCACCCCGACGAGGACACCCACATCGAGCCGGTCCGCTACGGCAAGGGCTCCAACGCGATGGGCGGCCTGTCGATCCTGCAGGTCCCCTACACGGACGGCTCGTCGCGGGTCGCCGCCTGGCTGGCCAACGCCGCCCGCCACCCCCTGCTGGTGCTGCGCTCGCTGTCCAACCGCCGCTGGTCGGAGCGGAGCATCATCGGCCTGGTGATGCAGTCGCTGGACAACTCGCTGACGACGTACCTGAAGCCGGACGGCCTCGGCCGGGGCCTGCTCACCGCCCGCCAGGGCCACGGCGCGCCCAACCCCAAGCAGATCAAGGCGGCCTCGGAGGCGGCCTCGGCGATCGCCGCCGACATCAACGGTTTCGCGGGCTCCAACGTGGGCGAGCTGATGGGCACCCCGCTGACCGCCCACTTCCTGGGCGGCTGCCCGATCGGCTCCTCCCCGCGGACCGGTGTCGTCGACCCGTACCACCGCCTGTACGGCCACCCCGGCATCTCGGTCGTCGACGGCGCCGCCGTCTCGGCGAACCTCGGGGTCAACCCCTCGCTGACGATCACCGCCCAGGCCGAGCGGGCGATGTCGTACTGGCCCAACAAGGGCGAGGAGGACCCGCGTCCGCCGCAGGGCGCGGCCTACGTCCGCCTCCAGCCGGTCGAGCCCAAGTCCCCCGCGGTCCCGCCCGAGGCGTTCGGCGCGCTGCGGCTGCCGTTCCTGGGAATGCCGCCGGTGCCCCCGAAGGCGTAGTGGTCCGGCGGCCGTCGAGCGCGTACAGCAGAAGGGACCTGCGCCCCCCTCCGAGCGCAGGTCCCTTCCGACGTCGGTCGGCCGCCTGCCTCAGGCGGTCGTACCGGCCTTGCGGCGACGCACCGCGAACATCACGCCGGCACCGGCCAGCACGGCGACGCCGCCGACCGTGCCGATCAGCGGGAGCGCGGAGCTCGAACCGGTCTCGGCGAGGCTGCCGGTGACGGGCAGCCGGGAGACGCCGCCCTGCGGCTTGGTCTCGGGCTTGGTCTGCGGGACGGGCTTCGTCGTCGAGCCGTCGCCCGGCTCGGCCTCGCCCGGGTCCTCGTTGGAGGTGCCGGGGGCGAGGACGGTGAAGTAGGCGTCCGACCCGTAGTTCGTGGCCACGCACTCCTGGTCGTCGACCGTGTCCAGGTAGGCGCCGGCGTCGAAGAAGTAGCCGTCGCCGACCGGGGCGTCCTTGTGGATGCTGAGGCGCAGGTCGGCCTTGATGTAGTCCTGGGGCTTCATCACGTCGAGGCCCCAGAAGTAGCCGCCCGCCCACGACCGGTCGTTGCCGTTCTCGTCCTGGAAGGACTCCCGGATCTCTTCCCACTTCTTCGTTTCCGGGTTGAGGAACTGCAGCTCGACGTACGGCGACAGGTAGTCGGTGTACTCGTCGCTCCTGAAGTTCTCGACCTCGGCGTAGACGGCGACGTCCTTGAGGTCCGCCTTCGAGGTGTTGGTGACCTTCAGCGAGAAGTCGTGCCAGCCGCTGCCGGCGACGATCTTGCCGGGCAGACCGGTGATCTCGGAGTCGAGGGCAGCCCCCTCGTAGTCCTCGTCGATGTCCTCGCAGAAGGGCGGCTCGGAGTCCTCGCCGTCGTCCTCGCCCTCCGAGGTGCCCGGGTTCTGGTTCTCGTCCTTCTCGGCACCGGAGTTCTCCTGCTCGCCGCTGCCGGACGCCTCGCCGTTCTTCGATCCGGATCCGCCGGACCCGGATTCGCCGGACCCGGAACCGCCGGACCCGGAACCGCCGGCCTTGGAGTCACCGGTCTCGGGGTCACCGGTCTCGGGGGCGGTGCCGGAGACGGTGTTCTGCCCGTTCTCGGTGTCCTCCGTCTCGGAGGACCGGGCGGGGTCACTGGTCGACCGAGTGGTGTCGTCCTCGGTCTGCGACGTCTTCGCGGAACCGTCCTGCGACGCGGAGGCACCCGAGGACGGCGTGTCGTCCGCGTACGCGCTGGGTGCCGACAGCAGGGCGAGCGGCGCTATGACGGCAGTCGCGGCCACGGTGACCATGGCGCGGCGAAGCTTCATGAAAGACCTCGAAGGATCCGTGACGAATGGGAGCACGTGCGGGGCTCGTGTTACGCCAGCTTTGATCCGTGAGGCGGATGAATGGTTGCACCGCTCCTCACCCGATTCTCATGTGACCTGAGTCACTTCGCGGGGGGTGCGACGCAGGGCGAGGACAGGCTCTGCGGAACGGAGAGGAAGGGCCCCGCGGGACGGAATCGCGGGGCCCTTCTTTCTCGTCAGCACCGGCGTCAGGGCAGCGCCGGTGCCTCGGGGGAGCGGCGCCGGGGGGTTGCGCCGCTGACATGGACTGAGGCGGTGTGTCACTGTCCGCCGGTCGGCCCCGGGCGTCCCCGAGGCCGACCGTTCTCTTGGGTGACCGGGCTGCTGTCCCCTGCCGTCCGGTCACTTCCCTGGAGCGAGGTCCCACGGCGCACGGCACGATCCGTACGCCTCATCGCTCCAGCGAGCCACGCGTGGTTCTTCCGGGCCCGCGCCTGGCTGGCACGGACACCGGTACCAACGAAGGCGTATGAGGCCGGTCACGGGCCGTACGGGTGAGAGCGGGCCCGAACTCAGATCCGACTGCCTCAGGCCCGGTGGCTCGGCCTCGGTGGCTCAGACCTGGTGGCTCAGACCTGGTGTGCCTGAGCCGGTGGGCTCAGGCACGGTGGGCTCCAGATCTGGCGGGCTCAGACCCGGCCGCGGCACAGTTCGAGGAGCGTCATGGCGAGCGTGGTGCCGGGTCGGCCCAGCGCCTCCCGGTAGTGGGTGAGGATCTCCGTCTCCCGGGCCAGGTTCACCCGACGGCCGCCGGACGTGATCCGCGCCTCCTGGATCACCGCGGACACGGCCATCCGTTCCTGGATCAGCCCGATGATCCGGTCGTCGAGCGCGTCGATGCGCTCCCGCGCGCCGCTGATCACGCCCGCGGCCTCGGCCGTGCGGGCTCCGGTCCGGTCGGTGGAGGACGTGGTGCGCCGGCTGGAGGGCGTGGCGCGCTCGGTGGAGGACGTGGTCCGCTCGGTGGAGGGGGAGGTCGTCACTGGGGGCTCCTGTGTGGTGTCGGAGGAAGGTGCCCCGGAACGGCAGGACCCGGAGAAACGACAGGCGCCCCGGGCCTTGTCGGCCCGGGGCGCCTGGGAAGTCGCTCGGCGTTCGTCGCTCAAGCAGCTCGACCATGGCAGCCGGCGGGCCGGGTGCCATAGGTAAAGAGGAAGGTCGAGTGCGCGAGCATGCGGCCAGTATGCCACGGCGGACCCCGACGCCACCCCCGGTAGAATTGGCCAGCACAGCGACCCCGCCCCACCGCCGGAAGGCTCCCGTGTCACCAGCGACTCCCGCTGCCGCCGCCCCCGACACCGTCCTGGTCGTCGACTTCGGCGCGCAGTACGCCCAGCTCATCGCCCGTCGCGTCCGCGAGGCCCGGGTCTACAGCGAGATCGTCCCGAGCACCATGCCGGTCTCGGAGATGCTTGCCAGGAACCCGGCGGCGATCATTCTCTCCGGCGGCCCCTCGTCCGTGTACGAGGAGGGCGCCCCGCGTCTCGACCGCGCGCTCTTCGAGGCCGGCGTCCCCGTCTTCGGCATGTGCTACGGCTTCCAGCTGATGGCACAGGCCCTCGGCGGCACGGTCGACAACACCGGCGCCCGCGAGTACGGCCGCACGGACCTGCGGGTCTCCAAGCCGTCCTCCACCCTCTTCGAGGGAACCCCCGCCGAGCAGGCCGTCTGGATGTCGCACGGCGACGCCTGCTCCGCCGCCCCCGAGGGCTTCTCCGTGACGGCTTCCACGGACGTCGTCCCGGTCGCCGCCTTCGAGAACGACGAGAAGAAGCTCTACGGCGTCCAGTACCACCCCGAGGTCATGCACTCCACGCACGGCCAGCAGGTGCTGGAACACTTCCTGTACCGCGGCGCGGGCCTGAAGCCGTCCTGGACCACGGGCAACGTGATCGACGAGCAGGTCGCCGCGATCCGTGAACTGGTCGGCGACAAGCGCGCCATCTGCGGCCTGTCCGGCGGCGTGGACTCCGCCGTGGCCGCCGCCCTCGTCCAGAAGGCCATCGGCTCCCAGCTGACCTGCGTGTACGTCGACCACGGCCTGATGCGCAAGGGCGAGACCGAGCAGGTCGAGAAGGACTTCGTCGCGGCGACCGGCGTGCAGCTGAAGGTCGTCGACGCCGAGGAGCGGTTCCTCAAGGCGCTGGCCGGGGTCTCCGACCCCGAGGAGAAGCGGAAGATCATCGGCCGCGAGTTCATCCGCGTCTTCGAGCAGGCGCAGGCCGAGATCATCGCCGACGAGGGCCCGGCGGTGGAGTTCCTGGTGCAGGGCACCCTCTACCCCGACGTCGTCGAGTCCGGCGGTGGCACCGGCACCGCGAACATCAAGTCCCACCACAACGTGGGCGGCCTCCCCGAGGACCTCGAGTTCAAGCTCGTCGAGCCGCTGCGCAAGTTGTTCAAGGACGAGGTCCGCATGGTCGGCCAGGAGCTCGGGCTGCCGGAGGAGATCGTCCAGCGCCAGCCGTTCCCCGGCCCGGGCCTCGGCATCCGGATCGTCGGCGAGGTCACCAAGGAGCGGCTCGACCTGCTCCGCGAGGCCGACGCCATCGCCCGCGAGGAGCTGACGGCGGCCGGCCTCGACCGTGAGATCTGGCAGTGCCCGGTGGTCCTGCTCGCGGACGTCCGCTCGGTCGGCGTCCAGGGCGACGGCCGCACCTACGGCCACCCCGTCGTATTGCGTCCCGTGTCCTCCGAGGACGCGATGACCGCCGACTGGTCGCGCCTGCCGTACGACGTGCTCGCCCGGATCTCCACCCGCATCACCAACGAGGTGCGGGACGTCAACCGGGTCGTGCTCGACGTGACCAGCAAGCCCCCGGGGACGATCGAGTGGGAGTGAGGCCGTCGCGGCCCGGTCCGGTCCGGGCGTCAGAGCCCGGTCCGGTCCTCAGGCCCGTCTGAGCGTGCGCACCCGCTCCCCGGGCCGCCAGACCTGGACGACGAGGTACGTGTCGTCCTCGACGTAGGTCCGCACGACCTCCGTCAGCTCGGTGCGAAAGAGGTGGAACGGCTCCGGCGGTTCCACCTCTTCGACGTACCGGGCCCGGGTCCCCGGGTCCTCCACCTCGATCGCGCGCCCGCCGATCCGCACGTCACCGCCGCCCATACCCGTCCCCTCGCCCGGGTTCGCCTGGAGCGCGAACCGGGGATCGCGGCGCAGGTCGAGCGCCTTGAGCGAGTCCGGCATCATGCCGAGCCACAGCTCACCGTCGAGGAAACGGACCTCCAGGCCCGTGGTTCGCGGCGACCCGTCCTTGCGGAGGGTCGCCAGGACATGGTGGGTGAAGGCGCCGAAGCGGTCCTCGACGATGCGGGCGAGGGCGGGTTCGGCGGAGGCGAAGGCCTGCCAGTTCGCTGCCATGCGACGAGTGTGGCGCCGATACCCGACACCTTCTGGCAGGTATCAGGTATCAGGTATCGAGTGCCGGGTATCGGGCATTTGCCGGCTGTCGGCTGTCGGCTGTCGGCTGTCGGCTGTCGGCTGTCGGCGGCACGGACCGTGCGCGGAAGCGCGGGCGGCGTCCACCGCCCGCGGCTGGGCCGCTCAGACCGCGTACGGCACCGGGCGCATGTACCGCTCCACACCCCGGTGGTCCCGGGCCTGCGCGCAGCCGGCCGCCGTCAGGCGTCGGCCCAGCTTCGCGCGGTGGGACGCGTTGACGCGTATCGAGCCCAGCAGAAGCGCGGGGAGCAGGACGGTGATCGGTACCAGCACCGCGTACTTGCCCGTCACCACGGTCAGCAGCAGGAACAGGACGGCGCTGCCCGCGGCCAGCGCACGCAGCTGCCGGGGGTTGCCGGCGGCCACCAGACGGTCGTAGCGGATGAGGTCGGCCAGGACGTCGACCTCCGCCTGGGTCTCGGGCACCGGCTTCAGCGAACCCAGGTACATCCCCGGCACCGGCCGGTCCTTGCCCGGGTCGGGGAACGCGGCCACGTTGGCCGCCGCCCGCTGCTGCGCCGCCGGGTCGGTGCCGCGGACCAGGTCGACGTGCAGGACCTTGTGCCGGCCGACCAGCCGCACCCCCGAGTAACGGAAGCCGTAGCACTCGGCGACGTAGGCCAGCGCGGCGGCCGTCTCGGCATCGCCGGGGGCGACGATCTCGACCTCGTCCTGGGTCGCGATCTGCCGCATGAGGGGCTTGAGGTGGCGGTTGACACTCACTGAGGGCTCCGGTGTGCTCTTCGGCGCGGTCCGGGACCGGACGCCGAACTTCTGATTACGCACCCCAGACACCTGAGGACGCGGCAGGGTTGCGCGTGGCTTCTTCACAGAACGGCTCTGTTCTCCTGCGCTGACCGACGGTAATTTCCGCCCCGTACAGCACCCGCTCCTGGAGGACCCGATGCACGGGACACCGCGGCCGACCCCGCCCCCCGCCCTTCCGACGGACCAGCTGCGGTTCGCGATGCCCCCCAGGTACGACTCGGTCGAGGACGAACGCCGGCACCGCAAGGAACGGCTCGCCGGCGCCCTGCGCATCTTCGGACGGCAGGGCTTCGAGGACGGCGTCTCCGGGCACATCACCGCCCGCGACCCCGAGTACAGCGATTGCTTCTGGGTGAATCCCTTCGGTGTGCCGTTCAAGCACGTCACCGTGAGCGACCTGGTCCTCGCCAATGCCGACGGACAGGTCGTCGAGGGTCGCTACCACGTCAACCAGGCCGCCTTCACCGTGCACGCCCAGGTGCACGCCGCCCGTCCCGACGTCGTCGCCGTCGCCCACTGCCACTCCGTGCACGGCCGCGCCCTCGCCGCCCTCGGTGAACTCCTGGACCCGATCACCCAGGAGAGTTGCGCCTTCTACGAGGACATGGCGCTCTACGACGCCTACTCCGGCGTCGTCGTCGACGCCGAGGAAGGCCGCCGGATCGCCGCCGCGCTCGGCTCCCGCAAGGCGCTCGTGCTGCGCAACCACGGGCTGCTGACCGTCGGGGACTCGGTGGACGCCGCCGCCTGGTGGTTCCTGTCCATGGAGCGGTCCAGCCAGGTCCAGCTCCTCGCCCGGGCCGCCGGACGGCCGGTGCTGATCGACCACAAGCAGGCGGTGGCCACCCGTGAGCAACTCGGTGGTGACCTGGTCGCGTGGATCAACTACCAGCCACTCTGGCAGGACATCAGCAACAGCGAACCGGACCTGCTGAGCTGAGCACATCCGAACACAGCGGACACAGCCGAGCACGAGCCGACCGCGGACCTCTGCGAGCGGGCCGTAGCCGGCTCGAGCGGCTCGCAGCCGGTTCGAGCAGGCCGGAGCAGGCTCAAGAGGGCGCCCCAGCAGGCCCGAGCAGGCCAGTCGGCCCCGCATCGGCTGGACAGTCAACGCGACGATCGCGACTTCACCCTTGCGGGGGTGTCTGATAGTCGGACCTGGCAGGCGCGACAGGTGTCCCGTAGGGCACAATTCGCTCACGTCGCACCGGTTTTTGCACGGGCGGTGGCCGGGTCAACGGAGGTCGCCGTCCGCTTATGGGTCGTGGGGAAGGCGGGCGTCGCACGTGGCGGTGCAGGAGGCGAGACAGGACGTCGGAACGGGCGCGCACGCAGGTGGCTGCACCTGCGACGACTGCCCTCACGGGGCACGCGAGGGACACCGCCGGGCAGTGGCCGCGTTCCTGCTCCGGCGGGACGAGTTCGCGGCCGGCCAGGGCCTGCCGGCCGCGGTGGCGCACTCCGTGTCCGCCTCCCGACAGTGGGTCTCCGAGGAACTCACCCAGTCCGCCGTACTCGTCGCCGAACGGGGCCGTGCCGAGGGTGAGGCCTGGCTGGCCCGCCTCTGGGTCCGCACCGCCTGCACGGTGTGGGCGGCCGTCGTCGTCCTGCTGCTCGTCCAGGCCCTCACCGCTGTCGGCGCGGGCTGGACCACGGCCCGCACCGCCGGACTGCTCGCCGCCCTGCTGGTGGCCGGTGTCCTGACCGCGGCCTCCTGGTTCCACCGAGCGCGCGGCGGTGTCCTCGCCCCCGTCATCGGCGAGGACAACCGCCTGTCCACCTCCCGCGCGGTCGCCGCGGCCTGGGTGCTGCTCTTGGCCTACGCGGTCCTGGTCCTGGCGGGCCGCCTCGCCGCCGCCTCCGGTCACACCGAACGCGACACCCTCATCGCCGGACTCGACCTCGCCCGCGGGGCCGGCGTGGTGACCGTCCTCGCGGTGGTGTGCGGCATCGCCGTGCTGGTGCGCCGAGTGGTCGGGCTGCGCGTACTCTCCCAGCGCCTGCAGAAGGTGCGCGCCGACCGGCCCAGAGCCGCCGACCTGCTCACCGACGACTCGGGACGCGGCACCTTCGCCGACATCCAGTACGTCGTGATCAGCGTCGTCGCCCTGGTCTTCGCCGCCGTCCGCCTGGCCCGCCGCCCCGACCAGCTCCCCGATCTGCCCTGGGGACTGGCCGTGGTGGTACTGGTCTCCGCCGCCACCTACGTCGCCGGCAAATACGCGGAGGGCGGCCGTCCCGTCATCCTCTCCGTCGTCCGCTCCCGGGAAGCCGGCGACCTCGACGCCCCCATCCGTACCGGCGACGACATCGAGATCCGCGGCGCGGGCTTCGTCCCGCCCGGCGCCCAGAGCGCCGACCGGCTCTCCCGCATGGTCGTGCGCATCGGCGCCGTCCACGTCCATGTCCCCCTCGTCCCCGTCACGGGCGGCTTCAGTAACCCCACCGACGCGGTCCTCACCGTGCCGGTCCCCGCGGACGTCGAGCCCGGCCGGGTCGACGTCCAGGTGGTGACGGCGGCCGGTGTGGAGACGAACCGCTACCCGATCGACGTGACCGACTGACCCGGACGGCCACTGGACAGCCCTTGGCGCCACTCGACAATCCGCCCGGCACTTCCCGGGACCCCCGCGCTTTCTCCCTGCCCTGGGAGCCGAACGCGGCCGTCGCCGCACAAGACCCACCTGGCCCGACATTGGTCCTGGCGGACGCAGCCGCGTGAACGTATCGCCCCTTTCGTACGTATGGTCTATTGAGGGGCTCGGCGAGGGATCGATCCCTCGGGCCGGACGAGAGGCGGTTTGCGGGCGATGACTCACAGCATGCGTACGGACACCCACTCACCCCACACCGACGGTCCCCGCGACTGGCGCGCCACCGCCACCCGCTACGCCCTCCTCCCGCTCCGCCTCTTCCTCGGCGTCACCTTCCTCTACGCCGGGCTGGACAAGCTCACCGACAGCGCCTTCATGAAGGACTCCGGCCCCGGCTCCATCGGCGAGACCATGCGGGCCGTCCGCGACTCCTCAGCCGTCCCCGCCCTGGTCGACCTCGCCCTCAACAACCCCGTCGCCTTCGGCTACGCCATCGCCGCCGGTGAACTCCTCGTGGGCATCGGCGCCCTGCTCGGCCTGCTCACCCGTCTGGCCGCCCTCGGCGGCGCCCTGATCTCGCTCAGCCTCTGGCTGACGGTCAGCTGGGCCTCCGACCCCTACTACTACGGCAATGATCTGCCGTACCTGATGTCCTGGCTCCCTCTCGTCCTCGCCGGAGCCCCGGTCCTGTCCCTCGACGCGCTCTGGCGCGCCAGACGCCGACGCTGAGCCCGGGCCACGGGTGGTCCGCTCACCGACAGCCGGCCGCTTCTGCTCCGGCCCTCACCCGTCCGCGTGCCTGAGTCGGCTCACGCCGCCGCGCCGGAGCGGCTCCCCGGGCCCTGCGTGCCTCCCGGCTCGTCGGGGCCGGACCCTCCCGTGGTGCGGCGGCGTCTGCGTACACCGCGGGCCGTCAGCGCCGTCACAGCCGCCAGGGCAAGGCCGGCCACGGTGATCGGGATGACGGCGAACCACTCGCTGTCCCACAGCCCGCCCACGTCGCCCGCGCAGACCACGCCCGCGGCCGCGAAGAACAGACCGGCGACCAGCCGGCCCGGCCGGAACTCATGACGCAGCACGGGCCACCTCCGCCTGTCCCGCCCCGACCTGGAGATCCAGGACGAGCGTGCCGGTGTCCTTACCGCCCGAGACCGGCGGCAGGGTCAGCTCAGTGTGTCTGTCCGGCTGCACATCCACGTCCTTCTCGTCGTCACCCGGCAACTGGATGTCACCCAGACCCACCTCGATGTCGAGCTTCACCGTCACGTCCGGCGGGAGGATCACCCGCAGCCGGCCCAGTCCCACCTCGGCATCGGTGGACACCGACTGCCCCGCCGCGAGTTTCACCCGGGACAGATCCAGCGTCCCCTCGCCGGTGCCGAGGTCGTACGACTCACGTATGTCCGTCACCGCCGCCGGTCGCCATTCCCGCTCGATCCAGTGGGTGCTGATGTCCCGCGGCAGCGCGGCGGCACCCGCCAGCAGACCCGCCGTGACGACCGCCAGCAGGACCGAGCCGGCTCCGGTGCGCCCCAGGAACGCGCTCACCGCGATCCCCAGACCCAGCACGATCAGCGCGGCCGACAGCCCCGCCTGCAGACTGCTGCCCAGCGGATGGTCCTGCCAGGTCAGCGAGGTCGTCAGGCCGCACGCCAGCAAGGCCAGCAGGAACAGCCAGCCCCCGATCCAGCGAGGGCCGCGAGGTCTCGGCGCCCGGACCGGCGGGGCCGCCCATACATCCGGACGGCCGTGTCCGTGGCTGTAGGCACCCAGTCCGACGTCGAGGGCCGTCGTGACGTCCCGGCCCTGGGCGTCCCGCGGGCCCCACAGATAGCCGGTGCCGCCCACGTGCGTGCCGTCCTTGACGATCGGGTCGCGCCACCAGGACGGGTAGGCCGCGGGCACCGGCGGTGCCTTCGCCTCCGGCGGAGCGTCGGCGGCGGCCTGCGCGGCTATCGGGTTCGGCCGGCCGGGGCGCGGCCCGGAGCTCGGTGACGGCTCCTCCTCTTCCGGGGCGGCGCGGCGCTGCGACCAGTAGCCGGCGCCGGCCAGGAGGACGGAGAGGACGACGGCGAACGTCAGCACCCCGCCGTTCTTCACCATCGTCAGGAACACCCCGCAGCCCACCAGCGCGAACAGCACCGCGGCGAGGGCCTGGCCGTCGACCCGGCCGGTGAGGAGCTTGCGCACCTCGTTCTCCTCCTCGCCCGCGTACGGCACGAAGAGCCAGGCGAACCCGTAGAAAATGAGGCCTATGCCGCCGGTCGCGGAGAGCACCGCCAGGGTGATCCGGAAGATCACTGGATCCATGTCGCACTGCCGCGCCAGACCCGCGCACACACCGGCGAGCATCTTGTACTCCGGGTCCCGGCGCAGTCGCGGCACGGACGCCTCGGCCGCGGACACCCCCTCACGCTGTTCCGCAGCCGTGCCGTCCCTTCCCGAACCGGGGTTGTCCGGCCTCGCGGCGGAGCCGCCCGCACCTGCGGCGGTGGTGCCGACACCACCGGCCCCCGCGCTGCCCGGCCGGCCGGAGCCCGCGTCCCCCCGGCTGCTCCCACCGGTGGGGACGCCGACCTCCTGGTCCGCCCCGTTCGTCACTGTCTCCTCCGTCACGCCCGCCCCTTCACCCCGGTCCGCCCCTCGGGACGTCCCCCTCTTCCCGCGCCCGTCCGACTGCTCGGGCGCACTCCGTTCCGCCCGCGGTTCCCGGCCCTCCGGCGCACCCTTCTCCCCGGGTGCGCCCGCCCGCTCGTGCGCGCGCGGCTCCTCACCTGCGGCGCCCGCGGCATACGCGTCGGACGCGGTGTCCGCGTCTGGCCCGGTGTCCGGGGCGTGCTGGTGATCTGCCATGCGTCCATGGTGGCGGGTGAGCCGCCCCGGTGGCAGTCGGAACGACCCTGGTCGGACCCTGATATCCGCCCTGACGCCCGGCCGGGGAGCCGTTCGAACCCTGCCGCGGCTGAAGATCAGGGGCGTCTCGGGGACGAACCCTGATGCCCGGCCGCCGCCGGCCGTGTGACCATCGTTGGCATGCCGGAAGCCGCAGCAGCGCCACTCCTCGAACCGCGGCCGCCGCGCAAGCTCTACCGCAGCAGTGACGGTCGCTGGCTGGGTGGCGTGGCGCGGGGGCTCGCCGGGCATCTCGGACTGCCCGTGATCTGGGTGCGGCTCGTCTTCGTCGGCCTGTTCATGGCGGACGGCCTCGGCGCCCTGCTCTACGCGGCGTTCTGGTTCTTCGTCCCGCTCGGCGTCGGCGGTGTGGAGGCGCAGAGGCCGCCGTCGCTCGTCAGCAGCGAGATCTCGCCCGACGGCCGCCGCAGACTCGTGGCCCGCAGACCGGAGAAGGGGCAGATCGTCGCCCTGCTCCTGATGGTCGTCATGGCCCTCATCTTCGTGGGCAATGTCGATCTCGGCGGGGGCGCCAAGGCCTATCTGCTGCCGGCCGTCCTCGTCGGCGCGGGCGTCGCCCTGGTCTGGCGGCAGGCGGACAACGCGCGCCGGGCCCGCTGGATCGAGGTCGGCCGCCGTCGGCGCACTCTCGCCCTGCTGCGCACGGTGGGCGGTGTCCTGCTGGTCACGGCCGGTGTCGTCGGCATCTTCGTGCTGCAGGGCTCCGCCGCACACCTCGGCTCCGTCCTTCAGGCGGCCCTCGCGGTACTCGTCGGGATAACGCTGCTCGCCGGGCCCTACCTGGTCCGGATGACCCAGGACCTGTCGGAGGAGCGCCTGATGCGCATCCGAGCCCAGGAGCGCGCGGAGGTAGCCGCCCACGTCCACGACTCGGTGCTGCACACCCTCACCCTGATCCAGCGCAACGCGGAGAACGCCGGCGAGGTCCGCCGGCTCGCCCGCGCCCAGGAGCGGGACCTGCGCACCTGGCTGTACAAGCCGGAGGGCACCGGCAAGGACGAGGCCGACGAGCCGACGACGCTCGCCGAGGCGGTCAAGCGCAACGCCGCGGAGGTGGAGGACAAGCACGGAGTGCCCCTGGAGGTCGTCGTCGTGGGGGACTGCCCGCTCGACGAGAAGACCGCGGCACAGATGCAGGCCGCGCGCGAGGCGATGGTGAACGCCGCCAAGTACGGTGGCGAGGGCGGCGCCGTGCAGGTCTACGCCGAAGTCGAGGGGAGGACGGTCTTCGTGTCCGTACGTGACCGTGGTCCCGGCTTCGACCTCGACGCGATACCCGCCGACCGCATGGGTGTCAGAGAATCGATCATCGGCCGCATGGAGCGCCACGGCGGTACGGCGCGACTGCGGGCGGTGCCCGGTGGCGGCACGGAGGTCGAGCTGGAGATGGAGAGGGCGGAGAAGACGTCATGAGCGACCCGACCGAGATGAACGCGGAGCCCGCGGAGACGACCGGTGGTGCGGGCGGACGCCATGTGCGCGTGGTCCTCGTCGACGATCACCGTATGTTCCGTACGGGGGTGCAGGCCGAGATCGGGCAGACCGAGCAGACCGGCGTCGAGGTGGTCGGCGAGGCCGCCGACGTCGACCAGGCGGTCACGGTCATCACCGCGACCCGCCCCGAGGTGGTCCTCCTGGACGTCCATCTGCCCGGCGGTGGCGGGGTGGAGGTCCTGCGCCGGTGTGCCGCGCTGATGGCCGACGCCGAGCAGCCGGTGCGTTTCCTCGCGCTGTCCGTGTCGGACGCGGCGGAGGACGTGATCGGGGTGATCCGCGGTGGCGCGCGGGGCTATGTCACCAAGACGATCACGGGCACGGATCTTGTCGACTCCGTCTTCAGGGTGCAGGAGGGCGACGCCGTCTTCTCGCCCCGGCTGGCCGGTTTCGTGCTGGACGCGTTCGCCTCGACGGACGCTCCGCCGGTCGACGAGGACCTCGACCGCCTCACCCAGCGCGAGCGGGAGGTGCTCCGCCTCATCGCCCGCGGCTATGCGTACAAGGAGATCGCCAAGCAGCTGTTCATCTCGGTGAAGACGGTGGAGTCCCATGTGTCGGCGGTGCTGCGCAAGCTCCAGCTGTCCAACCGTCATGAGCTGACCCGGTGGGCGACGGCCCGGCGCCTCGTCTGACGGGCGCGGCCCGCAGGGCGCGCACCGCCCAGCGGTAGTGGCGTACGGCGTTGATCGCACCGATGAGCCCGGTCAGCCACAGGATGGTGCCGATGCCCAGGCCGAGGGCGGCGCGGGCGTAGCCGTTCTGCCCGGCAGCCGGGCCGGCGGAGGCGACGGACGCCCAGAGGCCGATCGAGCCCAGGGCGCCGGAGGACAGCAGCCAGAACAGGCTCAGGCCGGGGGAGCGCAGGCGGGCGTCGGTCTGGGGGTGGTGGTCCAGGGCGAGCCAGGCGTCGAGGAGCCGGCGCGTCTGCCGGTCGCGGCGGATGGCGCGGGTGACGGCGACGACGGAGGGGGTGAGCGAGGCCAGCCCGAGCAGTGCGAAGACCGGGCCGAGGAGGAGGCCCGTCGGGTCCCGCTCCTCGAACTGCTGCAGCGGCAGCACCAGCAGCGCCCAGCCGATGATCGCGGCGAGCGCCAGCAGCCACAGCAGAAGGACCCGGTGCACTCCGAGGCTGTGGCGGTGCAGTTCGGCCAGGGCCCGGGCGCGGTCGGCCAGCAACGCGGTCCGGTCCGGCCAGGCGCGCAAGTGCGGCGGTGAAGGCGGCGACAGTAGGGAGCGCGACATCGGGACTCTCTTGAGGGTCGGTGAGGCGCGGCGGGGACGGTCGTGACGCTACCGTGCCACGGAGCCGGGGTCGTTGCGGCCCCCGCCGTTCCGGCCATGCCCCGGCGCCCCGACGCGGCGCCCGCTGTCTCGTTCACACCACCCGGGTCGCTCCGGCGAAGGGCATTTGGTCGATGGGGGCGACACGGACCGAGGAGGACGGGTTGGGGGCGTGGATCATCTGCCCGTTGCCGATGTAGAGGCCCACGTGGCTGATGCCGGAGTAGAAGAACACCAGGTCCCCGGGGAGGAGTTCGGAGCGGGAGACCCGTCGGCCGGCGTCGATCTGGGCGTAGGTGGTGCGGGGCAGGGAGATGCCTGCGGAGCGGTAGGCGGCCTGGACGAGCCCGGAGCAGTCGAAGGCGTTCGGGCCGGTGGCTCCCCAGACGTAGGGGCTGCCGATCTTGGAGTAGGCGTAGGCGACGGCCGCCGCCGTGCGGGAGTTGGGGGCCTGCGTGGTCGAGGAGACGGGGGTGGCCCGCAGGCCGTCGCGCGGTCCGCCCGCGGAGGTGCGTGAGGCGCGGGCGTCGCTCCCGGTGCTGTCGTCGGCCGCGAGCCGGGCCTGTTCCTCGGCGGTCAGCCGGGCGAGCAGCCGGCGGGCGGTGTCCAGCTTGCCGGTGATCGTGTTCTTGTACTGCCGCAGCTCAGCCTGACGGGACTGGAGGGTGTCGAGTTCGACGCGGGCCGCGCCGCGCAGCTGCTCGATCTCGCGGAGTTCGTTGCGCACCCGGGTGACGGTGGCGGACTGGCGGTCGTTCGCGCGTTCGGCGAACGCGGCGCCGTCGAGGTACTGGTCGGGGTCGTCGGAGAGCGCCAGTTGCACGGCCGGGTCGATCGTCCCGGTGCGGTACTGGGCCGCCGCCATCGAACCCAGCGCCTCGCGGGCCGAGTTCAGTCGCTGCGCCTTGCGCGCCGCCTGGTCCCGCAGCGTCCTCAGCCGCCGCTCGGCCTGCTGGGCCTTCTCCTTGGCGCCGTTGTACTTCTCGGTGGCCACCTCGGCCTCCTGGTACAGCTGGTCCACCTTCGCCTTGACCTGCGCGGGCGTCAGCTGCGGCTCGGCGTGTCCGGTGCCGTCGAACGCCGTGGCGGTCGCCGCGCCCGCGAGGGCGAAGGTCGCCGCGGTACGGACCGTATGGCCGCCGAGTGAGCGCTGTCGGGACTTGCGGTGCGCTGCCACCTGGGACTGCACGTCCTTTCGTACGACCGCCGCGGTACCGGGAGCGGGGGTTGCCCGGCGGCGCCCGCACGGGGGAGCGGGACGCCGCCGGACTCTCGGCGGTGGTGCCCGGCTGCCGCCCCTGGCCCGGGCGGCGGTGGGGAGCCGGTCACCTGCTGCAGGACGCTAGGCCCGCCGGTGCGGGGTCGGTGACGCGATGTACGGAAATGACACAAGCGGACAGCCCGGTGACCACACCTGACCGGCAGGGCGGGGTGTGGGCGACGGGTTGACGCGGGGCGCTGACCGAAGGCGGGGAACCCGGGGCGGCCGGGGCGCGACGGCTGCTATGGCACCGCATTCGGCGCGGGACAGTCCGTCCGGGGGCGCTCACGGGGCGCTCACGGCGGGGCCGGTGTCGGGCGGGGACCAGGGGGCTGATTAGCATCCGGCCTCATGGACGTACTCATCCATCTCTTCGTCGGCCTGCACATCATCGGCATCGGCGCGCTCCTCGGCGGGTTCCTCACGCAGATGAAGGCGATGGGCCAGGGCACCGCCCGGTTCGTCCCCGCCATGCTGCACGGCGCGGCCACCATGCTCGTCACCGGCGTGGTCCTGGTCGGCCTCGACCAGGCGGAGTACGACCACGTCAACAACGTGAAGATCGGGGTGAAACTGGCCCTGCTGATCGTGATCCTCGGCCTGGTCTACGTGCAGCGCGACGAGGAGCGGGTGGACAAGCGGCTGTTCGGCCTGGTCGGGGCGCTCACCATGGCGAACGTGTTCATCGCGGTGCTGTGGACCTGATCGCCCCGAGCGCGGAGGCGACCGCGCCCACGGCGACCGCCGTCCACACGGCCACCGCGACCCACAGCAGCCCGTGCTCCGACCGGCGGGCCCAGGGCAGATCGGCGGCGGTGGCCGCCGACGAAGCCGCCACGGCCATCATGCCCATCGGGAACACCGTCGCCCAGCGGCGCACGTCGTAGCGCGGGCGCGGCCACGCCGCCTCGGCGGCCAGCAGCACGGCGTACCAGCACAGGGCGAGCACCAGCAGGGCCGCGGTGACGGTGCGCAGGACGCCCGTGTCGTCGGCGTTCCACAGGCGCAGACCGGTGTCGTCGGCGCTGAGCAGATTGGCGCCCGCGAGTGCGGAGGTCGACAGCCCCCCGGCGGCCACCCAGTGGTCCCCGGCGCCGGTGGCGATCTCCCGGAAGTCGAAATGGGCCAGAGCGAAGGCGTAGAGCCCGAGGCCCAGCCAGAACACCACGAGCGCCGCGTGCGCGAGCCAGGCCAGGCCCTGCGCCCGGGCGAGCGTCGCGCCGAGCGCGGCGAGCGCCTGCGTGGCCACGGTGCACAGGAACACCGAGCCCGGCATGCGGTCCCGCCGGTGCCGCACGACGTCCACGAGGAGCACCGGCCACCACAGCACCGCCAGCGCCAGCAGAGCCCCGGCGAGCGTGTGCCGGCCCATCGCGGAGAACCGGGTCCCGAGCACCGCCGTCGCGGCCACGGCGGTGAGCGCGCCCGGCGTGCCCGCCTCGGCCAGCCACCGCTTGCGGTCCCACAGCAGCCGCGCGGTGAAGTCCGCCGCCAGCAGTGCCCACGCGAGCGACGCTGTCGCCAACGCGATCAGCGACAGCGTGTCGTAACCGGTCAGGTCCAGCCCGACCGACACGATGCCGGTCGCCATGACGGCGGCCCCGGCCGCCGGCGGACGCCGCCCCCACCGGTCGTACAGCGATGTGATCGTCCCGGACATGCACCGATGCTACGGACCCCGCTCCGACGCCGGAGTGGGGCGCGCACGCGGGCGGCGACAAAAACGGCCGGGCCGGGGGAGACCGGGAGCGGTCAGGCCGGGCGGACCACGCTGTGGATCGAGGACTCGCCGTCGTAGTAGATGGACTCCTCACGGACGTACGCGCCGGGCTTCGGGGCGTGGATCATCATGCCGTTGCCGATGTAGAGGCCGACGTGGCTGATGTCGCCGTAGAAGAAGACGAGGTCACCAGGCTGGGCCTGGGACAGGGGGACCGTGGTGCCGGCCTCGACCTGGTCCCAGGTGGTGCGCGGGAGAGTGACGTCGGCGGCTTTCCAGGCGGCCTGGGTGAGGCCGGAGCAGTCGTAGGAGTCGGGCCCGGTGGCGCCCCAGACGTAGGGCTTGCCGACCTGCGCGCGGGCGAAGGCGAGAGCCTTCTCGGCCTTCGTGGTGTACGAGGAGTCGGTGGCCGGAGCGGCCGCCGTCGAGCCCGAGGTGTCCGCGGTGGAGCCGGCCGGCGTCGAGGTGTCCTGCTGGGCGGCCGCCTGTCGGGCCGCTTCCTCGGCCGCCTGCCGCTCGGCCAGCTCCGCGGCCTTGCGGGCGGCCTCCTCCCGCTTCTGCCGCTCGATCTCGGCGAGCCGGGCCTTCTCCTGCGCCGTCAGCTCCGCCAGCAGTTCGCGCGCGTCGCCGAGCTTCTTCTGGACGGTGGCCTTGGCGGTCTTGAGCTCGTTCTGCGTCTCGGTCAGCGTCTGCAGGCTCTGCGACGCCTCCCGGCGCTTGCGCATCGTCTCCGACTGCTCGGTGATGTAGTCGTCGACCGCGTCCTTCTGACGGTCGGTCATCCGGTTCATCAGCTGGGACTGGTCGAAGTAGTCCTGCGCGGAGTCCGCGAGCAGGAAGGTCGCGGTGTCCGGCACGGCCGCACCGGTGCGGTACTGCGCGGCCGCGTAGGAACCCAGCTCCTCGCGGGCCGCGTTGAGCTTCTGGGTGCGCTGGGCGACGTCGTCCAGAAGGGTGTCGACCTGCTTGCGCTGCTTGGCCGTCCGCTCCTTGGCGGCGTTGTACTTCTCGGTGGCCGACTCCGCCTGCCGGTACAGGTCGTCGACCTTCTTCTCGACCTCCTCCAGGCTGGGTCTGCCGTCGTCGGAGGGCGCGGCGTTCGCCGTCTGGGAGAGCAGGGCCACGGAGGTCAGGGCGGCGGTGGCGAGGGCGGGGGTGCGGATCCCGGCCACGCGCGAACCGGCGGAACGCGGCTTGCGGTGCTGCGACGCCAAGGGAGGCGACTCCTTCCATGTTCCGCCTACCGAGTTAGCTGTCGGGTTCGGGCGGACGATCGGAAGGGTTGCCCTACGGCTCGTTCCCGGGAGGGGAGGCGGGCCGATTCACCCCAAGGTCGGTGGGTCCCCGGCTCCGGTCGCCATGAGGGGCGCGCCGGACTCGGCGGAGGCCGCGCGGCCCGGCGACGTTCGCCGGTGGGGGTCGTACGGCCCGCCCGCACGGTAGCCAACCGGTGTGGCCCCTGTGAAGGTTGATGGGTGATATGCCCGATACATTTTCGTGACCTTCTTCGTCCGGCTTCGGACGGTCACGGTGAGGCCCCGTTCGGTGAGGTGGGCGGCGCGCGCGTCAGGTGGTGAGGATCCTCACCCCCGACGCCGATGTTCCGGTACGGCGGCCGGTTGTCAGTGAGGCGCCCTAGACTCGGAGAGCGATGAGCAGCCTCTTTGACGACAGCTTCCTGGCGGACCTCCAGGCCCCCCGCGGGCACGGGGAGGAACCCCCGCCGCCGCCCGAGGACGATCACGCTCCGGAGCAGGTTCCGGACGATCTGTTCGGCGGGAAGTTCGACGTGCCCCCGGACCGGGACACCCACTACCGCGACGGCGCCCCGCGCCCCGCCCTGGACGCCGCCGCGCTGATCGAGGGGCTGAACGACAACCAGCGCGCCGCCGTCGTCCACTCCGGCACCCCGCTGCTCATCGTGGCCGGCGCCGGCTCCGGCAAGACCCGGGTGCTCACCCACCGCATCGCGTACCTGCTCGCCGAGCGGAACGTGCACCCCGGGCAGATCCTCGCGATCACCTTCACCAACAAGGCCGCCGGCGAGATGAAGGAGCGCGTCGAGCACTTGGTCGGCCCGCGCGCGGGCGCCATGTGGGTCATGACTTTCCACAGCGCGTGCGTACGCATCCTGCGCCGGGAGAGCAAGAAGCTCGGCTTCACCTCGTCGTTCTCGATCTACGACGCCGCCGACTCCAAGCGTCTGATGGCCCTGGTCTGCCGGGACCTGGACCTGGACCCGAAGCGCTTCCCGCCCAAGTCGTTCAGCGCCAAGATCAGCAACCTGAAGAACGAGCTGATCGACGAGGAGGACTTCGCCGCCCAGGCCGCCGACGGTTTCGAGAAGACCCTCGCCCAGGCGTACGCGCTCTACCAGTCCCGCCTGCGTGAGGCGAACGCGCTGGACTTCGACGACCTGATCATGACCACGGTCAACCTGCTGCGGGCCTTCCCGGACGTCGCCGAGCACTACCGCCGCCGCTTCCGGCACGTCCTGGTCGACGAGTACCAGGACACCAACCACGCCCAGTACGCCCTCGTGCGCGAGCTGGTCGGCAGCGCCGAGCACCCCGTCGACGCGCCCCCGAGCGAGTACGACGTGCCGCCCGCCGAGCTGTGCGTCGTGGGCGACGCCGACCAGTCGATCTACGCCTTCCGCGGCGCGACCATCCGCAACATCCTCCAGTTCGAGGAGGACTACCCGGACGCGACGACGATCCTGCTGGAGCAGAACTACCGCTCCACGCAGACCATCCTGTCCGCCGCCAACGCGGTCATCGAGCGCAACGAGTCCCGCCGCCCCAAGAACCTGTGGACCAACGCGGGCACGGGCGCGCGCATCACCGGCTATGTCGCCGACACCGAGCACGACGAGGCGCAGTTCGTCGCCGACGAGATAGACCGCCTGGTCGACGCGGGGGAGGCCAAGGCCGGCGATGTCGCCGTCTTCTACCGCACCAACGCCCAGTCCCGCGTCTTCGAAGAGGTCTTCATCCGCGTCGGCCTGCCCTACAAGGTCGTCGGCGGGGTCCGCTTCTACGAGCGCAAGGAGGTCCGGGACGTCCTGGCCTACCTGCGGGTCCTCGCCAACCCGGAGGACTCCGTGCCGCTGCGCCGCATCCTCAACGTGCCCAAGCGCGGCATCGGCGAGCGCGCCGAGGCGATGATCGACGCCCTGAGCCAGCGCGAGAGGATCAGCTTCCCGCAGGCCCTCAAGCGCGTCGACGAGGCGTACGGCATGGCCGCGCGGTCGACGAACGCGGTCAAGCGGTTCAACGCGCTGATGGAGGAACTGCGCACGATCGTCGAGTCGGGAGCCGGCCCGGCGACCGTGCTGGAAGCCGTCCTGGAGCGCACCGGCTACCTCGCCGAGCTGCAGTCCTCCACCGACCCGCAGGACGAGACCCGCATCGAGAACCTCCAGGAGCTCGCCGCCGTCGCCCTGGAGTTCGAGCAGGAGCGCGGGGAGGACGAGGCGAGCACCCTCGCCGACTTCCTGGAGCAGGTCGCCCTGGTCGCCGACTCCGACCAGATCCCCGACGAGGAGGACGGCGACGGCGTCATCACGCTGATGACCCTGCACACCGCCAAGGGCCTGGAGTTCCCGGTGGTGTTCCTCACCGGCATGGAGGACGGCGTCTTCCCGCACATGCGCGCCCTCGGGCAGACCAAGGAGCTGGAGGAGGAACGCCGCCTGGCCTACGTCGGCATCACCCGCGCGCGTGAGCGGCTCTACCTCACCCGCTCGGCGATGCGCAGCGCCTGGGGACAGCCGTCGTACAACCCGCCCTCCCGCTTCCTGGAGGAGATCCCGCCCACGCATGTGGACTGGAAGCGCACCGGCGCCACCCTGGCACCGCCGACCGGCGGCGTCGCGTCCTCGCTGTCGTCGTCCCGCTCCCGTTCGTCGGCGTCGGGAGCGTCCGGCTTCGCCACCAGCCGCACCACCGACAAACCGGTGGTCGCCCTGGCCGTCGGTGACCGTGTCACCCACGACCAGTTCGGCCTGGGCACGGTCGTCGGGGTGAAGGGCACCGGAGCGAACGCGGAGGCGACCATCGACTTCGGCGACGCCAAACCGAAGCGGCTGCTGCTGCGGTACGCGCCGGTGGAGAAACTCTGACCCGCTCCGGCCCGGGGCCGATCCACAAGTGAGCCCCCGCCGAACGGCGGGGGCACGCGCACCTCAGCGACGGGGCCGGATCAGGTCGGGTCCAGTCCGTGGCTGCGCAGCCAGGCCAGCGGGTCGATGTGCGAGCCGCCGCTCGGCCGGACCTCGAAGTGCAGGTGCGGGCCGGTCGAGTTGCCGGAGTTCCCGGAGTACGCGATCGGGTCGCCGGCCTTCACCGTCGTACCGGAGGCCACACGGTAGCTGGAGAGGTGGCAGTACCAGGTCTCCGTGCCGTCCTTGGCGGTCACGATCATCATGTTGCCGTAGGCGCTGTTCCACTGGGTCCGCACGACACCGTCGGTCGCGGCCATCACGGTGGTGCCGTAGGAGACCGGGAAGTCGATGCCCGTGTGCATGGACATCCAGTTGACGCCGGACTGGCCGTAGTAGGCGCTGAGACCGTGCTGGCCCACCGGGACGGCGTACTTCGGGCGCAGCCGCTCCTTGCGAGCCGCCTCCGCCAGCGCCTTCTTCCGCTCCAGCTCCTGCTGCGCCTTGAGGTCGATGCGTTCCTGCTCGCGGCTGACCCGGTCGCTGAAGTCGTCCGCGCCCTCCCGTACGTCGAGCAGCTGGGCGGCCAGCTTGTCGTTCGCGGCGGACGCCTTCACCACCGGCGCGTCGGCGGCGGTGGCGCTGGTGTCCGTGTCGTCCCCGGTGAGCGTGCCCACCGAGGCGGCGGCGATCCCGGCGACACCCATCACGCACACCGACGGCACGGCCACGGTCAACAGCGCGGAGCGCTTCGCGGGCGTACGGCGCCGGGAGCGGCTGCCACCGCGCGAAGCCGCCCGGGGGGCCGGTACGGGAGTGACGTCCTCCTGCGCGTCGAGGAGCAGCTCGCCGGGCGCCTGCCCGTCCTCGTCCTCGGCGTGCGGAAGCGTTTCTACGACGGGCAGCTCGCCGGTGGCCGCCGGCTCGGCGTTGTCCTGGTACGGCTCGGCGTCGTCCTGGTAGGGGTCGCCGGTGTCCTGGTACGGGCCGGGGCCCGGCGTCGGCTCACCGTCCGCGGTGTTCCACTGCGTGGCGTCGTAGGCGCCGGTGTCGAAGGACTGGGTACCCCACTCCCACTGCTGGGTCCGGTCGGCCGACCCCGCGGGCTGGTCGGCCTGCAGCCAGGTGCTCGCGTCCCACTGGCCGCTGGTGTCGGGGGCGCCCTGCTGCTGGGGGACCAGCTGCTGGTAGCCGGCGGACCAGGAGGTGGTGTCGTAGGCGCCCGTGTCATAGGCGGCGTGGTGCTGGGCCGCGTACGGGTCGTGGTTCAGCGTCTGGTGGCTGCTCGTCGACCACTGACCGGAATCGTAGGCGCCGGTGTCGTACGTGCCGGTGCCGTAGCCGCCGGTGTCGTACGTCCCGGTCGCGTAAGCGGCGTCACCGAGCCCCGTCGTCGGGTGGGCGCCGGTGTCGTACCCGGTGTCATAGGAGGTGAAGCCGTCGTACGCGGCTTCCTGGGTGCCGTACGACGCGTAGGGCGCCGAGGCGGCTTCGGAAGCCGATGCCGGGGTGGTCATGGTCCCCGACGGGTGACGGTCGTTCACCAACTTCTCTTTCGCCTCGACAACAGGGGCTGCCAGAGCAGTGCGGTGACTGTACCCGGCGGTACGCGGGCACGACAATCTTCGACGGGTTTCGGAGCCCGGGGAAACGGGCATTCGGCCGTGTTTCGGGGGACCGCGGGCACGACCTTGGCTCTATGTTCGAGAGCTGTTCGAGAGAGAAACGGGTCAGGCGACCGTCAGACCACCGGCCCGGGCCTCCGCCGAGGCGGCCGGATCCGCCGCCGGGCCCTCCGCGTCCAGCGCCTGCCGGACGCCCATGGCGACCGCCGGGTGCACGGGAAGCGCGAGATGGCCGATCCCCGTCACGCGTACGTTCACCGCCCGCAGGTCCGGGTGGTCGACGCAGGCCGACTCCAGCGGGTCCATGATGTGGTCGAGGTCGCTCCAGAAGCCGACGAACCGGGTCCGGCAGCCCGGCGCGGGCTCCTTCAGCTCCTCGATGACCGCCGACCCCGGACGCATCTGGCGCGCGATCGGGTGCGCGGTCGCCAGCCGCGCCACCCGGGTGCCCGAGTGCGGGGTGCCGAGCGTGACCAGCGTCCGTACCCGGGCGTCGCCGCCCAGGCGCTGCACGTAGTACCGGGCGATCAGCCCGCCCAGGCTGTGTCCCACGATGTCGACCCGTCGGCTGCCGGTGCGGGCGCAGATGCCCTCTATGTGGCGGCCCAGCAGCTCCGCCGCCGTGCGGATGTCGCAGGTCAGCGGCGAGTAGTTGAGCGACTCCACCTGGTGCCTGCCGTGCTGGGCGAGACTGCGCCGCAGCAGGACGAAGACGGAACGGTTGTCGATGAACCCGTGCAGCAGCACCACCGGGGGAGCGCCCTGGGCCGGCAGCTGCGCCGGCTCGGCGGTGTCGCCGTCCCCCGGGGGCAGCGCGGGCGGAGTGCGCCGTTCCTGGACGATGCCCGACGGATAGAGGACGAGATGGCCCGCGAGGATGGCCAGCTCCAGGGCGGTCGCCTTCAGGAGAGTCACGGAGAGTCCCGCCAGCCTGCTCGGCAGGAGACGCTGACAGAGCGGAAGCAGGGGCTCCAGGGCCCAGGTGACCTTCATGGCCGACCTCCTGTCGGCACACGACGGGACGCCCGTGTCCCCCGTGTGCCCTCGTGGGAGGCCGCGGCGGAGGTGGACGACGGGGCGCGCGAGGCGAGCCCGCCGTGCCTTCGCCGATCCGCCGTACCACCACGATGCGCGGCCCTGTGGCGCGGTGGTGCGGCGACCTCGGAGCGGCTCCCGGTGCGCCCGTTCCCCCGCCAGGAAGGGGAACCGTGCGCGGTGAAAGTGTCCCACCGTGTGATTTCCCCCTCCCTCTCCACCGCGAAACTGCCGGTTGCGGGATGCTGGCGATAACGTTCGTTCACTTCCCCGCCCGGCGTGGTGCGGGGTGTCCGTCGGTACGAATCGGTGTGCATGGATTCAGCAGGATCCGGTACGGATGGATGTAGTCGCTTCATGGAGGCAGTGATGGGTGTGGCAGCCGGTCCGATCCGCGTGGTGGTGGCCAAGCCGGGGCTCGACGGCCACGATCGCGGGGCCAAGGTGATCGCGCGCGCGTTGCGCGACGCCGGTATGGAGGTCATCTACACGGGCCTCCACCAGACCCCGGAGCAGATCGTCGACACGGCGATCCAGGAGGACGCCGACGCGATCGGCCTGTCCATCCTCTCCGGGGCGCACAACACGCTCTTCGCCGCCGTGATCGAGCTGCTCAAGGAGCGGGACGCGGCGGACATCCTGGTCTTCGGCGGGGGCATCATCCCCGAGGCGGACATCCCGCCGCTGAAGGAGAAGGGCGTCGCCGAGATCTTCACACCCGGCGCCACCACACAGTCGATCGTGGACTGGGTCCGGGCACACGTCCGGCAGCCGGCCGGCTCGGGCAGCTGAGCCGCAGTCCGTGACCTGGGGTCGATCCGTCATGGTGCCTCCAGCTCCTGTCGCATCACCCCGCGCAACCGCAGGGTCGTGACCAGCCGCTGGAACGCCTCCGCCCAGTAGCCCCCGGCACCGGGCGAGGCGTCCTCCGGCTCCTCGGGCACCGCCAGCAGCGCGTCCAGCCGGCCCGCCTCCGACGGGTCGAGACAGCGCTCGGCCAGCCCCATCACCCCGCTGAAGCTCCACGGGTAGCTGCCCGCGTCGCGGGCGATGTTCAGCGCGTCGACCACGGCCCGCCCGAGCGGCGCCGCCCACGGCACCGCGCACACGCCGAGCAGCTGGAACGCCTCCGACAGACCGTGCGCGGCGATGAAGCCGGCCACCCATTCGGCGCGTTCTCCGGCCGGCAAGGTGCTCAGCAGCTTGGCGCGCTCGGCCAGGGACACCGCTCCGGGGCCGCCCGCCTCCGGCGCCGACGGCGAACCGAGGAGCGCCCGTGACCAGAGCGCGTCCCGCTGCCTCACGGCGGCCCGGCACCAGGCCGCGTGCAGCTCCGACAGCCAGTCGTCGGCCACCGGCAGCGCCACGATCTCCTCGGGCGCACGGCCGCCCAGCCGCGCCGGCCAGGCGCCCAGCGGGGCCGCCTCCACCAGCTGGCCGAGCCACCACGACCGTTCGCCCCGCCCGGTCGGCGGCCTGGGGACCACCCCGTCGCGCTCCATGCCCGCGTCGCAGTCGTGCGGCGCCTCCACGACGATCGTCGGCGTCGGCTGCGTGAGGTCCAGTGCCACGCAGGTGGCGGCGCGGGCGGCCATCCGAGCCGCCAGGGCCGACTCCGGCAGGGCCGACAACAGCTCGGCGGCGGTCGACCGGACGGTACGGGAACGGTCGGCGAGCGCCTGCTCCAGGAAGGGCTCGTCGCGCGGGCCGAGACCCGTGCGCAGCGAGTCCAGGAACATCAGCCGGTCCTCGGCACGCTCCGTCGGCCAGGTGGCGGCCAGCAGCTCCCGGGCGGCGTCCGGGGTGCGCGAGCGCAGCGCCGCCAGCAGGGCGACCCGCTCCGCGAACAGCCCCTCCTGCCACAGCCGCCTGACCTGCTCGGTGTCCTGGGCGCCGGGCAGGGACGCGCCACCGCCCGGTGTGGCGCGCAGGGCGAACCGCCAGTCCGGGTTGAGCCGGGCCAGCCACAGGGCGCGTGGCCCCGCGAACTCCAGCGCCGCCGGCCGCAGGTCCGTACGCCCGCGGGCCGCGTCCAGCAGGGCCGGAAGCGCCTGCGGTGGCGCGCCGTAACCGTGCGCGTTGGCAGCCGCCAGCCACTGGGGCAGCAGCTCGATGAGGTCGGGGGTGGCGCCGCGCCGGCCGCCGCCGGCCGCGCCGGGCCGGTCGGCCAGCAGCAGGGCGAGGCGGCGCGCCGCCGCGGGCGGAAGCGGCCGGCGCGGGTCCTCGGGGGCCGGATCCGGGCGACGGGCTGCCGGGCCCGGGCGCAGTCCGGCGCGGCGCCGTACGGTCTCGGCGGCCGCCGCGTCCAGGAGCGCCGAGGGAGCGTCGGGGCCCGGCGGCACCCCGGGGGGCGTCCGCCGGTCGGTGCCCAGGAGCGCCGCGGTGACCAGCGCTTCCCAGGCGCCGGGCGGGGCCGCGGCCGTGGTGCCGTTCATGGGGGTCCCTTCCTGGCGCTGCCGGTGTTCCTGGCGCTGCCGGTGTTCTTGGTGCTGCCGCACCGGTCGGTCCCCTCGGGCTGGTTGTTCCTCTTGTTCCTTGCGGTCCAGTTGCTGCGGGTGGTGAGGGAGACGCTGTGTGGGGCCGGGTGTCCTCTGCGGCCGCACGTATGCGTGGCGGCGGGAGGCGACGGGCGCGAGGAGTGAGTCAGCACAGGGCGACGGCCTCCCCGGGGCCGGCAGGCCACGCCGTCAGGGGCGTGAAGCCGCGGTGGCCGCACTCGCCGAAGACCTTGACGGGGGCGCCGCCGGACAGAGCCACCAGCCGCCACAGACCGGGGCGGGCGGCGGCGCCCGGCGCGAGGGGGAGCGCCGTGTCCCCGGCGGCATCCGCGAGTTGCCACGACGGGCCGTCCGGTACCGGGACGACGTCGTCCAGCGTCACCGGCACGGAGTCCAGCCAGGGGTCCTCACACAGGGCGTCACCGTAGTGGGCGGCCGCCGTGCCGGTCGACACACCCGGCGGCCGCGCGCTGGTGGGGACGGGCGGGGAACGGCGCTCCGTCAGGGCCGCGCGCCGCCGGCCGGTCTCCGGAAACGCGGACAGCTCGGCGTCCACGGCCAGCCCCACCGGGAGCGCCAGCTCCGGAGTCCGTCCGGCGGCGCCGTACGACAGGAGCAGCGCCGTACGGCCGGTGCCGGTGCCGTACAGCCAGATCCGGCGGGTCGTCAGCTTGGCGTCCGCGGTGTCGTACTGGGCGAGGACCAGCCAGTGGTCGCGCTCCGGCGGCCCCTCCGCCGCACCGGTCAGGCCGACGCGGGAGCGGACCGTCGCCACCAGCTCCTCGGGCAGCCGCGCGCGGCCCAGCCAGCCCCGGTCCAGCAGGTGGAGCAGCGCGCACTCCTCCAGCAGCCGCACCGGCCAGTCCGGGCCCGACCCGGGGATCGAGCCCAGCTCCCGCACCCGGGACGCCAGCCCGGGCGCCTGCGCGTCGACCATGCGGGCCGCCGTCTCCTCCCACAGCCCGTACCCCGCCTGCTCGGCCGTGGCCAGGCCGGAGCGCAGCAGGTCGGCCAGGCGCTGCTCCAGCTCGGTCGCCCCCGCCGTGATCCGCTCGGCCCGGCGCTCCGCCCGCCGGCGCGCCGCCTCGCGGTCCACCGGGCCGGCCGGGGGCCGGGCGCCCCCGCCGCCCGGCCCCTTCTCTCCACCCGCCCCCTCTTCTCCCCCCGCTCCACGGCGCTCGCGCCGGCCCGCGAGCCATGCCTCCGCCCACTCCGGCGCCGCCCGCCCTCCGGGGACCGCCGCCTCACCGCCCGACCAGAGCAGCAGCAGCCCGAGAGCGTGCTTGCACGGGAACTTGCGGCTCGGGCAACCGCACCGGTACGCCGGTCCGCCGGCGGGGTCCGCCAGGTCCACGACCGTCCGGTACGGCGTACGGCCGCTCCCCTTGCACAGACCCCACACCACCCCCTCCTCGCTGCTGCCCGTCCCCGACCACGCACCGGCCGAGGCGAGTTTGCTCCCCGCTTTGCGTGACGCGTCGTCAGGCGCCAGTTCCAGCACCTGGTCCGCGGTCCGGCGCACCCCCTGCTGAGTCATACCGAAGACCGTAGGCCCACCCACTGACAATCGGCCCGGACGTAGCTCGGAGCAGACCATTTTCCCAGGTCAGGGCCGACTGTCAGTGGGGTGGTGCAAGGTGGGAGCCAGATCCGAACCGGCCGAGCTGGAGAGGGGGACCAGCTGTGTCTGTGTCCGTGGAACCGAGGTCCGTGGACCTGGCGGAGGAGAAGCAGACCGAGGCGTTGCGACCGCACGCCGAGGACGCGTTCGCCCATGAACTCGCCGCGCTGGCACGGCAGGACGACCGCCCCCGACCACCGCGGTGGAAGCTGTCGCCGTGGGCGGTCGCCACCTACCTCCTGGGCGGTACCCTGCCGGACGGCACCGTGATCACGCCGAAGTACGTGGGTCCGCGCCGCATCGTCGAGGTCGCCGTCACGACACTCGCCACCGACCGCGCCCTGCTGCTGCTCGGCGTGCCCGGCACCGCCAAGACCTGGGTCTCCGAGCACCTGGCCGCGGCCGTCAGCGGGGACTCCACCCTGCTGGTGCAGGGCACGGCGGGCACCCCGGAGGAGGCCATCCGCTACGGCTGGAACTACGCGCGACTGCTCGCCCACGGCCCGAGCCGCGACGCCCTCGTGCCCAGCCCCGTCATGCGGGCCATGGCCCAGGGCATGACGGCCCGGGTGGAGGAGCTGACCCGTATCCCGGCCGATGTGCAGGACACCCTCATCACCCTCCTGTCGGAGAAGACCCTGCCGATCCCCGAGCTGGGGCAGGAGGTGCAGGCCGTACGCGGCTTCAACCTCATCGCCACCGCCAACGACCGCGACCGCGGGGTCAACGACCTCTCCAGCGCCCTGCGCCGCCGTTTCAACAGTGTGGTGCTGCCGCTGCCGGCCAGTGTCGACGCCGAGGTGGACATCGTCGCGCGCCGCGTCGACCAGATCGGCCGATCCCTCGACCTGCCGGCCGTGCCCGACGGGGCGGACGAGATCCGCCGGGTGGTCACGGTCTTCCGGGAACTGCGAGCCGGGGTCACCGCCGACGGCCGGACGAAGCTGAAGTCGCCCAGCGGCACCCTGTCCACCGCCGAGGCCATCTCTGTCGTGACCGGCGGCCTCGCCCTCGCCGCCCACTTCGGCGACGGTGTCCTGCGGCCCGGCGACATGGCCGCCGGTCTCCTCGGCGCGGTCGTCCGCGATCCGGCCGCGGACCGGGTCGTCTGGCAGGAGTACCTGGAGGCCGTGGTCCGCGAGCGCGAGGGGTGGACCGACTTCTACCGGGCCTGCCGGGAGGCGGCCGGATGAGCGGGGGACGGGGGCAGGGGCCCCTGCTGCTGGGGGTACGGCACCACGGGCCCGGCTCCGCCCGGGCCGTGCGGGCGGCGCTGACGGCAGCCCGGCCGAGGGCGGTGCTGATCGAGGGACCGCCGGAGGCCGACACACTGCTGGCGCTCGCCGCCGACGAGGACATGCGGCCGCCGGTGGCCCTGCTCGCCCACGCCGTCGACGAGCCCGGCCGCTCCGCCTTCTGGCCGTTCGCCGCGTTCTCCCCGGAGTGGGTCGCGCTCCGCTGGGCCCTGGAGCAGGGGGTTCCGGTCCGCTTCATCGACCTGCCGGCGGCGCACACGCTGGCGTGGCAAGGGCGGGAGGACACGGGCACGGGAGAAAGGGGCTGGGGAGGGCCGAGCGGTGGGCAGGGCGACGCAGACCAGCCCGGGGCGGGCCGGGCCGCGGCGGGGCGGGCCGACGGGGAGCCGGGCGACCCGGCGGAGCAGGGGGAGCCCGGCGGGGAGCACAGGGGTCTGGGGGAGGGAGCGGGGGAGCCGGAGGGCCATGGGGAGGGGCTTCGGCTTGATCCCCTGGCCGTGCTCGCCGAGGCCGCCGGGTACGAGGACGCGGAGCGCTGGTGGGAGGACGTCGTCGAGCACCGGGGCGGGGGCCCGGCGGGACCGTTCGCGCCGTTCGCCGCGCTGGAGGAGGCGATGGGAGCCATGCGGGAGACCCAGCCCGACGGGCAGCACGAGCGGGACGCCGTGCGCGAGGCGGCGATGCGGCTCCAGGTGCGGGCGGCGGTCCGGGAGTTCGGGGCCGACGGGGTGGCCGTGGTGTGCGGAGCCTGGCATGTCCCGGCGCTGCGGCGGCGGACCACCGTGTCCGCCGACCGGGCTCTGCTGAAGGGGCTGCCGAAGGTCAAGGTGGACACGACCTGGGTGCCGTGGACCCACCGGAGGCTGGCGCGGGCCGGAGGATACGGGGCGGGCATCAGCTCGCCGGGGTGGTACGGCCATCTGTTCGCCGCCCCGGACCGGCCGGTCGAGCGCTGGCTGACCAGGGTCGCCGGGCTGCTCCGGGAGGAGGGCCGGACGGTGTCCCCCGCGCACGTCATCGAGGCGGTGCGGCTGGCGGACACGCTCGCCGCGCTGCGCGGCAGGCCGCTGCCCGGCCTCGGGGAGGCCACCGACGCGGTGCGGGCGGTGCTGTGCGACGGCTCGGACGTGCCGCTCGACCTGGTGCGGGACCGGCTGGAGGTGGGGGACGTGCTGGGCGAGGTACCGGCCACGGCGCCCGCGGTGCCCTTGCAGCGTGACCTGGACCGGCTGCAGCGGCGACTGCGGCTCAGGCCGGAGGCGCGGGAGCGGGAACTGGAGCTGGATCTGCGCAAGGAGACCGACGCGGAGCGCGGCCGCCTGCTGCACCGGCTGCGACTGCTCGGCGTCGAGTGGGGCCGGCCCACGGCCTCACGGGCCGGCACGGGCACCTTCCGGGAGACGTGGCGGCTGCACTGGGAGCCGGAGCTGTCGGTGCGGGTCGCGGAGGCCGGCGTGTGGGGGACCACCGTGTGCGCGGCGGCCACCGCGAAGGCGGAGGCGGACGCCGTCGGCGCACAGACCCTGGCCGAGGTCACCGGCCTCGCCGAGTGCTGTCTGCTCGCCGAACTGCCGCGGGCGCTGCCCGCCGTGATGCGGGTCCTCGCCGACCGGGCGGCCCTCGACACCGATGTCGGTCACCTCGCCCAGGCCCTGCCCGCGCTGGTCCGTTCGCTGCGCTACGGCGACGTCCGGGGCACCGGCACCGGGGCGCTGGCGGAGGTGGCGGCGGGTCTCGCCGAGCGGATCTTCGTGGGGCTGCCTGCGGCCTGCGCCGGACTCGACGCCGACGCGGCGGAGGAGATGCGCCGCCACGTGGACGCGGTGCACGGGGTGGTGGGGCTGCTGGGGGATGCCAGCGGGGAGCCCGGTGGTGAACCCTGCCGAGCCGCCACCCCCTCCGGCCTCCCGGCCCGGTGGCGGGCGGTGCTGCGGACGTTGGCGGGGCGGGACAGCGTGCCGGGAGTCGTGCGGGGGCGGGCCGTACGGCTGTTGCTGGACTGTGGGGAACTGGAGCCGGACGAGGCGGCGCGCCTCATGGGGCTCGCCCTGTCGGTCGGGACGCCACCGGCCGACGCGGCACTGTGGATCGAGGGGTTCCTCGGGGGCGGCTCCGGAGGGGGGATGCTGCTGGTCCACGACGAGCGGCTGCTGGCCCTGGTCGACGAGTGGCTGACCGGTGTGCCGGCGGAGGCCTTCACGGATGTGCTGCCGCTCCTGCGGCGGACGTTCTCCGCGTACGAGACGGGGGTGCGCCGAACGCTGGGCGAGCTGGTGCGGCGTGGGCCGGCGGAGCGTGGCGAGGTGACGGGGGCGGGGGCGGCGGCCCCGGGGTTCGCGCCGGAGCCGGACCGGGCGCGTGCGGAGGCGGTGCTGCCGGTGGTCCGGCTGCTGCTGGGGGCGCCGGAGGGTCGGAGCAGCGCGGGTGTGAGGGCGTGACGGCGCAGGCGGGCCGAAGCACCGGGAGGCGAGGAGGAGGAACAAGAGGGGACGGAGGCGGAGACGGAGGAAAAGGACAGAGGCGTGAGGGAGGGTGAGATGGATCCAGTGGGCACAGGTGGCGTAGGTGGCGTAGGCGGTGCAGGGGATACAGGGGGACGTGAGGGAATGACGCCCGGACAGCGGGAGGCAGAGGACCAGGCGCGGCTGCGGCGGTGGCGCCTGGTGCTGGGGGGCGAGGCGGCGGACGGCACGGGGTATGTGTTGGCGGGGCGGGACGCGGCGATGGACGGAGCGCTGTCCGCGCTCTACGGGCGCGCCGACAGGGCGCCGTCGGGGCGGGAGCGCACGGCTGGGCTGGGCGCGTCGGCACCGGCGGTGGCGCGCTGGCTCGGTGACATCCGGAGGTACTTCCCCTCCTCCGTCGTCCAGGTCATGCAGCGCGACGCCATCGACCGGCTCGGCCTGTCCACGCTGCTGCTGGAGCCGGAGATGCTGGCCGCGGTGGAGCCGGACGTGCACCTGGTCGGCACCCTGCTCTCACTCGGCAAGGCGATGCCCGAGAGCACCAGGGAGATCGCGAGAGGCGTCGTCCGCAAGGTGGTCGGGGACCTGGAGCAGCGGCTCGCGAGCCGTACCCGGGCCACCCTGACCGGGGCGCTCGACCGCGGCGCGAGGGTCAGCAGGCCACGCCATCGCGACATCGACTGGAACCGCACCATCGCGGCCAACCTCAAGCACTACCTGCCGGAGCACGGCACGGTGGTGCCGGAACGGCTGGTCGGGTACGCGCGGGCGTCGCGGGCGGTCCGGAAGGAGGTCATCCTCTGTGTCGACCAGTCGGGGTCGATGGCGGCGTCGGTGGTGTACGCGTCGGTGTTCGGGGCCGTGCTCGCATCCATGCGGTCGATCAGCACACGGCTCGTCGTCTTCGACACCGCCGTCGTGGACCTGACCGACCAGCTCGACGATCCGGTCGACGTCCTGTTCGGTACGCAGCTCGGGGGTGGTACGGACATCAACCGGGCGCTCGCGTACTGCCAGTCGCGGATCACCCGGCCCGCGGACACGGTCGTCGTACTGATCAGCGATCTCTACGAGGGGGGCATACGGCAGGAAATGCTGAAGCGGGTCGCGGCGATGCAGGCGTCGGGAGTGCGCTTCGTGACGCTGCTCGCGCTGTCGGACGAGGGGGCGCCGGCCTACGACCGGGACCACGCGGCGGCGTTGGCGGCGCTCGGGGCACCGGCGTTCGCCTGTACACCGGACCACTTCCCGGAGGTGATGGCGGCGGCGATCGAGAAGCGGCCACTGCCGATACCGGACGCCGGCTGACGACTTGTCGGCCCGACGTCCCGGCGGAGCGGCCGGCAAACGGGACATGAGTACTCATCGGTAACGAGGGGCTTGCGTGACCGCCGGACCATCATGCAAGGATCGACGCCTTCGCGAGGCCAACCCCGGCCCTTGACGAGCCGTACCGCCACACGGGAGGTCAGCCCCCTTTGACCTGGCTCACCGCTCTGGCCTCAGCAGCCGCCCGGCGCCTCGTGCGCCCCGGGGCGGGGCGGCGTGTGTTCCGAGGGGTGTTGCTGCTGGGCGGACTGTTCGCGGTGGGGCTGTTGTCCGGGGGCCAGGCGCAGGCGGCCGAGGAGGCAGCTCCGGATCCGGAGACCGGCGTTCAGGCGGCGGAAGCGGCCGTGCCGGGGCGTGACGTGGTGCGGGCGGCTGCCGATCGGCCGGCTTCGTTGCCGGCGCGGACGCCCGTGCACGCACCGGCGCGCGCATCCTCGCGGGAGCCGATGCACGCGTCGGCCGTGGGTGCCGCGTGGGCCGTCACTCCGCACCATCAGGAGCTGCGGAGGCTCGCGGCCGTTGATGTCGCGCGTGCGGACGTCTTCGAGAGCCGGGACCGGTACCGGGACATTCCCGTTTTCCCCGCCTAGCCGGACGCCTTCCCCTCGCCCTGCCGCGCCGGGGGCGAAGCAGGTCTGCCCGACAGCAACCGGAAGCCCCCGGAACCCGAAGATCCCGAACCGGATCGGCTGCGGCTTCCAGGGCCTCGGACGACCCCCTCCCGAGACCTGACGGGACGCATGCACACGCACACGACCGCCACCGCCCCGTACGGCGCCTGGCGCAGCAGACTCCGTGGGGTGACCGACCCGGACGGCCGAAAGCCGTCGGACCTGTTCGGGTGGGGCTCCACGGTTCCGGGGCCGGCCGTCCCCAAAGGGGTGGGGACGGCCGCCCCGAGCAGCCTCCGGCTGTGCACGGCGGTCTCACCGGGCCCACCCCAACCCGGTGAGACCTCCGGAAGATCCGGTGACCACGCGGGACGCGGGACCCCGACGGTCCGGCCGTCGGACCGGCCGGCACCTTGCCCGCACCGGGGCGGGGACCCTGCGCACACCGGGAAGGCCGCAGGTCGCAGTCGGCGCAAGCGCTCACACGCGGCACCCCGTGCCGGTGAGGACGGCATCATGTGACAGGTATCACCGCTCAGGTGTGACCCGCGATTTAGAGGGCTCCCGGTAGCAGAGATAACCTGCGAGACGGACATGCCGCGCGCTCGGACACCGTGTGCGCTTCCCTTGTGACATGTGACACATGCGGTCGTCACGTTGCCCTCGCGGCACGCCCACGCATCCAACGAACCGCGAGATCACTGATAGGGACGGAAGCGCGTGGACCTGTTCGAGTACCAGGCGAGGGACCTCTTCGCCAAGCACGATGTACCGGTGCTGGCCGGTGAAGTCATCGACACGCCTGAGGCGGCGCGCGAGATCACCGAGCGTCTGGGCGGCAAGTCCGTCGTCAAGGCGCAGGTGAAGGTCGGTGGTCGTGGAAAGGCCGGCGGCGTCAAGCTCGCCGCCACCCCGGACGAGGCCGTCGCCCGGGCGACGGACATCCTCGGCATGGACATCAAGGGCCACACGGTCCACAAGGTGATGATCGCCGAGACCGCTCCGGAGATCGTCGAGGAGTACTACGTCTCCTTCCTCCTCGACCGTGCCAACCGCACCTTCCTGTCGATCGCCTCCGTCGAGGGCGGCGTGGAGATCGAGGAGGTGGCGGCCACCCGTCCGGAGGCCGTCGCCAAGACCCCGATCGACCCGATCGACGGTGTGGACGAGGCCAAGGCCCGCGAGATCGTGGAGGCCGCGAAGTTCCCGGCCGAGGTCGCGGACAAGGTCGTGAACGTCCTGGTCCGGCTGTGGGACACCTTCATCAAGGAGGACGCCCTCCTGGTCGAGGTGAACCCGCTGGCCAAGGTCGCCTCCGGGGACGTCATCGCCCTCGACGGCAAGGTGTCGCTGGACGACAACGCCGAGTTCCGTCACCCCGACTTCGAGGAGCTCCACGACAAGGCCGCGGCCAACCCGCTGGAGGCCGCCGCCAAGGAGAAGAACCTCAACTACGTCAAGCTCGACGGCGAGGTCGGCATCATCGGCAACGGCGCGGGTCTCGTCATGAGCACTCTGGACGTCGTCGCGTACGCCGGTGAGAACCACGGTGGCGTCAAGCCCGCCAACTTCCTGGACATCGGCGGTGGCGCCTCCGCCCAGGTCATGGCGAACGGCCTGGAGATCATTCTCGGCGACCCCGACGTCAAGTCGGTCTTCGTCAACGTCTTCGGCGGCATCACCGCCTGCGACGAGGTCGCCAACGGCATCGTCCAGGCCCTGAAGCTGCTGGAGGAGCGCGGCGAGGACGTCACCAAGCCGCTCGTCGTCCGCCTCGACGGCAACAACGCCGAGCTGGGCCGGCAGATCCTCACCGACGCCGACCACCCGCTGGTGCAGCGCGTCGACACCATGGACGGCGCGGCCGACAAGGCCGCCGAGCTGGCCCACGCCGCCAAGTAAGCACAAGGACGAGGACTCAAACCACCATGGCTATCTGGCTCAACAAGGACAGCAAGGTCATCGTCCAGGGCATGACCGGCGCCACCGGCATGAAGCACACCAAGCTCATGCTCGGTGACGGCACGAACGTCGTGGGCGGCGTGAACCCGCGCAAGGCGGGTCAGACCGTGGACTTCGACGGCACCGAGGTACCCGTCTTCGGCACCGTCAAGGAGGCCATCGAGAAGACCGGCGCCAACGTCTCCGTCATCTTCGTGCCGGAGAAGTTCACCAAGGACGCCGTCGTCGAGGCCATCGACGCCGAGATCCCGCTGGCCGTCGTGATCACCGAGGGCATCGCCGTGCACGACACGGCCGCCTTCTGGGCGTACGCCGGCAAGAAGGGCAACAAGACCCGCATCATCGGCCCGAACTGCCCCGGCATCATCACCCCGGGCGGCTCGAACGTCGGCATCATCCCGGGCGACATCACCAAGCCGGGCCGCATCGGCCTGGTGTCGAAGTCCGGCACGCTGACCTACCAGATGATGTACGAGCTGCGTGACATCGGCTTCTCGACCGCCGTCGGCATCGGTGGTGACCCGATCATCGGCACCACGCACATCGACGCGCTGGCCGCGTTCCAGGACGACCCCGACACCGAGCTGATCGTGATGATCGGTGAGATCGGTGGCGACGCCGAGGAGCGCGCGGCCGCGTTCATCAAGGAGAACGTGACCAAGCCGGTCGTCGGCTACGTCGCGGGCTTCACCGCCCCCGAGGGCAAGACCATGGGTCACGCGGGCGCCATCGTCTCCGGCTCGTCCGGCACCGCCCAGGCGAAGAAGGAGGCCCTGGAGGCCGCCGGCGTCAAGGTCGGCAAGACGCCGACCGAGACGGCGAAGCTGGCCCGGGAGATCTTGAGCGCCTGACACCGCCGATCCCGCTCGGCCGCGTTCTCGGTGGGCCCGCTCCCTGCGTGGGGGCGGGCCCACCGGCGTCTGTGGTGGCCGCCCGCTCCGGTGGCCCTGCGTACGAGCCGCCTATCGCGCCTGCGGCACGAGCCGCTGCGGGCCGTTGGCCGTGTGGGACCTGAGCCGGGCACGCAGGTCGAGTTCCGCGTCCGAGAGGGTGCCCGGGGCGGCCTTCTCCGGCACGCCCTGGATCGTCTCACCGGCCGGTACCGGCGGCTCGTACGACGTGGGGGCGGTGCGCAGCGCGAGGACCGTGACGCCGATGACGGCGACCGTGACGGCGACCGCCGCCCGCGTCCACAGGCGTGCCCGGCGTTCGCTGCCGAGCCGGACGGTCAGGGGCTTGGGCGCGCGCAGCCGTTCGGCGGAGGCGACCTCGGCGAGGCGGCGGTGCAGCAGCGCGGGGTCGGCGAGGTCGGGAACGCGCGCGGTGAGCTCCTCGCGCGCGTGCAGCAGACGGTGCGCGGTCGCCGGGGTGCTCGCCTCCGTCTCCGCCGCCGTCTCCGGCAGGTCGAGGCCGACCCCGTCGTAGAGCACGAGGGTACGGCGGTACGGCGGCGGAAGCCGCAGCAGCGCGTCGAGCAGCGCGCGGTCGGCGGCGTCGGCGGGGGGCGGCTCGGGGTGACGGTAGCGCGGGCGCAGCCGGTGCCAGGGGGAGAGGGCGTACTCGTACGCCGCCGCCCGCACCCAGCCCGCCGGATCGGGGTCGCGGGCCACGCGCGGCCAGTGGTCCCAGGCGTGCTGGAAGGCGCGCTCGACGGACTCGCGGGCGAGTTCGCGGCGGCCGGTGAGGAGATAGGTCTGCCGTACGAGCGCGGGAGCGCAGAACGCGTAGAGCGCGTCGAAAGCCTGAGCGGGGGTCAGTGGCACCGCGTGCTCGGCGGACAGGGCGCTCTCCGGCGGTTCCTTCACCAGACCGACCGTCATGGCCCGCACCTCATCCGCCACCTGACCCGAGGCCGGCCCCGTCCGGGACTTCCGTACGGAAAAGTACATAAACGTATATTGGGCGACACAACGGAGCTTCGCCTGTTACGACGTCAAATCGCGTGTCGTTGGGAGCATGGCGTGTGTGCTGCCGATGACCGCTCGCCGATCGTCCCTGTCATCCCTGCTCACCCGGATGCGCGACCGATCACCCGGACTGGGCGCCAGCCTGTTGGGTGGCGTGCTCGCCGCCGGGCTGGGGCTCGGCTCCTGCGCCGTGCTGGTGATGGTGCTCTGGATCAGCTCTCCCTACCCCGACAGCGGGCCGAGTGCCGCGCTGCACGTCGCCGCCGCCCTGTGGCTCTTCGCCCACGGGACCGAACTGGTCCGCACGGAAACCCTCGCCGGCGTGCCCGCGCCGGTCGGCGTCATCCCGCTGCTCCTGCTCGCGCTGCCGGGGTGGCTGGTGCACCGGGCGGCGCGGGACGCCGCCCTCGCCGACGAGCACGGGGTGATGGCCGGTGCCCGTACGGCGTGGACCGGTGTCGTCCTCGGCTATCTCGCCGTCGGCGCGGGCGCCGCGCTGTACGCGGCCGGCGGTGATCTGCGCCCCGCCTGGGGCTGGACGGCGGTCGCGCTGCCGACGGTCGCCGCCGTCGCGGCCGGGGCCGGGGTCTGGACGGCGTACGGCCGTCCGCGGCGCCCCTTGGACGACGTGCTCCTGCTGTTGCCGCGCGGCCTGCGGCGGCGGGCACTCGGCCCGGGCGGCAGAGCCGCGCTCGGCGCCGCCGGGCGGGCGGCGGGGGCCGGGGTGGCGCTGCTCGCCGGGGGCGGCGCGGGTCTGGTGGCCGCGTCGTCGGTGTGGCACGGCGCGGTCGCGCGCATGACGTTCCTGCAGCTGACGGAGGGGTGGTCGGGGCGGTTCGCGGTGCTGCTGCTGTGCGTGGCGCTCCTGCCCAACGCGGCGCTGTGGGGCGCGGCCTACGCGCTCGGCCCCGGCTTCGCCCTCGGCGCCGGCCATCCGGTCACCCCGCTGGCCTCCGACCCCGCGCCGCTGCTGCCGCCGTTCCCGCTGCTCGCGGCGGTGCCCGACGCGGGCGCCGGGACGCCCTGGAACTGGGCGGCGGGTGCGGTGCCGGTCGTCGCGGGGGTGACGGTGGGCTGGTTCGTGGCCCGTGCGGCCGCACCGGGCCGTGGCCAGGCGGTGGCCGACGCCCTCGCGGAGCACACCGCCGGCGTTCCGGGCCCGCCCGGCCCGCGGCCCGCCGACGACCAGAGCGGCGGCGCTGCCCGGCCGAAGAACCGTCTCCCCTGGTCAGGCGGCCGGACCTGCCGTGTCGCGCTGCTCGCCGCCGGGTTCGTCGCCGTCGCCATGGGCGCGCTGGCCGCGCTGTCCGGCGGCCCGTTGGGGGCGGCCGCGCTCGCCCGCTTCGGGCCGGTGGGATGGCAGGTGGGGGCGGCGGCGCTGGCGTGGACCTCGGTGACGGCGGTGCCGACCGCGCTCGCGGTACGGGCCTGGCGACGCCGGGGAACGGGCCGGGACGGCACCGGCACCGAGACCGACGGGACGTTCACGGCATCGGCATCCGCCGACCGCACGCCGGTCGGCGTCCCCCGCACCCCCGACGCGAAGCCCGCACCCGCCCCGGACCCCACCTTCGAGCCCTACGACTTCCTCCCCCACGACCCGAGCCCCGACCCCCTCCTCGACTCACCGCTCCCTCCGTACGAGCACCCCTCGCCCCAGCACTCCTCGTACGAGCACCCCTCGCAGCACTCCTCGTACGCGAACCCGTCGCCCCGGGACTCGTCGCACGACCACACCTCGCCCCAGGATTCGTACCCGAACCCCTCGCCCCACGACTCCTCGCACCAGAACCCCCGGCACGACGACACCGCCCGCCGAACGCCTCCCGGCGAACCCTCGGAGAACCCCGACCAGCCTTCCCCGTGACCGGGGCCCACGACCGGCCGACCCGGCTGCCCGGGCGCGTGACCTGCGTCGGCGACCAGGCAGGTGACCACGCCGGTTTCCGGCGGGACCTCACCCGCGCCGGCCTCGGCCGTCCGGCTCCTGACGTGTCGAATGGTCACGGACGCCCGTCCGGTCGCGTGCGGTGAGACCCCGAGCGGGCCGACGCATCCCCTGGAGGACAGCCAGTCGGCGTCGGTCGGTCCGTGAGCCGGACCCACCCGGGCAAGCCACCGGCATCCTCACCGTCAGTCCTCCCCGAGGATGCTCCGGAGTTCCTTCGGCAGCAGGTCGCTGCAGCCCTGCTCGGCCTCGTGGGTCAGGGCGTCCTGCTTGCAGGTGTAGTAGTCCTGGTAGACCAGCTGGGTCGTGAAGACGGTGGCGACCACCGCGAGGGCCAGCGACGCGGTGACCAGGCCGCTGATCGCGGCCGTGGTCTGGGGGCGGCCCGTGCCGGGGGCGGGCGGGGCGGCCGGCGCGTCGGGGTCGGGGGTGCGGGGCTTGGCGCGCAGGGCGCTGATGCCCCAGTACAGGGCGAGCGCCCCCAGCAGCAGTGCCACGTACGTCCAGCTGAACAGGGCGAAGAAGAAGGCCCACATGCCGCCCAGCAGCGCGTAGCGCGCCCGGCGCTGGGCGGGGTCGGTCGGGTCCCAGCGCGGCGCGGAGCCGCCGGGGCCGCCCTGCCCGCCGGAGCCGCCCGGGCCCCCGCCGCCCTCCGGGCCGCCACCCGGCCGCTCGCCGGGCCGTTCACCGAACCCGCCGTCGGAACGCCCGGGCTGGCGGTCGCTCCACTGGCTGCCCCAGGGCGAGCCGCCGCCCTGCTGCCCCTGATCCCCGCCCGTCGCGGGGTGGCGCGGCTGCCACGGCCGGTCGGGAGTGCCCTCCGGCGGTGGCGCGAAGGGGTTGTCGTCCTGCTGGTCCCCGCCCCGGTCGCGGTCGCCGTCGGAGGTCTGGCCGGTCTCGGGGGGAGAACCGGGCCGCTCCCGCAGCAGCACGGCGCCACGCTCGCCGGCCTGTGCCGGGAGCGGCGGGAACGTGAGGAGTCGCAGGCTGCGGTCCGGCATCAAAGAGCGTCTTCCCCTAGGTGATTTCGACGTGGATCTGCATCGAGTCATGGGCGAGTCCATGAGCGTGCACCCGGGGAACGTGCGGCACGACCACCGCGTTCCCGGACCCGCTCCTCCCAGACGCTACCTTCCGGCCACGCCCCCGTCCCGAGGGGGCCGTCCGGTGTGCCGGTATCGTTGCTGACGGTCGACCGGTTCGTAGACTTCCCCGTATCCGGGGGTGCGAAGCATTCGTACGATCGCACAAGCCGTCGCCGTGACAGTCCGCCTCCCGAGAAAGGCCCCCACCGTGGCCGCCAACCCCGTGGCCAGCCCCGAGCCCAAGCGCCTGGTCGTGCTGGTCTCCGGATCCGGTACCAACCTGCAGGCGCTCCTCGACGAGATCGAACGCACCGGCGCCGAGTCCTACGGGGCGCGGATCGTCGCCGTCGGGGCCGACCGGGACGGCATCGAGGGGCTCGCCCGTGCCGAGCGCGCCGGGCTGCCCACCTTCGTGCGCAGGGTCAAGGACTACGGCTCCCGCGAGGAGTGGGACGCCGCGCTCGCCGAGGCGGTCGCCGCCCACGAACCCGACCTGGTGGTCTCCGCCGGCTTCATGAAGATCGTCGGCAAGGAGTTCCTGGCCCGCTTCGGCGGCCGGTTCGTCAACACCCACCCCGCCCTGCTGCCCAGTTTTCCCGGCGCCCACGGTGTCCGCGACGCGCTCGCGTACGGAGCCAAGGTCACCGGCTGCACCGTCCACTTCGTCGACGACGGCGTCGACACCGGCCCGATCATCGCCCAGGGCGTGGTGGAGGTCCGGGACGAGGACGACGAGAGCGCGCTGCACGAGCGCATCAAGGAAGTCGAGCGAAGGCTGCTCGTCGAGGTCGTGGGACGGCTCGCCCGCCGCGGCCATCGCATCGAGGGACGAAAGGTAGTTATCCAGTGACCGCCGAGAGCAACAAGCGGCCCATCCGTCGCGCACTGGTCAGCGTCTACGACAAGACCGGACTGGAGGACCTCGCGCGCGGGCTGCACGAGGCGGGCGTCGAGCTGGTGTCGACGGGTTCCACGGCCGGCCGGATCGCGGCCGCCGGTGTTCCCGTCGCCAAGGTCGAGGAGCTCACCGGCTTCCCCGAGTGCCTCGACGGCCGGGTCAAGACGCTGCACCCCCGGGTGCACGCGGGCATCCTCGCCGACCTGCGCCTCGACAGCCACCGTCAGCAGCTCGACGAGCTGGGCGTGGCGCCGTTCGACCTGGTCGTCGTCAACCTCTACCCGTTCCGGGAGACCGTCGCCTCGGGCGCCTCGCCCGACGAGTGCGTCGAACAGATCGACATCGGCGGCCCCTCGATGGTCCGCGCCGCCGCCAAGAACCACCCGTCCGTCGCCGTGGTCACCAGCCCCGCGCGGTACGCCGACGTCCTCGCCGCGGTCCGGGACGGCGGCTTCGACCTCGCCGCCCGCAAGCGGCTGGCCGCCGAGGCGTTCCGGCACACCGCGGAGTACGACATCGCGGTCGCCGGCTGGTTCGCCGGCGCCTACGCGCCCGTGGACGACTCGCCCTTCCCCGACTTCACCGCCGCCGCCCTGGAGCGCAAGAGCACCCTGCGCTACGGCGAGAACCCGCACCAGGCGGCCGCGCTCTACGTCGACGGCACGGGCACCGGCCTCGCCGAGGCCGAGCAGCTGCACGGCAAGGAGATGTCGTACAACAACTACACGGACACGGACGCCGCCCGCCGTGCCGCGTACGACCACGACGAGCCCTGCGTCGCGATCATCAAGCACGCCAACCCCTGCGGCATCGCGGTCGGCGCGGACGTCGCCGAGGCCCACCGCAAGGCCCACGCCTGCGACCCGCTGTCGGCGTTCGGCGGCGTCATCGCCGTCAACCGGCCGGTCAGCAAGGAGATGGCGGAGCAGGTCGCGGAGATCTTCACCGAGGTCATCGTCGCGCCGGACTACGAGGACGGCGCCCTGGAAGCCCTCGCCAGGAAGAAGAACCTCCGGGTCCTCAAGGCACCGGCCGCGCCCTCCCACCCGGTGGAGGTCAAGCCGATCGACGGCGGCGCGCTCCTCCAGGTCACCGACCGCCTCCAGGCCGAGGGCGACGACCCGGCCAACTGGACCCTGGCGACCGGCGAGGCGCTGAGCGCCGACGAGCTGGCCGAGCTGGCGTTCGCCTGGAAGGCGTGCCGGGCCGTGAAGTCCAACGCGATCCTCCTCGCCAAGGACGGCGCCTCGGTCGGCGTCGGCATGGGCCAGGTCAACCGGGTCGACTCCGCCAAGCTGGCCGTCGAGCGGGCGGGCGCCGAGCGCGCCCGGGGTGCCTACGCCGCGTCCGACGCCTTCTTCCCCTTCCCCGACGGCCTGGAGATCCTCACCGAGGCCGGCGTCAGGGCGGTCGTCCAGCCCGGTGGTTCGGTCCGCGACGAACTGGTCGTCGAGGCCGCCGAGAAGGCCGGCGTCACGATGTACTTCACGGGCACGCGGCACTTCTTCCACTGATCCGCACCGCCCGCCGGAGCCGGCCTCGCCGCCGAGGCCGGCTCCCGCGCGTCGAGGGTGGCCGGAGCACGTCAGTGACGGGGCCGGTTGAACCAGGCGGAACCGGTGGAGTTGCCGGTGAAGACGGCGATCAGGACGCCGAGCACCAGGTGGACCGTGCCGATGAGGAAGAAGGGGTACACGCCGAGGACGGCGGTCAGGATGCCGAAGACCAGCGCGGTGATCCGGAGGCCGTTCCCGCCGCTCTTGAACTTCACCGCGAGGACGGCCGCCCAGATCAGCCAGGCCAGCGCCAGAACGGCGTAGAAGTACATGAGCCCGGTCGGGATGTCCCCGAGGATGTCCCGCAGGTCGGAGTCGTCGACGTCGTCCGCGTTGGATCCCGCGATGCCCAGACCGGCGAACAGGAAGACACCGATCACGTTCAGGCCGACGATCACCCAGAGCATGATCCGGGCCGCGGACACCGTGCTCGGCATCGACGTCATGGGCGGGAGCCCGCCGGGGTAAGGCTGGGAGACCGGCGGCGCCGAGGGGTAGCCGTATCCCGGCTGCTGGGGGTTCTGCTGCGGCGGCGGGCCGTAGGGGTTGTTCGGTTCGCCGAAGCTCATGGTCTCGCTTCCTCCGTATGCCGGTGCGGGGTGCGCGGCGCGGCGCGGAGGAAGGTCAACAGAAGCGGCTCGTCCCCCCGTACTGCCCGCGGCACTGTGCTTGATCACGTCAATCGTTCTCCACGGGGGCACAGGTGTCCAGCGCCGCCCGCCGGGTGTTGTGCAAGTGCAATGCGCACCGGATTGGAACCCGGGGCCCGTCATCCGGGAGGATGGGGGGCATGACCGCCCAGATTCTCGATGGCAAGGCCACCGCAGCCGAGATCAAGTCCGATCTGACCGCCCGCGTGGCGGCGCTGAAGGAGAAGGGCGTCACGCCCGGCCTCGGCACCATCCTCGTCGGGGAGGACCCCGGCAGCCAGAAGTACGTCGCCGGCAAGCACCGCGACTGCGCCGAGGTCGGTATCGCCTCCATCCAGCGCGAACTGCCCGCCACGGCCACGCAGGAGGAGATCGAGGCGGTCGTCCGCGAGCTGAACGAGGACCCGGCCTGCACCGGTTACATCGTCCAGCTCCCGCTGCCCAAGGGCATCGACGAGAACCGCATCCTGGAACTGATGGACCCGGCCAAGGACGCGGACGGGCTCCACCCGATGAACCTGGGCCGCCTGGTCCTGGGCGAGCCCGCCCCGCTGCCCTGCACCCCCAACGGCGTGCTCACCCTGCTGCGCCGCTACGGGGTGGAGACCAAGGGCGCCGAGGTCGTGGTCGTCGGCCGCGGCGTCACCATCGGCCGGCCCATGCCGCTGCTGCTGACCCGGCGCAGCGAGAACGCCACCGTGACGCAGTGCCACACCGGCACCCGGGACCTGTCGGCGCACCTCAAGAACGCCGACATCGTGGTCGCCGCGGCCGGCTCGGCCCATCTGATCCGCGCCGAGGACATCAAGCCCGGCGCGGCCGTGCTCGACGTCGGTGTCTCGCGCAGCGCCGAGGGCAAGATCGTCGGGGACGTCCACCCCGACGTCCGCGAGGTCGCCGGCTGGGTCTCCCCGAACCCCGGCGGCGTCGGCCCGATGACCCGTGCCCAGCTGCTCGTCAACGTGGTCGAGGCGGCGGAGCGCAGTGTCGGCTGAGGCGGGAGGCGGGGCGGCCGGCCACGCCGGCGCGCCCCGGCGGCGGAACACGCGGCGGAACATGTGGTGGGCCCAGGTGCGCGACGGCGCGGCGGACGATGCGGGCGGGGCCCGGCGGCGGGGCCCCCGGCGGTTCCCCAGGTTCACCCGGGACACCGCCCGGCCCGAGGGCGGCGGCCGGGCCGCGCCCCGTGACGCGCCGGCCCCCGCCCGGCAGTGGCCGATGCTGGCCGTGCTGAGCACGGTCGGACTCGGCCTGCTGCTCACCGCTCTCGACCAGTTCCGCGTCGGCACCATCCTGATCGGCGCCGCCCTGCTCGGCGGTGCGGTGCTGCGCTGGCTCCTGCCCGGCGTCGGCATGCTGGCGGTGCGCTCCCGCTTCACCGACATCGTCACCTACGGCGTGCTGGGCGCCGTCATCGTCCTGCTCGCGCTGATGGCCCAGCCCAACCCGTGGCTGCAGATCCCCTTCCTCAAGGACACCCTGCACTTCACGGTCGACAACTGACCCGCCCCCGCGCCCACCCGCTCTCCCACGGTGAAGGGCCTGTTCGACGCCTGTCAGCCCGCTGTGGCACGGAGGTGGCCGTTCCGCTGCGGAACCGAACGGGCCCCGCGCTCGTCCACCGGTTCGACCAGGCGGGACACGGGACGCGGTGGGGGGTGGGTGCGCGATGGGCTCCTGGCAACCGCTGCCGGCCGAGCTGCCGCCGGAGGTGCGGCACTTCGTGGAGCACCTGCGGGAGCTGAAGGACCGTACCGGCCTGAGCCTGGCCGCCCTCGGCGCCCGCACCGCCTACAGCAAGTCCTCCTGGCAGCGCTACCTCAATGCCGTACAGCCCCCGCCCCGCCAGGCGGTGGCCGCGCTGTGCCGGGTCGCGGGGCTGACCGGCACCGAGGCGGAACGGTACGGCGTCCGCTGGGAGTTGGCGGTGAAGGCGTGGCCGCGCCCGGCGGCGGCGCGGGCGCAGGACACCGTCCCGCCGGGCGGGGAGTACCAGGACGATCCGACCGTTCCCTGGTGGGAGCGGGCCGGGGAGCCGCCCGCCGTGCCGGGCCGCACCGGAGCCGGCCGGCTGCTCCTCACTGCCGTCCTGCTGCTCCTGCTGCTGCTCGGTACGGCGGTGGCCGGCGCGCTGGTGTTCGGCTGACCGAGCGTGCGTCCGCGCCCCGTCCCCGTTTCGAGCGGCCGATGTGCCGATGTGCCGACAATGCGCGAATACGGATCGATTCGGCGTCACGGCGGAGCTAACGTGTCCAATCGGGCGGACCCGGTCCGGGGGAGAGGGGGGTTCGATGCCTCGGTGGACGGACTTGCCGGACGAACCCGGCCCTCAGGTGCGGGAGTTCGCCGTACAGCTGCGCAGGGTCGTGGACCGCAGCGGACTGAGCGTCTCGGCGGTGGCCGACCGCACGGGGTACGACAGGGCGTCCTGGGAGCGTTACCTCGACGGCCGGTCGCTCGCGCCCGAGGGCGCGGTCCTCGCCCTCGCGGAGGTCACCGGCGCCGACCCCGCGCGCCTGACCGCCCTGCGGGAGCCGGCAGCCCGGGCCCGGAGCCACGCCGAGACCCACGGCGGCGGTACGGCCGAGGCGACCTGGACCGGCCTGGCGGCGGCCCCGCGCGGGGAGTTCGGGCCGGCCGAGGGCGCCGCTCCGGCCCCGAGACGGCCGGGCACGCCGACGCCGGTCCGGCCAGGCGTCGCGGGACCCGCCGGTGTCCCGCCGGCGATCCCGGGCCCGGCGGCAGCGCCTCGGGCCCGTGCGGACGGCACGACGGGCGGTGGCCGGCGCGGCCTGTTGTTCCTCACGGCGACGGCGGGCGTGCTCGTCATCGCGGCGGGCGCCTTCTGGCTGACCGACGGTGGCCCCGGGGAGGGCCGCGCGGGCGCCCCGGCGGCCTCCCCCTCCCCGGCGGCGAGCCCCGGCTTCCCGACACCGCCCGGGGTCGGCTGCGGCGGGCCGGGTTGCGAGGGCAAGGACGCGGAGGCGATGGGCTGCGGCGGCGCCCTCGTGGTCACCGCGAAGAGCGCCACCGTGCGGACCACGCTCGTCGAGGTCCGCTACAGCGCCGCCTGCGGCGCCGCCTGGGCGCGGATCACCCAGGCCGGACCGGGCGACGTGGTGCAGGTGGCGGTCGGTGCGGTCCGCCGCAGCGACACGGTGCGGACCCTCGGCGACACCAGCGCCTACACCCCGATGGTCGCCGTGGACGGCCCCGCGCAGGCCCGCGCGTGTGTGACGCTCGCGTCGGGGCAGAAGGGCTGCACACCCTGAGTCCGGCCGGCGCGCCGTCACCCTCTGTGGGGCGGGCCACAGGGCCCCGGCAGTCCCCGATGCCGGATGCGCGATAGCCTGACCGGTGGATCTCTTGATGCCGAGAGATCGATCATCCGTTCCCGCCCCGGGGCAGGGACGCCTCACCGCCAGCTGTCATACGGAGAACGCCATGACCCGCACTCCCGTGAACGTCACCGTCACCGGCGCGGCCGGCCAGATCGGTTACGCCCTGCTCTTCCGCATCGCCTCCGGCCAGCTGCTCGGTGCGGACGTGCCGGTCAAGCTCCGCCTCCTGGAGATCACCCCGGCGCTCGGCGCCGCCGAGGGCACCGCGATGGAGCTGGACGACTGCGCGTTCCCGCTCCTGCGGGGCATCGACATCACCGACGACCCCAACGTCGCCTTCGACGGCGCCAACGTCGCCCTCCTCGTCGGCGCCCGCCCCCGTACCAAGGGCATGGAGCGCGGTGACCTGCTGGAGGCCAACGGCGGCATCTTCAAGCCGCAGGGCAAGGCCATCAACGACCACGCCGCGGACGACATCAAGGTCCTCGTCGTCGGCAACCCGGCCAACACCAACGCGCTCATCGCCCAGGCCGCCGCGCCGGACGTACCGGCCGAGCGGTTCACGGCCATGACCCGGCTGGACCACAACCGCGCGCTGACCCAGCTCGCGAAGAAGACGGGCGTCGCCGTCTCCGACATCAAGCGCCTGACGATCTGGGGCAACCACTCCGCCACCCAGTACCCGGACATCTTCCACGCCACGGTCGCCGGCAAGAACGCCGCCGAGGTCGTGAACGACGAGAAGTGGCTCGCCGACGACTTCATCCCGACCGTCGCCAAGCGCGGCGCGGCCATCATCGAGGCCCGCGGCGCCTCCTCCGCGGCCTCCGCCGCCAACGCCGCCATCGACCACGTCCACACCTGGGTCAACGGCACCGCCGAGGGCGACTGGACCTCCATGGGCATCCCGTCGGACGGCTCCTACGGCGTCCCGGAGGGCCTGATCTCCTCCTTCCCGGTCACCTGCAAGGACGGCAAGTACGAGATCGTCCAGGGCCTGGACGTCAACGAGTTCTCCCGCACCCGCATCGACGCCTCCGTCCAGGAGCTGTCGGAGGAGCGCGACGCGGTGCGCGGCCTCGGCCTCCTCTGAGCCTGTCCCAGGCGAGTCGGCCGATGTGACTTCGGCGGCCGGTGTGGTTTATAGTTGATCACACACCGGCCGCCGGAACTCCCGGAAGCCGACTGTGCGTTGGTGGTCCAAGGAAAGACGCCCCGCTTCCTGCGGGGAGATGCAGGTGCAAGGCCTGCCCGGCGCTCCGTCCGAAGAGTCCCTCCCCGCCTGGCGGGGAGGGACTCTTCGCGTTTCCACGGAGCCGGGCGGCCGACCGCGTCGTCCAGGGGCCTTCTGGCGTCGGCAGGTCCTCCGCGGCGGCGCTACGGTTTCAGGGCCGCCGCGATCTCCGTCAGTGCCGCTGTCGCCATCCGCTGCGGCCACGGACCGAACGTGACCCGGGTGGCACCGAGTTCGCCCAGCTCCGCCGGTGACGGTCCCCGGGTCGGGTCGCAGTAGGCGTTGACCGGGCCGTCGATGCCCGAGCGCAGCAGCGGCAGCAGGGCGGGCGGGGCGAGGATCGGGTACACGCAGTCGGCGCCCGCCGCCACGTACGCCGCGGCCCGCTCCAGGGCCCGTTCCGGATCGCCGTCGCCGTGCAGGAACGTGTCGACGCGTGCGTTGAGGAAGAGCAGGTCCCCGGCCGCGGCGCGTACCTCGGCCAGCCAGTCGGCGTGGGCGTACGGGTCCTTGAGGGCGCCCCGCGACGAGTCCTCCAGGTTGCAGCCCACGGCCCCCGCCGCGAGGAGCCGCTCGACGAGTTCGCCGGGCGGCAGACCGTACCCGTCCTCGACGTCCGCCGAGACCGGCACGTCGACCGACCGGGCGACCCGGGCGACCGCCGCGAACATCTCGTCGGGCGGGGTACGCCCGTCCACGTACCCCAGCGAGGCGGCCACGCCCGCGCTGGGTGTGGCCAGCGCGGCGAAGCCCGCGCCGGCGAACGCGCGCGCGGAGGCCGCGTCCCAGGGGCCCGGCAGCACCAGGGGATCGCCGGGCGCGGTACGGCGGTGCAGCGCGCGGAACGTGCCGGCCTTACCGGTCGGGTCCGCGCTCACGGGGTGTACCCCCCGGGCGGGACGCGGCGGGCGACCATCGTCCGGTTCCAGTTGTTGATCGCCACCACCAGCCCCACCAGGTGGGCCAGCCGCACGTCGTCGAAGTGCTCGGCGGCCCGCTCGTACACCGCGTCCGGCACGAACCCGTCCGCGAGGACGGTGATCGACTCCGTCAGCGCGAGCGCCGCCCGCTGCCGCGCGTCGAAGACGTCCTCGGCCTCCTCCCAGGCGGCCAGCAGGTCCAACTGGCGTTCGCTCACCCCGTGCTCGCGCGCGAGGGCGAGGTGCATGTCCAGGCAGAACGCGCAGTGGTTGAGCTGCGAGGCGCGCAGGACGACCAGTTCGGCGAGCACCGGGTCGCCGAGTCCCCGCTTCGCGGCGGCGCTCAGGGCGGACATCGCCCGGGCGACCTCGCGGTCCAGCAGCCGCGTTCGTACCGTCCCAGGCGCGGTGGTCACCGGTGCTGCCCCGGCCGGTAGTGGCCCGGGGTCATGCGCGCGGTCACACCGAAGCGGTTCCAGGCGTTGATCGTGACGATCGCGGAGATCAGCTGCGACAGCTCGGCCTCCTCGAAGTGGCCCGCGACCCGCGCGTACACCTCGTCGGGCACGAACCCGTCGGTCAGCACGGTCACCGCCTCGGTCAGCTCGATCGCCGCCAGCTCCTTCTCGGTGTAGAAGTGGCGCGACTCCTGCCACGCGCTCAGCTGGATGATCCGCTCGACGCTCTCGCCCGCCGCGAGCGCGTCCTTGGTGTGCATGTCCAGGCAGAACGCGCAGCGGTTGAGCTGCGAGGCGCGGATCTTCACCAGCTCGTACAGCGTCGGGTCCAGTCCCCGCCGGGCGGCCGCGTCCAGCCGGATCATCGCCTTGTAGACCTCGGGCGCGTGCTCGGCCCAGTTGAGCCGGGCGGGCTCCTCGACGGCGTAGCCGGTGCTGGTCGCGGTGGTGGCTTCGGTGCCGGTCCCGGCGGTGGTTCCGCCGGTGGTTCCGGTGGTCTGCGTGGTGGTCATGGTCTCCACCCTAGGAAGGAAGCAGCCCAGGAGTATGGTCCATTTCCATGCGTGATTCATGGGCCACTCTGGGCGTGGACCTGCACCTGGAAGTCACCGGTCCGCGCGTGCGGCGCGGGCTGACCGACGCGCTGCGCGAGGCCGTCCGCGGCGGCCGGCTCGCCCCCGGCACCCGGCTGCCGTCCTCCCGTTCCCTCGCCACCGACCTGGGTGTCGCGCGCAACACGGTCGCCGGCGCGTACGCCGACCTCGTCGCCGAGGGCTGGCTGACCGCCCGGCAGGGCTCCGGCACGCGGGTCGCCGAGGGCGCGGCCGCGCCCCGGCCGGCCGAGCCGCGGACCGCCCGCCGACGGGAGCCCGGCAGGCCCGCCCACAACCTGATGCCGGGCACCCCCGACCTGTCGTCCTTCCCGCGCGCGGAGTGGCTCAAGGCCGCCCGCCGCGCCCTGAACGCGGCCCCTGCCGACGCCCTCGGCTACGGCGACCCGCGCGGCCGGCCCGAACTGCGTACCGCCCTGGCCGGCTACCTCGCCCGGGCCCGGGGCGTCCGCGCCGACCCCGAGCACATCGTGGTCTGCTCCGGCTTCTCGCACGGCCTGCGTCTCCTCGCCGAGGCCCTGCGCGCCGGCGGACTGCGCGACCTCGCCGTGGAGTCGTACGGCCTCGCACCCCACTGGACCCTGCTGGAACGGGCGGGCCTGCGCACCGTGCCGCTGCCGCAGGACGAACACGGCACACGCGTGGCGGAGCTGCCGGCCGGCGGGGCGGTGCTGCTGACGCCCGCCCATCAGTTCCCGCTCGGGGGCGCCCTGCGGGCCGAGCGGCGCGCCGCCGTCGTGGACCGGGCGCGGCGTACCGGCGGGCTGGTCCTGGAGGACGACTACGACGGGGAGTTCCGCTACGACGCCCGGCAGCCCGTCGGCGCCCTCCAGGACCTCGACCCCGACCACGTCGTGCACCTCGGCACCGCCAGCAAGTCGCTCGCCCCCGGGCTGCGGCTGGGCTGGCTGGTGCTGCCGCCCGCGCTCACCCCCGGGATCACCCGGCTCGCCGCAGCCCGCTCCACCGGCGTCCTCGACCAGTTGACTCTCGCCGAGTTCATCACCTCCGGCGCCTACGACCGCCATGTGCGCGCCTGCCGCCTGCGGTACCGGCGGCGCCGGGACGCCCTCGTCGAGGCCGTCGCCGCCCAGTCGCCCGACGTCCGGGTCACCGGGATGGCCGCCGGGCTGCACGCCGTGCTCCGGCTCCCGCCCGGCACCGAGGAGTCGGTGGTGCGGGCCGCCGCGTGGCAGGGCCTGGCCCTGACGGGCCTGTCCTGGTTCCGTCACCCGGCCGCCACGACCGAGCCGGCGGACGCCGTGGTGGTCGGCTACGGGGCGCCCTCGGACCGGGCCTGGCCGGGCGCGCTGGAGGCGTTGTGCCGCGTACTGCCGTGACGGATCTGGCGGCGGGGGCGGGGGCCGCTCGTACGGGGAGTACCGGCGATCTCTAGGCTGACCTCGGACAGTACCCACGCGCACCGCCGCACAACGCCGCACAACGCCGCGCGAAGACGGCGCGAGCACGGCGCGGGGGAACGCGACAACAGCGCGACGATGCGACGACAGCGCGACGACGGCGCGAGGACAGCGCGCGGGGCAGCCCCCGCGGGACAACGGGGAGACGGGGACATGGCGGAACAGGCACGCAGGCGTTTCAGGTCCGGCACGGTCGTACTCGGCGGCGTGGGGCTGCTCGCGACCGCCCTCACTGCCTGCTCCTCGGCCCCCGACAAGCGCTGCGTCGACCGCAACAGCTACCAGGTCGGCCGCGGTTACAAGGTGACCTCCGACCGGAACTGCAAGACCGGCACCGACAGCTGGTACTACGGCGGCAAGAAGGACGACGGCTGGGTCTGGGGCGGCTCCTTCACCAAGCCCGGCAAGGGCTCCGGCAGTTCGTCGAGCGGCGGCAGCGGAGTCGACCGCGACGGATTCGGCGGCGGCTCCGGCAGCTACGGCGGCTGAGCCGGAGACCCGCGCATGGAACGCCGCACCGTACGACCGCGCCCCGGCTGGCAGCGGACCGTCGAGGAACAGGGCCTGATCTACCCGCTCACCCGCCACCCCGACGGCAACCTGCGCCCCTACTGGGACGAGAGCGCGTACTACGTCTTCTCCCTCGACGAGGTCGAGGCGCTGGAGGAGACCGTCGAGGAACTGCACCGCATGTGCCTCGCCGCCGCCGACCACATCGTCACCACCGGCCGCTTCGCCGACCTCGGCATCACCGACCCGCGCGTCGCCGCAGCGGTCGCCGAGGCCTGGCACCGGCGCGCCGAACTCCCGTCCGTGTACGGCCGATTCGACCTGCGCTACGACGGCACCGGCCCCGCCAAACTGCTGGAGTACAACGCCGACACCCCCACCTCCCTGGTGGAGGCCGCGAGCCCCCAGTGGTTCTGGATGGAGGAACGCTTCCCGGGCGCCGACCAGTGGAACTCCCTCCACGAACGCCTCGTCGCCGCCTGGAAGCGGCAGGCCCCCCTCCTCCCGCCCGGCAGCCCGCTCTACTTCGCGCACTCCGCCGCGGACGAACTCGGCGAGGACCTGATGACGGTCGCCTACCTCAAGGAGACCGCCGAGCAGGCCGGCCTGGACACCGACTGGATCTCCATGGAGGAGATCGGCTGGGACCCCCTCGCGGAACGGTTCGTCGACAACCGGCTCCGCTTCATCCGCAGCTGCTTCAAGCTCTACCCCTGGGAGTGGATGACCCAGGACCGGTTCGCCGACCACGTCCTCGACACCCTGGACAACGGCGGCGGCACCGGCAGCACCCTGTGGATCGAGCCCGCCTGGAAGATGCTGCTCAGCAACAAGGCCCTGCTCGCCGTCCTCTGGGAACTCCACCCCGGCCACCCCAACCTGCTGCCGGCCCACCTCGACGGCCCCCGCGAGCTCGCCGCCACCGGCGGCTACGTCGCCAAGCCGCTGCTGGGCCGGGAGGGCGCCGGTGTCACCGTCCACCCGCCGGGTGCCGACCCGGTCGTCCGCGACGAAGCCTGCTGCTACCAGGGACTCGCTCCCCTCCCCGCCTTCGACGGCAACCACGTCGTCCTCGGCGCCTGGGTCGTCGGCGACGAGTCCGCCGGCCTCGGCATCCGCGAATCCGCCGGCCTGATCACCGACGAGTACGCCCGCTTCCTCCCGCACGTGATCCTCTAGCGGTGAGGGACCAGGGGTCAGGGACCAGGGGCCCGGGGCCCGGGGGGCTGCTCGCGGCAGCGTCCAGGACCTGTCGCGCCCCGGTCGCTCGGTCGCCCGCATGGTGGACCGGCGGCCCTGGCCACCGGGGGCGACGGGTAGGCTGACGACGGGCCGTGACTGGCGCGCTGGGATGGGACGGACCATCGGGGAGCGGCCCTGAGTGATCAAGTGCCGTGCGCCTGGGCCAGCCGAGCATCGTGACCGACACCCGCCACGCCACCCGGAGGCCGACGACATGCCAGACCAGCACCCGTCCACCGAGTCCACCGCCTTCCGCGCCGCCCTGGACGTGATCCGCGCCGTCGAGCCGCGGGTCGCCGACGCCATCGGCCAGGAGGTCGCCGACCAGCGCGAGATGCTCAAGCTGATCGCCTCCGAGAACTACGCCTCCCCGGCCACGCTCCTGGCCATGGGCAACTGGTTCAGCGACAAGTACGCCGAGGGCACCGTCGGCCGCCGCTTCTACGCCGGCTGCCGCAACGTCGACACCGTCGAGTCCCTCGCCGCCGAGCACGCCCGCGAACTCTTCGGCGCCCGCCACGCCTACGTCCAGCCGCACTCCGGCATCGACGCCAACCTGGTCGCCTTCTGGGCCGTCCTCGCCGACCGCGTCGAGGCGCCCTTCCTCCAGAAGACCGGCGTCCGCCAGATCAACGACCTCTCCGAGGCCGACTGGGCCGAGCTGCGCCGAGCCTTCGGCAACCAGCGCATGCTCGGCATGTCCCTGGACGCCGGCGGCCACCTCACCCACGGCTTCCGCCCGAACATCTCCGGCAAGATGTTCGACCAGCGCTCCTACGGCACCGACCCGGCCACCGGCCTCATCGACTACGAGGCACTGCGCGCCCAGGCCCGCGAGTTCAAGCCGCTCATCATCGTCGCCGGCTACTCCGCGTACCCCCGGCTGGTGAACTTCCGGATCATGCGGGAGATCGCCGACGAGGTCGGCGCCACGCTGATGGTCGACATGGCGCACTTCGCCGGCCTGGTCGCGGGCAAGGTCCTCACCGGCGACTTCGACCCGGTCCCGCACGCCCAGATCGTCACCACCACCACCCACAAGTCGCTGCGCGGCCCGCGCGGCGGCATGGTCCTGTGCGACGACTCCCTCAAGGACCAGGTCGACCGCGGCTGCCCGATGGTCCTCGGCGGCCCGCTGCCGCACGTCATGGCCGCCAAGGCGGTCGCTCTGGCCGAGGCGCGGCAGGAGTCCTTCCGCGACTACGCCCAGCGCATCGTCGACAACTCCCGCGCCCTCGCCGAGGGGCTCACGCGCCGGGGCGCCACCCTGGTGACCGGCGGCACCGACAACCACCTCAACCTGATCGACGTGGCCACGTCCTACGGTCTCACCGGCCGCCAGGCCGAGGCCGCGCTGCTGGAATCCGGCATCGTCACCAACCGCAACGCCATCCCCGCCGACCCCAACGGCGCCTGGTACACCTCCGGCATCCGCGTCGGCACGCCCGCGCTGACGACGCGCGGCCTGGGCACGGCGGAGATGGACGAGGTGGCCGGCCTGATCGACCGCGTCCTCACCACCACCGAGGCGGGCACCACGGCCAAGGGCACCCCGTCCAAGGCCGCCCACGTCCTCGACCCCAAGATCGCGGACGAGATCTCCCGCCGGGCCACCGACCTCGTCGCCGGTTTCCCGCTGTACCCGGAGATCGACCTGGGCTGACCCCGGGCCCGGGCGGACCCCGGCGGACCGGCCGGGGTCACGACGGCGGCCGGTCTGTAGGCCGCACGGGCCGCCCCGGGTCGGCCGTGCCGGACGGGACGCGCCGGAAGCCCACGGGCCGGACGCGCCGGTCGGAGCGCCGGCCGGAGGTGCCGGTCAGAGCACTGGCCGGACGTGCCGGTCAGAGCCCGGACCGGGGCCGAGTCAGAACTCCGGACCGGGCACCCGGGGCAGAGCCCTGGGCCGGACACCGGGCCAAGCTCCGGGTCACCGGCCCCGGCCTCCGGCCCCGGTCACCAACCCTGGCCACCGATCCCGGTCACCGGCCCCGGTCACCAACCCTGGCCACCGATCCCGGATACCGATCCCGGCCCCGGACCCTGGCCACCGATCCCGGCCACCGATCCCGGCCACCGATCCGGGTCACCGGCCCGGATCAGAGGTCGATCAGCTCCTGTCGCGGTTCACCGTGCGGCGGTCCCGAGTCCCGCAGGAGTGCCGCACGGCGGATCAGCGCCGTGCCCGCGGCGCCGAGCAGCACACCCACCGCCAGCCCGGGCACGGCCCACCGCAGCGCGCCCGTGCGCCCGGACCCGGTCTGCGCCGTCGGCCGCGCCCGCTCCGCGCCCAGCAGCCCCGACCGCTCCAGCCGGTCGAAGGCCGCACGGGACGCCCGGTGCCAGCGGATGTCGTCGTCCGCCACCTCCGGCGCGGGATCCGACCGCACCCACGGGGTGCCGTCCTCGGCCAGGAACACCTGGTCCTGCCGCTCCAGCGCCACGTCACCACCCGGCGGCCGGCTGGTCCGCGGCCACCCCCCGACCCCGGTCAGCCCCCACACCACCGTCGCCCGGACCGCGGGGTAGCGACCCTCGTCCCACGCCCGTGACACCGGCGTCGTCCCCGTGTACGTGGGCTGCAGCAGCTGCCACAGCCGCGTGAAATCCGGTTCGCCGGACCGCAGGGTCGTCGTCCGGCCCGTGTCACCCCGCGTCACCACCGCCACATCGGGGGCGTCCGGCTGGGGCGGCCGTGCGACCGCCTCGCCCGCAGGCAGCCCCAGCAGCGCCGAGCCGGCCACCAGCGCCACCACCGTGCCCGGCACGAGCCCCCTGCCCCGCGCCCGCACCGGCCCCCGTCGTCTCCCGCTCATACCCGTTCCTCCCCTGGACCCCCCGGCACCCGCCATGCTCTTGTTACACCGCCGGGGGCGGATCGGTTCCCGCCTGTTTCCGGCCAGTTCCGGATCGGCCGCCGCGACCTGAGAGAATGAGGACCATGGCCTCTGACCGCCCACCCGTCGCCCACCACCACCCTCAGGGGAATGGCTCCGCCATGCAGCGTCGTCCGAGAGTGCTCTCCGGAATCCAGCCCACCGCAGGCTCCTTCCACCTCGGCAACTACCTCGGCGCCGTCCGTCAGTGGGTGGCGCTGCAGGAGACCCACGACGCGTTCTACATGGTCGTCGACCTGCACGCGATCACGGTCCCGCAGGACCCGAAGGAGCTGCGCGCCAACACCCGGCTGGCCGCGGCCCAGCTGCTCGCGGCCGGCCTCGACCCCGAGCGCTGCACCCTCTTCGTCCAGAGCCATGTGCCCGAGCACGCCCAGCTCGGCTGGGTGATGAACTGCCTCACCGGCTTCGGCGAGGCGTCCCGCATGACCCAGTTCAAGGACAAGTCCGCCAGGCAGGGCGCCGACCGGGCCTCCGTCGGCCTGTTCACGTACCCGATCCTGCAGGTCGCGGACATCCTGCTGTACCAGGCGCACGAGGTACCGGTCGGCGAGGACCAGCGCCAGCACATCGAGCTGACCCGCGACCTCGCCGAGCGGTTCAACGGCCGGTTCGGCGAGACCTTCACGATCCCGAAGCCGTACATCCTCAGGGAGACGGCGAAGATCTACGACCTCCAGGACCCGGCGATCAAGATGAGCAAGTCGGCATCCACGCCGAAGGGTCTCATCAACCTCCTGGACGAGCCGAAGACGACGGCCAAGAAGGTCAAGAGCGCGGTCACCGACACCGACACGGTCATCCGCTACGACGTCGAGCACAAACCCGGCATCTCCAACCTGCTCACCATCCACTCCACGCTCACCGGCAAGTCGATCGCCGAGCTGGAGCGGGAGTACGAGGGCAAGATGTACGGCGCGCTCAAGACCGACCTGGCTCAGATCATGGTCGACTTCGTGACGCCGTTCCGCGAGCGCACCCAGCAGTACCTGGACGACCCCGAGACGCTCGACTCGATCCTCGCCAAGGGCGCGGAGAAGGCGCGCGCCGTCGCCGCGGAGACGCTCGCGCAGGCGTACGACCGGGTCGGTTTCCTGCCCGCGAAGCACTGAGCCGTAGAGCACACGGCCACCGCCGCCCAACACGGCGGCGGTGGCCGTACAGTCGATAACTGACACCACCCGGCAGTGCCCCTGCCGGGCAGCCCGAGACAGGGAGACGACGTGGGGACCGTAACGATCGGCGTGTCGATCGCGGTCCCGGAGCCTCACGGCAGCCTGCTCCAGGAGCGGCGCGCGGGCTTCGGCGACGCCGCGGCTCACGGCATCCCGACGCATGTCACGCTGCTGCCGCCGACCGAGGTCGACCGGAGCGGCCTGCCGGCCGTCGAGGCGCATCTGACCCGGGTCGCCGGTGCCGGGCGGCCCTTCCCGATGCGGCTGAGCGGCACCGGCACCTTCCGGCCGCTGTCCCCGGTGGTCTTCGTGCGGGTCGTCGAGGGCGGCGAGGAGTGCGCCCGGCTGCAGCAGCAGATCCGCGACGCCTCCGGTCCCGTGGCCCGCGACCTGCTGTTCCCCTACCACCCGCACGTCACCGTGGCGCACGGCATCGACGACGCCGCCATGGACCGGGCCCACGCGGAACTCGCCGACTACGAGGCCGACTGGTCCTGCACCGGCTTCGCCCTCTACGAGCAGGGCCCCGACGGCGTCTGGCGCAAGCTGCGCGAGTACGCCTTCGGCGGTTCGGTCGTGCCGCCGCAGGCGTCCGCGCCGGTCGAGCGGCAGGACACCCTGCCCGCCCACTGAGCCCCCGCCGGACCACTCACAGCGGCAGCCGGCGGAACACCCCGCGCGGCAGGTGCCGCAGCGCGGACATCACCACGCGCAGCACCCCCGGCACCCACACCGTCTCCGAGCGGCGCCGCAGCCCCAGCTCGATCGCCGTCGCCACCGCCTCGGGCGTCGTCGCGAGCGGCGCCTCGGGCAGCCCGGCGGTCATCCGCGACCGCACGAACCCGGGCCGTACGACCATGACGTGCACGCCTGTGCCCTGCAGAGCGTCGCCGAGGCCCTGGGCGAAGGCGTCCAGGCCGGCCTTGCTGGAGCCGTAGATGAAGTTCGCCCGGCGGGCCCGCTCACCGGCGACGGAGGACAGGACGACCAGGGAGCCGTGGCCCTGCGCCTGGAGCGCGCGGGCGCACACCAGACCGGCCGAGACCGCCCCGGTGTAGTTGGTCTGCGCCACGCGCGCGGCGGCGACCGGCTCACGCTCGTCGTGCGCCTGGTCGCCGAGGACGCCGAACGCCAGCAGCACCAGATCGATGTCGCCCTCGGCGAAGACCTTGCCGAGCGCCGCCTCGTGCGCCGCGGGGTCGAGCGCGTCGAAGCCGACGGTGTGCACGTCGGCGCCGAGCGCGCGCAGTTCGTCGGCGGCCTCGTCCCGGGCGGGGGAGGGGCGGCCGGCCAGCCACACCGTGCGCGTGCGGCGCGCGATCAGCAGGCGCGCCGTGGCCAGGGCGATCTCCGACGTACCGCCTAGGACGAGCAGGGACTGGGGGAGACCGAAGGCGTCCTTCACTGCAGCTCCTTACGAGTGAACCGGGTGGGCGGGACCGTTCGCCCTGGACCTGCCGCCCGGGCCGCTACAGCCCCAGCCGGCGGGCCAGGTCGGAGACGAACACCCCGCGCGGGTCGAGCTCGGCGCGCAGGGCGCGGAACTCCTCCAGGCGCGGGTACATCGCGGCGAGCAGGTCCGGCCGCAGCCGGGAGTCCTTGGCCAGGTAGACCCGGCCGCCGGCTCCGGCCACCTCCTCGTCCAGCTCGTCGAGCAGGGCCCCGAGGCCGGGCAGGCCGGCCGGGATGTCCAGGGCGAGCGTCCAGCCGGGGCGCGGGAAGGACAGCCAGCCGGGATCGGCGTCGCCGAACCGCTTGAGCACGGCCAGGAAGGACGGGCAGCGGTGGACGGCGATCCGGGCCACGATCCGGCGCAGCGCCTCCTCCTGGCCGTACCCGACGACGAACTGGTACTGCACGAAGCCGCCCCGGCCGTAGACCCGGTTCCAATGCGGCACGCCGTCCAGGGGGTGGAAGAACGCGGAGATCCGCTGCAGCTCGCCGGTCCGCGCCCGGGGCGCCCCGCGGTACCAGAGGTCGTTGAAGAGGCCAACGGTGCGGCGGGTGAGCAGGCCGTCCGGCAGGAAGGCCGGGGCCGCGGGCAGCCGGCCGGGACGGAACGCCAGCGGGTCACGGCGCGCGCGCATACCCGCGGGCAGGGCGGCCAGGGGCGCGTGGTCCCCCCGGGTGAGCACCGCGCGCCCGGTGGCCGCCCCGCGCGCGAGGAGGTCGATCCAGGCCACCGAGTAGCGGTAGCGGTCGTCCGTGGCGGTCAGCCGGGCCATCAGGTCGTCCAGATCGGCGGCACGCTCGGTGTCGACCGACATCAGGGACGTCTCGACCGGCTGCAGCTCGACCGTCGCGGTGAGGATCACCCCCGTCAGGCCCATCCCGCCCGCCGTCGCGTCGAACAGGGGGGTGCCCGCGCGGACGGTACGGATGGTGCCGTCCGCCGTCAGCAGCTCCATGGAGCGCACATGACGGGCGAAGGAGCCGGAGACGTGGTGGTTCTTGCCGTGGATGTCCGCGCCGATCGCACCGCCGACGGTGACGTAGCGGGTGCCGGGGGTCACCGGCACGAACCAGCCGAGCGGCAGCAGCACCTCCATCAGGCGGTGCAGGGAGACGCCCGCGCCGCACAGGACCGACCCGTCGTCGGCGTCGATGGCGTGGATCCGGTCCAGGCCGGTCATGTCCAGCACGTCGCCGCCCGCGTTCTGCGCCGCGTCCCCGTAGGCCCGGCCCAGGCCCCTCGGGATGCTCCCGCGGGCCCCGCAGTCCCGGACGGCCGCCACGGCCTCCTCGTACGTCCTGGGGCGGACCAGACGGGCGACGGACGGGGCGGTGCGGCCCCAACCGGTGACGGAAGCGGTCTCGGCAGACATGCCGGTGACCGTATCGCGCGCTGTGCGGCGCTTTGTCCGTGCCACAGGGAGCGCTCCCCGAAATGGGTGATTAATGGGATGTCGCTCAATATTGCCGGTGTTCCGGTGGGCCCGGCATGAACAGTGAGTCCACATGGACACGAAGGAAGAGTTGGGCGGGAAGGGCGGCAGGAGGACGCGACGCGGCGTCGATCGCCGGCTCCTCGCCGTGCTCCGCGCCCGCGGCGCCGACCCGGGCGTCGCCGGTGCCGCACGCGCCCTGTCCTGGGCGGGTGAGCACGGGGCGCTGTGGCTCGCGGCGGGGCTGGCCGGGGCCGCCGTGGACGGCGCGCGGCGCGGCGCGTGGTTGCGCGCGACAGCGCTCACCGCGAGCGCGCACGCTGTGAGCATGGGCGTGAAAAGGGTCGTGCGCCGCCCGCGCCCGGCGCACGTCGAGCCCTTGGTGCGCACCGCCGGCCGGCACTCCTTCCCGAGCTCCCACGCCACCTCCGCCGCGGCCGCCGCCGTCGCCTACGGCGCGCTCGGCGCGTACGCCGTCTCGCCGCTCGCCGCAGCGATGTGCCTCTCCCGGCTGGTGGTGGGCGTGCACTACCCGTCGGACGTCGCGGCGGGCGCGGCCCTCGGGGCGCTCGCGGCTTGTGCGGGGGCGCGTTGGGTGAGGCAGGGGGCCGCGGGTGGGGCAGTGGGCCGAAGGGGGTCGGTGATGCCCGTGGGGCGGTCGATGACTCCGATGGTGACTTCGGTGGTGACTCCGGCGATGACTCCGGTGCTGCTGGGGGGCGCACATGTCTGAAGCGGCGCGCCTCGACAACACACCGCGCTTCATCGATACGGCACACGCCGGGGGCACGACGTCGACTGCGAGCCCGGCGCGCACCACCGAGAACGCGCCCCACGTCACGCCGTCACGCCCCACGGACTCCGAAGCACGCCCCGACGTCCGCCCCACCGGACGTACCGGCACCCACCGCGACTCCCAGCCCGCCCCCCATTTCGACGCCCTTCTTGACTCCCGTCCCGCCCCCCGCCCCGACGTGCACCTCGGCTCCCGCCCCGCCTCCCGCTCCGGCGCGTTGCTCGGACAACGCGCCCGGCGTGCGAGCTCCCCACCCCCGCGCTCCCGTCCGGCCGCGCTCCTCGGCGGGCTGCTGCGGACCGCGCGCCCCAAGCAGTGGGTCAAGAACGTGCTGGTGGTCGCCGCGCCGGCGGCCGCGGGGCGACTGTTCTCCTGGCGGTCGCTGGCCGAACTCACCGCCGTCTTCACGCTGTTCACCGCCTGCGCCGCGGCCGTGTACCTGATCAACGACGCCCGGGACGCGGACGCCGACCGCGCGCACCCCACCAAGCGGCACCGGCCGGTGGCCGCCGGGCAGGTGCCGGTCCCGGTCGCCTACGGCGTCGGCGGGGCCCTCGCCGTCCTCGCGCCGTCGCTCGCCGCATGGCTCACCACCCCGGCCGTCGCCGCGCTGCTGACGGCCTACCTCGGCATGCAGTTGGCGTACTGCATCAGTCTGAAGCACGTCCTGGTCGTCGATCTCGTCGTCGTCACCACCGGTTTCCTGATGCGGGCGATGGTGGGCGGACTGGCTCTGGGCATCCCGTTGTCACGCTGGTTCCTGATCACGACGGGTTTCGGCGCGCTGTTCATGGTGGCGGCGAAGCGGTACTCCGAGGCGCTGCAGATGGCCGGGAAGGCGGGAGCCACGCGCGCGTTGCTGACCGAGTACACCGTCGGCTACCTGCGGTTCGTGTGGCAGCTGGCCGCCGGGGTGGCCGTCCTGGGCTACTGCCTGTGGGCGCTGGAGGAGGGCGGGGTGCCGCACACGAGTGTGCTGCCCTGGCGCCAGCTGTCCATGGTGGCGTTCGTCCTGGCCGTCCTGCGCTACGCCGTCTTCGCCGACCGGGGCACCGCCGGCGAACCCGAGGAGGTCGTCCTGGGCGACCGCGCCCTCGCCCTCATCGGTGTGGCCTGGCTGGCGATGTACGGCCTGGCGGTGGCCAATTGGTGAGCCGCCGCAACGGCCGTGCTGCGACCGCGCGCACGCCGTACTCGCCCGTGACCCGCCGTGAGGTGCTCGGCTTCCTCACCGTCGGTGTCCTCGCCTACGCCGCCGATCTGGCCGTCTTCACCGGGCTGCGCGGCCCCGGTGCCCTGGACCCGCTGACCGCGAAGGCACTGTCGTTCCTCGCCGGCTGCACGGTGGCGTACGCGGGGAACACGCTCGGCACCTACCGGGGCCGCCGGGCCTCCCCCTGGCGGCAGTACCCGGTGTTCTTCGCGGTGAACGCCGCCGGAGTCCTCGTGCAACTGCTCTGTCTGACCGTCAGCCACTACGGACTCGGCCTCACCTCGCAGCGCGCCGACACCGTCTCGGGTCTGGGCGTCGGCATGGCGTTGGCCACGGTCCTGCGGTTCTGGGGTACCCGGACATGGGTCTTCCAGGAGGAGGGCAGAGTCGGATCATGGACTGGCTGAAAGGGCTCCCCGTCATCGGGCCGTACGTCACACGCCTGATGACCACGCACGCGTGGCGGTCGTACGAGCGTCTGGACCGGGTGAAGTGGACGCGGCTGGCCGCCGCCATGACGTTCATCAGCTTCATTTCGCTGTTCCCGCTGCTGACGGTCGCCGCCGCCATCGCCGCGGCCACGCTCAGCGAGGAACAGCAGCAGGACCTCCAGGACCGGATCGCCGACCAGGTCCCCGGCATCTCCGACCAGCTGAACATCGACACCCTGGTCGAGAATGCCGGCACCGTCGGACTCATCGCGGGCGCCGTGCTGCTGTTCACCGGCATCAACTGGGTCGGACAGGTGCGGGAGTGCCTGCGCGCGGTGTGGGAGCTGCCGGACAAGCAGGAGAACCCGTTCCTGCACAAGGCGAAGGACATGGGCGTCCTTGTCGGGCTGGGCGGCGCCGTGCTGGTCACGATCGCCGCCTCCACCGTGGCGTCCTGGGCGGTCGGCCGGATCTCCCAGGGGCTCGGCCTGGACGAACACGGCTGGGGCACCCTGCTGCTCCAGATCGCCGCCTTCACCGTCGCCGTCCTCGCCGACGTCCTGATGCTGCTGTACGTTCTCACCCTGCTGCCGGGCGCGGAACCGCCGCGCCGTCGGCTGGTGGTCGCCGCGCTCCTCGGCGGCATCGGCTTCGAACTGCTGAAGCTGCTGCTCAGCAGCTATCTGCAGGGCGTGGCCACGAAGAGCATGTACGGCGCGTTCGGGGTGCCCGTCGCCCTGCTGCTGTGGATCAACTTCACCTCGAAGCTCGTGCTGTTCTGCGCGTCGTGGACGGCGACCGGGAGCGCCCCGGAGCCGGAACCGGAACCGGAACCGGAATCAGAGCTGGAACCGGGATCGAGCGCGGAACCAGAACCGGAATCTGCCCCGGATCAGCAGCACACCCCGGAACACGCAACCGAACCGGAACCCGGTCGGAAGTCGAAGCGGGAGTCGAAGCCGGATAGCGACACGACCCCGGCATCGCCCCCTGCCCGGGCGACGGCCCCTGCCCCTGGCACCCCTGGCACTGCCCCTGCCCCTGCCCCCGCCCCGAACGACGTCAGTGCCGGCGACGTACCAGATCGGGCAGCGGCCAGCGGCGGTTGACCAGGAAGGCGGCGCCCGCGAGCAGTGCGAGGGCGCCCCCGGCGATGCCCAGCGCGACGCCCATTCCGCTGCCGCCGTCCTCGGAGGCGGCGGCGGCCACCGGAGCACCGGAGGCGTTCCCGGCGCCGCCGGCCTCACCGGCGGCGTCCGCCGCCGCGGTGGCGCTGCCCGCACCCGGCTGCGCGGCGCTCTTCGGCGGCACGAGCTGTCCGACGGGCCGCGCCTTGCCCGCCGCCCGGAAGCCCCAGTCGAGGAGCGCGGCGGTCTCCTTGTAGACCTGGTTGTGCTGCGGCTTCTGCGGGTTCATCACCGTGACCAGCAGCACCTTGCCGTTGCGCTCCGCGACGCCGGTGAAGGTGGCGCCCGCGTTGGTGGTGTTGCCGTTCTTGACGCCCGCGATGCCCTGGTACTGGGTGATGTCGTAGTCGCCCGCCAGCAGCCGGTTGGTGTTCTGGATCTCGAAGGTGCCGCGGGTGGTCTTCCCGGTCTTGTCGTCCTTCTTCGTCTCGCCGGGGAACTTGGCCCGCACCGTCGAGCAGTACTCCCTGAAGTCCTTCTTCTGCATTCCGGAGCGGGCGATCAGCGTCAGGTCGTAGGCGGAGGACACCTGGCCGGGCATGTCGTATCCGTCGGGGGAGACGGCGGTGGTGTCGAGGGCCTGGAGCTCCTCGGCGTGCGCGTTCATCTGCTTCACGGTGTCGGCGACGCCGCCGTTCATCGACGACAGCACGTGCACCGCGTCGTTGCCGGAGCGCAGGAAGACGCCGAGCCACAGGTCGTGGACGGTGTACGTCTCGCCCTCCTTTATGCCGACCAGGCTGGAGCCCTCACCCATGCCCGCCAGGTCCTCGGCCGTCACCTTGTGCTGGGTGGTCTTCGGGAAGCGCGGCAGCACGGTGTCCGCGAACAGCATCTTCAGGGTGCTCGCCGGAGGCAGCCGCCAGTGTGCGTTGTGCGCGGCCAGCACCTCGCCCGACTCGGCGTCGGCGACGATCCAGGAGCGGGCGGTGAGGTCCTTCGGCAGCACCGGCGCGCCGTTCGCGAGGTCCACCTGGGTTCCCGGCTGCCCGAGCCGGGCGCCGCCGACGATGGACATCCGCGCCGGCGGGGTCACCGACGGGCTCGCCGACGGGCTCGTCGACGGGCCGGGTGCGGCGACGGCGGCGGGCGCGGTCAGCGCGAGCGACGCGGCGGACGCGAGACAGACGAGGGCGGCGGAGGTGACCTGCAGGGAACGCCTGCCGGAACGCTTCATGGGTGCGGGCACGACGGAGAACGTACCTGCCGTACGACGGGAAGTCCCACCACCCTCCCCACCCCGGTCCGAGGACCGGAGGCCCGGCGGCGATACTGAACGCATGAAGCTCAGCCGCCCCGTCTCCTGGTTCCTGCTCGCCTTCGGGGTGTGGAGCTGGGTCATCTGGGTCACTTTCGTCAAAAACCTGATCAAGGACAGCAGCGGACAGGCCTTCGACGACGGGCAGCCGACCGCGTTCTTCTGGGTGCACCTGACGCTGGCCGTCGTCTCCTTCGTATTGGGGACGGTCATCGGGGGCATCGGGTTGCGCGGACTGCGCGCGCTGCGCCGGACGTCATAGCCGCACTTCCCGGCCGCACTTCCCGGCCGCACTTCCCGGCCGCACTTCCCGGCCGTGCCGCCCGCCCGCGCCTTCCGGCCGTACCTCCTGTCCGTCTCCGGGGAGAACGCGATGGTCCTGCTGTTCGTGCTGGTCGCCCTGGCCGTGCTGGCCGTCGGGGTGGTGGCCAACTGGTACCTGTGGCGGCGTCTGTTCCGCGACACGACCGCCCGCGGGGGCTGGGTGCGGCGCACCGGCGCGGCGGTGATCGCGGGCGGCTGGGCGGCCGCCGTCGGCGCCCTGGTGGCCGAGCGCGCGGGAGCGCCGTTCTGGCTGCAGCGCACGCTGGCCTGGCCGGGCTTCCTGTGGCTGGCGCTGTCGCTCTACCTGCTGCTGGCGATGATCGCGGGCGAGGTGGTACGGCCCCTGCTGCTGAGGTGGCCCCGCAGCCGCGCGGCGGCTCGCGCGGAGGCCCCCCGCCCGCATCCGGAGCCGGTACCGGCCGACGACCGCACACAGCACCGCGAGCCCCCCACCGAGCCCCCCACCGAACCGCCCACCGAACCCCCCGCCGATCCACCCGCCGGGCCCCCCACCGAACCCCCCGCAGACTCGACACCCTCCGGCGTACCACCGGCCGCGGACCGGGCACGCGACCCGGAGCCCACCCCCGCACCCGGCTCCGAGCCGCCCCCCGCAGGCGACCCCCGATCGCCCTCCGGCGGCGACCCCGCGTCGCCCCCCGCCGACGACTCCGAGCCGACGCGGGAAGCGCCCCCCGCCCCGGCGCCCTCCCGTCGGCTGTTCGTCTCCCGCGTCCTCGCCGGTACGGCGGCCGCCGTCGCCGTCGGCACCGTCGGCTACGGCACGTACGGCGTCCTGCGCGGCCCCAGCGTCAAGCGGGTCACCGTCCCGCTGGCCAAGCTGCCGCGAGCCGCACATGGCTACCGGATCGCGGTGGTCAGCGACATCCACCTCAGCCCGGTCCTCGGCCGCGGGTTCGCCGAGAAGGTCGTCGAGACCGTCAACGCCACCCAGCCCGACCTGATCGCGGTGGTCGGCGACCTGGTCGACGGCAGCGTGAAGGACCTGGGCCCGGCCGCCGCGCCCCTGTCCCGGCTGACGGCACGACACGGCAGCTACTTCGTCACCGGCAACCACGAGTACTTCTCCGGCGCCGAGCAATGGGTCGAGGAGGTACGGCGGCTCGGGCTGCGCCCGCTGGAGAACGACCGTACGGAGATGCCCTGGTTCGACCTGGCCGGCGTCAACGACGTGGCGGGCGAGAGGGAGGGCCGGGGCCCGGACTTCGCCAGGGCGCTCGACGACCGCGACCCGGCACGCGCGTGCGTGCTCCTCGCCCACCAGCCCGTGCAGGTCCACGAGGCGGTCCGCCACGGCGTCGACCTCCAGTTGTCCGGGCACACCCACGGCGGCCAGCTCTGGCCGGGCAACCTCGTCGCCGCCGCCGCGAACCCGACGGTGGCGGGCCTGGAGCGGTACGGCGACACGCAGTTGTACGTCACCCGCGGCGCGGGCGCGTGGGGGCCGCCGACCCGGGTGGGCGCTCCGTCGGACATCACGGTGGTCGAACTGGCTTCACCGCGGGCGTGAGCGCGCGACGAGCGCCGTGAGCACCGCGGGCGGGCGGCCGCCGGTGCACCCGAACTCCCCGGCACCTCGGGTGCTTTGGGCGCCGTCCTTGTGCGGTGATGACGGGATATGTGCGATGTGGTGTGCAGGCTGTGAAACCCGGCCGAAACAGCGCGTCGGTAAGTTCTCTCTCATCTCGCAAGAATCCTCTTCCGCCGCACGAAACACGTGTGATTAGGTGTGCCCGCCACTAATAGGGGAGTGGCTTGTTTGTAGTGCCGGGCTCCATGGCGGGCCTGGGGAGGGTAGGCACCACCATGCGATCGGTTCGCATGCGGATTCTCGTGACGCTGCTCGTACTGGCCGTCGTCGGGATCGGCGGCTGGCAGCTGCTGCCGCAGGAGCAGGACGACGGAAAGACCATCAAGGTCGGCACGACGGACACCATCACCTCGCTCGACCCGGCCGGCGCCTACGACGCCGGCTCCTGGGCGTTGTTCAGCAATGTGTTCCAGTCGCTGCTGACGTACGACACGGGCGGTGTGTCGCCGGTGCCTGACGCGGCCAAGGAGTGCGGCTTCAGCGGCGGGCTGACGACGTACCAGTGCGAGCTGCGCGACGGTCTGACGTTTCCCAGCGGGCGCGAGATGACCGCCGAGGACGTGAAGTTCTCGTTCGACCGGGTCAAGAAGATCAATTCGGAGGTCGGTCCGGCCTCGCTGTTCTCCACGCTGAAGTCGGTCGACGCGGACGGTGCCAAGGTCACCTTCCACCTGTCGTCCCCCGACGCCACCTTCCCGTTCAAGGTGGCCACCGGCGCCGGCTCCATCGTCGACAGCAGCCGCTACCCGGCGGACAAGATCCGCGAGGACGACGAGGTCGACGGCACCGGCCCGTACGAGCTCACCGGCTACACCGAGGGCGAGAAGGCGGAGCTGAAGCCCAACTCCCGCTACAAGGGCGCCGTCCAGACCGGCAGCCCCGTCGAGCTGCGCTTCTACGAGGACTCCGAGGCACTGGACGCCGCCTGGAAGGAGCGTGACGTCGAGGCCGCCACCCGGCAACTGCCGCCGAAGACGCTGGCGTCGCTGAACGGCAGCGACCCCGACCAGCGGGTCACCGAGGCCGACAGCGCCGAGACCCGCAACCTGTACCTCAACACCCGTTCCTCCTCGCCGCTGCACGACGTGAAGGTCCGTCAGGCGATGGCCTGGCTGATCGACCGCGAGCGGCTCGCGAGCAGCGTCTACGACAACACCGTCGACCCGCTGTACTCGCTGATCCCGACCGGCATCACCGGCCACACCACGTCGTTCTTCGACGACTACCCGGCCCAGAACCCGCAGAAGGCCCGGGAACTGCTCACCGACGCCGGAGTGGAACTCCCGGTCCGCTTCACCTACGGCTACGGCCAGGGCCGTGGCGCCGCCGAGGCGGAGGCCAAGGAGCTGAAGCGGCAGTTGGAGGCCGGCGGGCTGTTCGAGGTGACCGTCAAGGGCTACGAGTGGACCGACTTCCAGAAGCGGTGGGCGACGGGCAAGCTCGACGCGTACGCCGTCGGCTGGTTCCCGGACTACCCGGACCCAGACACCTTCGGCGCCCCACTGATCGGCACCGACTCCACGATGAGCACCGGCTACAGCAGCAAGAAGGTCGACCGGTTGATCCGGGCCAGCCAGCAGTACGCCGACCGCAGCCGGGTCGACGGCGACTTCCGCAAGGTCCAGGAGGCCGTTGCCGAGGACGTGCCGGTGATCCCGCTGTGGCAGCGCAAGGAGTACGTCGTCACCAGCGAGGCCGTCGGCGGCGGACAGTACCTCGCGGACGGCAACGGCATCTTCCGCCTCTGGAAGCTCACCTGGATATAGGGCCTGTTGCCAAAGTCCCGCCTGCGCCCGGCTCCGTCGCCGTGCGGGCATACCGGTGTCCCCGGCAGGCCGTCCCGTCGGTGAACGGCCGTCGGGCCGGTCCGGACGCCTGGCCGCCCGGCGCCCCCGGCGGCGAGTCGGCCCGGCAGGGCGGGCGTGACCGGCCCGCCCCCGGCGACAGGGGAGCGAGGCTCGGGAGTGACAGGACAGGTACGGGGATCACGGGGACGGCGCGCGGGCAGGCCGGAGCGCGCACTGGACCCCCAGGCCGGGCCGGTGGCCCGATTCGCCTGGGAACTGCGGCAGTTGCGCACCCGCGCGGGCGCGCCCAGCTACCGGGAGCTGGCCCGTCGGGCCCATTACTCCGCCAGCACCCTGGCCGAAGCGACGAAGGGCAGCCGGCTGCCCACCCTCGACGTCGCGGTGGCCCTCGCCGAGGCGTGCGGCGGCGACCGGGAGGAGTGGGCGGCCCGCTGGCGGGCGGCGGCCCGAGGCCGGACCGGCACGCGGGCCGCCACACAGGCCGCCACACAGCCCGCCACGCGGTCCGGTCGTGGAGCACCGGGGCCGGACCGGCCGGTGGCGCGGCGGGAGTGCCCGTATCCGGGGCCGCGTCCCTTCACCGCGCGGGACGCACCGGGTTTCTTCGGCCGTGAGGAGCCGGTCCGGCGACTGATCGACCTGGTGACCGGGGACGAGACGCCCGGCCCGGTCGTGCTGTCCGGGCCCTCCGGCAGCGGCAGGACCTCACTGCTGCACGCGGGTCTGCTGCCCGCGCTCGGCCCGGACTGGCTCCACCTCGCCCTCACCCCGTCCCGCGACCCTCTCGGCGCGCTCGCCGGCGCCGTCGAGGACCTGACCGGCGGGGGCGGTCCCCCGACCCCGCGCGAGGCGTTCACCGACGACCCCAAGGCCCTGTACCTGGCGCTGAGCGGCCTGTTGCTGTGCCGTCCGCCCGGCACCCGGGTGCTGGTGACGGTCGACCGGTTCGAAGAGGCCGTCCTCGCCGGGAACGTCCCCGCCGCCGAGCGCGACGCGTTCCTGGCGCAGCTCGCCCACACAGCCCGGGCCGGCGACGACCGCCTGCGCGTGGTCGTCGCGCTGAGGTCCGACGCCCGCACGCCGGCCGCGTGGGGGGAGACCGCCCGCGTGGATCTGGCGCCGCTCCGCGCCGACGACCTGCGCCGTGCCGTCGTCGGACCCGCCGAGGCGGCCGGCCTGACGGTCGAGGCCGCCCTGGTGGACGCGCTCCTGGCGGACCTGGACGGACAGCCCGGCGCCCCGGCCCTGCTGTCGGACGCGCTGCGCCGCGCGTGGGAGCGCCGTACCGACGGCGTGCTGCGGCTGGCCGGCCACCTCGCGGAGGGAGGTGTCGGTGCCGCCGTGGCCCGGACCGCCGAACGGGAGTACGCGGCGCGTAGGCCGGACGAACGGCGTCTCCTGCGCGCCCTGTTCGTCCGGCTGACCGCCCTCGGGGACGGCACCGACGACACCCCGCGCCGGGTCGACCGGGAGGAACTGCGCGGCCTGGCACCGCGCGGGAACCTCGACCGGCTCCTCGGTGAACTGGCCGGCGCCCGCCTCGTCGTCCTCGACGCGGGCACGGTGGAGCCCGCGCACGCGGCGGTCGTCACCGCCTGGCCCAGGCTGCGCCACTGGCTGGCCCACGACCGCGACGGCCTGCGCACCCACCGTCGGCTGACCGAGGCCGCCGGGGAGTGGAGCGCGGCGGGCCGCCACCCCGGCGCGCTGTACCGGGGTGTGCGGCTGGCCGCCGCGCGGTCCTGGGCCCGGGAGCACCCGGCGGAGCTCAACGCCCGCGAGCGTGCCTTCCTGACCGCCTCCCGTACGGCCGAGCGGCGCCGCCGCTGGGCCGTACGCCTGCTGATAGCCACCGTGAGCGCGCTGGCCCTGCTGGCCGGCGTCATGGCGCTGCGCGCCGTTCTCGACGACCGCGCCGCGCCCACCGACCGCCGGGCGACGGGAGCCTCCCCCACAACGGCCACGACCGCCACGTCCTCCACGGCGGCTGTGGCCGGTACGCCTACCCGGGCGGCCACGACCGCCACGTCCCCCTCGGCGGCTACGGCCGGTACGCCCCTCACGGCGGCCACGCCCGGCACGACCCCCGCGGAAGGCCCACAGCGCGCGACCGGCGGCCGGTCCGCCGACTGCCCGGCCCTCGCCCGCGCGTCCGGACCACCGGGACGACGACCCGGCCCGGACAACCCCGCGGACCGTACCCGACAACCCATCTGACCGGCACCGACGCATTGTCGGGTTGTCAGGTTGTCCGCGCCCGGCCCGGAAAGCTACCGGACAACTCCCCGGCGCCCTTCCCTGGAACCAGTCGCTTCCCGGGCCGGGCCCCACCGCCCGCCACGGGTCGAGCGCCGTTCCGCCCTTCCCACCCTGCGTACGACACCCGCGAAGGAGTTCCGCACCATGGGCCGCACCAAGCACGCGCTGGGCGCCACGGCCGTCACGGCGGCCGCCCTGCTGCTGGGCGCATGCGCCGCGAACCCGCCCGCGCCCGCCGACCGCACGCCCACCGACCGCACGCCGGCCGGTGCGCCCCTGTCGGCGGCCCAGAAGGCGACCCTGCACCGCGCGGAGGAGCGCCTGGTCCACCGTTGCATGCAGGACCAGGGCTGGACCTACCGGGAGCAGCCCCCCGACGCGCAGGCCGAGGCCGAGGGCGCCGGGCGCAGCTTCCCGTACCTGGTGGACGACGTCGCCTGGGCGAAGAAGTACGGCTACGGCGACGCGTTCACGCCGAACCCCGGAACCGGACCGGACGGGAAGACGGACGCGCCCTCCCGGACCGCGCAGGGCGCCCCGGCGCGGCCGTCGGCCGCCTGGACACGCGCGCTCTACGGCACGGGCCGCCAGGTGTCGGTGGAACTGCCCGGCGGCGGCCGGCTCAGCACGAGCGACCGCGGGTGCCTGGCCTCCGCCCGCAAGACCCTCTACGGGGACCTCGAACGCTGGTTCCCGGCCCGGAGGATCACGGACAACATCGACGTGTTCGTCCGCCAGCGCGTCCGCGACGACCGCGCCTTCACGGACGCCGTCGCCGCCTGGAGCCGGTGCGCCCGCACCCACGGGCACGACGTCGGCTCACCCGGCGAACTGCGCGAGGAACTCGACCGGCGCGTCACGGGCCGGACACCCGCCGAGGCGCGGGCGCTGGAGGTCGCCACCGCCGTCGTCGAGGCGACCTGCGCCCGGTCCTCCGGCATGGCCCGCACCGTGCGGGAGCGGGAGGCGTACTGGCGCCCCCGCCTGCGCGCACAGTTCCGCGAGGAACTCGACGACCTGGTCCGCCTGGAGCGGGCGGCTCTGCCGGAGGCGGCCACCGTCCTCCGCGGTGCCGCCCCCACCTCCTGACGGGCCGACACCCCACCGCACATCCACACCCTCACGAAGGAGAACCATCATGCGACGAGCCCTTCTCGGAACGGTCGCGGCGGCGGCGCTGGCGGCAGTCGGCGTGCTGCTCCCCGCCTCCACCGCGTCGGCCGCCCTCGGCGACTGCCCGCAGGGCCAGTTCTGCGTCTGGGACGACGACGACTACACCGGCGCCCGCATGGGCTGGACCGGCAACGACTCCAACTGGCACGACAACGGCTGGGGCGACCGCGCCGAGTCGCTGTACAACAACGGCACGCCGGCGACGTACGACGACGTCCGTGTGTACATGGACGTCAACTACGTCAACGAGGACCTCTGCGTCGTCCGCGGCGACTACTACGACTGGGGCATGAACGACAACGACTACTCCTCGCACAAGTGGACCTCGTCCTGCTGACCGGCTGATCCACCGCGAGCGGGCCGTCGGGCCGCCGGAACACCCGTTCCGGCGGCCCGACGCCGTGGCGGGCGACCGGCCGCGGCGGGCTCCGGCACCGTCAGCCGCAGGCCTGCGCGCGCGGCGGGAGCAGGACCGTGACGGTCAGGCCCTCGCCCGGCGCCGTACGCACCGTCACCTCGCCGTGGTGGGCCTCGACGACGCCCTGGACGATGGCCAGGCCCAGGCCGCTGCCCGCGCCGCTGCCCGCCCGGAAGAAGCGGTCGAAGACCCGGGCCGCGTCCTCCGGGGACAGCCCCGGGCCCTTGTCCGCCACCGACAGCCGCACCACGCCGTCCACCCGCCGCACACCCAGGTGCACCGGCACGTGGCGGGGCGTGTGCGTGCGGACGTTGGCGACCAGGTTGCCGAGCACCTGGCGCAGCCCGGACTCGTCGGCGCTGACCAGGACCGTGCCGTCGGCGGACACGGACACCGGCCGGTCCGGCTGCTGCGCGCGCAGGTCCTGCGCCGCGTCCCGCACCAGCCGGCTCACGTCGACCTGGCGCAGCCGCAGCTCGGGCCGCTGGTCCAGGCGGGCCAGCGTGAGGAGTTCGTCGACCAGCCGGCCCATGCGGTCCACCTCGCCGTTCATCCGGTCCCAGGCCCGCCGCCGCTCGTCGGGGTCGCGGAGCATGCCCTGGTCGTACAGCTGCAGATAGCCCCGGATCGCGGACAGCGGCGTGCGCAGTTCGTGCGAGGCGTCCGCGACGAACCGGCGCAGCTGGGCCGCGCTGCGCTCGCGCGTACGGTACGCCGCCTCCACCTGGTGCAGCATCGAGTTCAGCGCCAGCCGCAGCTGCTCGACCTCCTGGGTGGGATGGTGGCTGGACGGCACCCGCCGGGTCAGATCGCCCTCCGCGATCGCCGACGACGTCTCCACCATGTCCTCCAGCGGCCGCAGCCGCCGCCTGACGCTGAACAGCGTCAGGCAGGCCAGCAGGGCCAGCAGCAGCGTGCCCGTCGCCAGGTCCAGTCTCAGGGCCTTCGCTATGCCCTTGTGCAGGCCGTCGGTGGAGGTGGCCAGCAGGACGTAGGTGCCGTCGGCGAGCCGGGTCGCGGTCGCCCGGTACGGGGCGTCGCGCACCCGCACGTCCCGGGGCGCCGGCTCGCGGGTCAGGGCGTCCGGGTCGGCCACGGCGGCCGCGAGGTCCCGCTGGGCGTCGGTCACGGTCCCGCCGAACAGGGACAGGGGGGCGCCCCGGGCGTCGACGGCGGTGAAGACGGAGTCGGGCGCGGGCCGGTCGTCGCCCTCCTGCGGGGCGATGCGCTCCCGGACGAACGACAGCACGCTCAGCGAGTCGATCTGCCGCACCGTCAGCCGGGCACTGGCCAGCGAGTCGCGGGTCTTGATCAACTCCGAGTCGATCTGCCCGATCAGGTAGTGCCGCATGCCCATCAGGCTGACCGCGGTGGCCGCGACGACGCCGAGCGCGAGCAGCGCCACGTTCGCCAGCGTCAGCTGCACCCGCAGGGAGTGCATCCCCCGCCTCATGCCAGCCCGTACCCCACCCCGCGCCGGGTGGTGATCATCGGCGGGCCCAGGACGGCCAGCTTGCGCCGCAGATAGCTGATGTAGGTCTCCACGACGGTCGACTCGGGCGGCGTGTGCTCGTACTGCCAGACGTGCCGCAGCAGTTGCTCCTTGGACACGATCCGGCCGCCGTTGCGCACCAGGAAGCGCAGCAGCGCGTACTCCGTCGGGGTCAGCTCGACGGTGCGGCCCGCGCGGTGGACGCTGTACGTCGTCTCGTCCAGCTCCAGATCGCCGTACCGCAGCGGCGGCCGCTGCGGCAGCACGTCCGCCGGGGGGCGGGTGCGGCGCAGCACCGCCCTGATGCGGGCGACGACCACGTCGATGTCGAACGGCTTGGTGATGTAGTCGTCGCCGAAGCCGAGCGCGCCCACGATCTCGCCGGGGGCGTCCCGCGCGGTGAGGAACACCAGCGCCGTCTGCGGCCGGTCGGCGCGCAGCCGCCGGCCCAGGGCGCGGCCGTCGCCGTCCGGCAGCATGACGTCCAGCAGGGCCACGTCGGGCCGGGTGCGCTCGGCCAGGGCGAGCGCCTCGCGGACCGTGCCCGCGGTCATGACCTCGAAGCGGTGGTAGCGCAGGGCGATGGCGAGGACGTCCGCGATGCTCGGTTCGTCCTCCACGACCAGCACGGTCCCGGGAGCCGTCGACATGCCCCCAGTATCGGTGCGCCCACCGACAACGCGGACCGTTCCCGCTTTGGAGTTCCTTGAGAGTCCGGGCGGCCGGCGGGCACGCGCGCGTAGGGCCGCCCATGCTGGTGCGCAGGACCTGGGGGACCGACCGACAACCGATGACCTGACGAAGGAGCTTGAACGTGGCCACATGGGCACGGTGGTGCTACCGGCACCGGCTGGTGGTCCTGTTGCTGTGGGTGGGGGCGCTGTTCGGCACGGGCTTCGCCGCCTCGACGGCCGGAACGGACTACGCGAACGTCTTCTCCCTGCCGGACACGGATTCCAAGAAGGCCTACGACCTGATGGAGAAGGCGTTCCCCGCGCGCGCGGGCGACACCGACACCGTGGTCTGGAAGGTCGACCGGGGCAGTGTGCGTGACCAGGACGTACGGTCCCGAATACAGCCCGCCCTCGACGAGATAGCCGCGATGAAGGGCGTCGGCGACGTCGCCGGCCCCTACACGGGCGCGCAGGGCGCGGCACAGATCAGCAAGGACGGCACGATCGCGTACGCGCAGATCACCTTCACCCTGCGCGCCAACGAGGTCCCCAAGGAACTCGTCGAGGACGTCGTCGACACCGCGCGGGCCGCCGAGCGCGACGGGCTGCGGGTCGAACTGGGCGGCCAGGCCGTCCAGCGGGTGCAGGAGCCGCCGACCGGACTGGCGGAGATGGTCGGCCTCGCCGCCGCCGCTGTCGTCCTCTTCCTCGCCTTCGGCTCGTTCTTCGCGATGCTGCTGCCGATCGCGGTGGCCGTCTTCGGCGTGGGCATGGGCCTGTTCGGCACCCAGCTGCTCAGCCACAGCACCGACATCCCCGACCTGGCGCCGCTGCTGTCCTCGCTCATCGGTCTCGGCGTCGGCATCGACTACGCCCTGTTCATCGTCACCCGGCACCGGCGCGGCGTGCTGCGCGGCGTGGACCCCGAGGAGTCGGTGGTCACCGCCCTCAACACCTCCGGCCGCGCGGTGCTCTTCGCGGGCGGCACGGTGTGCATCGCGCTCGCCGGCATGCTCGTGACGAACCTGCGCTTCCTGGACGGCGTGGTCATCGGCACCTCCCTGACGGTGGTGCTGAGCGTGCTGGCGGCGACCACGCTGCTGCCCGCCCTGCTGGGCTTCCTGGGCCCGCGGGTCCTCAGCCGGGGGCAGCGGCGCCGGCTGGCGGAGAACGGCCCGGAGCCGGAGCGCACCGACGGGCTCGCCGTGCGCTGGTCGGGTGTGGTGCAGCGGCGTCCGCGCACGGTCGGCGCGATCGCGCTGGTCGTGATGGCGCTGCTCGCCCTGCCGGTGCTGTCGCTGCGGCTCGGCGCGACCGACCAGGGCAACGACGACACGTCCACCACCACCCGGCAGGCCTACGACCTGCTCGCCGAGGGCTTCGGGCCGGGCTTCAACGGTCCCCTTCAGGTGGTGTCGGACGGCGGTGACAGCGCCGCACTGGTCCGGGGCATCGAGGCGACGGACGGCGTGGCGCGGGTGGCCGCGCTGCCCCCGGCGCAGGGCGTCACCGTCATCCAGGTGATCCCGACGACCTCACCGCAGTCGGAGGAGACCGACGTCCTGATCGACACCCTGCGCGACGAGGTGATCCCGAACGCGGGCGCCCAGGCGCACGTCGGCGGTGTGACGGCGGTGTCCAAGGACTTCGCGACGGTCACCGGCGACCGGCTGCCGCTGTTCGTCGGCACGATCATCGGCCTCGGCTTCCTGCTGCTCCTGGTCGCCTTCCGCTCCCTCGTCGTGCCGTTGACGGCGGCCGTGATGAACCTGATCGCGGCGGCGGCCTCGTTCGGCGTCCTGGTGGCGATCTTCCAGTGGGGCTGGGGCCTGGAACTGCTGGGCCTCGGCAAGGAGGGCCCGATCAACGCGTTCCTCCCGGTCATCATGCTGTCCCTGCTCTTCGGTCTCTCCATGGACTACCAGGTGTTCCTGGTGAGCCGGATGCACGAGGAGTGGGTCCACACCAGGGACAACGCGCGGGCGGTCCGGGTCGGTCTCGCGGAGACCAGCCGGGTCATCAACTCGGCGGCCCTGATCATGGTGTGCGTCTTCCTCGCCTTCGTGCTCAGCGGCGACTCGGGCGCTGCGATGGCGGGCGTCGGGCTCGCGGCGGCGGTCGCCCTGGACGCGTTCGTCCTGCGTACGGCCCTGGTGCCGGCGGCGATGCACCTGCTCGGCACGTCCAACTGGTGGCTGCCGGCCTGGCTGGAGAAGCGGCTGCCCCACCTCGCGGTCGAACCGAAGGAGGAGGATCTGGCGGCACCGGTCGAGGCGGGTCCCGCCTCGGTGGTCCACGGTCTCGTGCGCGACTCCTCGGGTGCGCCGGTCGAGGGCGCGGCGGTCACGCTGATGTCCCCCGGCGGCCGTCAGCTCGACCGGGTGACCTCCCTGGCCGACGGCTCCTACATCCTCTCGGTGCCGTCCCCGGGCGGCTACCTCCTCGCGGTCACGGCACCGTCGTACGCGCCCCGCGCCCGGCAGGTGACGGTGGCGGAGGGGCCGGTGGTGTACGACGTGGAGCTGGCGGAGGGGGAGGTGGACGCGGTCAGCTAGCCGTTCTCGCCTGCCCGGCCTTGATGGTTTCGGCGACGTCGAGCGTGACCTTGGCGCCGATGGAGTCGGGCAGGGTGACGGTCTCGCCGGGGGAGTACGGGCGGTGGTGCTCGTAGTCCCCCGCGACGGGGTCGGTGAGGACGTGAAGGCGCTGGTGCTTGCGGTCGACGATGACGTAGACCGGGATCTCGGCGCTGGCGTACGCCTTGACCTTGGTTTTGAGATCGTCCTTCCAGTTGCTGGAGGTGACCTCCAGGACGAGCCGGAAGCAGACCGGGTCGTAGCAGTTGTTCTCGACGAAGTGCTCGTCGATGTCCGCGTCCACCACGACGAGGTCGGGGATGGCGTAGTCCTCGGTACCGGTGGGCAGCCAGAGGCCGACGTTCTGAAGGACCTCGGTCTCGCCGTCGTCGAGGCCGGCGGCGATGAAGGGGCGCATGAGCTTGGTCAGAGCGCGGGCGTGCGGGGCATCCGGTGAAGGGGTCACGAGGAGGTGGCCTCCGATGATCTCGACGCGGTAGCCCGGATGGCGCTCCATGATCTCGTCGGCGATGGCCGTGAGGGAGAACGGCTCGTCGTCGAAGGGCTGCTCGACGGATGCGGCGGACATCGCGTGCCTCCTAGGGGCTGGTGTCGAGAGCATCATCGTAGGCAGCCCGCACCCCCGGTGTCCCGTTCCGGCCCCTTCACCCGAAAGTGGATCAGTCCTTCCGGACGCCCCTGCTCCCCGGGTCCGGCAGGACCCTCGTCATGCCCGGCAGGAAGTCCGTGAACAGCTCGTGCACGTCGTGGACCAGCGGGCGCAGCACCCGGAAGCGGGCCAGGGACACACCGCGCGCGGTGAGGCGGGCGCCGCGCTCGGCCAGGCGGTAGCTGCGCTCGCGGCCCTCCGTCCGGTCGAAGATCCAGTAGAGGACGAGGCCCATCTGGGAGAGCCACATCAGCTCGGGCAGGGCGTCCCGCAGCTCCTGCGGAACCTTCGCCTTCGAGCCCGCCAGCACCTCGCGGTGGACGGCGATGGCCTCCACGCGCGCGTGCTCGCTCTCCGGCGAGAACGGGCTGAGCGGGCTGTCCGGGTCGGCGGCGTTCTTGAAGAACTGGACGGCGAACTCGTGGTACGGCGTCGCCACGTCCAGCCAGGTCCGCAGCACCCCCGCCAGCCGCGCCTCCAGATCGGTCTCCCGGTCCAGGACCGCCCGGACCGCCTGCCGGTGCTCGGCGGCCAGACGGTCGTAGAACCCCTGGATCAGGTGTTCCTTGCCCTCGAAGTAGTAGTACGCGTTGCCGACGGAGACCCCGGCCTCCTGGGCGATGGCCCGCATCGTCGTCCTGTCGTACCCGCGCTCCTGGAAGAGCCGCATGGCGGTCTCCAGGATCAGCGCGCGGGTCTGCTCGGACTTGCTGGGCGGGGGGCCGGGGGCGGGGGCCGCCGCGTGGGGGCCGTCGTGGTTCGCGGGCACGGACAGAGAGCCTAGTCAGTGCCGCAGGCGCCGTCCGTACAGGAGGTGGGCGGAGTGCGGGTCCAGCCGGAGCGCGGGTCGTACGACCAGCCGTCGGAGCCGCGGTACATCCGCCCGCCCCACTCCCCGCCGCCCGGGCGGGACCCCCTGCCGCCGGTCCGCGGCCCGCGCCACTTCGCGGCGGCCAGGACCGCGCCGCGCGCCAGGCGGGCCCCCGCCGGTGTGCTCAGCCGGTGGGCCAGTGCCCGTTGGCCGCGCAGGGCCCACAGGGTGACGATCCAGGCGGCGGCGGAGCGGTAGACCTGGCCGGCGTCGCCGACGACGGTGATCTCGTCGAGGGTGCTGTCGTGGTCGAGCCCGGGGAAGCGACGGCGGGCCTGCGGCGAGCCGGCCGGGACCAGGTCCAGCGGCACCAGCTGGGGCTGGCGTACGAGCCAGTCGCGCACGAAGGCGCACAGCCCGCACCCGGCGTCGTAGAGGACGGTCAGCCGGCGGACCGGGACGCGCGGGGCGCCCCGGTCCGCGGTGGCGGCCTCGGTGGCCTCCACCCCGGTCACGCGCCGGCCGCCGGAGCGGTCCAGCCCTGCGGCGCGACCGGCGGGACCTGCTCGCGCTCCAGCAGTCCGCGCCGCCGGATCCGGTTGAGCACGTACACGTTGCCCAGGTGCATCCCGCCGAGCACCAGCAGCACCACGCCCAGCTTGGTCGACAGTGCCTCGAAGATCCCCCGGGTGTCCGTGACGGTCTGGTCGTCGCTCAGGTACAGCGCGACGAAGCCGAGGTTGACCAGGTAGAAGCCGACCACCAGGAGGTGGTTGACGGCGTCGGCGAGCTTCTCGTCGCCGTGGAGCACATCGGCGAGGAAGATCCGGCCGTTGCGGCTGAGGGTCCGGGCCACCCAGACGGTCAGACCGACGCTGACGACCAGGTAGATGACGTAGGCGATGACGGTGCGGTCCATGCCCCACCCCTTCTTGAACGCGTTCAAAACGCTGACAAGGGGAGACTGTAGACCTCCTTTTGAACATGTTCAACTCGCCTGCGGGGCGCGGCTGTCCGGCCGTCGGCGTCAGCTGTGGCGGGCCAGTTCCGGGCGCTTGGAGTAGTCGGTGAGGCCGAGGATGTTGCCCCAGGGGTCGGCGAACTCGACGGTCCAGCCGGTGGCCCCGGAGAAGGGGGCGTCGAGCGGGGTGATCCCGGCCTCCGCGAGCCGGTGGGCGGCCGCGGACGCGTCCGGGACCTCGATCCACAGGCGCGGGGCCGGCCACGACGGCGGCCGGTGCCCCAGTCCGTCCTCCTGCCGCAGCAGGATCCCCGGGGTCTCACCACCCACCTTGAGCAGGGCGATCCCGGCCTCGTCGAACCGGAACGCCGTGGTGAACCCCGCGCGCTCGTAGAACGCCACCGCCTCGCCGAGATCCCCGACGGGCAGCAGGACGTTGTCGAACCCGAGCAGTTCGTAGGACTGGTCATCCGACATACCGTCAGAATAGGTGCACACCGGATGAAAAGCCGTGATTGACGGGTTCGTCCCCGTACCGACCCGACTTCCTAACGGGCGGCCTCCTCCTGCAAGATGACCTGAACTCACTTAACTGTCACATCCGATCATCTGGCCTCGGGGAGTAGTCACCGTGACCGAACAGCCGCAGCAGCCGCAGCAGCCCCAGCCGGGGTACGGCTATCCGAACGCCGGTCAAGGGCCGTACGCGGGAGGCCAGGCCGGTCCCTACGGGTATCCGCAGCAGGGCTACCAGCAGCCCGGCTACCAGCAGCAGGGGTACGCCCAGGGCGGCTACCAGCAGCCCGGGTACGCCGCTCCCGGCGGCTACACCGGCGACCCCAACGCGCCCTACGGCTACGACCCCTACGGGCGCCCCTACTCCGACAAGTCGAAGATCGTCGCCGGTATCCTCCAGCTCTTCCTGGGCACCTTCGGCGTCGGCCGGTTCTACATCGGCAACGTCGGCCTCGGCCTCGCCCAGCTCTTCACCTGCGGCGGCTTCGGCATCTGGGCGCTGATCGACGGCATCATCCTGCTGACCAGCAGCAACACCACCGACGCCAACGGACGGGTGCTGCGTGGCTGACGTGGCCGACGCGCCCCGGACGCCCCCTGCCCCCGCGTCCGCCCTGCTGCGGCACCCGGCGGCGGCACCCCTCGCGGTGCTCGCCGCCGGTCTGGCGGGCAGCGTGTACCTGTACGGCACCAACCCGCACGAGCCCGGCCACCTCCTGCCGCAGTGCCCGTTCCGCCTGGTCACCGGGCAGCTCTGCCCCGCCTGCGGTGGCACCCGCATGGCGTACGACCTGCTGCACGGCGACCTGGCCGGGGCCTGGCACGACAACCGTGCCCTGCTGCTCGCCTCGCCCTTCGCCCTCGCGCTGCTCGGACGCTGGGCGTGGGAGGGGCTGCGCGGGCGCCGCTGGCGGCCGCGGCTCAGCCGCCGCACCCAGATCCTGATCCTGGGACTCGCCGTGACCTGGACCGTGGTGCGCAACGTCGTCTGACGGCCGCGGGTTGCCCGACGTTTCGACCGGTGACGCTTTCCGGCTGTTACATGGCGAGAATCTGATCACAGAACAGGAACGATCCGCCCGGGTCCCTCCCCTTCGCCCCATCCGTCTCTCTAGTCTCACGCCAGACGGGGGGCGGCCGGGTTCGGCCGGATACGTGCGTGCGCGTGCTCCCCGGCCCCGGAGCCGTTCCGCTCCGGGCTCTCACGAAGTCATCCCAGGAGCAAGCTCACATGACCGTCCCCACCCCTGACGCGCCCTACGGCTACGACCCCCAGGGCCGCCCGTACTCCGACAAGTCGAAGATCGTCGCGGGCATCCTCCAGCTCTTCCTCGGCTCCCTCGGCATCGGCCGCTTCTACGTCGGCAGCGTCGGCGTGGGCGTCGCCCAGCTGCTGACCTGCGGCGGCCTCGGCGTCTGGGCGCTGATCGACGGCATCCTCTTCCTCACCAGCAACGACCGCACCGACGCGCAGGGCCGCGTGCTGCGCGGCTGACGTCACCGGCGCCGCAACGGCGAGGGCCCCACTCCTCACGGAGCGGGGCCCTCGCCGTCGTACAACCGCCGTACGGGCGCCGGACGGCTCAGAAGCGGCGCGTGATCAGCGCCTTCTTCACCTCGGCGATCGCCTTCGTGACCTCGATACCGCGCGGGCAGGCGTCCGTGCAGTTGAACGTCGTGCGGCAGCGCCACACACCGTCCCGGTCGTTGAGGATCTCCAGGCGCTGCTCGCCGGCCTCGTCGCGCGAGTCGAAGATGAAGCGGTGCGCGTTGACGATGGCCGCCGGGCCGAAGTACTGCCCGTCGTTCCAGAACACCGGGCACGACGAGGTGCACGCCGCGCACAGGATGCACTTGGTGGTGTCGTCGAAGCGCTCGCGGTCCTCGGCCGACTGCAGCCGCTCACGCGTGGGCTCGTTGGTGTCCTTCGTGATCAGGAAGGGCATCACGTCCCGGTACGCCTGGAAGAACGGCTCCATGTCCACGACCAGGTCCTTCAGGACCGTCAGGCCCTTGATGGGCTCGACCGTGATCGGCTTCTCCGGGTTGATGTCCTTGATCAGCGTCTTGCACGCGAGGCGGTTCTTGCCGTTGATCCGCATCGCGTCCGAGCCGCAGATGCCGTGCGCGCAGGAACGGCGGAAGGTCAGGCTGCCGTCCAGCTCCCACTTGATCTTGTGCAGACCGTCGAGGACGCGCTCCTTGGGGTCGATCTCCAGCTGGAAGTCTTCCCAGGTCGCCTCGGCCGAGACCTCCGGGTTGAACCGGCGGACGCGGAAGGTGACGGTGATGTAGGGGGACGCGGCGGACTCCGCTTCCACCTTGTCCAGAACGGGGGTTGCCATCAGTACTTACGCTCCATCGGCTGGTAGCGGGTCTGGACGACCGGCTTGTAGTCGAGACGGACGGACTCGGTGCCGTCGTCGCCCACCTCGCGGTACGCCATGGTGTGGCGCATGAAGTTGACGTCGTCGCGGTTCGGGTAGTCCTCGCGGTAGTGACCGCCGCGGGACTCCTTGCGGGCCAGCGCGGAGACGGCCATGACCTCGGCCAGGTCGAGCAGGTTGCCCAGCTCGACGGCCTCCAGCAGGTCGGTGTTGAACCGCTTGCCCTTGTCCTGGATCGCCACGTTCTTGTAGCGCTCGCGCAGCTCGGCGATCTTCTCGACCGCCGTCTTGATCGTCTGCTCGGTGCGGAACACCATGACGTTGGCGTCCATGGTCTCCTGCAGCTCCTTGCGCAGGGTCGCCACCCGCTCGGTGCCGGTGGACTCGCGCAGCCGCTCGATCTGGTCGGCCACGAACCGCGCCGGGTTCTCCGGCAGCTCCACGAAGTCGGCCTTCTGTGCGTACTCCGCGGCCGCGATGCCGGCCCGGCGGCCGAACACGTTGATGTCCAGGAGCGAGTTGGTGCCCAGGCGGTTGGCGCCGTGCACCGACACGCAGGCCACCTCGCCCGCCGCGTACAGACCCGGTACGACGGTGGTGTTGTCCGCGAGGACCTCGCCCTCGACGTTGGTCGGGATGCCGCCCATGGCGTAGTGCGCGGTCGGCTGGATCGGGATCGGGTCGGTGTACGGCTCGATGCCCAGGTAGGTGCGCGCGAACTCGGTGATGTCCGGGAGCTTGGCGTCCAGTTGCTCCGGCGGCAGGTGCGTCAGGTCGAGGTAGACGTGGTCGCCCTCGGGACCGCAGCCGCGGCCCTCGCGGATCTCCGTGTAGATGGAGCGGGACACGACGTCACGGGACGCCAGGTCCTTCATGACGGGAGCGTACTTCTCCATGAAGCGCTCGCCGTCCTTGTTGCGCAGGATGCCGCCCTCGCCGCGGGCGCCCTCGGTGAGCAGGATGCCCATGCGCCAGATGCCGGTCGGGTGGAACTGGAAGAACTCCATGTCCTCCAGCGGCAGACCCCGGCGGTACACGGCGGCCTGGCCGTCGCCGGTCAGCGTGTGCGCGTTGGACGTCACCTTGAAGAACTTGCCGCAGCCGCCGGAGGCGTAGATCACGGCCTTCGCCTGGAAGATGTGGATCTCGCCGGTGGCCAGCTCGTAGGCGACCACACCGGCGGACCTGCGGACGCCGTCCACCTCGGTGATCAGCTGGTCGAGGACGTAGAACTCGTTGAAGAACTCCACGCCCTCCTTGACGCAGTTCTGGTACAGCGTCTGGAGGATCATGTGGCCGGTGCGGTCCGCGGCGTAGCAGGACCGGCGGACCGGGGCCTCGCCGTGGTTGCGGCTGTGGCCGCCGAAGCGGCGCTGGTCGATGGTGCCGTTCGGGGTGCGGTTGAACGGCAGGCCCATCTTCTCCAGGTCGAGGACGGCGTCGATGGCCTCCTTCGCCAGGATCTCGGCGGCGTCCTGGTCGACCAGGTAGTCACCGCCCTTGACCGTGTCGAAGGTGTGCCACTCCCAGTTGTCCTCCTCCACGTTGGCCAGCGCGGCGGCCATGCCGCCCTGCGCGGCGCCCGTGTGGGAGCGGGTGGGGTAGAGCTTGGTCAGCACGGCGGTGCGGCTGCGCTTCGTCGACTCGATGGCCGCGCGCATGCCCGCGCCGCCGGCGCCGACGATGACGGTGTCGTACTTGTGGATCTTCATGATTCTCGCAGCCCCGTGCCTAGCGGATGTTCGGGTCGAAGGTGAAGATCACCAGCGTGCCCAGCAGGATGGTGAACACCGTGGCGGTGTAGAGCAGCGCCTTCAGCCACAGCCGGGTGTTCGCGCGCTCCGCGTAGTCGTTGATGACCGTGCGCAGGCCGTTCGCGCCGTGCAGCATCGCCAGCCACAGCATCAGCAGGTCCCAGACCTGCCAGAACGGGCTGGCCCAGCGGCCCGCCACGAAGGCGAAGCCGATCTTCGACACGCCGCCGTCCAGCACCAGCTGGATGAGCAGGTGGCCGATGACCAGGACGACCAGGACGATGCCGGACAGGCGCATGAACAGCCAGGCGGCCATCTCGAAGTTGCCGCGGGTGGACCGCGGGGTCTTCTTGGTGCGCTTGCGCGGGGCCTCGATGAGCGGCGCGGGGTTGTCCACGCCGTAGCCGCCGTGCGCGTCCTCGACCGGGCCGACGCCCGACGCGGTGGTTTCAGTGGTGGCCATCGACGTCACTTCCCGAACAGTTCACGAGCGGCGTGGCCGAGCACCGGGTAGATCGCCCCGAGCATCAGCACGACCCAGACGCCGACAACGGTCCACAGCATGTGCTTCTGGTAGCGGGCGCCCTTCGACCAGAAGTCGACGGCGATGACGCGCAGGCCGTTGAGCGCGTGGAAGAGGATGGCGGCGACGAGGCCGTACTCCAGCACGGCGACGATGGGCGTCTTGTACGTGGCTACGACGTTGTCGTAGTCCTCGGGGGAGACGCGCACGAGAGCGGTGTCGAGCACATGGACGAACAGGAAGAAGAAGATGAGGACGCCGGTGACTCGGTGAGCCACCCAGGACCACATTCCTTCCCGGCCGCGGTACAGCGTTCCAGCCGGCACGGAAGAACCCTCCGGGAGCGGGGACTAGGGCCGCGCCGGCTTCGGTGTCGGTCGGGCCCGGCCGGGTACGGTCCACCGGCCCCCAGCATCGTAGCCATGCGCCGCCGCCGGGCTCAGCCGGGGGTCTGTGGTGTGATCAAACTGGCATTCAAGAGCGCACGTACGGGTGAGTTCCGTCCGTGAGGAGGGCGATCAGACGCTCCCGGGCGAGGTGGCGGAGTTCTTCCGTGGCCACTACACGTTCGTCTTCCGGATCGTTCGCCAATCGTGACCGGATTCCCTCCAGGACGCGGTCCAGCGACTCGCGCGGGGAGACGCCCGCCAGGCAGATGACGAAGACGTGGCCGAACTTCGCCTCGTAGGCGGCGTGGGCGGCGCTCAGGGCGGTGTGGGCGGCCTCGTAGGTGCCGTCCGGCAGGGCGGGGAGCGATTCGCCCGCCAGGGCCTGTGCCAGGTCCGCCGACGTCAGGTCGTAGGCGGCCTCGTCGGAGGCGGCCAGCAGGGCGTCCGGGGTGGGGTAGGGGCGGTGCGCGGCGACGCGGTGGGCCCAGCGCGGGCTGCGCAGACAGGAGAGGAGGGCCCGGTGGGCCTCGGGGGCCGGGGCGGTGTTGAAGCCCCTCAGCAGGGGCAGGTCCGGTATGGCGACCGGGCCGGGCGGGTGGGGGAGTCGGTGGGCGGGCAGCGTGGATCCTCGCGTCACGAAGTGGTGCGGCAGGGGATGCTGTGAAAGGTGTGACGCCACGCTATCCAGAATGGTCACGAGGCGGCCGACGGTTGCCTGAATTTCACCCGAACGGGAGAGTTTCGGAACGCCCGGTGGACACGTTCGGCTGCCGCCGGTCGTAGGTTGGCGGAATGAGCAGGCACAGGCGCAGGGTGCGGGGCGACGGCAGGACGGGGCGGCGGGCGCTGTTCGTCGGGGCGCTCGTCACGACGGTCGGACTCGGCGTCGGGATCGGGGTGTGGGCGTCGACCGGCGGCGACGACGCCGGGGCCGGCGCGGAGCGGGCTCCGGGCACGGTCTCGGCGCAGAGTCCGTCCGCCGCCTCGTCGACCCCGGCCGACCCGTCACCCACCCGGACGTACCCCCTGTCCGAGGCGCCCCGGACCATACCCGCCGTACGGTCGCACACGGCGGCGCGCGGACCCGGGTGGCGGCCGGCGAAGGGACAGCGGGTCGTCGTCGACGACGCCCGGCTCGCCGACGAGGGCCGGCTGATAGCCGGGGAGCTGGGCCTGGCGTACGCGGGCGAGTCGGCGGGGACCCGGCCCGGGGACCTGCGGCTTGAGCTCGACGACGGGAAGGGGGCGAACCCGGAGTCGTACACGATGACCGTGCGCGACGGGCGGGTCACCATCAGCGGGCCGGAGGCGGGGGTCTTCTACGGGACCCGGACGCTGAAGCAGGAGGTGCGCGGGGGCGGTACGGCGCCGGAGGGCGTGGTGCGCGACCAGCCGGCCAAGCCGGTGCGCGGCCTCTCCCTGGACATCGCGCGCAAGCACTTCACCGCCGGGTGGATCGAGGACCGGGTGCGGGAGCTGGGGGACCTGAAGTACAACCGGCTGCAGCTGCACTTCTCCGACGACCAGGCCTTCCGGATCGAGTCCGACAGCCATCCGGAGATCGTGGCGCGGCAGCACCTGACCAAGGCGCAGGTGAAGGACATCGTCGCGCTGGCGGCGGCGCGGCACATCACCGTCGTCCCCGAGATCGACTCGCCCGGCCACCTGGGCGCGGTCATCGCCGCGCACCCCGAGCTCCAGCTGCGCAACGTGCGGGGGGCCGCCGCTCGCGGCGCCGTCGACATATCCGACCCCGCCGCCGCCCGGCTCGTCGACGACCTGCTGAACGAGTACGCCGATCTGTTCCCGGGCGGCGAGTGGCACCTCGGCGGGGACGAGTACCTGGCTCTGATGGCGTCCGACCCGGAGGCCTCCTACCCGCAGCTGGCGGCCGCAGCGCGGAAGCGGTACGGGGCCGGGGCGGGGGTCGCCGACCTCACCACCGGCTGGCTCAACGACCGGGCCGGGACCGTCCGCGCCCACGGCCGGACCATGTCGGTGTGGAACGACGGCTTCTTCCGCGACAGCTCGGTACGGCCCGCCGACGACCTGCGGGCCGCGTACTGGACCGGCAAGGAACTCGGGGCGCGCAAGCCGGTGGAGTACCTGAGCGCCGGCCGGAAGGTCGTCAACTACAACGACGAGTTCCTCTACTACGTGCTCGGCGAGCCGCAGACCTTCGTCTATCCGACGGGGCGGCGGATCTACGAGCAGTGGACGCCGCTGGTGCTGCGCGGCACGACGCCGGTGGCGTCGCGGTACGACGCGCAGATACCCGGCGGGTTCTTCGCGGTGTGGTGCGACCTGGCCGGCGCGCAGACGCAGGACCAGGTGGCGGCCGGTATACGGATGCCGCTGCGGGCGACCGCCCAGAAGCTGTGGGACGCCCGCGAGCCGGCGCTGACGTGGGCGCAGTTCGGGGCGCTGGCCGGGCGCGTGGGGTGACGGGTCGGTAACGGGTGTGGACCCGCGACGGTGATGAACCGTAGGTTCCGCTCCATGCGGTCCGGGGGGACCGCCGGGGAGGGGAGGGGGCTTCATGTCGTGCGCGCGTTGCGGGAGGGCCGGTGCCGTGCCGGAGGGGGAGCCGTCGTGCGGGCAGTGCGCCGCCGCGCCGTCCGGGACCCCGCGGGAGCTGCCGTCGGCGCCGCCGGTGAGCCCGGTGCCGCCGGCCAAGGGGGTGGCGCCGGTGGCCTGGCTGCGCTCGCCGGTCGGACTGGGGCGCGCGACGGCGGCCCTGCTCGGGCTGGTCCTGGTCGTCGACCTGTTCGCGGTCGGGGTCGAGCTGTACGTCCACAATGTCCTGGACGACATCGTGAACGGAGGCGGGGGAGCGGACCTGGCCCGGCGGGCCGACCGCGCCGACTCGCTGTTCGAGACCTCGGGGGTGCTGCAGAGCGGCGCCCTGCTGGCCGCCGCGGTCGTGTTCCTGTGCTGGTTCTACCGGGTGCGCGTCAACGCGGAGGTGTTCGACCCGTTCGGGCACACCATGAAGCGCGGCTGGGCGATCGGGGCGTGGTTCGTGCCGCTCGTGAACCTGTGGTTCCCGCGCCGGATCACGGTGGACGTCTGGAAGGCCAGCGGCGACCCGGAGCGGCCCCGCGGACACGGGCTGGTCAACGCCTGGTGGGTGATGTGGGTCGTCTCGATCAGCGTCAGCCGCGTCGCGTCGCGGATGTACGGGCGCGCCGATGAGGCCGAGGTGGGGCGTACGGCCGTCCGGCTGCTCCTCTTCGCCGACCTCACCGACGCCCTCGCCGCCGTGCTCGCCGTCCTGCTGGTGCTGCGGCTGACGCGGATGCAGCACGAGAAGGCGTTGCGCGGACCGGTGGCCGGCGGGATCATGCAGGCCCCGGTGCTTGGCTGAAAAGCGCCGGTCGTGAGTGGGGCGGGACTCGGTGTGGTGCTCCAGTGACATTCCGGTGCCGTCGCACGCAGTAAGGGGAAGTGCGGGCTCCGTAAGGGATGGCGCCCCGGCGAGGGAGACGTGATGAGCCTGGTGGAACTGATCGCTCAGGCCGACGAGCGTGGACTGGCCGCCAGCGGCTTGGCTTGTTTGGACCGGTGCGTGCCGTTGCTGGGAGGCGACGACGAGGTGCTGCGGCCGCTGTGGGGGAACCTCGCGGCGGGGGCCGACGCGGCGGCCTGGAGCGGCCTGGTGGAGCAGGCGCGCGAACGGATCGGCGAGACCCCCGAGGACGCCGAGGGCGCCGGCGACGAGGCCGCGGCGCTCGCCCGGCGGATGCTCGCCGCGGTGCCGGCCGAGCGGTCGAACGGCGAGCTGCGGACGTGGGCCGACGCCTGCTCGGTCGCCGCGCTGCAGATACACCGGCTGCTCGACCCCTCCGACGACCCCGACCCGGTCGACGCGCGCCGCGAGGGCCGTACCGACGGGATGCCGCCGCTGGCCGCCGCCGAGCTGCGCCGTCAGCTGACGATCCTGGAACTCCTCGCGGAGCACGGCGCGGGCGGGCTGCGCCGGGCGCTGGACGTGTCCACCGAGGGGCGGCGGGTACTGCGGGCGGTGGTCTCGCGCCGCGCACGGGCCGTGGGGTGACGACCGCCCCCTATCTCACCAGCCACTTCACCACGGCGTCCCCGTACTGGGCCGTCGTCGTGTAGAAGGCCGTCAGGTCGCGGTGCGCGGAGGCGAACGCGGCTTTGGCACGCGGCTCGTGGGCCGGGCCGCCGTAGTGGGCGAGGAGACTGCCGCGGGCCGGGCGCCACAGGGCGTCGAAGTCCGCGGCCGACAGGAAGGCGGCCACCCGCGCCGTCTGGGCCGCCGTCAGCAGGAGGAACGGTGGCTGCCCGGTGTCGGTCGTGTAGACCCGCTGGCCGCCGAGCACCACCTGGGCGCCGGGGCCGGCGTCGGTGTGCTCCGGCGGGGCGTCGGCGTAGAGAAGCTGGTGGTCGTGGTAGCGGGCGTCGAGCATTTCCTCGCGGTGCCGGTCGATCCGGTCCCGCACGGTGTTCCAGTCGTCGTCGAACAGCCTGCGCAGCCAGGACGCGCTGTTGCGCAGCGCCGCCGGGGGCACGGCGCGGAGATGGAAGTACGCGCTCATCACTTCGAGAGCGCAGGGCCGGGGCGGAGTGTCACACCGGGGACCGCCGGTGACCGGGGTGCGGGGGAGGTGGGGCGGTCCTGCGCCGGTCCCGTGTCAGGTGCCTCGCGCCGGTGACGAATGACGGGCCGGAGTCGCTCTTCCCTGTGTGACCAGTGCGATGAGCGAGACCCAGGAGACCCGGCCCACGGCCGCCGCCAGACCTCAGCGGTGGGCCGCCGACGCCGTGGCGACGATGCGTGAGGGCGCCCGGCTGTACCTCGACTACTCGGCACAGAGTCTGTGGCGCGTCGACCGGGTGATCGACGACATCCGCCGCGAGGGCACGCCGTACGCCGCCATGGCAAGCGCGCTGCGCGGCCTCGGCGCGTACGCCGGCGAGGTGATCGTCCGGGAGACCGGCGGCGAGTGGTGGACCAGCGGCGGCGACCACTGGGTGCGCACCCCCGACGGCCGCCTGTGGGACCCCCTCGACGAGGCCCGGCGCTGCTTCGCCGGGGAGGGGTCGCTGCGGCTGCTGTGCCGGGACGCCGTGGGGTGACGCGGCGGGGCGGGGGCGTTGTGTGAGCGGTGACACATGGGACTGGTGTGACGTCTTCGGAGGTCCGTGCGCTGGGGCAGGCGGGGAGACCTGACTCGGTGTTCCCCGCCATGTCGAGGAGGGGAACGGACCCTATGGAGGACGCCGACGCGATGACGGCCCGGGCGGCCGGATTCGTGGCCCGGGTCGGCGCGCGCCGCCGGCTGCCGCTGGACTACTCCGTCGCCAGCCTGCGCGTCGTCGACTCGCTGGTCGACGGCCTGCGCAAGGGTGGCGGGAGCCGTGAACTGGTGCACGACACCCTCGTCTCGCTCGGCGCCTACGTCGGTGAGGTGCTCGTCCGGCGCGCCGGGGCCGTCTGGGTCGACTTCGACACCGAGCAGCGCGCCTACTTCGGTCAGCCCGTCGGCGTCCGGATGCCGGACGGGCGGATCTGGAACCCTCTCGGGAAGGTCGTCAACCGGTACGAGGTGGGCGGGCCGGAGGAGTCCCTGCACCTCTTCTTCCTGACCCTGCCCGGCAGGGTCAGGAGGGCAGCGGCCTGACCGGGGGGCGCACCGGCGGCACCGGCACGGTCCTACGGGGGTGGGCCGCGTCGGCGTCGCCGGTGCTCTGTGACGTTTCCGTCAGCGGCGACGCTGATGACCGTGGGAGCGTGCCCCCGGCCGGACCGCCGACCCGGCGCCGGGACCGCGCACCCGCCACGAACTCCGCACGAACGAGGACAGTCTTGGGCCAGGGAGGGGAACCCCGGCGCGCTCACGCGTACGACGGGGAACTGGGCGCGGCGGTGGTGCGGGCCCAGGGCGGCGACGAGGCCGCGTTCGCGGTGGCGTACCGGATCGTGCAGCCGGGGCTGCTCGGCTACTTGCGCGGGATCGTCGGCGACGACGCCGAGGACGTCGCGTCCGACGCCTGGCTGGAGATAGCCCGGGACCTCGGCCGGTTCAAGGGCGACGGCGCGGGCTTCCGCGGCTGGACCGCCACCATCGCCCGGCACCGGGCGCTGGACCATCTGCGGCGGCTGCGGGTACGGCCCCGGGGCACCGCCCTGGAGCAGGACGTACTGGAGCTGCCCGGACCGCAGAGCACGCACGACCAGGCGCTGGAGACCCTCTCCACCGAGCGCGCCCTGGAGCTGGTGCGGGGGCTGCCCCGCGACCAGGCCGAGGCGGTGCTGCTGCGGGTGGTGGTCGGCCTCGACGGGCCCGCGGCGGCCCGGGTGCTCGGCAAACGGCCCGGCGCCGTACGGACCGCCGCGCACCGCGGACTGAAGCGGCTGGCCCGCCAGCTCGGGGTCGAGGGTGTGACGGATGGCGGCTCCCGGACGCTGGGTGAGTCGACATGAACGGCCGGGGCGGACATCCGTATGGATCACCGACGGCTCGCGGAACCGCGCGCGGCGGCGCGGACGGCAACACGTATCAACGGGACAGAGGCGGAACAGGACATGGGTGAACGGCAGGACGACGGCGGGGCCGCGCACGGCCACCGGCGGCGTGCGCACCCTGGCGCCACCGCGTCCGGCGGCCCCGTCCGCGGCACCGACGACCTGAGCCTCGCGGCCGGACTGGAGGAACTGCTCGCCGTCGCGCTGCGGGACACCGGCGACGGGCCGCTCGACGGCAGCGAGGGCGAGCGGCGTGCCGTGGCCGCCTTCCGGGCCGCCCGCGAGGCGGGGGAGCACCGCACCCGTACCCGGCACCGCGACGACTGGCGCCCCCGCGGCCACCGGCGCCGGTCCGGGCGCCGCCCGGTCCGGGTCACGCTGTCCATGGCGGTGGCCGGCCTCGCCCTCGGCGGGGTCGCGGTCGCCGCGATCGGGACGGCCGGATCCTCCGGCGACGGCCCCGAGCAGGACCGGCCCGGCCGGCCCGTTCCGTCGGCCGGGGCACCGGACCACTCCGCCGAGCCGTCCGCCGACGCCTCCCGCTCCGCCGACGCCTCCCGCTCCGCCGCCGACCCCGGGGCCACCGACCGCCCGGACACCGCCCAGGACACCGAGGCCCAGTGCCAGGCGTACGCGCTGGTGGAGGCGCGGGGCAAGGCGCTGGACGCCACCGCCTGGGAGCGGCTGGCTGCCGCCGCGGGCGGCGCGGACCAGGTCGACGCGTTCTGCGCCCGGCAGACGGCCGGGACCGGGGCGGGCGAGGACCGGGACCCGGGGGCCGCCGTACCGACGCCGCCGGCCGGCACGGCCGCGGCGGGCCGGCCGACGGAGCCGTCCGCGCCCAGCGTGCCCGTCACCCCGGGCGGCGGCAGCGCGGCCGAGGCGGGGACGAACGGACCGCGGCAGGACGGCCAGGGCCGGCCGACGGCGGGCACCGGCCAGGGCCGGAACCCCTAGCGGAGCCGGGGCGGCGGCCCGGACCCCGGCGTGCCGTGTGACCCGGTCGGGGTGGTTCGGGGCTGTAATGGGCGGCGGACCCGTTCCGCGGGGCGGCGCGGGCGCTCGCCGGGAGAGCTGCCCGGACCGGCCTCCACACCGGCGCGTCGGGACCAGGAAGGCGAGCCGATGTCCGTACCCGCACCCGCTCACCCCGATCCACTGCCGAAGGTGCTCGCCGTGGTCACCGCGGTCATGGGGATCGTCGACGCGGTGGCCTTCCTCGGCCTCGGGCAGGTCTTCACCGCCTTCATGACCGGCAACATCCTCTTCCTCGGCTTCGCGCTCGCCCGGGGCGGGGGCCCGGCGCCGCTGGCGTCGTTCACGGCGCTCGCCGCGTTCATGGCCGGCGCCGTCGTCGGGAACCGCCTGGGGGCGGCCCTGGAGGCCGGACGGCGGCGGTGGATCCTCACCTCGGCCGCCATCGCCGCGACCCTGCTGGTGGCCGGGGCGGTGGCCGCGGTCGGTCTGCCGCCCGCCGCGGAGGAGCCCTCGCCCCGGCACTACGCGGTGATCGCCGCGACCGCGGCGGCCATGGGCGTGCGCAGCGCGACCATGTGGAGGCTCGGGGCGGTCCTGAACACCACGCTCGTCACCGGCACCCTCGTCACCTGGATCCGGAAGTCGGCTCTGGGCGGTGGGGCGGGCGACCCGTTCCAGCCCTACCGGGCCGCGGGCCTGGTGGCGGTGCTGACCGGCGCGGCCCTCGGCACCCTGCTGCTGCGGGTGGGCATCACCGCGGCCCTGCTGGTCGCGGCGGCGGGCGTCCTGGGCGGCATGGGCGGATACGCGGCCCGCCCGGCACTCCGTCGGGCACCGCGCGCGTGACGGGCCGGAGGCCCGTCGGGGCCACGGCGCGCGGGACGCGGCGGGGCGGCAGGGGTCGTCCGGGCGCCCGGCGCGTCACGCACGGGCGATGCGCAGCGGGACGACGTGCCAGTGGGTCTCGACCGCTTCCGGGTCCGCGGCGACCCGGCTCCGCATCCCGGCGGCGAACGCCTCCGCCAGGGCGTCCACCCCGCCGGGGCCGCGGCCCGGGTCCAGCGCGCTGAACAGGGAGGACTGGAACGCCGCCTGGAAGAACGCCGTCACCTGCCCGGCGAAGTCGTGGACGTCCCCGCTCGCCCGCAGCTGTTCGAGGAGGACGTCGGGCAGCACCACCAGATCGCACTCCTCGACCCGCAGGACCCCTGACAGGGGACCCGCCCCGAGGGGCGCGAGGAACTCCTCCCTGGTCCGGTTCCAGGTCGGGATCGTCATCCGCGCGTACTCGCCCGGCGTGACCAGCCCCTGCCGCACCAGGTCGGCCAGCACGGCGTCGGCGGCGTCCATCAGACCGTCGGCCCCGCCGGACCCGTCGTCGGCGCGCCCCCCGCCCAGGACGACCAGCTGACCGCCGGGACGCAGCTCCCGCGCCCGGTGGGTGAGGAACGCCTCCCAGTCGGCGCGGGACTGCTCCCGAAGGGCCCGGCGCGTGCCGCCGGCGGCCCGTGAGGAGTAGATGTGGCCGGGGACGGGCTCCGGTACCCGGGAGAGCCAGTGCACGGCGATCGCGCTCCACGCCAGGTGCAGCTCGGCGGGCGGGAAGAGGGGCTCGTAGAAGGAGCGCGCCTCGGCGTGGGCGAAGACCTGCGGCAGGTGGGCGTAGGAGCCGGGCGCTTCCATGATCGTCGTGAACATGGCGTTGAAGTCGTTGGCGGGGATGTCGGTGTGCACCACCGTCACGGGGGTGTCCTCGCCGGTACGCCGGCGGATCCCCTCCACCACGGCCCGTAACGGGTCCAGCGAGTTGGTTCCGGCGGCCACGCCGAGGTCCGCGGCCCGGAAGGGCGCGCCCTCCTCCGGCAGGACGACCTCGTCCAGGGCCCGGCCCAGCAGGGGCATCCCGTAGTCGGCGGCGCGGTGCTGGACGCGGGAGTGGCGCGCATAACCGCGGCCCATGGCGCCCTCGGTGCCCGCAGGAGTGACCGATCCGCTCATGGAGACCTCGCTCACCGGCAGTCGCGGCCCCCTGGACCACGATAGCCGCGGCCCGGTGGGCCGCCACTCCTGCGCTGACCATCGCCGTGGGCGGGAAAGAAGGAGCGGCCGGTCCTCGCGAGGGGCCGGCCGAGGCAACGGCCGGGGCCGCCACCCCCCACAGGAGAGGCCCCGGCCGTCGCGCGGCACGAGCCGCGTACGGCCCGTACTCCCTACAGCGCCGGCGGTGCGTTTTGTGTCACACCCCCGTCGCGCGTCGGCGATGTCACGAGATAGTTGCAGGACGGACCGGCGTGGACGAGTCGCGGTTTCACGCCGTAACGTGCCTTTTCGCGCCGGACCGCGGGGGGTGACTGCGGGCGGCCCGACCACCGCGAAGACCCGCGGTCGCGCGGACCGCGACCATCGATCGAGGAACCAGGGTGCTGGGGGACGACGCCGAGCTGACAGCCGCCGTGCTGGCGGCGCAGAACGGGGACGAGGACGCGTTCCGCTCCGTGTACCGCGCGGTGCACCCCCGGCTGCTGGGATACGTCCGCACCCTCGTCGGCGAGATCGACGCCGAGGACGTCACCTCCGAGGCCTGGCTCCAGATCGCCCGTGACCTGGAACGCTTCAGCGGCGACGCGGACCGTTTCCGCGGCTGGGCCGCCAGGATCGCCCGTAACCGAGCCCTGGACCACATACGCATGCGCGGCCGCCGTCCCGCGGTCGGCGGCGACGAGACCGAGCTGACGGGCCGGGCCGCCGAGTCGGACACCGCCGGGGAGGCCATCGAGGCGCTGGCCACCAACCGCACCCTCTCCCTCATCTCGCGGCTGCCCCAGGACCAGGCCGAGGCCGTCGTGCTGCGGGTCGTCGTGGGTCTGGACGCCAAGACCGCGGCCGAGACGCTCGGCAAGCGGCCCGGCGCCGTCCGTACCGCCGCGCACCGCGGCCTGAAGAAGCTCGCCGAGCTGATCGGCGAGGACCCGGAGACCGCCGGGGTGCTCGACGCGCTGCCGCCGCAGCGGGGCCCGCGGGCCGGCGCGGTCAGCTCCGCCGGCGTGACGCACGCCCGGGCGCGGACGCAGAAGGACATGTGATGGGCGACGAGCGCGATGTCTTCCCCGGGGACGAGCCCGGGGCCCCCGCCCGCTGGCTGGACCCGGAGACCGCCGAGCGTCTGCTGCGCGGCGAGTCACCCGACGCCGGCGCCCGGCCCGCCGACCGGGACCAGGCCGAACGCCTCGCCCGCACTCTCGCCGCCCTCTCCGCCCTCGGCACCCCGCCCCCGCGGACCTCGCAGGCCGCGGCGGAACTCCCCGGTGAGGCCGCCGCACTGGCCGCCTTCCGCGCGGCACGCGCGGTCTCGTCCGCGTCGGCTCCCCCGGCGGCGTCCGGGGCTGCCGTGCCGGACGAGCGGGCCGCTGCCACCGCCGCGCGCTCGGACGCGTCCGCGCCGGGGGAGCGGTCCGGCCGGGCGGGGGTGCCGTCGGCGCACGCGGCCGTGGAGGCGGGTGCCACCGACGGGTTCGGTGGGTCCGCGCCCGCAGGCCCCGCGTCGCCCGGTGAGGCCGGCGCGCTCGCCGCGTTCCGCGCCGCGGGCGCGGGTGAGCCGGAGGAGCGGGCCGAGGAGCGCGCCGGGGACGGGGCACGGAGGGGCGCGCGTGGGTCCGACGCCGGGCTGTACCGGCTCGGCCGCGGGCGCCGGTTCGACGTGCCGCGGCCCCGGTGGGGCCGGCCGGTGCGGTTCGGGCTGGCCGCCGCTCTGGTCGCCGGAATGGCCGGCGGGGTCGCCGTCGCCGCCGGGACCGGGATCCTGCCGGGTCCGTTCGACGGCGGTGGCCCCGAGCCCGCCGCCTCCGTCTCCGCCGCCACGCCCGGCCCGGTCGGCCCGCCGCGTTCCGCGACCCCGGACACCGGCGCCGCCACCCCGGACGGAGCGACGGCCGGTGCGTCGGAAGGCGGGGCGGCCGGCACGACGGGCGGCTCCGCCGACCCGGGCGCCGCACCCGCCACGCCCGGCCCGCGCGGCACCGACCGCCGGGGCGCCCCGCCCCGTGACATCACCGACTCCTGCCGCGACCTGCACGACGGCCGTCCACTGGACGGCGAGCGGCGCCGCTCCCTGGAGCGCACGGCGGGCGGCGCGGCCCGCGTCCCGTCGTACTGCGCGCACGTCCTCGACGACGGTGACGACGAGCGCGAAGACGGGCACCACGGCGGGCACCACGGCCGGGACGAGCCGGGCGCCCACACCGGAGGCACCGGACGTACGGGCGGTACCGGCGGCGCGGGCCACTCCGGAGGCGGCGGCACCGGCCGGACCGGCGGCCGGGACGGCCGCAGCGGCGGAACCGGTGACACCCGAGGTGCCGGGGGCACCGGCGAGCGGGCCGCCGGCGGCGCTCACGGCGGCCACGGAGGGTCCGGTGGCCAAGGCGGGTCCGGTGGGCATGGCGGCGGCCACGGAGACGGTGGCGCCCAGGGCGGCAACCCCGGGCGCCACGGTCACTGACCCCCTCGGAACCACTCTGACCTGCGGTTTTGGAAGTTCTGGAAATTTCTTCCCGGCAGGTGTGACGTTTTCGGCCCCGGGCGCGCAGTAATAAGCGAGCCGACTGGTCATCGGCCCTCGCACAGAGCCGGGGTTCCCCCCGTACCTACGGCTCGTGCACCTGGCGCGGGCGGGACACGTTCCCCCGGTCCCGCCCGCGCCCAATCTCCCTCCCGCTCACTCCCGGTCCTGCCGCGGATCTCGCGCGCCGCACCGGCGGCTCACCAGGACACGACGACCTTGTCGCCCGTGCGCACCTGGTCGAACAGCTTCGCGATCGCCGCCTCGTCCCGTACGTTGACGCAGCCGTGCGAGGCGCCGGCATAGCCACGGGCGGCGAAGTCGGCCGAGTAGTGCACGGCCTGTCCCCCGCTGAAGAACATGGCGTAGGGCATCGGCGAGTCGTACAGCGTGGACACGTGGTGCCGGGACTTCCAGTACACCTGGAAGACGCCCTCCCGGGTCGGCGTGTACTGCGCGCCGAAGCGGACCGCCACCGTCGACAGGGTGCGGCCGTCGATCATCCAGCGCAGGGTGCGGGAGGTCTTGTCGATGCACAGCACCCGGCCGGTCAGGCAGCGCGGGTCGGGCGGGGCGGCCTCCTGGCCGCCCATGAGGTAGAGCTCCCACCGGCCCGGCTCGTGCGTCATGGCCAGCAGCCGCCGCCAGGTGACCGTGTCCGTCGTCCCCGTCCCGGGCAGCCCGCGCTTGCCCTGGAAGCCGCGTACCGCCTCCTCGGTGCGGTCGTCGTACACGCCCGTGGGCCCGTCGTACAGCCAGGCGACCTGGCGCAGCCGGGCCTGGAGCTCGCGGATGTCGCGGCCCTGGTCGCCGGGCCGCCACAGCACCCGGGCGGGGGTGGGCGTGGGGGAGGGCGGTGCCGGGGACGACGGCGGGGGCGAGGACGGCGGCTCGGCGGAGGACGGTGCCGGGGTGTCGTCACCCGGCTTGCCGTCGGCCGGGGTGGCCGGGGTGGCGGTGCTCGGCTCGCCCGGCCGGGTGGGGGTGACCCGCACCGGCGGGCCGTCCGCCTCCGTCGTGCGGACCGTGCAGCCGCAGAGCACGGCGAGGGCCGCCAGGCCGGCGGTCGCGATCACCGCTCCGCTTCTGGTCCCGGACCTGCTTCTGAGCCCGGATCCGCCGCTCAGCCCGGATCTGCTTCTGGTCCCGGATCTGCCGCTCAGCCCGGATCTGCCTCTGCTCCCGCCGCCCATCGCGCCCCCAGCCGTCCCACCGGTCGCCTGAGGCGGCGACCCTTGTTCCCCTAGAGATGCTGCCCGTGCGTGACGGGTTGCGAACGACACGGCATCGTTGTGAGCAAGCTCCCAGCCTGGTCCACTCCACCGGGCGCACGGCCGCCGCTACAGTCCGTGCCGAGGAGTCGGTCGTACTGGCGAGTAACCAATAAGCGCGGAGGCAACAAATGGCACGCGAGTCCGAGTCCGGGCTGCCGATCGAACCGGTCTACGGACCCGACGACCTCGTCGGCTGGGACGCTGAGCGCAAGCTGGGCGAGCCGGGGTCGTATCCGTTCACGCGCGGCGTCTACCCGACGATGTACACGGGCCGCCCGTGGACCATGCGCCAGTACGCCGGTTTCGGCACGGCGACCGAGTCCAACGCCCGCTACAAGCAGCTGATCGCCAACGGCACCATGGGCCTGTCGGTCGCCTTCGACCTGCCGACCCAGATGGGCCACGACTCCGACGCGCCGATCGCGCACGGCGAGGTCGGCAAGGTGGGCGTGGCGATCGACTCCGTCGACGACATGCGGGTGCTGTTCGGCGGGATCCCGCTGGACAAGGTGTCGACGTCGATGACGATCAACGCCCCGGCCGCGCTCCTGCTGCTGCTGTACCAACTGGTGGCGGAGGAGCAGGGCGTCAGCGCCGACAAGCTGACGGGCACGATCCAGAACGACGTGCTGAAGGAGTACATCGCGCGCGGGACGTACATCTTCCCGCCCAAGCCGTCGCTGCGGCTGATCGCGGACATCTTCAAGTACTGCAAGGCCGAGATCCCGAAGTGGAACACCATCTCGATCTCCGGCTACCACATGGCGGAGGCCGGCGCGTCCCCCGCGCAGGAGATCGCGTTCACCCTCGCCGACGGCATCGAGTACGTGCGCACCGCCGTCGCGGCCGGTATGGACGTCGACGACTTCGCGCCCCGCCTGTCGTTCTTCTTCGTGGCCCGCACCACGATCCTGGAGGAGGTCGCCAAGTTCCGCGCGGCCCGCCGGATCTGGGCGCGGGTGATGAAGGAGGAGTTCGGGGCGAAGAACCCCAAGTCCCTGATGCTGCGGTTCCACACCCAGACCGCGGGCGTGCAGCTGACCGCGCAGCAGCCGGAGGTCAACCTGGTCCGGGTCGCCGTGCAGGGCCTGGGCGCGGTCCTGGGCGGCACCCAGTCGCTGCACACCAACTCCTTCGACGAGGCCATCGCGCTGCCCACGGACAAGTCCGCGCGGCTCGCCCTGCGCACCCAGCAGGTGCTGGCGTACGAGACGGACGTGACGGCCACCGTCGACCCGTTCGCCGGCTCCTACGTCATCGAGAGGATGACGGACGACGTCGAGGCCGCCGCGCTGGAGCTGATGCAGAAGGTCGAGGACCTCGGCGGCGCGGTCAACGCGATCGAGCACGGCTTCCAGAAGAACGAGATCGAGCGCTCCGCCTACCGCATCGCGCAGGAGACCGACAGCGGCGAGCGCGTGGTCGTGGGCGTCAACCGCTTCCAGCTCGACGAGGAGGAGCCCTACGAGCCGCTGCGCGTCGACCCGGCCATCGAGGCCCAGCAGGCCGAACGCCTGGCCCGGCTGCGGGCCGAGCGCGACCAGCAGGCCGTGGACACCGCCCTCGCGGCGCTGAAGAAGGCCGCCGAGGGCGAGGACAACGTGCTGTACCCGATGAAGGACGCGCTGCGTGCCCGCGCGACCGTCGGCGAGGTCTGCAACGCGCTGCGGGAGGTCTGGGGGACGTACGTCCCGTCGGACGCCTTCTGAGCCGTCCGGCCGGTGCCGGCCCGGTCACCCGGAAGGAGTGTCGTACCCGCGTGCGACACTCCTTCACATGTTCGGCGTCATCGACCTGCCCACCTATCTGGCGGGGCTCGTGCTCATCGTGCTGCTCCCGGGGCCCAACTCGCTCTACGTCCTGTCCGTGGCCGCCCGCAAGGGCGTGCGCACCGGGTACGCGGCCGCCGCCGGCGTGTTCACCGGCGACACCGTCCTGATGACCCTCGCGGCGCTCGGCGCGGCGTCCGTGCTCACCACCACCCCCCTGCTGTTCCTCGTGGTCAAGTACGCCGGCGCCGGCTACCTCGCGTGGATGGCGTACGGGATGCTGCGCTCCGCGCGGGAGATGTGGCGGGCGCGGGGGCGGACCGGGCAACCCGTGCGGACCACGGGCCGGGAACCCGCCGCCGTCCAGGGCGGCGACGAGCGGCCCTACCGCCGGGCGCTGGCCGTCTCCCTGGTCAATCCCAAGGCGATCCTCTTCCTGATCTCCTTCTTCGTGCAGTTCGTCGACCCGGACTACGCCTACCCGGCGCTGTCCTTCGTCGTCCTGGGGGCCCTGCTCCAGCTCGCCAGCTTCCTCTACCTGTCCCTCCTGATCTTCGGCGGCACACGGCTGGCCGAGGCGTTCCGGCGCCGTGGACGGCTGGCGGCCGGGGCCACCTCGGCGGCGGGCGCGCTGTTCCTCGGGTTCGCGGTGAAGCTGTCGCTGGCCGGCGCCTGAGACCCGGCCCGGCCGCTCAGGCGGCCGGGACCGACCAGCGCCGCCGGTACCCGTCGAGTCCCTCCGGGGTCTCGCCCGCCCAGCCGACATAGCCGTCCGGGCGGACCAGATACACGCCGGAGTCCAGGGTCAGCGACGTCCACCGCGGGCCCCGCAGCCGGTCGAAGAGGCGCACGCCGTCCACCGTTACGTCCGGGAAGCGGTCCCCGGCGCGCAGCGGGCCGGGGTCGCGGCGGGTCTCCTCGCTGAGCGGGGACTCGCGGTAGTGCAGGCCGAGCTGGCGGGTCGCCGCGCCCCGCGTCCGTTCGGCGCGGTGGATGGCCGTGGACAGGCCGAGCATCGCGGCGGCGACCGGGCGGCGCTCCTCCTCGTAGGTGTCCAGCAGCCGCGGCGGCGCTCCCCCGTGCAGCACCGCGCCCAGCTTCCACCCCAGGTTGTAGGCGTCCTGCACGCTGGTGTTGAGGCCCTGGCCGCCGGCCGGTGAGTGGACGTGCGCCGCGTCCCCGGCGAGGAACACCCGGCCGACGCGGAAGCGGTCGGCCAGGGCCGCGCGGGGCCGGAAGGCGGACACCCAGCTCACCGCCGTCACGTCCCCGGCGGCGAGGTGGGTGCGCTCGGCGACGACCGCGCGGACCCCGGCGAGCGACAGGTCGGGAGTTCCCCCGCCCGGGAACCCGGCGACCAGCTGGAAGTCCTCGGTGCCGGCCAGCGGACACAGCGCCAGGAAGCCCGAACCCTCCCGGGGCGGCGGGAACATGTGCCAGTGGCCGCGGTCGAGCCCCGGTATCCGCACGTCCGTCACCAGGAACGGGTCCGGGTCCACTTCCCCCGTGCCCGGCTTCTCCCGCCCGGGGGCGACTCCGCCGCCCGTCATGGCGACGCCCAGCGCGCGCCGGACCGTCGAGCGGCCGCCGTCGGCGGCCACGACGTGGCGGGCGCGCAGCGCCTCGCCGTCCGCCAGGCGCACGGTGACGCCGTCGGCGTCCTGCTCCACGCCGACGGCCCGCGCGCCGAAGCGCACGCTGCCGCCCAGTTCGCCGAGGCGGGCCAGCAGGATCCGCGCCGTACGCTCCTGCGGCACCATCCACGGCTCCATGAAGCGGCAGTCCTTCTCGCCCTCCTCCGCCGGGTCGAACATGACGTGCTCCCCGGCCGGCTCGCCGTTCTTCCAGATCAGGCTGACCGGGTACCGGCCGCCGGCCGCCAGCACGGCGTCGAGTACGCCCAGGTCCTCGAAGACCTCCATCGTGCGCGGCTGCAGGCCCTTGCCGCGCGAGCCGGCGGCGACGTCGTCGCCGGCCTCGATCACCAGCGCCCGCACCCCGCGCCGGGCCAGGTCGACGCCGAGCGTGAGACCGGTGGGCCCGGCCCCCGCGATCAGGACGTCCAGCATGCCCACTCCCCCTTAACGTTGTTAAGTTCTGTCGTCGACGAGCGTGCCCTTAACTCCGTTAAGCTGTCAAGGGTGACCACCGAGCGCCGTGCCCCCCTCGATCGCCGTCGCGTCGCCGCCACCGCCCTCGACCTGCTCAACGAGGTCGGCCTGGACGGCCTGACCCTGCGCGCCATCGCCAGGGAACTCGACGTCAAGGCGCCCGCCCTGTACTGGCACTTCAAGGACAAACAGGCGCTGCTCGACGAGATGGCGACCGAGATGTACCGCCGGATGGCCGCCGGGGCCGGACCCGATCCCGGCGACACCTGGCAGGAGCGGCTGCGCAGGACCGGCCACGGCCTGCGGGACGCGCTCCTCGCCTACCGCGACGGCGCCAAGGTGTTCAGCGGCTCCCGCTTCACGGGCATCGACCACGCCGCGCGCATGGAGGACGACCTGCGCCTCTTCACGGCCGCCGGCCTCACCCTCACCCAGGCGGTGCGCGCCATGACGACCACGTTCGCCTACACCCTCGGCTTCGTCACCGAGGAACAGGGCGTCGAGCCGCTGCCCGGGGAGCGCCGCGAGGGCTACGACATCGGCGAACGGGCCCGCCTGCTGGCCGACTTCCCCCTGACGGCGGCGGCGGGCGCGGAGATCTTCGCTCAGTACGACCAGCGCTTCGCGGAAGGGCTGGACCTGGTGATCGCGGGCATCGAGGCCCGCTACCGGCCCGGCTGACCGCGGCTACGGGTCGGCTGCGACTGTGACTGCGGGGGCCCGGTGTGCGGCTCCTGCGGGCCCCGGGCCTCGGCGTGCGGCTCCTGCGGGCCCCGGGGCGCGATTCCTCCGGGCCCCGAGTTCCGGGCCCCGGGCACGGCGCGCGGTCAGCGGCCGGCGCGGGCCTTGCGGATCGTGCGGGTGACGACCGGCGGCAGCAGGTCCACCGCGATCCGGCGCGAGCGGCCGGCCCGACGGCGCGCGGTGAGCGCCGCGGCCTCCGCCTCCGCCCTGGCCGCCGCCTCGGCCTCGGCCGCCGCTTCCGCCCGCGCCCTGGCCTCGGCCTCGGCCCTCGCCCGGGCCTCCGCCTCCGCGGCGTACCGGGAGGGCGGCCCTCCTCTTCGGAGGGAATCCCCGCCTTCAGGCGGGGAGGGAATCCGATCCTGGGCCCTGCGGCGCGGAGCGCCGCAGCATCGCTCCGGAATGCTCTACGACGACAGCCGCGCTCAGTCCGGCCGCTTCTGGTTCTCGATGTAGTCCTTGACCACCTGGAGGGGCGCTCCACCG